>NZ_JBGFFD010000006.1:0-270080 GCF_041224435.1 Chryseobacterium tongliaonense | reverse complement strand
CTTTTAATCTTTTAATCTTTTAATCTTTTAATCTTTTAATCTTTTAATCTTTTAATCTTTTAATCTTTTAATCTTTTTAAAACATCTTTTTCATTAGCTTCAAATTTAGTAAATTTAGAAAAGGAAAACATAAGTTAACCGTCACAACTAATCACATTTATTATGAAAGCTCTTGTAATCGGTGCCACAGGTGCCACAGGTAAAGATCTGGTCAGCCAGTTACTTAATGATAAAGACTTCGAAAAGGTAGATATTTTTGTGAGGAAGCCTTTGGATATTCAAAATGATAAACTTAATGTTCATGTAGTGGATTTTGAAAAGCCTGAGGAATGGAAAGATTCTGTAAGAGGTGATGTTGCTTTTTCCTGTCTCGGAACCACTTTAAAGACTGCAGGAAGTAAGGAAGCGCAGAAAAGGGTCGATTTCGATTATCAGTATGAGTTTGCAAAAGCCGCTAAAGAAAATGAAGTGGATGATTATATCCTGGTTTCTGCTTACGGAGCCAGCCCGAAATCTAAAATCTTTTATTCAAAAATGAAAGGTGAGTTGGAAGAAGCCGTAAAGCAGCTGCACTTCAATAAAATCACGATTTTCAAACCCGGTATGCTGGAAAGAAAAGATTCCGACAGAACCGGAGAAGTTTTAGGAAGCAGAGTGATTAAATTTGCCAATAAATTAGGCCTTCTGGAAAGCCAGAAACCCCTTCCTACCGAAGTGCTGGCAAAAGCAATGATCAATTCTTCAAAAATTAAAAGCTACGGCTATTCCAGTATAAAACTCGGGAATATTTTCTGCTTTGCTGAGAAGAAAGTTGAGGGTTGAGAGTTGAGAGGTTTGAGGATATCTGAGGTTATGACAGCATTTTTATAACTTATAATTCATAACTCATAACTCATAATTCATAACTCAAAATTACCCATCAAAAAAAACCTCGACTTCATTCAGCGTGACATTTGATACTTTTGTAACAGTGCCTTGCTGAATAAAGCCGAAGCTTTGAATTTTATTAATTCTTATTTCAAATATTTTGTAATCGCTTGATCTGTAGGTTTTGTTGTACTTACAAAAGTATCAACAAGTTTTCCGTTTTCATCGATTAAAAATTTAGTGAAGTTCCAAAGGATTGTTGTGTTTTTCACTCCGTTTAATTCTTTTTCGGTCAGGTATTTGAAGATAGGCGCCGTGTCATCCCCTTTTACAGAAACTTTTGCTGCCAAAGGAAATGTTACTCCGTAGTTTTTCTGGCAAAATGCACCGATTTCGGTATTGGTTCCCGGTTCCTGGCCACCAAAGTTATTGGCAGGAAACCCTACTACCACCAATTTATCCTTATATTCTTCATACACTTTTTCAAGATCAGCATATTGTGGGGTAAAACCACATTCAGAAGCTGTATTTACAATAAGAATTTTCTTTCCTTTAAAATCTGCAAAGTTAATCTCCTTACCATCAAGGCTTTCCACTTTGAAGTCATATATCGTTTTTCCCATAAGTTCTTTGGTTTTAGCTTTAGACAATTCACTTTTCTTTTGGGCACAGCTGTTAAAAAAAGCTATAAAAGAAAGCAGCAGTAAAAAAAACTTTTTCATTAGTATTATTTTTATTTGCGGGATTGCCGCGATTATTTCTGCAATTAAAATTTAAATGTATTGGCAGGAAATACTTTATTAATGTCTATTTTATTGATCAGCATTACATAATCACCATCTTTTTTGGGACTTGCAGATTCTATTCTGAAAGGCATTACCAGATTTCCTACTTTTTTGTAATCGAAATAATTCAGTGTTTCATCCTTTTTAACTTCTTTTAAAAGCATATAAGTTTTGGTATCGAAATAATACAGGTTTTTATTCACATTTTTGGTAAGCTCAACTTTATGACAATAAATGTCTCCTACTTTTTCTTTTCCCAGATATTTAGCCTCAAAACCTTTGTTTTCCCAATCGATAAAATCATTATCAAAACTTTCCGGAATATAATCAGGATACTCCTGAAGTTTATTATTACCGTAATTCATTCCGTAACCTTTGTTTCCATCATATCCTTCAATAGCTGTTTCTTTATTGTTGATGGTAAGGACTGTTTTGGTAAGATTCGGGCGTTGCTGGTAAATTTTTATAGGATATTCATCTTTAATTCCAAGAATTACTTTCCCTTGAAGTAATACTGAATTTAAAAGCTTCCAATTCGTTAATCCTCCGGATAATTCAATATTTTTATCTATAATTTCTTTTGCAGTCTGGGCAAAAGATATTTGCGAAAAGACCATGACGAACACTAAAAGTAATTTCTTCATTCAATCAATTTATAAATTCAAATATAAGGTTTTGTAATGAATTCTTTTGTTAATAATATGATAAAGGTGGTTCTGATAATTGCAAATTCGTTACATCGTAAACTACATTTAACCTATCAGCTTTCTTGCTTTTTCAAGATCTTCCGGTGTATCAATTCCGACCCCGATAAAATTGGTTTCTATCATCTTGATTTTCATACCATATTCAAGGTAGCGGATACATTCTATTTTTTCCGAAATTTCGAGTGGCTTCATTTCCAGTTTTGAAAACTGTAATAAAGCATGTTTCCGGAATGCGTACACTCCGATATGTTTAAAATAGCTTATATCATAAGAAACCTCCCTGTGAAAAGGAATAACGGAACGGCTGAAATATAAGGCAAATCCGTTATTATCAGTAATCACTTTCACATTATTCGGATTTTCAATCTCTTCTTTTTCCGTCAGTTTTATTTTTAAGGAAGCCAAAGAAATTTCCTGGTTATCATCTTCTTTGAAAACTTCTATCAGTTGTTTCAACGGTTCCAGTTTCAGGAAAGGTTCATCTCCCTGAACATTGATCACAATATCACAATCAATATTCTGAACGGCTTCAGCAATCCTGTCACTTCCGGTTTCATGTTGCCCGGTCATTACGGCTTTTCCACCATTACTAACGATTTCATCATAAATAATTTCAGAATCCGTAGCGACAAAAACTTCATCAAACAAACCTGTTTCCTCAACGTTTTGATATGTTGTGCTGATAACAGTTTTTTCTCCAAGCATCTGCATCAGCTTTGCAGGAAAACGGCTTGCTTCGTAACGGGCAGGAATGACAGCGATAATTTTCATGTAGATAGTTATGAGTTATAAGTTATGAGTTTTTACTCTTAGTCGTTATAATAATGCTCCTGATTATTTTTAAAATCTCTGTTGCCGGATTTTTTAAATCTTCAAATTCTTCTTTTGAAATATAGTTAGTAGCAAATAAGTCCATTTTACTTTGAGCGTTTAAAGCTTCTCTAACATTAGCTCCTACAGAAGTCCCCGAGCGTATAATTTGTTTGGATAAAATATATTCTTTCTTCTCTACACTCAATTTTTTATAAAAATTGACAATTTGTACAGCAAATTCAAAACTCTTTTTCCCAACAATACTTTCACTCATAACTTATAACTCATAACTTATAACTCATAATTTATAACTTTAAGTATTATTTAAGATTATTTAAAGCATTTTCCAGCTTCGGCATCATTACTTCAATTTCGTTGATGTCTAATCCACCTACTGAAGCGCGGAACCAAGGCTCAGATTTTTCTTCTCCGAAAGCTGAGAATGGTACTAATGCAACTCCGGCATCGTTGATCAGATAGAATACCAGATCTGAAGAGTTTTCAATAACTGTTCTGTCCGGTTTTGTTTTTCCGATGTAATCTAATTTGATGGTAAGATAAAGTGCTCCCATCGGTTCGATGCTTTCAACTGCCAGACCTTTTCCTTTTAAAGTCTGGATTCCGTTGTGAAGAACTTTTAAACTGGCTTCAAGCTTTCCTTTAAAATCATCAACGAAAGTATCTACGTTTTCAGATGTTTCAAAGAATTTTGCTGTTGCTTCCTGCTCAGGTTTTGGCGCCCAAGCTCCAACGTGGGTAAGAAGGGCTTTCATTTTATCGATAATATGAGTCGGCCCGAATCCCCATCCTACACGAACTCCTGTTGCAGCAAGGCATTTGGAAATACCGTCGATGTAAATCGTGTAGTCTTTCATTTCAGGGAAAAGTGAAACCGGATCGAAATGTTTGGCTCCAAAAGTAAGATTAGAGTAAATCTGGTCATACATCAGGTATAACGGCTTTTCATCCGCCCCTCTTTTTTTGTTTTCGGCTATAACCAATTCGCATATATCTGATAACTGCTCTTTAGTAAACATTGTCCCCGTAGGGTTTAACGGTGAACAAAGCGCTAAAAGAACGGCTCCGTCCAGGTGTGGTTTTAAATCGGCAGCGGTAGGCAGGAAATTATTTTCAGGAGTTGTTTTTACTTCTACAGCATCTGCTGAAGTAAGATAAGCATAGTGATTGTTATTCCATGATGGTGTAGGGTAAATTACTTTATCACCTTCGTCTACAATTGTTTTGTAAACCGCATAAATTAAAGGTCTTGAACCTGCCGTAATCAGGATATCATTAGCAGAATAATCAAGATTCCATCTGTTTTTCAAGTCTCTGGAAACTTCTTTTCTTAAAGATAAAAGTCCGTTTGCAGGCGGATAATTTGTCAGGTTATTCTGATAAGCTTTCTGAATCTCTTCCTTCAACTTTGCAGGTATCGGGTAGATATTAGAATTCAGATCACCAATGGTAAGATTGGCTATTTCTGCACCTTTTGCTTTTAATTCATTTACTTCATTACCAATTTTTACAATTTCAGAACCGATCAGGTTCGCCGCTAATTTTGAAACTTTCACTTTATTTTTTTATTATGTTATTTTATATTGTTATAAGTTATTAATTATGAGTTATGAGTTTTATTCTTAGTCGTTATAATAATGCTTCTGATTATTTTTAAAATTTCCACAGCTGGATTTTTTAAACTTTCAAATTCTTCTTTTGAAATATAATCAGTTACAAATAAAAGTTCAAGCCAGTAGATAGTCTCATCACATTCTTTTTGTGAAATGGATAATTTATGAATAAAATCCATTTTACTTTGAGCATTTAAAGCTTCACGAACATTCGCACCAATAGATGTTCCAGAGCGTAAAACCTGCTTAGAAATTACAAATTCCTTCTTTTCTAAACTAAATTTTTTGTAAAAATATACAATTTTTATTGCGAACTCAAAACTTTTATTCCCAATAATACTTTTACTCATAATTCATAACTCAAAACTTATAACTCATTTCTTTATGTTAACTGTAAATCTGTTTTTACCTGTTCTATTTTCTGTTCCAATGAGGTCAGTTTGCTTCTGAAATCTGCCTCAGATGTTATGGAATCTTTTACCGAAATATAAAATTTGATTTTAGGCTCTGTTCCTGAAGGCCTTACACAAACTTTGGTTCCGTCCTGAGTATAATAGATCAGCACATTGGATTTCGGAATATCATTCATGATCAGTTTTTCATTCTTTGAAACCACGAAATTGGTCTGCTCCTTGAAATCTTTAACTTCTTCCACTAAAGAGCCGGCCAATTCTTTTGGCGGATTTTCGCGGAAGTTTTTCATCATATTCTGAATTTCTTCAGCACCGTCTCTTCCTTTTCTTACAAGATTCACCAATCCTTCATAATACATTCCGGTTTCCTGGTAGATCTCAATCATGTATTGATACATCGTTCTTCCATTGGCTTTACACCATGCTGCAATTTCACAGGCTAAAACAATACTGCCGCAAGAATCTTTATCGCGAACAAAATCCCCGGTCATAAATCCGAAACTTTCTTCACCCCCACATACAAATTTTTCTTTTCCCTCGGCTTCACGGATCATTTTCCCGATCCATTTGAATCCTGTAAGGCCCGCTTTACATGCAACGCCAAATTTTTGGGCAATATCAAAGAAAATATCTGAAGTTACGATGGTAGAACCTATGAATTCTTTTCCGGTAATTTTCCCCAGTTTTCTCCATTCATTTAAAATATAATATGTAAGGATCGTATTGGTTTGGTTACCGTTGAGCAACTGCATTTCTCCATCTAAATTTCGTACGGCAATTCCTAACCTGTCACCATCCGGATCGGTCCCGATAACGATGTCGGCATTTGTAATTTTTGCAAGATCCATAGCCATTTCCAGTGCTGCAGGCTCTTCCGGATTAGGAGATTCAACGGTAGTGAAATTTCCGCTTGGAATCATCTGTTCTTTGACCAGGTCTATTTTTTTGAACCCCGCTTTTTCCAGTGCTTTCGGAACTGTAGTATACGTTGTTCCGTGGATTGAAGTGAAAACGATATTTAAATTTTCTTTTCCAACATTCTGGTAGGTGGAATTTTCGATACATGCATCGATATAAACATCGTCCTGTTCAGGTCCTACCCATTCGATGTGATCATCATTTCCGTCGAATTTAATTTCATCGAATTTTACAGAATATACTTCGTTAATGATCGCTTCATCATGAGGCGGTACAATTTGCGCCCCGTCATTCCAATATACTTTATACCCGTTGTATTCAGGTGGATTATGAGAAGCCGTTAAAACAATTCCTCCGTTGCATTTTTTATCACGCACAGTGAATGACAATTCAGGAGTTGGTCTGTGATCTTTGAAAAGAAGAACTTTAATTCCGTTGGCCGTTAACACATCAGCTACTAATTTTCCAAACTCTTTTGAGTTGTGGCGAACGTCATAAGCAATGGCAACTTTAATTTCCTCATTAGGAAACTGCTTCAGCATATAATTTGCAAGTCCCTGTGTAGCCTGGCCTAAGGTGTATTTATTTAAACGATTGGTTCCTACACCCATAATACCACGCATCCCTCCTGTTCCGAATTCCAGTTCTCTGTAAAAAGAATCTTCAAGATCAGGGGAATTGCTGTCAATCAATACCTGCACAGCATCTCTTGTTTCCTTATCGAATGTATCGCTTAACCAAAGTTTTGCTTTTTCTAATGTTGTCATATCTGTATTTTGTATCTTGGCTGGGAGTTGGAAGATGGAGGCCGGAAGTCTTCCAGCTTTAAACTTCAGGCTTCCTGCCTTATTATTCTTTTATTTGGTTTCTAAATTCTATAATCTGATTTATAAGACTATAACTTTCATTATATAATTTATTAAAATCTTCTTCTGAGATGTAGTTTCTATTTCTCGCTTTATATAAGCAAGTTACCACTTCAGCTAAAGAACGAATTGAGTATCCTAAAAATTTCTTAAATTCCAATTTTGACTGTAAAATACTTCCTTCAGAAATATTAAGTGCAACAGAATCAGAAGCTCTTCTAATCTGTGATGTTATATTAAAAACTTCATCTTTCGGAAAATTTTGAGACAAATTAAAAATATTTTCTGCAAAAACCATAGATTTCTGCCAGATAATTAATTTCTCAAATTTGAAACTCATAGATTACTATTTTTGTCATCATTTATTGATGTATTTTAATCCTTCTATCATCCAGCTTCCCTCCCCCAGCCTTTTTCCTAATCTAGTTTTTTATTCTCAACACGAGTTGTTTTATCAATTTTAAAGGCACGGATCGGATCATTATAATACAAGAATTTTGCAGTATTTTTTACATTCCCTTTTAATGAGTCTTTTACATTAACTTCTGCATAATTCCCGTTTTTTGAATCTATATTCAGGTTCGTAATTTTCCAGTAAGGAGCTATTAAACTTGCTGTATCAGAGATTTTAATCACCGCGTCTTTAGTTTGACCTATAAAATTTGCCCTGCTCCTGTTCAGCATCTCAATTTCCGCCCTTCTCGTATTGATCGATCCCATAAAAGTAGCGTTATTTTTTAAATTCAGTCTAAAATTATCGGTTTTTATTTCACTCGAAATGTTCATTTCTGCTGAATCTGAAATGCTTATTTTTTCAGGACTGTATTTTGAGTAAATGGTAATATTATAAAAATCCACCCCTTTTGTCTCTCTTGATTCGGTAATGAATAATCCATCATCTTTTACTTCAATATCCAGGTTTTTATAAATATTGGGATAGGTTTCTACACTGACCATGTTTTTGGAACCTCTTACATAAAATGCCCTGAACTTCCCTTTTAAAAATACATTTTTAAAATTCTCAACAGGAACTTCTTTATTTTCAATATTTCCTTTGGGAGAAATTTTACCACAGGAAATAAGCGAAAAAATCATGAATATGTAAAATATATTTTTCATTGAAATTTAAAATATTTTATAAAAAATTAAACTAATTATGATCACCTCTGCAAGTATTAACAGAGAGTGTACAGCAATTCTCCAGATCAATCCAAATCTTGAATAAGAATTTCTAAAAGCGTCAAAATAAGTAAAAGCCGGAAATAAAATACAACAAACAATTAAAATTTTGTCTATGATATCTGTAATTTTCAGTAACGGACGGTACAACCCAATAATGCTTATGACATCATCCACGAGCAGTATCATCAGAATTCCGCAAAGACTGACCACTGCTATAATGATGTGCTCAGCAAAGTTCAATTTTACACTCCTGAAAAGTGCCCATGCATTCAAAGCCATAATTGGCAGTAATCCTAATAAACTTGCTTTGGAATATTTGGAAAAGAAGTTTATAATATCTGAATTTTCCTTATGAATGTCTATAGAAGCCATATCCAGATAAAAATGCAAGGCCAGCACATTGAAACCAAACAGGATCAGCAGTAATGAAAATAAATTATAATATTTAATTCTTTTTCCTGCAATGTAATCCATGGCCATCTTTCCGGGGCCAAACAGAATATGCCTTATGGTCCGGAAAAACCTTGCTTCAATATGCCAGATCGACCCAAGAATATCACTGGTCATCAAAGAGTGCGGAGTTATTCTTGCGGTGTCAGATCTCTGTCCGCAATGAGGACAAAACTCATCGGAGATTCTATGGCCACAGTTTAAACAACTCTTTTTACTCATAAAATATCACAATATTTAAGTATTCTCTAAAGCTCCACCATAAATAATAAGCCCCATAAAAACAGCAACAATTATCACTGCTATTATCAATGGTTTCCACAAAGGTTTTCTGGGATATTGCTCTTCATTCGGAAAATACTTCGGAACAAAATAGTAAGAAAGTAAACATCCTCCCAATAAACCGCATAAATAACCATAGGAGCTTTTAGGATTTTCCTGAAAACTACCAAGAATTATTGTAATGATTGTTAGTACAACAGAAGTTCCTAAAACAATATAAGCTTCTTTTTTCTTTTTAACATCAATCAAATTCTGATATAAAAGAACTCCGCCAAAAAGAACTGACAGAAAAATAGAAAAGCCTAAAATTGCCCTTTTCGAATAAATTTTGGGTAAATTATTCTCCATGGTTAAATCACTTCGTCGATATTATAATTTTTATGTTCTCTATTTGTTCTGATAATCATTTCGCCTAAGAATCCTGCTACAAAAAGAAGGGTTCCCATAATCATCATGGTTAAGGCAATATAAAACCAGGGATTATTGGTAATCAGATGTCCGTAAATTCCTCTTGAAACGTCAATCAGTTTTGAAACTCCTAACCAAAGAGCAGACAGAAAACCGAAAATAAACATAAGGGTTCCTACTGCTCCGAAGAAATGCATAGGTCTTCCGCCAAAACGACTTACAAACCAAAGGGTTACCAGATCAAGGAAACCCCGGATAAATCTTTCCGTTCCGAATTTTGAAGTTCCGTAAGGTCTTGCCTGGTGCTTCACTTCTTTTTCGGTAATTCTTCTGAAACCTGCATTGGCAGCCAAAACCGGAATATATCTGTGCATGTCTCCATATACATCAATGGATTTTACAACCTGTTTTTTATAAGCTTTCAATCCGCAGTTGAAATCGTGAAGCTCAACGCCTGAAACTTTTCTTGCTGCTGCATTGAACAGTTTTGAAGGAACATTTTTCGTCATTACATTATCGAAACGCTTCTTTTTCCAGCCTGAAACAATATCGTAATTATCCTGAACCACCATATTGTAAAGTTCGGGAATTTCTTCAGGAAAGTCCTGTAAATCAGCATCCATTGTGATGATTACGTCTCCGTTTGCTCTTTCAAAAGCAGCATGTAAAGCTTGAGATTTTCCGTAATTTCTGGAAAATTTAATTCCGTGGATCTGAGGATACTGAATCTTCAGGTTTTCGATAATATTCCACGACAAATCCGTGCTTCCATCGTCTACAAACCACACTTCATATGATAAATTGCTGGTATTGCAGACCGTATTAATCCTTGAAAAAAGCTCTTCCAGAGAGTCTTCTTCATTAAGCAACGGAATAATTATAGATAGATTCATTTAAAATTAATAAAATTTATTCTTGATTGATTGCTTCCGGATGTATTGTTTTTGTTCTGAAAAACGCTCCGAAAAACAGGGACAAAACTACGTAAAATATAAGAATTGCGGCAAAATATCCTGAAAAATGACTTGCCGTAAGCATATCTTTACCTTTAACAGCTTCAGGAGAAAAGCTTACCACTCTTTCTTTATATTTCTGGTCTAATTCATCAATGTCTTTTTGATGTTTTAAAATTTTTCGGGCTGATTGATATTCTTTATCCAGCTCTGATTTTTGTCTCTGAACATATTGGTAGTTTAATAATTTTTTAGCGTCTGTATCAACAAAATTTAAGAATGAATAGATGCTGAAAATTGAAAGAATCCCACCAATAAACATGGGAACAAAAGCTCTTTTGAAAGCTTGTCTGAAACTTACCGTTCTGTGGTTGTTCCAATAAGATTTTACGGACCAGAAAGCCGTGACCGCATATAAAACCGGAAGAACAAACGCGTTCATTTTGAGAGATATATCAAAATAATTGATTCCGGAGAAAAAGTAATATACTACGAAAAAAACGATCATAGTAGCGATAAACAGTATAATTCCTAAGGTGGATGGACTTTTCGTCATATTTAATTTTTTAGAAAAATTTTGAAAAATTATCAGTCTAAATTTCAGTAATTTAGCTCTGGTAAAGGATTTTTCAGTTTATTTTTCTTTGATTTTATTTTCAAGTTTATAATTAATTCCTATCTTTGCACCGGCAAGTCCTACACAACCAGCTCCTGAGAACCCTCCAGGGTGGGAACGCAGCAAAGGTAATCGGTTGTAGCGGTGTGATGTAGATCGCTTGCCATTTTTTTTGATAAGAATTGAAGGTAATTTGATAATTATCTTTTTTTGTTTCCATACTTTTCAACATATCTATTCGAATTTTCAAATTACCTTTTTCGTTAATTAAAATTCAAACTCCTCACCTAGTTTAGGTAGGATAAGTTCTACATTTTTATCGGCAAAATGCTTCAAAGCACTTTCATGATTGATTTCTATAGCAGGGAAAGTATCAAAATGGCATCCGATAACTTTCGGCGTTTTTAATAATTCTGCAGCGGCAAAAGATGCTTTTTTCGGGCACATGGTATAGTGGCTTCCGATCGGTAAAATAGACAGATCAATATTTCCGTATAATCTCGGGAACAGTTCCATATCAGCCATTACGCCGGTATCTCCGGCCAAATACATGTTTTTACCTTCAGGCAACCTGAAAATATATCCCACAGGAACGCCTCCATAGCTTCCATCCGGGAAAGAACTCGTGTGGTGAGCCGGTACCATAGAAATTTTAAGATCGTCGATTTTTGCCGATCCTCCTAAGTTCACGTCATCTTTATTTTTTGCACTTTTAAAGTAAGCGCATACTTCCGGCACCCCGATTACGGTAGCATCAGGATGATGCTGCAATACTTCATCCACATCAGCAATATGATCTCCGTGAGCATGAGTCAACAGGATATAATCAATTTTCTGAGCAGAGATATCAAATCCCGACTGCTCTTTCTGATAGTTGTAAAACGGGTCACACAAAATAGTTTTGTCTTTATAGGTAAACAAAAAACAGTTTTGTCCTAAGAATTGTATTTTCATTTTTAGTTTATTTTTATTTTAAATGCAAAGTTTTTTAACAATTTATATTGTTTTTAAGTTCGCAAAGGCGTCAATACTTAGCTAAGTTTAGATATTGAAAAAATCATTATTTCTGTGGAAATTTATCTTCAATTAATCTCAAATTAATTCCATGTTCTAAATAGGCTTTACAGCCGTCTAAAACAGTGGTAAAACCGCCGGTGTTATCATTTACTGTTTTTAGCAGGTCTTCTCCTGTCCGGGTAAATCCATAACTTTTAATAACAACCAGGGTTCCTTTCTCCATCTCTTTGAATTCGTAATCTACATTGCTTTCAGGCTCGCCCCATACTGTTTTTATCAGCTGATTCGGGACAATCCGGTTAACTTTTACCTCAGATTTCACCCCGTACATTTCCCATTCCCAGGTAATGGTTTTGCCTTCTTCTAATTTTCCGGTAGATTTTGTAAACCAGAATTTAGTAGTGATTTCAGGATTGATAAATGCTTCAAAAACATCTTCAACCGGTTTTCTGATAAGCATTTGCGCTTCAACGTAGATGGTAGAGCTCATAATTGAAATGATTTAGTTAAAAAAATTAAGTCCGATTGCTGTAAGAACTGCCATCATGAAAGTAAGAATTCCTACCTGCTTCAGGAAGGGGTCTAATTCTCTGGGTTCTTTTACAGCCATTATTTTTCTTCTCAGTTTTGCAAACGGGATCAACAGGATCATTACGATGAAAACATAGTAATTCTGAGACTGTATGAATCCGTTTAAACCTAAAAATATCAGAATCAGGATCAATGGAAGCTGTAACAGGATCATTTCATAGATCATTGCATTTCTGAAACCTAATCTCAGTGCAAAACTATGCTTTCCCGTTAACCTGTCACTTTCAATATCCCTCATGTTGTTAAGGTTAAGAACCGCCATACTCAGCATTCCGACTGCCGTTCCCGGAAGCAACATATCCCAGCTGAATGTTTTGGTAAACAGAAAATAACTTCCGCATACGGAAACCAGACCGAAGAAGATAAATACAAAAAGATCTCCCAATCCCATATATCCGTAAGGTTTTTTACCTACTGTGTAGCCGATTGCCGCTAAAATACTTGCAACTCCCAATCCTATAAAAACATAAAATTCATTCATATATTCCGGAATGAAAGCTACATACAGCAAGGCAATGGTTGCCACAAAAGACAATGCTGAAAAAAGGATCACCGCATTTTTCATTTGCCCGGCTGTAATTTTCCCTGATGCGACTGCTCTTGCCTCCGCTTCGCTGCTTCTTTTGGTATCGGTCCCTTTTATCCCGTCACCATAATCATTGGCATAGTTTGACAGTATCTGATACAATAAAGTAACCAAAAGAGCCAGTGCAAAAATTTTCCAGTCCCAGATTCCGCCTTCGCCGTATAACCTCCATTTGGCAATGAAAGCCCCCATAATAATTCCGCTTAAAGAAAGCGGCAGTGTTCTCAGCCTTGCGGCTTTTATCCAATCTTTCATATTAATCTTCTTGTATTCATGTAAAATGTATTCATGTAAAATGACAAAGTAATGCTAAAATCATTAATACTTTTTACATAAATACATCCATACAATATTTATGATATCCATTGATTTTCCCCGAAGTCAGGTTTTCTTTTTTCAAGGAATGCGTTTCTTCCTTCTTTTGCTTCTTCCGTCATGTATGCCAGACGTGTTGCTTCTCCTGCAAATACCTGTTGGCCCACCATTCCGTCATCGGTTAAATTCATTGCGAATTTCAGCATTCTGATGGAAGTCGGTGATTTTGCTAAAATTTCCTGAGCCCATTCGTAAGCGGTATCTTCTAATTCTTCGTGGGGAATTACGGCATTAACCATTCCCATATCCAAAGCTTCCTGAGCGGAATAATTTCTCCCTAAAAAGAAAATTTCACGGGCCTTCTTCTGCCCTACCATTTTTGCTAAATAAGCGGAACCATAACCACCATCGAAGCTTGTAACGTCGGCATCAGTCTGTTTGAAAATAGCATGTTCCTTGCTCGCTAAAGTAAGGTCACACACTACATGAAGCGAGTGTCCGCCACCTACAGCCCAACCCGGAACAACTGCGATTACGACTTTCGGCATAAAACGGATCAGACGCTGAACTTCCAGAATATTCAAGCGGTGTCTTCCGTCTTCACCTACATATCCCTGATGTCCTCTGGCTTTCTGATCACCTCCGCTGCAAAATGCCCAGCCACCATCTTTAGGGCTTGGCCCTTCTCCTGATAACAAAACAACACCTATTGAAGAATCTTCATAGGCATCATAAAAAGCGTCGTATAATTCTGAAGTAGTTTTGGGTCTGAAAGCGTTACGGATTTCCGGTCTGTTGAAGGCAATCCTTGCTACACCATTACATTTTTTATAGGTAATATCTTCGTATTCTTTGGCAGTTTTCCACTCGATCATTTTTGTAAAAATTTTTCTCAAAGATACGGAATTACAAAGAATTTTAACATTGATTTTTGATGATAATAATTGGAAAAATACCTGGTGTTTTTAATTTAAAATCTGATTTCAAACCATTAAGATTTTATGAAGGAATTAAGAGTATTAAGCTTGTCTTGCATTAGATTCTTTTTACTCTAAAGGAGTCAATTAAATTTACCTTGTTTATCAAAAGCCTCTTGTATATTTTCTTCATTTTATTATTAGAAATATTTGAACTGACGGGACATAAAAAAACCGGAACAAAATTGCTCCGGTTTTATATTTATTTCAATTTCCTGAAAATTATTTTGGCTGTTTTGCCTGAAGTTCAGCTTCTTTAGCTTTCATTTCATTCATTTTAGCCGTATTTTTAGTGATGCTGTAAATCTCTTTTAACATAGAAACTGCATTCACATCATTGGGCATAGCCTGATACCATTGCTCAGCATAAGGTAAAGATTTGTTGAATCTTTCTTTTCTGGCTTCGATAAGCTTGGTAGCATCATCCGGCTTGGTTTTTCTAAGGGTATTGATTTCGCTAACGGCTTTTTCATCGTCACCGATCACTGCATAAACCAGGTTCTGGTATGCGTTGGAAAAATCAGGCTTCAGTTCAATTGCTTTTTTGAAAGAAGCTTCTGCATCAGCAGCCATTGCTGGGTTTTTAGACTGCATTACGCCTAAGTTATACCAATTGGTAGCGTCATTAGGATTTTTAGCCAACTGCTCTTTTAAAGTCGCAACAAATTTATCTGTATTTCCAGACTGATAATAAGCTGTACTCTGGTATTCTTTTAATTTTGCATTGTTAGGGTATTTAGCTAATCCTTTTTCAATAATTGCTACGGCTTCATCATTCTTTTTAGCATTTAAAAGCAATGTAGAAAGTGTTTCATACAGATCTGATTCTACACTTGGTGTCTGTTCTGTCTTGAAATCAGAATAATCTGATGATTTTTTCAACATTTCCCAGGTAGCTTTGTCATAAGTAGTAACCTGACCGGTTTTCTTTTCTTTTGCGGTATAGTTTGTCTGAACTCCTGTATACCCGGAATTGATTAAGTCAGTATATATTTTAATAGCTTCGTCAACGTTATTTGCCAAAGCATAGTTAAGGCCTGCATAATACATATATACCTTTTCATCCTGTCCGCTTGTTTTTAATAAGTTATACACTTCTAAAAACTTTGGAGCCGCAACAGCATAGTTTTTTGCATTATATGCATCCATAGCTGCTTTGTTAGCTTCTTGTAGCTGAGCATTCGCATCTTTGTTCTGCCCGAAAACAAAAGCTGAAGAAATGATCGCTATACTTAAAATTAGCTTTTTCATAATCACTATTTTATAATTAATTGTACAATGTTATTCTTCTGAATCAGAATTCTCAGTTTCCTCTGCCGGATTTTCATTTTCCGCCTGAGGTACTGCATTGTTTTCCTGGTTATCAGCTATAGTTTCCGTTCCTTCTTCAGTTTCTTCAGAGTCTTCTTCCACCTCTTTATCCATGGCTACTTTTGCAATGGCTGCAATTTCGTCATTTTTCTTAAGGTTGATCATTCTTACACCCTGTGTATTTCTACCCATTACGCGCATTTCATCCATATTCATACGGATCGCCACACCGGATTTATTGATAATCATCAATCCGTCTTCATCTGTTACGTTTTGAATAGCAATCAGATGTCCTGTTTTTTCGGTAATGTTGAGGGTGATAACTCCTTTTCCTCCTCTGTTGGTTTCTCTATAGTCTAAAACAGCTGTTCTCTTACCATATCCTTTTTCAGAGACTACTAAAACTGTTTCGTTTTCAAGATCATTCGCAACAATCATACCAATTACCTCATCATTCTCTTCCATGCTGATTCCACGAACCCCGATAGATCCTCTACCTACTTCTCTTACTTTTTCTTCAGGGAAACGGATACATTTACCGTTTTTAGTAGCAATCATGATATGAGAATTTCCATTTGTAAGGTATGCACCCAACAATTGGTCATTATCTCTGATTTCGATAGCGTTTACTCCATTTATTCTCGGTCTTGAGTAGGCTTCAAGTGATGTTTTCTTGATCGTTCCGTTTTTAGTTACCATTACAACGCTCATCTGATTCACATATTCGGAATCTTTCAGGTTGTTGGTTCTGATATAGGCTTTAATCTTATCATCCGGCTCAATGTTGATCAGGTTTTGTACTGCTCTTCCTTTAGCGGTTTTAGACCCTTCAGGAATTTCAAATACTCTTAACCAGTAACATCTTCCTTTTTCTGTAAAGAACAGCATATACTGGTGGTTGGTAGCCGAAACGATGTACTCAAGGAAATCTTCATCTCTCGTTGTAGCCGCTCTGTTTCCAACCCCTCCTCTGCTCTGAATCTTGTATTCTGAAAGCGAGGTTCTCTTAACGTATCCTGCGTGAGAAATGGTAAGAACCACAGCTTCGTTCGGAATAATGTCTTCAATTGACATTTCTCCTCCTGAGTAGTCTATTTCGGTTCTTCTTTCGTCACCATATTTTTCTTTAACTTCAGCTAATTC
This sequence comes from Chryseobacterium tongliaonense, assembly GCF_041224435.1. NCBI lineage: Bacteria > Pseudomonadati > Bacteroidota > Flavobacteriia > Flavobacteriales > Weeksellaceae > Chryseobacterium > Chryseobacterium tongliaonense. Next base: position 253,249 of record NZ_JBGFFD010000006.1, on the reverse strand, counting down.
ATCTTTAATAATCTGGAATCTTCTGCTTTCATTGGCTAAGATATCTTCCAAATTCTGAATTTCCTTCATGATCGCATCGTACTCATCACGGATCTTATCAAGTTCCATACCCGTTAAACGAGCCAAACGAAGATCAAGGATAGCCTGAGCCTGGATTTCAGAAAGGTCAAATTCTGTGATCAATCCTTCTTTAGCTGCCTGTGGATTTGCACTGTGACGGATAATAGAAATCGCTTTATCCAAGGAATCCTGGGTACCGATCACTTTCATGAAACCTTCTAAGATATGAGCTCTTTCTTTTGCTTTTTTAAGCTCAAACTGAGTTCTTCTTATGATTACTTCGTGTCTGTGCTCTACAAAGTGATGAATGATATCTTTTAAGTTCAACTGCTCAGGTCTTCCATGTACCAAAGCGATATTGTTAACGCTAAAAGAAGTCTGCAGCGATGTATATTTGTATAATAAGTTAAGGACAACATTAGGGATTGCATCGTTTTTCAGTTCATAAACGACACGAAGACCTTTTCTGTCCGACTCATCTCTTATTTCGTAGATTCCCGGAATTTTCTCATCTTTCACCAACTCGGCAGTTCTGGCAATCATTTCAGCTTTGTTAACCTGATAAGGAATTTCAGTGACAATAATTGCATTCCTGTTTCCTATTTCCTCGAAGTTTACTTTAGCTCTGAGAACTACTCTGCCTCTACCGGTATGGAAAGCATCTCTTACTCCGTCATATCCGTAGATAATCCCTCCTGTCGGAAAGTCCGGAGCAATGATATGCTGCATCAGTTCGTCAATCGTAACGTCTTTATTATCGATATAAGCCGTAATTGCATTTACCGCTTCCGATAAATTATGCGGCGCCATATTGGTTGCCATCCCTACAGCAATCCCTGAGGTTCCGTTTACTAAAAGGTTTGGAATTTTTGTAGGAAGAACGGTAGGTTCCGTCAAGCTGTCATCAAAGTTATTCTGAAAGTCTACAGTTTCTTTGTCAAGGTCCGATAAAACATCATCAGAAATTTTCTTTAATCTTGCTTCGGTATAACGCATTGCTGCAGGCGGGTCACCATCCATTGAACCGAAGTTACCCTGACCGTCAACCTGCGGATAACGCAAGCTCCAATCCTGGGCCATTCTCACCATTGCATCATATACAGAGGAGTCTCCGTGCGGGTGGTATTTACCTAAAACGTCCCCAACAATTCTCGCAGATTTTAAATATTTTCTATTAGAAAAAACCCCTAATCCATACATACCATAAAGCACTCTTCTATGAACGGGTTTCAAGCCATCTCTTACATCAGGTAACGCTCTTGAAACGATAACCGACATCGAATAATCGATATAAGATGACTTCATTTCATCAACAATGTTGATAGGAATCAGTCTTTCTCCTTCTTTTTGCATAAACAAATTTTATTATAATGATAGCCAGACCTTTAGCTGTGAGTCTGAAAATTATTTATTTCTGATTTTAATTAACGGGCTAATTTACGAAAAATTTGCCGATTTTTGCCCCAGAATTTATCCACAAAATCTTAAAAATTCATAAAATATGAGCGTATTAAGTATAACTTTCCACTGCACCCAAGACAATATTGAAGACTGGGAAAATTATATTGACGAAACCCTGGTTCTGATGACGGAGAACCTGATGGATGTAAACAAATACATCCTCTCCGAAGTACACAGTGATTATATCGAGGAAGGTAAAAATTATAATCTGCTTTTAATTTTTGATAATGAAGACCTCCGAAGAGATTTTATTAAAAGTGAGCTCGTGAATATCGCCGAAATAATCGAGAAGAAATTCGGTCAAAAAGTAATGATTTTCAATACTTTCCTGAATCCTAAAAAATCCAGGTTTTAGATATATAAAAGCAAAAGCCCTGATGACTCAGGGCTTTTTTATAGCATTTTTTAATCTCTATGATGTTTTTTATGACCTTTTCCTCTGTGCTTATCATCATCATATCTTTTGTCATAATAGTAATATCTCTTTTTCACCTGGCCAGGTGCATAATATCTCGCACTTCCGCCATACACTTTTTTAGCCTGCCCCGGTGGTAACCTTCTTCCATGGTACTCATGCACTACACATGATACCATCAACAACAATACCGCCATAACTCCGGCCATTTTAATCAAACCTTTCATATTTTCATTTTTTCAAAAATTCTGTATGAGAATAAACAAGGTTGATGCCAAAATAGAATTTAGAGATTGGAAGCTGGAAGTTAGATTAAAGGTTTAGGTAGGATGCGGGAAGATGGAGGATGGAAGTTTATGGTTAAACAGCTGATTCTTGTAGTTTAAATCCTGATTCTTTATTTTTTTTCTCTCAACTATTAATTCTCAACTAAAAACTAAAAACTCACATCACCGTTTCACTCCTTCTTTCAAACATGATCAGGTCTTTCCATTCTCCGTTCAGCTTTCCTATTTTTTTACGAACGCCTACTGTTCTGAATCCGTTTTTCTGATGAAATTTTATTGAGGCTTCATTTTCAGGGAAGATATTAGACTGTAATGTCCAGAATCCGTGGTTTTCGCTATCCAAAATCATCTTTTTAAGCAAAACCGAACCCAAACCCAAGCCCTGGTAATTATTATCGAAATAAATGCTTACTTCTGCCACTCCTTTATAACACTCCCGTTTGCTCACGGGTTTCAGGGCGCTCCATCCGATCACTTCATTATTTTCATTTTCGAGCACCCATCTGCAGTCATTGAAAAATTCCATATCCCATACTTCGGCATTGGGCACTTCTGTCTCAAAAGTAACGATTCCACTGTCTATACCCTGCTTGAATATTTCCAGAACACGTGCTTCATCACCCGGAAGCATTTCTCTTATCTCGTAATTCATTGTATTTAATGATATTTTCTTTTATTCTTTCTTTTTATTCTTGAGTAATGGGTTTGTTTACTGGTTTCATCTTCGGATACCACACTGATATTCCCGTCTACTTCCAGTACAGATAATTTTACACTTTCAATCTTTTCAACTCCGTGTTCTCTGATGGCTTCTTCCAGCTCATCTTTGGTAATTTTCACTTTATTTAAAGCTTTCTGATCTACCACTCCATCCCGGATTAAAATCACAGGATCTTCTTCCATAAAGGTTTCAAAAGCACGGTTAGAAAACATCAGCCTTTTTAAAATAAAATTAGCCACAAAAAGGACCAAAGCGGCAACAAGCCCACCCTGTAATGAAGTATCCGACCCCACCATGGCATTCTGTACGGCATTGGAAATAAGCAATAGTAAAACCACATCTCCGGCATTAAGCTGGGAAAGCTGATTTTTACCAAAGAGACGGATGGCGATGACCATGAAAAGATAAACGCAGAGCGAGCGAACAACTACATCAAGAATAGGATTCACAATAGTTTATTTATATATCAAATGTATTAATTTTACGTTTAAAATAAAACACACCTATGAAACATTTAATTCTTTATTCAGGTATTCTTTTGCTGTTCACCGGTTGTATAAAGAAAGACAATCATTCGGAAGAAATTACCGGAAAATTAAAAACATTTTATGCTACTTACGGTAAATCCAGTGATGTCCTTTATGAGAAAACTATTTCGAAAGACCTGTTTTCACCGGATCTCGGGAAAGTAATTCAGAAAGCTGTAGCTGTCTCAAAAGCTGATATTGAAAAGGTAAAGAAAAGTAATCATCCGACGGATAAGCCTCTCTTACTGGAAGGATCAATCTTTACAGGTTTGTATGAAGGATTTACGGCTTACAAAATAAGATCGATTGAGGTAAAGGAAAACAGTAAACCGCTGAGCGCAAACGTTACGGTTGATCTTGAAAACAATAATTTCCCTGATACCCGATGGTCTGATATTGTACAGCTCATCAATGTTTCCGGTGAAGGCTGGAGAATTGACAATATCAAATTTGATACGATCAACGGCTCCGGTACTCTTAAAGCAAGTTTAAACGATTTTATATCAGGAGCTGAAGAATAAAAAAAGCTGCTTTTCGGCAGCTTTACATTTTTAAGGACATTGAGAAATCGGAACTTCACTGCATACTACAGCATTCATCCATTCACAGTATACGCAGTATTTTTTAGGTGCACCACCATTTACTGCTTTCAGTTCTTCTTTGTTTAGTTTCTTTAAATTTTTCATATCGTTTTAATTTATGGTTTGATAAATATAAAACGGAATTTATTATAATTTATTACAGTTTAATATTTAAAATTTTCACTATTTACAGTTAAGACTCTACAAAATAAAAAGTCATCCAAAATAATCTGAATGACTTTTTTATAAAAGATCGTATGAATATTATCTGTTATTGATATCCACTCTTACCGGCATTACATACGTTGAAGCAATCATATTGTCATTAATTTTGCTGCCGTCTACTTTGTACTGAAGGTGGCTTAAAACATTTTCAATTTCTTTGCTTACGTTTTTACAATCCCCTTTAGAATGCACGTTTACAATTTTCCCGTTCTCTGCAATTTCAAACTTCACTTCTGAGTTTACAATACCTTGTTTATAATCAGAATTGGTGAAATCAAAATTAGCCATCAGAAGATTTCTTATTTCACTGAAAGCATCATTCTTATTCAACTGTACTTCCTGAATGGTATTATTATTTGTAGTTTGAGCTTTAGCTGTGTTAACAACAGCCATACAGCCGAAAACGAAAAGTGAAGCAACGAATATTTGAATTTTATTTTTCATAACTCTTTGGTTTTAAATGTTATATTAAATTTATTTACTATTTCTATGACCAAAGATATATAAAATAATTCATATTAATTTTACATTGAGTTAACATTGAGTTAACATTAAAACACAATGATCTGATTATCAGATAAATAAATTTTTAAAATAATTGAAAATTTAACATTGGAGATTAAAAAATGAAGGTCAAAACAAACAATATTCATATAAAACAGCCTTTTTTAGATTACTATTCGTTCAACCAAAAAATTTATTATTTTTGATAAAAACTAATAATCCATTTGCCTGTATGCATAAACCTCTACTTATTGAAGAACGGACACCTGTCTGGCTGGCTCTTTCCGAATTTTATCTTGATACGGAGCTACAGGAAACGGATTTAAAATATATTGCCGAAATCTTTCTTAATAGTCCTTATACGCTGGAAGAAATAAAAACCATCAATAAGTATGAAGTATTCCCTGTTCTTCAGCCTAATTTACTGAAAGCCGATGGTCAATGGACGGGTTTTGAAGAAGAATGGTTAACTGAAACCATTACAAAGCGTCTTAACACAAAAAATCAATTTACCCATCTTGTTGTCGAAGCCAATTATTCGATATACAAATGGATGTGTAAAGATTATTGGGAGCATATTGAAAGAATCTATAATAAAATCAAAAATGAACCGGATAAAAAACAAAGGCTGAAATGATTACTTCAGCCTTATTTTTTGATTTTTGTCTTTCTTAGAATGAATGTAAAGTTTAAACTCCCTGAAATGACAAAAAATTATACTTTGATTTCTATAACTCTCTTTTCAGAAACTTTCCGGTCAGACTTTTCTTAGATTTTACAATTTCTTCGGGGGTTCCCTGTGCAACAATCTGTCCGCCGTGCTTTCCGCCTTCCGGACCAACGTCAATAATGTGGTCAGCCAGTTTAATTACATCCATATTATGTTCGATAATGATGAATGAGTTTCCTAATTCTACCAATTGATTAATGGCATCCATCAGGATTTTCACATCTTCAAAATGCAGTCCTGTCGTCGGCTCATCAAGGATGTATAAAGTATTTCCGGTTTGTCTTTTTGCCAGCTCGGTCGCCAGTTTGATACGTTGAGCTTCTCCTCCGGAAAGCGTGGTAGACTGCTGCCCCATTGTAATATATCCCAATCCTACATCCTGCAATGTCTTCACTCTGCTGTAAATTTTCGGGATTGGCTGGAAGAATTCTACCGCTTCATCAATGGTCATATCCAATACATCGGAAATAGATTTTCCTTTATAACGTACTTCCAGGGTTTCTCTGTTGAAACGTTTCCCGTTACAAGTTTCGCAATGAACATAAACATCCGGAAGAAAGTTCATTTCAATGACCTTTAATCCTCCACCCTGACAGGTTTCACATCTTCCGCCTTTTACGTTGAAAGAGAATCTTCCGGGTTTATAACCACGGATCTTACTTTCAGGAAGTTCAGCGAAAAGATTCCTGATGTCTGTAAACATTCCGGTATAGGTTGCCGGATTTGAACGCGGCGTTCTTCCGATCGGTGTCTGGTCTACATCTACAATTTTATCAATATTTTCAAGACCTTCGATTTTTTTATATGGTAAAGGTTCCTGAACCGCTCTGTAAAAATGTTTGTTAAGAATCGGGTATAAAGTCCCGTTGATCAGAGAAGATTTTCCACTTCCTGAAATCCCTGTCACTACCACTAATTTTCCTAGCGGAATATCAAGGGTTACATTTTTAAGGTTATTTCCTGTGGCGCCTTTTAATAATATATTTTTTCCGTTTCCGGCTCTTCTTTCAGCCGGGATTTCGATTTTCCTTTTGCCGTTGATATAATCTGCCGTTATGGTATCTGCTTTCAACAGGTCTTTGGGTTTTCCCTGCCAAAGAATTTCACCACCGAATTTTCCGGCTCTCGGACCAATATCCAATACCTCATCGGCTTCGAGAATCATGTCTTTATCATGCTCTACCACCAAAACAGAGTTACCGATATCTCTGAGGTTTTTTAATGAATTGATCAGCCTTTCATTGTCTCTCTGGTGAAGCCCGATGCTTGGTTCATCAAGGATATACAATACATTGACCAGTTGAGACCCGATCTGGGTAGCCAGACGTATTCTCTGGGATTCTCCACCCGAAAGTGTTTTCGAGCTTCTGCTCAGGCTTAAATAATCAAGTCCTACATCCAATAAAAACTGAAGCCTGGTTTCAATTTCTTTTAAAATCTCGTGGGCAATGATTTTATTTTTTTCAGAGAATTTATCTTTTACATCTGCCAACCAGTCTTTAAGATCGGATAAGCTCAATGCGTTAACCTCAGCAATATTTTTCCCATCAATTTTAAAGCTTAAGCTTGACGGCTGCAAACGGGTTCCGTTACATTCAGGGCAGGTTTCTTCCGTCGTAAAATGTCTTTCCAGAAGAACACCTTCATAAAAATCTTTTTCATTAATAATCTCTTCCATAAAAGGAATCAAACCATCGAAACTGATCTTTATCTTTTTGGTAATTCCGGCATATTTAAGATCTTTACTGAATTCTTTATGGCAACCGTTGTAAATATAATCCAATGCTTCTTCAGGAATATCCTTCATCGGAGTCGTTAAACCTAATCCGAAAATTTCAAGAATATTTTTAATCTGTGCTATAATCCATTTGTTGGATTTTATATCTTCCAGAGGTAATAAAGCTCCCTGGTTGATTGATAATTTCGGATTATCAACAAAATAATCGGTATTGATTTTTTTTATCGTTCCCAAACCTTTACAATCCGGGCAACTTCCTTTCGGTGAGTTGAATGAGAATGTATTCGGTTCCGGTAAAGCCAATGAATGGCCTGTTTCAGCATCCATCAGGTTTTTTGAGAAATATTCGATATCTGTACTTCCCAGTTTTTGAATTCCGATAATTCCTTCTCCCATTTCTATTGCTGTTCTCAGTGATTTCTCCATCCTGTTTTCGGAAGCGTTTTCACCGATAATCCAACGGTCGATAACAATATCAATATCGTGGGTTTTATAACGGTCCAGTTTGAGGTCATATTCAATATCCTGCAATTCACCGTCAATTCTGGCCTGTCCGTAACCTTTTTTAGCCATCTGAACAAAAAGCTCATGATAATGTCCTTTTCTGGATCGTACCACCGGCGCCAGCAACATTATTTTTTCGCCTTTATAGTTTTCTTTGATGGTATCAAGGATCTGGTCTTCCGTATAGCTTACCAGTTTTTTCCCTGTAGAAAGTGAATAGGCATCAGAAACTCTTGCATACAAAAGACGCAGGAAGTCATACAGCTCTGTCACTGTTCCTACAGTGGAACGTGGGTTTTTATTGGTTGTTTTCTGCTCAATGGCGATTACGGGAGAGAGTCCTTCGATCTTATCTACGTCGGGACGCTCCAAACCACCCAGGAACTGTCGTGCATAAGCTGAAAAGGTTTCAATATAACGGCGCTGCCCTTCTGCAAAAATCGTATCAAAAGCCAATGAAGATTTCCCACTACCGGAAAGCCCGGTAATAACGACCAATTCATTGCGTGGGATTTTGACATTAATATTTTTAAGGTTGTGCTCGCGTGCACCGTAAACTTCTATATAGTCTGTTGATTTACTCATAATTCGAAGTGATCTTACCTGAAAATCACAATGTGCAAAATTACGGAATTTTATGAAATTTTTGTGTTAAAAAATGAATGGAAAATGTCTATTGTTATATTCTTAATAAATCCGGATCATTCTTTTTCTGAATTGCTTTCCTGAAAAGAAAAAAGACCGATAACAGGGTTACCGGTCTTTCTATAGTTTATTTATTAAGTATTTTATTTTACAAATGAATTGTACGAATTAAGTACCGAATCATAGGCTGTATCTATTTCCTGAAGATTGTTCTCCGGTATTTTGCCCGCTGCTTTGGAATCACGGATCAATTTTCTGTAGCTGTCTAAGAATATGGAAGCATTTTTGTTGACATTTTCAAACAACGTTTTTTTGTAGGCGTATTGCGGGTCTTTAACATTAAAATCTAATTTTGAATTGTTTTCAACCGTTTTGGCAAATTCATCATATTTTTTCTGGGCTTCAGCTTCATTAAACTGACCCTGCGCCTGCTTATCGAGCACATCCATTACAGAATCCAGTGAGATCATCAGGCTTTTGGAAGAGATAATATATTCTTTCATCGGATGATCCTTAAGAACAACTTCTTCTGCAGCATCTGTAGCCGGCCTGATCTTTGTAACAATGCTTTCTCCTGAAGTAAAGAAAGCCTGAGCCGATGCATCGATCTCTTTTTTTAATGTTTCCGCCTTTGCTCCTTTATCATCTTTATAATCTTCAGAATTAATATAGGATTTCAGCTCTTCATATTTTTTTTCAAGATTGTCTTTCTGAATTTTATAATTTTTAAAATCAGTTTCAATGGAAGCCTGGTCTTTTCCAAACCCTGATGGTACCTTCTGAATCTTCTGAAGGGTATAATCCATAGAACTCAAAATGACAGGCATCATCATTACATCGCCTCCTTTTGATTTGGTAACGGCTGCATCTGCATATTTTAAGATTCCCTCCACATGTCCTGAAGTGCTTTTATAGGAGTCTAAAAAATTATTATTAAAATCAATAATGGCGTTAGCATCATTTGCTCCGCCAAGATTTAAAACAGCTTTCCCTAGTTTGTCTACATCTTTTTTACAACTTATACTGACTGATGATAATGACAGAGCCAATATAAACACAATTATTTTTTTCATATTTTTTGATTTTTGGTGTTAGTTTTATCTTTAAAAATCGACATCTTCATTAGTGATCTTCACAAGATATTCAATTCCGTCGATGGCTTTTAATATGATTTGGTTCCGAAGGATATTGGCTGTATTTTCCCAGTAAGCTCTTCCGTAAAAAGAATAATTCTGCGGAACAATCTCCACCTCAACGGTACGTACAAATCCTTCTTTGGGTTTATTGCTGATCATCGTTCCTCTCTTCACCCTTACTTCTTTCAGTTCATCTTTAAGAACCATTCTGCAATAGTTTTTAACGTCTTCGAGAGAAATGATTTTATCTCTTGTCGTCAAAGCATATTTATAAGCCTGAATACTGTCTGTCCCTTTTTGTTCTTCTGCGCCACCGATCGTTTCGGTAAGAAGTATCAGCGATTGTGATTTCAATTGATTGGAAAGTTCAGTTCCCGGACGCATATGATTGGCTAAGGTACAATGGGTAACCCAGAAAGAAGCATAGGTATGATCTGTTTTTTCAACAGGTTCCATGATGACATAATTCAGTTCCTGCTTAATATTTCTCTTCGCATTATTCACTTTCTGCACCATGGTCTTCATCTTATCAGACATCTCACTCAGAACACCTTTTACATTATCCCTGTTTAAAAGGGAAAATGCGGCGATTTCGTCTCTGGTAAGTTCGAGAACGTTGGCAATCATATCCACTGCATTTCTGTTCGTAAAACGTTCCATTCCACCTTTTCTTACCGTGTACAGACCTTTCTTCAAGTTATCGGCAGGCGTGAAAGGAATTTCCGTATATCTTCTGCCTTCTCCGTCCTGAACCTCATCTACGTATAGAAAATGTTCTCCTTCATCGGTAACCAGCGGAATATTATTTCCCATGATATCCAGACTGTATTCTGTTTTTTTCCAGCCTCTGTTATAAATCGGAAAAGCATTGAGTACAAAGGAGAAGTTATCTAAAATTTCTGCCGAAAACTGTGGTGGAAACTCAAAAGTAAGCCACAGGTATTGTTTGTCTTCGATATATTTTTCAATATCTTCTCTTCCTCCGAGGAAATCAAGATTTTGTGGAAGCTTCCCAGGTTCAGAGAATAAGCTTCCTGATATTCCTGTGATTTCGATGAATTTATGGTGATAAATACTTTTAATGTCTTCAACCGTCTTTGTTCTGATAGACTGCTCACGGAACATCTGCTCATAGCCATCCGGCTGGTTATTTTTAAGATAAGTTAGACCTTCTCTTACAAATAAAGGGTTTCCGTTGCTTGTCACGGTAAGGTATGGCAATAATTTGTACACAAAATCCAGATGTTCAAATGCTGGATTTGAACAGAATATGCTTAAATATTTAGGGAAGTTTTCACTCGTATACTTGCTTACGTTAATACCAATCGTTATTTTCCTGTAGTCTTCAGGTTTTCCCTGGAATCTTGCAATGGGGATTTTATTCAGCCTGTCATCCACACTGTAACAGGTATTTCCTACAAACATTACAGAGGTCTGAACTTTATTGATCCTCACATTTCCTACAGGTGTAAAAGGGATGTTCAGCTGTTTATCCGATTCTGATTTTACCGTTGATGTCATCTGTTTTCTGAAGAAGAATTCGGTATGCTCCAGAAGTACTTCGGAAGAGTCATAAGGCTGTGTAAAAGCTATGGCATGTGACGGAACGGGATGGGTATAAAGAGACGGAGTAAGCAGTTTTGCCAGCTTTTCTAAAATGCGGGCATTTACCGTCTGTATTTCGTTATTCGCTTTAAAAATCTCTGTACTGAATGCATCAATCAATAATTTCACAAACGGATCCAGGGACTGCGGACTTTTTAATCCCCAGACTTTGGTTGCGTTTTGAAGCATTCTTGCTTTTACGGATTCTTTGGAATATATATTCTGGTCTAAATTCATAAATTCTGATTACAATTAAATATCTAGTCGATCGACATCGGGCTCAGGAATAATTCTGTAGAGAAGCCGAAACGTTCTCCCGTAGCCTCCAGCTTGGCATTGATCGCAATTCTTACTTTCTTTTTAATTTCTGTATGCTCTTTTGTATCGTAGCTGTGCTCAACAAGCTGTACGTGCGCTTCAATTTGAGGCTGTACAATTCTGGGCTCATATTCCTGTATCTGTCTTTTCAGGCTTTTAATAAAAACATTTTCCCAGACGGCACTGGTAACTCCATTATCGAATTCCAGGTTCCAAACATCGTTTCCGTAATTATCATCATATCTGTTCTCGCCTTTTTTAGTGGTTATCAGCAACATAATATTGTGGGCAATACTTTCTCCCACATCGCAGGTATCTATACTTCCGCCCTCGGACATTAATGTTGACGGCACAAAAGGCATTCTGTAATTTGGTGTGTCCATAGATCAACTTCTTTATTTTATTTCATGGTTTCTTTTGCATAAAACAAGATACCAATTTAAACATTTTCAGGAAATAATAAGTTATAGGATCACAAAAATGTTATTCAAAATTTACGGCTTTCAAACTGGTTTGAAAGCCGTAAATTATTATTTTAAAAATACAGATGTATTAAATTTTTCTTATTCTCAGAGAAACAGGTTATTGTTCATCCGTTTTTTTATTCCGATTGATGAAATAATAAACAGGAAGTCCCAATAGAACCATTACAAATCCCGGCCATGTATACTGCTGTTTGTAGATCAGAAGTAAGATACAGAACCCTGATCCGATTAATAAATAAATAACAGGAGTTATAGGATACATCCAGGTTTTATAAGGCCTTTCAAGATTCGGTTGTTTGAACCTTAAATAGATTACTCCAAAAACGGTAATCATATAAAATAAAACAATCACAAAGGAAATCATATCAAGCAGGTTTCCGTACTGGCCGCTCAAGCATAATAAGGAAGCCCAGACTCCCTGCATCCACAAGGCGTTGCCGGGTACCTCGTTTTTATTATTATCAACAGCAGATTTAAAGAACATTCCATCTTTTGCCATCGTCTGGAATACTCTTGCTCCGGCTAATATCAGTCCGTTATTACATCCGAAAGTCGAAACCATCACCAATAAGGCAATAATAATAGTTCCTGCACTTCCGAAAATATTCTGGGAAGCAGCTACCGCTACCCTGTCATTTGCTGCAAATGCAATGGAATCCCTGTCTAACGCATTCAGATAAACATAATTTACGGCTATATACAGAATCATTACGGCAGAAGTTCCGTAGATCATAGATTTTACAACATTTTTCTTCGGGTTATCAATTTCTCCCGATACAAAAGTTACGCTTTCCCAGGCTACCGAGCTGAAAACCGAACCCACCATTGCTGCTGCAATACCTCCTAATAAAGTCATCCCGCCGATCGGTTCCCAACCTTCTTTCAGGAAGTTTCCGCTAATGTCTTTTTTAAGGTTATTAAAAGATTCAAATCCTAAATTAAAATTTTCAGCCAGATGGGAAACATCCACTAAAATAAATCCTGCAGCAATCAGTCCCAGTAGTGCGATAATCTTAGATCCGGTAAAAATATTCTGTAGAAGTTTTCCACTTTCCACTCCTCTTGTATTAATATAAGTCAGTAACAAAATGATTGCAATGGCTAAAATCTGTATCCATGTAATTTTAAATTCACCACTTTGAAAAAGCGGAGCTGCATCATTTAACGAAGGAATGAGATAAGCTGTAAATTTTCCGAATGCCATCGCAACGGCAGCAATTGTCCCGGTCTGGATCACGGTAAACAATCCCCATCCGTACAGGAAACCCATCTTTTTCCCGAAAATCTCTTTCAGGTAAGTATATTGCCCGCCTGCTTTAGGAAACAGGGCAGAAAGCTCGCCATAGCTTATCGCTGCAGCAACGGTCATTATTCCCGTAATTACCCAGACAATGATAAGCCAGTACCCTGAACCGAGGTTTCTCATCATATCAGCACTTACGATAAATATCCCGCTTCCGATCATAGAGCCCATTACCAGCATAATGGCATCCCAAAGTTTTAGTTTTTTCTGCATAATTATTTTAGAGTGGTCAAATATAAACAAATATCATTTGATTTTTAATTTTGTTTAAAATTTAGAAATTGACCTGTTTTTTATCAAGTATTTATAGATTTTGGATTCAATATTTATTAGTATTTTTGGAAAAAATATTAAAAATGAAATTCAAAGCTATATTATTTGCAGTAGCAGTAAGTGCTTCTACATTGGCATTTGCACAAGAAACGAAAAAAGCTTCCCCACCGGCAGGAAACGCTATTGTTGGAGACACTTACGGAGCAGGTGTTGCTTCTTCAGCTGAATCTAAAGCCATCAGTGTTGAAAAATTAGGTAAGAAGCTTAAAAAAGATAACAAAAAGGTTGAAAATGTAGCCATCAAAGGAAAAGTGACCGATGTTTGTGAGAAAAAAGGATGCTGGCTGACGATCCAGACTGAAGATGATTCTCAGTTTTTCGTAAAAATGAAAGACTATGCATTTTTTGTACCTACCGCTCTGAAAGGGAAAAATGTAGTACTGGAGGGAAATGCTGAAAGAAAAGTAATCTCCATCGATGAGCAGAAGCATTATGCTGAGGACGCTAAAAAACCTCAGTCTGAAATTGATGCAATCAATAAGCCGAAAGAAGAAATCAGATTTGTAGCCAACGGAATTAAGGTTGTTAATTAATCAATTCTGAATACCTTATAAAACTGCCCCTGAAAATATAAACTTTCAGGAGCAGTTTGTTTTTATACATTTAATTTTTAAACGCAAAGTTTTAATGGAATATTGTAATTTTAGGAAGCAAAGAGTTGGCGATATCGCTTTATTAAGCTGCTAATTAATCTTACGTTAAAACAAAAAATTCTAATCTTCTATTTTAAAATCTACAACCGCATCCAGTTTCGGATATTTGGTAGCACAAACAAATTTCTTCCCTGTACAGTCTATTTCCAGCCAGCCTTTTCTTTTCTTCACATCTCCCACTTCCATTACAAAAGGAATAAATGATATTTCCTCTTTTCCTTCTTCTTTTATTTCCCTGTACTGAACTGCAATATCCAATATGCAATGATGGTCTGTATTCAGTTTCACATTCCTGTAGACCACATCATAATGGGTTTCCTGGTTTTCAGGGATTTCCTGATAGGTTTCCCAGCCTGTGATATCTGAGTTTAATTCGCTCATCGCTTTCAGAGCATAATACAGGGCAATCGTATAATACTTTCTCGTTCCCGTTCTGGTATAATCATCAACAAAATGTCCGCCTTCAAAAAGAATTGTAGGCATTCCGGCTTTGATGAAATTATCTCCCGTAGAGGTCGGATAAAACTCATCAGAATACCTTCCGATCTGATTGGGAATTAATTCCTTTAAATGATTATACACATCAGCAATGACAGCCATACACTTTTTCCTGTTCTCAGTAACGGTTCGTTCCACATTTTCAGAAGGTGCCAAAAAGGAGAGTGTCGCGGGATGAATACCGTCTGTAGTAAATATCGTGCGCTGTTCATGTAAGTTCAGGGCATAATCATATTTTTTAGAAGCTGCAAGATCCTTAAGAAATCTGATTTCCTTGCTCGATTCATTATGAAAATCCCGGTTAAGGTCTATATCCGCCGCATTCAGTCTAGTCCACCTTTCTGATCCGTCAGGATTTAGCATAAAGATAAAATCCAGTTTGATTTTCGTGAATATATCGTCACGCATTTCGGGAGCATTATCAAGGCTTATCAATAAATCAAGCATCGCGTGGGTAGCATTGGATTCATTTCCGTGCATCTGCGACCAGGCAAGAACATTGATGTTACCGGTTCCCATGCTCAGTTTATAAATAGGCTTATCCAAATATGATTTCCCGATCTCCTGAATGTAATCGCTGAAATTCGTCTGTAGGTAAGAAAATAATTTTTCAGGGGAAATATAGCGATTAGAGAAGTTAGGATTGGGAGAATAAATCTGTTCAAAATTCATCAGATAATAATTTACATGAGTCAAAAATAGCCATTTTCATGGAGAAAATAAAATTAACATTTGTAATCATATTAAACATTGTAAATTGACAGAATGTCTGTTAATAAAATTGTGGATTAACAATAATTCAAAGTAAATGTTATAATTAATTATAAACCAGTATTTTATAAAATACATCTAAATTATATTTTTAACTTTACTTTAAGTGAAAAAACTCGTGTTTATCCTCAAATGAGCGTAATAATCTTAAACGTGGAAAAGTATCAAGAACAAACTAATTTACACAAGTATACAATTGTAAATTGTTAATTACTCGGGAAATTTAGTTCAAAACTATGCTTCAATGCAACTTGAAATAAAAGGTGTAAGTTGTCATTAAATTGATCCGGATGAAGCATTTCACCTTATTCATAATTTAATGTTAAAATGGCTTGATAATGGTTGTTTATAGGAGTGAATATTGTTCTATTTCGATTAGATTTATTACTTTAATGTATAGAATCAGTCATTTAGCCTGTCTCCTACTCTACAATTGGAATTTTACCTATAAAAATGAATGCAAACAGGCATGAACAGGATATTTATTAAACCTATATCACTTCAAATTATTATTAGGCCATTCACCTCATCCTTTACTTTAAGTATAACTCTTAAAAAATGATTTTTGGGGATAATTTGTTTAATAAAAATGCAATTTTAATTTTATCAACAGTATAAATAGTTGTTTATCAGGTAATTTCAATCGTTTACTTTTGTATATCGGATAAGTTTCCAATTGTTTACTTTTGTATTTTGCAATTGTAAATTTTATTTTTACATTTGTAAAACAATATAAAACTTGTTTTTTATGAGTTTAAATGAAAGAATTTCAAAAGTTATAGAATATTCCAGGCTTACTCCTTCAGAGTTTGCGGATGAGATAGATGTACAACGCTCTTCCATTTCCCACATTACTTCCGGGAGGAATAAACCTTCTTTAGAGTTTATTATAAAAATAAAATCCCGTTTCCCTGAGATTCTCTGGGACTGGCTCGTTAATGGTGACGGTGAAATGCTGAAATCTGAATTACCGGAAACCGATGACATTCCTGAAAAATTAGAGGAAGAAAAAACCAAACCTACCTCACTACCGGATTTATTTACGATGATGAATACCGATGAAGATTTCGGAGCTGAGGAAAGCCCAATAATTCCTTCAAAAGAAAGTGCTGGAGAATCAGTTATACCGCAACAAAGTACAGCTGAGAAAAAAATATCCGATTCTCAGCGATTAGAAAAAAACAACGATCCAGTAATTAATCAATTCTCTGATAATCAGTCCAATAAAATAAAAAGGATTGTTTTGTTTTATGAAAACGGGAAATTTGAAAGTTTTGAACCTTAACTTAAAACTAAGCGAAGAGAAAATCTATTTTAAGTTTAATATTAAAATTCTGCAAACAATACACAATAGTTTTGTTTTTAGATTTAGGTAACTATATACAATTTTACACTCATCATTTTTTTTTCGGCGCAAAGCTTTTAAAACCCGACTGCTATATTTTTAGAAAAGCAAAAGAAAAGCAGCAAAGCTGCTATGAAACATTCTTTTGAAAATCTATTGTATAGATTAAACTTTGCTTATCTTAGATAGGTCGATCCTTAATTTTCTTTGCAATATAAAAACTATCTAAAAAAAGCCTCACCTAAAGTGAAGCTTTTATTATTTGAAATAAAACAGTTTTATTTGTTTTTTCTTCTGTCCAGTTCTTTTTTAATAAGGCCTAATTCTCTTCCGGTCTGTCCGGCAACAGAAGTATTCTCCCTTGCTCTTCTGGTAAGATACGGGACAACATCTTTTACAGGTCCGTACGGAAGATATTTAGCCACATTATAGCCTTTATCTGATAAGTAGAACGTAATGTTATCACTCATCCCGTAAAGCTGCCCGAAATACACGTGCGGGTTACCGGTTTCAAGAGATTTAGCTTTCATTTTATCCATTACAAGCTCTGAAGAGATCTCATTATGGGTTCCGAAAAATGCTGAAACTTTATCTAAATGATTCATCACAAAATCAATTCCGGCATTGTAATTTTTGTCGGTAGCCTCTTTATCAGGCTGAATCGGGTCTGCATATCCTTTTTGTTCTGCTCTGGCTCTTTCTTTTTCCATGTAGGCGCCACGAACAATTTTATATCCGATAAAGTAATTCTTCTCTCTGGCTCTCTGAAGATGCTCTTCCATATATTCCAGCCTTCCGGTTCTGTACATCTGAATGGTATTCCAGACAATAGGCTTTTCCCTGTTGTATTTCTCCATCATCTCTTCACAAAGGTGATCTGCAGCATCCTGCATCCAGGTTTCTTCGGCGTCTACCATTACTTTTTTATCATTTTCATGGCAAAGTTTACATACTTCATCAAATCTTCTTACCACTCTTTCCCATTCTTCTTTCTGGCTGGAAGTGAGTTCTGCATTTTTTCCTACAGCTTCATAAAGATCTATTCTTCCAAAAGCTGTCGGTTTAAATACAATAAAAGGAATAGCCGGATTTCCTACTGAAAATCTAACGATATCTTTAATTTCTTTGCAAACCGCATCAAAAGTTTCTTCATCTTCTTTTCCTTCAATCGAATAATCGAAAATACTGCCAACTCCTCTTTTGAAAAGCTGTTTTACTACTTTCATACTTTCTTCACGGGTTTCGCCGCCACAGAACTGCTCAAACAAAGTGTTTTTTACAATCCCCGTTACAAAAGGAAAATTATTATGAACCGTGAAATTAAGAACAGAAGTTCCCAGACTTGTAAGTGCAGGCTGTTCAATCATTTTAAACATCCAATACGCCTTTCTTAATTGGGCATCAGATTTATCTGCAAATGCAACTTTAGTATCGTTAAAAATGGGCATTCTTTTTTATTAAATTTAGTTGGGCAAAGGTAAGAATAACGAATGTCTTTTTAAAAATATTTTTATAATTTACTTTCAATTCCGTTTAAAAGCATGGCAAGAATTCCTACAAAAACCCATAATCTCAGAATATTCAAGGTAATAAATTTGCTTTTCCTCGAAGAATTTAAAAGTAAATAAATACAAAGAATCATCACAAAAAGGCCTCCTGAAAAATAATAGGCCATAAATCCTGAAATTCCTGTTTTCATAATCAGTTTCATGGAAACCGCCAGGGTAATCATCAGAAGCGAAATAATGATGGCTTTGGTTGTTTTATTATTAAAGAAATTAGGAATAGTTGTATATCCAAATGCTTTATCCACACTTTTTGTAAGCATATCTTTTACAATATCAATACATAAAAGGATCAGAAAAAGAAAGACCGCCATCAGTAAAACTTTTTTTGAAAAAGTCTCATAATAAACCATCATTCCGAAAAACGGATATAAGGTGAGGCTTACAAATGTAAGGTTATTCAGGATTAAGATGCGGCTCAGCTTATGGCTGTAAAACCACATAAAAAACTGATAAACCACAAAGAAGGCAAAAACTTTATGTGAAATGATCCAGGCAATTCCCAATGAAATAATGCTCAGAAACAGATAAACGTATAGAAAATATCTTTGTGCAATAAAGCTCTGAAGCCTCATCCTGAATGGTTTTACAATATGATCTTTTTCGAAATCATAAAACTGATTGATGATACCGCCTGCAAGAATGGTTAATACGGTACAGAAAATAATCCCGTGAACTTTGAAATCAAAGACAAATTTCCGGAAGGTCTCATCCTGATTGAACAGGAAAAATGTGGATACATACAGGGCAAATGTGAGCAGAATGGCTACAAAAAACCGTGCACCCAGTAAAAAGCCCACAAATTGTGAAAATCTGTAAAATATAGATTTAGATATAAAGTCTTTCTGTTGGAAGTTTTCTTTTTCAGAATTCATTCCCAACCCCTTTAGAATCTGTAAATTACTTCTTTATGGAAACCATCAAGCATTTTTTCAGCTTTTTCATAATCTTTGGTAAATCCCAGAATATAGCCACCACCACCGCTTCCGCAGAGTTTTAAATAATAGGCATTGGAATCGAGTCCTTTTTTCCAGATATTGAAAATACTTTCGGGAATCATCGGACGGAAATGTTCATAAGCCCAATGGGAAAGTTTTTTTAAATTTCTGAAGAATGGATTCATGTCTTTTTTAAGGAAAGAATCTATACACGCGTTGTTGTAACGGATAAATTCTTCTTTGAGGGTTTTTCGGAAACCTTCCGTCTTCATTTTTTCAAAGAAGATCTGAATCATTGGCCCTGTTTCACCCGTCATTCCAGAATCGATCAGGAAAATTGCTCCTTTTCCTTCTTCTCCCTGAGGTATTGAAACCCGGTCCAGGTTTTCTTTATTTTCGATAAGAATAGGCAGGTTCATATAGCAGATCAAAGGATCCATTCCTGAGCTTTTGCCATGAAAATAGCTTTCCATTTCACCAAAAACGGCCTTTAGTTTCTTAAGATTATCTTTTGAAATATTTTCAGGATTGAGTTTATTTACGGAATATCTCTCAAAAACTGCGGCTACCAAAGCTCCTGAGCTTCCCACTCCATATCCCTGCGGAATGTTGGAATCAAAGAAAAGTCCGTTTGATATATCATTTTTGAAACGATCAATATTCAGTTTAAAATCACCGGAAAGATTAAGATCAGCCAAAAAATCTGAATATTTGTGCAGATGCTGATTTGATTTCAATTCAAATTCAGAATCCAGATCAGAAAATTTTAAGGCTCCTTTGTAGAAGCTATATGGTACAACAAGACCCTGAGAGTCTTCTATCATCCCATATTCTCCAAACAGAATTATTTTCGCGTAAAATAGAGGGTTCGTCATTTTGACAATAAATCTTTTTGCAAATTTAAAAATTATTCCGCTGAATATAAGCAAAATTCGAGCCGAATTGTATTTTTTTTTCTTCAAAAAAAAGCCTGATATTAATACCAGGCTTTATTTAAATATGAGGAATTAATGTTTTATTAATTTCTTATTTACCGTTTGCTTATCAGTTTCTACAGAAACCACATAATTTCCGGTCTGAATTGAAGAGAGATTCACCTCAAGTTTATTTCCTTTCAGTGAAGATGATGAAAGTACAAGTCTTCCCGCTTCATCGAAAATTTTATATGATTTCAGATTTTCTACGGAAGAGATTACGATCACACTTTTAGCCGGATTTGGATAAATACGGACTGTAGTATCTTTTGTATTTGCGTCCTCAATTCCTAAAACAGCACAGGAGAAGCTGGCTTTCCAGCCGTTTTCAGTTACTCCGGGGTCAGAAACAAATTTCACCGTAATAGCTCCTGTAGCATGAGTAGAAGTGAAAGATCCCGGTAAAGTATTACCCGTTAATATGCCGTTGCTGAATAAAGGAGATGCTGTAGACGGACCATTATAAATGTACAAATAGTCATAGTCATTCTCCAAAGCCATCTCTGTAAAAGTAAGTGTCAAAGCTGCACCTGAAGCCGGGTAGAAAGTTTTCACCATATTTTCATTATTCCCATAGACTGCAGAAATTCCTCCGGTATCAGTAAATAAAGGGCCTTCACACCAATCGGCATCTGTTAAAAACACCTGTGTTCTCTGATAAGCTGCAGAACAATCTGTTCCGACAAATAGTTTGTAATAAGTAGCAGGCTGAAGGTTGGTAAAACTCAGGTTCTGGGTATTTGTATTGCCTGTTGAAACCGGTGTTCCATCCATTTTTGTCAGTTTATATTTCCATGAGGTTCCGACAGCGTCTGTAAATGTCGCATTTGCTGAATTCTGGGTGATATTATTTACACTCATCGCTGTAATCGTTGCTGTACAGGAAGTAGTGCAATTAGTTCCGAGACAAGGTCTGGCATCTACCGTATTCCTGATCAAAGCTGCAGGCTGGGGCCCAAATCCGTTACTGAAATTGATTCCTACTCCGGAAATCAAATGACAATAACTCATAATGGTTCCTTTCACCGATGTAGAAGGAATCGGACCGGTACAGCCTTCACTATAACCGGCCTGCTCACCGCATCCGTCAATAGCAGTTCCGTTTCCGTTCCATGCACATGCATGGGTGTGAGGAGAGCCTAAACTATGTCCCATTTCATGAGTCATCGCCTGGATAGTCCATGAGTATACGGGAACGTTATTATAAGTTTGGGAAATCCCCGAATAGGCATATTTATTTCCTGTACACAATGAGTTCAGATAAGCAATGCTTGTTGTAGCAGGTGCATTGACTAAATGGGCAAGGTCACCGTTAAAAACAGGCCTGTTGGTTCTGAAGCTGCTAAGGTTTCCTCCCGGGGTTCCGTTATAAGGATCCTGAGTAGTCCAGATATAAATTTCGCTCAATGCTACTCTGATCTCATCATTGTTATAAAGGGTTGCAATATTATTATGGACTGCAGTAAGCCAGTTTGTTACCGTAGTTGTATTGGAATTATTGTTCAGATAAGGCTGATAACAAATTTCATAATATACTCTTACACAATTCTGTGTCAATGTTTTACCTGTCGTCTGAGGATTGTATGATGCTTTCTGGGTCTGATTTTCTTTTAACTCATCTACTCCACAAACAAACGGATTAACTCCCGTTAATTTTGATTCCGAATAGCTTACAAAATCCTCTGAGTTTTTCACCTTTCCTAAAACAATATTTCCCAACTCCTGAGTGGAAGCAACTCCTACAATATCATCATTAAAGAAGCTAAAAGCCACCACAGAATTCTGGTCTCCTTTTACAATTCCCTGATAATAAACTCCCGGAGTATATTGTACAATCTGACCTTTATTGGTCGTCACTTTAAAATCATTTGTAAAAATCTGATTTTTATAAAGCTCAACTGTGATCTGTTTGTTTCCGTCAAAAGGAAAAGACATTTCTATAAGTTCCGGTTTGTCTTTAATAATCCTTTTAAGCTCATCCTGATTGACATTCAAAACTGTAATATCCGTTGCTGCTCTTTTATATTCAGCCGTTTTTCCTGAAGCTTTATTGACTTCAAATAAATCATATCTGACAAAGCTTTCACCTTGATCATGGTATTCTGAAATTTTTTGGGCTATCGGTTTTAAATGTTGAGAAAAACCTATAAAAAAGCATTGCAGAATGCAAAGAAGTAGAATTTTTTTTATCATTTCAATTATTTTTTTCAAATACAAATAAACAAAAAAAATCTACAATAGTGATTAAATGTTGAAATTTTTTACAACATTTAAACATTATCATTCATAAAAACCAATAACTATTAAAAATTTACTTCAATAGTTATTAATTCATTAAAAATATTAATTGATATGTTTAGTATTAAAATACAAAAAGACGTTAAAAATAACGTCTTTTTAGTTTTATAAAGTATCTTTTTCTTTCAAAGCTTTGACTTTCAGAAATCGGATCAGTATCAATCCTGCCGCGAAAAACAGGGTCATGGAGAGCGCCGCAATACGCATATTATTAAAATGCTCGATAAGCGTAGCAAAGATGAATGTTCCTATGATAATGGCTATTTTTTCCAATACATCATAGAAGCTGAAGAATGTGGTGTTCTCCATAGAATCTTCCGGTAAGAGTTTTGAATAGGTAGATCTCGACATCGCCTGAAGACCACCCATCACTAATCCTACCACTGCTGCAACACCATAAAACTGGTATTCTACCGTCGGATTTTCTTTATTCAGGAAATATGCCCATAAACAGGCAATGATCCATAATACAATGGCGATGGAAATTACGTTTTTGTTTCCTATTTTTCTGGATAATCTTGAGAATATAACAGCTCCGATAATAGCTTCAATCTGGATCACCAAAAGCGTTGCAATCAATTTATCCTGAGCCAGGTTGATTTCACTTTTCCCGAATAAGGTAGCCATCAGGAAAATAGTCTGCATTCCTACACTGTAGAAGAAAAAACTGGAAAGGAAAAATTTCAGGTTTTTATCTTTAAACAGCTCATTTCCCACTTTAAATAATTCATGGAAACTTTCCTTTGCAATGTCTTTATAAAAGCTCATATTGTCTTTAAAAACCTCAAAGAAGCCACCTTGCTCTTCATGCTTTTTAAATAAGTTTTTATAGTTCAATAAAACGAGGTCTTTAGGAAGTTTATCTTTAACATTTCCAAACTGAGGCAAATGCTTAAAGGTGTATTGTGAGAAACCAAACCACCAGGCACCGGTCAACAAGAAACTGATCCTTGTGAACAATAACTGCTGGGCAGCGCCTTTTGCAAATACCTGAATCAATACCAGACAGATCACTACCAAAACCACAGAACCAATATATCCGTAAACATATCCTTTTGCTGAAAGAGCATCCTGCTTATCACGGGTCGCAATATCCGGCAGGAATGAATTATAAAATACCAAACTTCCCCAGAACCCTACACTGGCCGTAATACTGAAAAGCAATCCCAGAAAGACGTTGTGCATTCCGGTAAACATGGCCAGTCCCATACAGGATGTAGCTCCCAGATAGCAGAAAAACTGTAGAAATGATTTTTTATTTCCGATCGTGTCAGCCAAAGATGATAAAAACGGAGACAATAAAACGACAATAAAGAATGATATCGTTAATGAATATCCGTATACTGCATCCGGCTGGTATTCTTTTCCAAAGATTTTGATTAAATGCCTTACGGGAACATCAATCCACTGTTTTGTTTCTGCCACATATTCTTTCTTCTCATAAGCTGTGGTAAGAATAGAATAATAAATTGGGAAAATAGTAGAAGTAATAACCAAAGAATATACGGAATTGGCCCAGTCATAAACCGCCCAAGCTTTCATTATCTTCGGATTATTCTTAATATTTTGTGATTGTTGATTCTCTGTTTCAGACATTTCAAATATATTAGATGCACAAAAATAGAAAAACCGCTGAATATTCAGCGGTTTTTTTTATTAATTAAAATATCTTTATTGTATATTTTCAATAACAATTGCCGAAGCACCGCCACCACCATTACAGATCGCTGCAGCACCGTATTTTGCATTGTTTTGTTTTAAAACATTGATCAGTGTAACAATGATTCTTGAGCCTGAGCTTCCAAGCGGATGTCCTAAAGCTACTGCTCCACCGTTTACATTTACTTTAGCAGCATCTAATCCTAAGATTTTGTTATTGGCTAATCCTACTACAGAGAAAGCTTCGTTGAATTCAAAGAAATCGATGTCTGTAAGTGCCAAACCTGCTTTTTTAAGGGCAATAGGTAATGCTTTTGCAGGAGATGTTGTAAAGTTTTCAGGCTCCTGAGCCGCATCAGCATAAGAAACGATTCTTGCCAATGGCTTAAGGCCCAATTCTTCCATTTTTTCTTTAGAAACCAGAATCAAAGCAGATGCACCATCGTTTAAAGTAGATGCATTCGCTGCGGTTACCGTACCTGCTTCTTTTTTGAACACAGTAGGAAGTGTTGGTAATCTGTCGAAATTTACAGCTTTATATTCTTCGTCTTCAGCAAAGATTACGGGCTCTCCTTTTCTCTGAGGAATTTCAACGGGTACTACTTCTTCAGCAAATTTCCCTTCGCTCCATGCTTTTGCAGATCTTTTATATGATTCGATAGCGAACTGATCCTGATCTTCTCTTGAAATGCTGTAGTCTGTCGCACATTTTTCTGCACAAACTCCCATATGCACTTTGTTGTAAACATCTGTAAGACCGTCTAAAACCATTCCGTCCTGCATTTTTACATCACCCAGTTTTGTAGCCAGTCTTGCATTGTAGTAATGAGGAACTGAAGACATGTTTTCCATACCTCCTGCAACGATTACTTCTGCATCTCCGGCTTTTATCGCCTGTGCAGCCATTGTTACAGCTTTCATTCCTGAAGCACACACCTTATTTACTGTAGTAGATGGTGTTTCAATAGAAAGACCTGCTCCCAATGCTACCTGACGAGCCGGCGCCTGTCCTTCTCCAGCCTGTAATACGTTCCCCATGTAAATTTCCTGAACCTTTGCGGGATCAAGACCAATTTTGTCTAATGCTCCTTTTACTGCAACAGAACCCAGTTTTGTAGCCGGAACAGTTGATAAACTTCCCATAAAACTCCCCATTGGCGTTCTTACTGCGGAAACGATAAATACTTCTTTCATTTTTATTTTTTATATTTATATTTTAGTTGTTTTCTTCTACTTTATCGAATACAAACTCATAGGTATCGTTATTGTATTCTGATCTTATTTTTATAAAGTTGTGATCTGTTTCAAGGATTCTGTTGACCAGAACTTCGCCCAGCTTTATCGGATGGCTTTCGTCTGATTTTTCTGTAATGACCACTTTATAATTACAGTCGTCAACAAATTCCAACCGTGATTTTATATAGTCTTTTCCGTCATTGTAATATTCAGTCTGAATATTGTCTTTTATCGTCATAAACCAGGTTTCAATGGGATATCCTACACGCAGAAATTTACCCTGCTTCATTTTTTCACATTTTGCAGGCTGATCTGCGCTTAAAAAGATATTTTCCTGGGATTTTAATTCAGAAAACCCCAGAAACAACAATATTATTAAAACAATGTTTGATCCTTTCATCCTGCGGTTTTTCTTTTGGTTATCACCAGTATAAATGCTCCAAGGAATTCAATAAACCAGCCCCATTTTAATTTCACGACCCCTGCAAAAGTTTCCCGCCATGATTTAAAAGGTAAAAAACTGAAATAATCCAATGCCTGAAACTTGATGGCAATCAGGGTAAAGATGAATAAAACAACCAGGAAAATTCCGGAAACTCTCACTGTTTTAAGTTGATTATTCACAATTCCAAAAAGTGCACACGCGGACAGAATCCAACATATAACGGCTAAATAATGATCCAGCTTCCAATAGTTCCAATTCCCTATGACAGGAACGTGAACCAACGGTAAAAAGCTTCCGATGATCACTAATAATAATCCTATTAACTGAATATTCTTCATATTTCCTAAAGTGCCAAAATACAAAAAAAAACACACTCCGGAAAGTGTGTTTGAAACGAACGCATTCAATTATTAATCAGAACGTTAAATTGAAAATCTCAATTCCTATCTGTAAACTGTTTTTGTTATTCATTATGGCATCATCATTAAAAACAGATGTCAGATCTTTTTTCACATACAAACTGATCCCTCTGTAACCGACACTTAATTTTGTTCCGAACAGAAAGTTATTCATCCCGTTTTCCACTCTTTGTTTGAAGATGTTTCTACCCGACACCTCATTCTCATACTTGTATTTTATTTTGCCTCCAATTTTCACTCCTCCGTAAATTCCGACTCCGATCCTTAACTGTGGCTTGTTATCATCAATAAATTTCTCACCATCGTAGAATACATATTTAGGATTAAGCACAAACTGCATTTCCAAAGGAACTTCAAGATATTCTGCTTTTAACTGTGAATATTTTATGCCTTGTGGTGCAAATTCCGTCTGAAAAAGTTTTCCGTCAGCCTGTGCAAAAATTTTTGATTTCTCCAGATAATACGTATCAGCTCTTAAGCCGAGACCAAAGTTCAGGAATGTCGGGCTCGAATACTTGCCTACCTGCACTTCAAATCTAAACTGATAGGAAAGAGATGCTGATTGCCGGATCTCATCAGATTTATTAAAGAAATTAAGTGGGGCCGAGTTGTTGGTAAGGTTTAAAAATCCACCACCAATGAGAATTCCTGAATTATTTAAAAGGTTCTTCATATCATTCTTTTTCTCATCAACACTTTTCCCCAATACGGATTTTCTTACTCTTTCTTTTGTGATCTCTTCAAAGCTTTCTTTTTCACCATCTACTTTCTCATTGATAGTGTTTTCGTATTTCGATGCTATTTCATCATTCAGTTTTTGTCTATCGGCTGCAGACATTTTGCCGTCTTTGAAATCTTTATCAACAATATCCAGTTCATCATTCATCTTTGTTCTTTCCGAAGTTACGATACTGTCGATTTTCTTGGTATAATGACTTATTTTTTGCAACAGTGTTTCTTTGGAACGGGAGTCATAATAATTTCCGGATTTCTCCTGTGAAAAAGCCATTACCGAAGCAGTCAGCATAACAGCAGAAAATAAAGCTTTATTGTTCATTGTTTGTTATTTTTAGTTATTATTCGGGCTGTTCAACTGTATCCCAATTGAATAGTGTGTTTATATTTAAATTTTTATTTATTCGCCTGTGCTTGAACGTACGGTAACGCCCAGGGTTACCACCTGTGAAAAATGAGGTTTTAATTTGTCTAAATCTATTCTTATATAAGATCCTTTATGCTTATTTCCTTCTGCTTTATCATATTCTCTTCCGGCCAGAAGATCGGATGCCTGTATGTATTTTGAAGGTTTCTTTTCAGATATTTCAGGTGAAACCGGTAATTGATTAATAATTACTTTTTCATCGTCCGGTTTTATAATATCCGGAGCTTTTATCTGATCGGCAGACGCAATTTCAGGAAGGTTTTTAAAGATATCTGCGCTTTGTATTTTTGTCGTTTTTTGTGCTGATAAATTGTTTTTTTGAGGTCGAACCTGAGTATTGATATTTTCCTCTTTATCAACGATATTTTCTTTTGAAACATTGTTTTCAACAGCAAAAGAAGAAGACGGCATTGTCTCTTGATTGATATCATTTTGTTGTACGGCTTCTGAATGTGTTTCTGCTTTTTCAGGTAATTTGTTTTGGGTTATTGTATTTTCAATTCCGGTTTTATTTGTATTAAAATAAACAAGAGCTCCCATGAAAAACAAAAGCAAGACAGCAGCTGCATATTTCCACCACTGAAAAGGCTGTTTTACGGACAAATCAGAAGCTTTTTCCAATTCACCTTCTATCTTATCCCAAAGATCTGAGGAAGGCCTTATTTCGCGGTCTTCGTAATCAGTTCTTAACTGTTTCAGTATTTCTTTTTTCATTTTCTTTTGTTTTAAAAAATTCTACAAGCCATTTTTTAGCTTTGTTCAGCTGACTTTTGCTCGTTCCTTCAGAAATATTAAGGATTTTCGCAATCTCCTGATGTTTTTTTTCTTCAAAAACATACAGGTTAAAAACCAGCCTGTAGCCTATCGGCATCTGAGAAAATATATCTTCAAGATTAATCCCTTCAAGCTCTTCCTCAAAATCTTCATCGGAAAACTCTTCTGCTACCTCAGCATCTACATACATAATGTTTTTGTTCTTCCGTATAAAACTGATGGAATCATTCACCACAATTTTACGGAGCCAGAAAGGAAAGCTTTTCCAGTCTTTACAGTCTTCCAGCTTTGTAAAACATTTAAGGAAAGCATTTGATAAGATATCTTCAGCATCATAAATATTATTAGTATAAGAATTTGCTACAGCAAGCATTCTGCCTGAAAACGCTTCGTAAAGAGCTTTCTGGGCGAGCCTGTCATGTTTCTTAGCAAGGGTAAAATTCTTTTCTAAATTATTCATGTATTGGTTTCTGTATATAAGACGGCAGAAATAATAAAAGGTTGCCTGTAAAATAAAAAAAATACACTTTATTTCAAAGTGTATTTTAATGTATTGATAATCAGATTATAAATTAATGCTTTACATTCGCAACTTCTTTAGGATCATGCTTATGTTTAAACAAAAGGGCAAATAAAATGGCAAGTATCAGAGCATAGGCCGCAAAAGACAACCAGATCTGATGCCAGTCTTTCACCATTACAATCGAAGACAGTGTTCCGTCAGGATTGACTGCTGCATTGAAAGAATTTTTAAGAATTTCTAAAAATGTAGGATTATCGGGTGTCGTTTCCAGATAAGCGGATAATTCTGAAGCACTTGTAAATTTATGGGTAAAAAATTTATCAATAGCCCAGCCTGCCATATAACTTCCGAAAACAGCTCCGAAACCATTGGTCATCATCATAAACAATCCCTGTGCAGAAGAACGGATCTTTTTATCGGTAGTGGTTTCTACGAATAGAGAACCTGATATGTTAAAGAAATCGAAAGCCATCCCGTAAACAATACAGGAAAGGACGATCAATGCCAAACCATATCCATCAGGAATACCATAAGCAAAGAACCCGAATCTTAAAACCCATGCCAGCATTGACATCAGCATTACTTTTTTAATCCCGAATTTTTTCAGAAAGAAAGGAATAGCAAGGATAAATAAGGTTTCGGAAACCTGAGAGATAGACATGATAATGGTTGATCTCTGTACCACAAATGAATCTGCATATTTTGGAAAATGGGCAAATTCACTCAGGAAAACGTCTCCATAAGCGTTTGTTAATTGCAATGCAGCTCCTAAAAGCATCGAAAACAGGAAGAATAATGCCATTTTATAGTTTCCGAAAAGCTTAAATGCATTTAATCCAAGCTGTTCTGATAAAGGTGCACTTTTATCAATCAGTTTTTGCGGTGGGCACTTAGGTAATGTGAGCGCATATATTCCCAGTAAAATGGCTACTATACCACCAATATAAAACTGACCTTCCGTTGCTTTATTTCCCGTAAGATTGGTGATCCACATCGCTACGATAAACCCTATGGTTCCCCAGACACGAATAGGAGGAAAGTCTTTCACCACATCCAGATCACTATTCTTTAAAATAGTATAGGAAATGGAATTGGCAAGGGCAATAGTCGGCATGTAGAAGCACATGGCAACAAGCATTACATAAAAGAAGGAATCAGGATCTCCTGTATGTGGTAAAATGAATAAAACAATTCCGTAAAGAATCTGTAGGGCCGAAAAAATCCGTTCCGCATTAACCCAGCGGTCGGCAATAATTCCGGTGATGGTAGGCATAAAGATAGAAGCTATCCCCATTGTTCCGAAAACGGCTCCAAACTGAGTTCCGTCCCAATGTTTTGTACCGAACCAAAAATTAGCCATCGTAATCAGCCATGCTCCCCAAACAAAAAACTGCAGAAAGCTGAGGATGGTAAGTCGTAATTTTAAATTCATAGTTAGTTTAAATATCTTAATCGATTTTCTTTTTCCTTCTCTTGATTTCTTCCTGAATTTCAAGAGCGGTATCATAATCTTCTTCTTTCACAGCATCTTCCAGTAATTTCTGAAGTTCTTCCATAGAAAGAGATTTTAAATTGTCTTCTGTTTTTACCGTTTCAGAGAAGGCCTGTTCTTCCTTGGAAACATCTTCCAGTTCCAGAAGAATTCCGGCTTCATTAAGTACCTGCTGAGTGGTGAAAATAGGGGCATCAAATCTTACGGCCATTGCAACGGCATCGGAAGTTCTGGCGTCCAAAATCATTTCTTCATCGGTACTTTTATTTTTAAAATTGATATTGGAGAAGAAAACTCCGTCTACAATCTGATAAATAATAACTGAGACCAATTCATAATTTGCTGTAACTATAAATTTTGTGAATAAATCATGAGTAAGAGGACGAGGTGGATGTATATCTTTTTCCAGACCAAGAGAGATGGATTGTGCCTCGAAATTTCCTATAACAACAGGTAATTTTATATGTGTTTCTTCATGTTCCAATAACAAAGCGTATGCGCCTGATTGGGTCTGGCTGTACGATATTCCGCGAATAATTAGCTGCTTATAATCCATAACTACAAATATAAATTAATTTTTTATTGTAGGTTTTACTTTTTAGACAAAAATAAAAGCCCGGAAAGCCCGAACTTTTATTTTTATGTGAAATGTGAATCGTGAATTAATTTCTTTAGTCAAAGCTTAAAATTCACTATTGACCTGGATAGCAAAATTCACAATTGACGCTATTTTTATCCTTTTAAAGCTTTAATCTTTTCAGTTAATGCAGGAATAATCTGGAAAGCATCTCCCACCACTCCGTAATCTGCTGATTTGAAGAACGGAGCTTCAGCATCATTATTGATGACAACGATTGTTTTGGAAGAGTTAACTCCGGCTAAATGCTGGATTGCTCCTGAAATACCTACAGCGATATAAAGGTTCGGGGAAATCGCTTTACCGGTTTGCCCTACGTGTTCTGTGTGAGGTCTCCAACCGATATCTGAAACCGGTTTGGAACAAGCTGTAGCAGCACCTAAAACGTTTGCCAACTCTTCGATCATTCCCCAGTTTTCAGGACCTTTCATCCCTCTACCTGCAGAAACTACGATTTCAGCTTCTTTAAGATCTAATTTTCCTGAGCTTTGCTCATGAGAAATCACTTTAGTATCTTCATTGGCTACTGATAAGTTTTTCACTTCTTCAGAACCTGATGCTGCATTTTCTTTAACACCGAAAGCATTTTGAGAAACGGTTACAATTACGCCGTTGCCTTCTGCTTTTGCATGCATAAATCCTTTTCCTGAGAAAGCTTTTCTTTTCACCTGGAACGGAGAAAGGCTTTCAGGAGCTGCCAAAGCATTGGTAATTAAAGAATAGTTCTTCATTATGGCTAACATCGGAGCTACTGAAGATGCATCTGTAGTGTGCGGGAAAACAATAGTATTTCCGTCAAACACTTCATTTACTGCCTGTGCATATGCTTTTGCCGAGAAACTTTTAAGACCTTCGTCTTTGATATTGATTACGTTTGATGCTCCATATTTGTATAATAAATCTGAAGAATCTGTAGGGTTTACAGAGATTGCGGTAACGCTGTCCCCTGACTGGTCTGCAATTGCTTTCGCGTAAGCTACTGCTTCAAAAGCTGCTTTTTTGTAAACTCCGTTTATATTTTCTGCGTATACGAATACTGCCATTTTTTTAATTTTTAGGTTGTAGTGATTAGGTTTTAGGAATCATCAGGTTAAAAAGTGAAGACTGAAGTATTACCTCTTATCTGAGACCCGTTCTCTTTATTAGATTACTTTAGCTTCTTCGTGAAGTAATCTCACCAATTCATCCAGGTTATCCGGAGAAACCATTTTTACTGCAGCTCTCGGCGGAACACTGTCATAAGTAACACCCTGAACTTTCACTTCTGAAGAAGCAGGCTCTACCACTTGTAAAGGCTTGGTTCTTGCAGACATAATTCCTCTCATATTCGGGATAATCAAATCTTTTTCATCTACCAATCCTTTCTGACCGGCAATTACAGCAGGAAGTTTTACTGATATTGTTTCTTTACCGCCTTCAATTTCTCTTACAGCAGTAGCTTCACTTCCGTTTACATCTAAGCCTACAGATGCATTTACGAAAGGCTGATTCAGCAACTGAGCCACCATTCCCGGAACAGAACCACCGTTATAATCAATAGATTCTTTACCGCAAAGAATAAGGTCATACCCTCCATTCTGAGCAACAGCAGCAATTTCTTTAGCTGTAGAATAGCTGTCTTTCGGGTCAAGGTTTACTCTTACCGCATCATTAGCTCCAATAGCCAATGCTTTTCTGATTACCGGTTCTGTACCTGCATCTCCTACATTGATCACTGTTACCGTAGCTCCCTGAGATTCCTGAAGTTTAACTGCTTTTGTCAATGCAAATTCATCTAACGGGTTGATTACCCACTGAATCCCGTTTTTGTCGAAAGCAGATTTATCTGCTGTAAAGTTAATTTTGGAAGTAGTATCCGGAACACTACTAATACAAACTAATATTTTCATATGTT
The DNA here is from genome assembly GCF_041224435.1 of Chryseobacterium tongliaonense. Lineage (NCBI taxonomy): Bacteria > Pseudomonadati > Bacteroidota > Flavobacteriia > Flavobacteriales > Weeksellaceae > Chryseobacterium > Chryseobacterium tongliaonense. The sequence goes on along the minus strand of NZ_JBGFFD010000006.1, from coordinate 220,388 downwards.
GTTCTTAATTTTTTTATTGGTCATATGCAACCCTAAGGTTTCATGTGTACTATTTATTTTTCCCTTTGTCGCAAAAAAATGTCACACAACTTTATGCTGAGATTTTGTTTGATTAATTTCTGTAAATATAAATAAAAAATATATTATGCATGCATAATATGTTATTCAGCGCATTAAAAATAATAAAAACGCTCTAATGTAAAGCGTTTTTTATTATTATTGAGAAAAATTATCAGATTATTTTTTAATGAATTTCCTGGAAAATTGGCTTCCTTTGGCTTCAATAGTAATGATATAAGTTCCCGGAATAAGGCTCCTTACATCTATTTTATCATGATCAAGTTCAGCATTTACCTTTCTTCCCGCTGTATCAAAAATTTCAATTTTAGTAATGGGTAATTTAGATTCTACATTAATGAAATCGGTTGCGGGATTAGGGTACACTAAAATGCTATTTTCTTCTGCAACGGCCTCTTTTGTTCCTAATACTGCCGTATTGGTAGCCATTAGCGTGTAATCATCAAAAGAGGTGATATGAGCCACTGTATTTCCTGCCTCAACAGCTGAGACAAAATCCATTTCAAAAGGATCTTCACCTACAGCTGCCGGTGTATAGCCCGGGCCGGCGTCGTAACTATTTTCCGGGGTTGTCCACGTAGCAACTCCTGTGGTTTTATCAAATGTACAGCTTAACGGAATCCAGGTATTAGCGGGATATGTAGTGGCTCCTAAATTAAACCCAAAATTCGCAGTTTGGCCTGTTGTATTGTCTGTATAGCGGCCTATACCTATAATTTTTTTTGTTGCATAATTATATCCTATTCCAACCAGGGTTTTATGGGTTGTTGTATCATAAATCATAGCTGCTCCTCGACCAACACCACCCGTAACGCTTCCGGTATATAAATTAAAATTTAATTTGATGATATTGTTTCCCGGAGTTCTTGCAGCCCATGCTGCAACGAGTCCATCCTTCCACATATATTTTTGTCCTGTTGCCGTGGCACTTCCGGTAAGCTGCAATGAGTTGCCATGAGAAGCATCTACATTTACAATCTGTGCATCTGAATTAGCCCCGCCGGTAAAAAGCGTGTAAAATCCACCTTGTCCGGGTGTTGTTGAGGTGATGTCCGTTCCTACGTTTCCTATCGTATAGGAATTAAAATTATCATTTTGTAAAGTCTGTGCATTTATTGTGTTGAATAAAACAAATAAAAATGCTGCATTTGATAAAGCTTTTTTCATAACATATTTAGAATTTGATATTATATATTTTTTCCATTTCCTGGTTAAATTTTTTCTACGAGTCAATTTCTATTTATATGACTGCAAGAATTAAAAATCGTTGCCTGAGAAGTGAAAAATTATAATATAATGTTACTCAAATGTTGAATAAAAAAAGCCTTTTTGATCAATATCTTATAAAATGGCCTGAATTTTTTATAAAAAGTTTGAGACAAGCAAAATGTATCAAACTCGTTATCAATTCATTAAAATGTGAATATTCTATAATTTGATGTTATCGCTTTTAAAATGATTATTTTTAATTCATTTTAAATAATTCTCAATAAAGAGAAATAATATATCTTTTGATCATGCAGGTTTAGTCGCCCTAAACTCTATCTTACTTGGTAAAACCCTCGGATTCATTTTTAAAATATCCAAGACCAGATTTCCCATATCTTCCGGCTGGATTTTCCACTCATCCTTTTCAGAGACCACATTTCCGTTGAAATTTGAAGCTACTGACCCCGGCATAATCACTGTTGACTTGATATTGTATTTTCTTAAATCAATCATTGCTGCCTGCGTAAAGCCTACAACACCGAATTTTGATGCATTGTAACCTGTACCCTTTTCAAAGAAATTAGCACCGGCTAAGCTGGAAATGGTAATATAATATCCTTCTGACTTCTTTAATTCATCCAGTGATGCTTTTAAAGTATAAAAAACACCGGTTAAATTCGTTTCAATCATAGCATTCCATTCCTCTGCGGATAACTCGTCTACAGGCTTAAATATCCCCAATCCTGCATTGGCGATTACGAAATCTACTTTTCCGAATTTCTCTACTGTATATTTTACGGCTTCCTCTTCGCTTTCCAGGTTTCTTACATCAGATACAATTCCTAAAACATGTTCCGAATACTGTTGTAAAACTTTCTCAGCTTCCATTACATCTTCTTTTTTTCTTCCTGAAAACGCGACAGAAATTCCATTTTCAAGCAGAATTTTTGCAATCCCGAAACCAATACCTTTGGTTCCACCTGTTATATAAGCTACTTTATTTTCCAACATAACTATATTTTTAATATTCTAAAATAAAAAAAACGCTCCAATTGGAGCGTTTATATGTGCTAAGATTTATCCGTATTATTCTTTGATGATTTTTTGAATATACACTTTCTCATCGCTAGCTTTAACTTTTAAGATGTAATTTCCTTTTGTAAAGCTTGACATATTAACTTCATTAACATTTTTGTTATTGCTGATTGAAGTTACCACTCTACCATTCATGTCATAAATCTCTATTGATTCAGATTTTAATCCGTTGCTGAACTTGAATCTCAAAACATCTTTAACAGGATTTGGGAAAATCTGTAAATCTCTTGAATTGATTACTTCCGTAACCCCTAAAACGTTTTGACCGGTAACCGTCATTACCCATCTTGCTGCACCAAATGCAGCTAAAGCTCCTGTTCCCGTAGCAATTGGAGTAAGGATACCACATGTTTCTGATGATAAATAAGAAGGTCCTGTCTGAGCGCCCGGGTTAGTTCCCATATAGAAAGACTGTACCGGAGTGGCAGTAGAACCATCATGGAATACCTCAACGACAAAAGTAGAACCTGCAGGAACAACTTTATTCAAAGTAGTTCCGGTATTTACCATTAAACCAACATTTGCCGGAGCTACTGTTACATTTGCAGTTCCAAGAAGCGTAGGTGTACCCGTTGGGAATGTTCCAACAAAAGTATATAAATTAACTTCTACCGGAAAAGTTGTGTTAGCCGTTTGTACTCCAAATGCAATGTTGGTAACATTATAATTGTAGTTGATCCCATAATCAGATAATTTAAATACTCTGTAGTATGAATTATCCGCAGTGTAACCTTGTGCTGAGTTACCACATGCTACAGATCCCGTTGCTGATACAGTATTAGGTGTTGCGTTCTGACTTATTACCTGTGCAAAGCCTGTACCGGCTACTAGTGCAACAGCTAAAGATGTAAAAATTTTTCTCATGATATTATTTTTTTGTTAACAATGTAAATTTAAAATTTTATTTGAAATAAAAAAAATAATCATAAAAAAATAAAAAATCCTTAAGATTTTTCACTTAAGGATTGGTATTTACTATTTTGAATAGTTTTCGAAAAACAAGGGAATACTCTCTATTCCTTTATAAAAATTGAACAATCCGTAGTGTTCGTTAGGAGAATGTATTGCGTCAGAGTCTAAGCCAAAGCCCATTAATACTGATTTGGCTCCCAGTACTTTTTCAAACATCGCTGTAATCGGAATACTGCCTCCGCCTCTGTAAGGAAGGACTTCTTTATTAAACGCTGTTTCCATAGCCTGTTTAGCCGCTGAAAACTCTTTTGTATCTGTCGGTAATACATAAGGCATTCCGCCGTGATGTGGCGTAACCTTTACTTTTACCGTATCGGGAGCTATTTTCTCAAAATATTTAGTGAACTTTTCTGTAATTTCTTCAGGAGTCTGGTAAGGAACCAAACGCATTGAAATTTTGGCAGAAGCTTTGGAAGGAATCACCGTTTTAGCACCTTCACCTGTGTAACCACCCCAAATTCCATTACAATCCAATGTAGGACGGATTGATGTTCTTTCCAGTGTTGTATAGCCTTTCTCCCCTTCTACATTGCTTAATCCGATTGATTTTTTAAATTCTTCCGGATTATCTTTCAACTTATTCATTTCAGCTCTTTCAGCATCAGAAACTACGTCTACATTATCGTAGAATCCATCAATGGTAATATGCCCGTCGTCATCAATCAGTTGTGCAATCATTCTTGAAAGCACGTGAATAGGATTCGGAACAGCACCGCCATACAACCCGGAATGCAAATCCCTGTTTGGTCCTTCCACTTCTACTTCTACATAGCTTAATCCTCTTAAGCCTGTAGTTACCGTTGGCTGCTCATTGCTGTAAATATGGGTATCGGAAATTAAAATACAATCACAAGCTAGTTTCTCCTTGTTTTCATTAACAAAATCTCCTAAGCTTACAGATCCTACTTCTTCTTCACCTTCTAAAATAAATTTAACATTACAAGGAAGCGAATTTGTTTTCATCATCGCTTCAAAAGCTTTCAAATGCATAAAGAATTGCCCTTTATCATCTGCAGAACCTCTCGCAAAAATCGCTCCGTCCGGGTGAAGTTCCGTTTTTTCAATATAAGGCTCAAAAGGTGGCTTTCTCCATAATTCCAACGGATCTGCCGGCTGTACATCATAGTGACCGTAAACGAGAACAGTCGGTAAATTGCTATCTAAAATTTTTTCTCCAAACACAATAGGATATCCTTTGGTCTGGCAAACTTCTACGTTATCTGCTCCTGCATTCTTAAGGTGTGTTGCACATACGTCTGCACATTTCAACACATCATCTTTATAAGCAGGATCTGCAGAAATAGAAGGAATTCTCAGTAATTCAAATAACTCATCCACGAAACGCTGTTTGTTTTCGTTGATGTAATTTAATGTCTCTTGCATTGTAAAAATTTATTTTGTTAAAAGTAGAAAAAATGGATCGCAGGAACAAACAAAAAGGAATGATTTTAAGCATTCCTGTCAATCAGCTTTAATACCTGCAAATAAAAAATGTCCTACATTTTGCAGGACATTTTTATATTGTTTACTAATAATTAGTGTTCAGCTTTTGGAGCTTTCTCAGCTTCTGCAGGTTTTGTAGCGGCAGCACTGTCTGTTTTAGGAGCTTCTGCTTCAGGTTTTGCAGTAGCAGCTTCTTCTTTGTGCTCTGCTGCTGCTTCATGACCGTGAGCTTCGCCTCCACCCTGTACATCGTCAGAATATCTTTCTACTCCTTCTTCAAGTTTCAGAGTATTCTTATTTCCTCCCGCTTGTATTTTTTTACAGCTTACGGCTACAGTTGCAATGGCTAAACATATAATTAATTTTCTCATGCTTAAATTTTTGATTGCCCAAAATTAAGAAATCTTGCATTTTACGGCAACATTTTTATATGGATTTTAAAATAATTTTACCTTTTTTGGATTGTGTAAAAATAAGATACTTTTCACCACCATCTTTAAGACCATATTTTTTTTTGATTTCTTCAGGTTTTAAAGGGTAATTTTTTGAAATAATATTAAACTGTTCTTTCTTTTTAATCTGCTTGCTATCAACCTCTTCCATTTCAATTATCCTTCCTGGAAAATCGCTTATTTTTTCATTCAAGGTATAAATATGGGTATTCGGATGAAGCTTTTTCACACCCGTTTTTTCCGAGATTAAATTAAAAACCCCTGCTTTTAAAATGGTATGATTGGGAATATAAATAAACCTTTCAGGCTCTGAATATTCTGTTTTTGCATTTTCTTCATCCCCAAACCGGAATGTAAAATCCTGTTCACCGCTTTCCAGATTCACACAATTGCAGCTGATATTCCCTGAATTTTCGTTATTCAAAAATACAATGACTTCTTTTACATCATTTTTCAAAGCAACAATATCAATTCTGAAAATACCCGGCAAAACGGAAACCAGATATTTCAAATCAATCAACGGAGAGAGTTTTATCACCACCTCTTTTGAAATGGAAAGCAATTTTTCCCGGGTTTCGAGAATATTGGGGGACAAATCTTCTAAAAGGAAAACTTTGTTTTTATGCTGATCTCTTCTCGCAGGATCTAAATAGATGACATCAAAGGTTTCTTTATTTCCATTCAGAAAATCCTCCAGTTTTTGATTGATAAATTTTGCTCGTTTTCCCAGAACATTCCAATTGTGCTCTACAATTTCCAAAAGCTCTGAGTTCTGTTCTATCAGAGTAATCTGTTCAAAATTACTGGACAGATAAAAAGCGTCAATTCCAAAGCCGCTTGTAAGATCTATGAACTTTTTTCCTTTTAAAATTTCAGATTTATAAACCGCTGTTTTCTCTGAGGACGACTGTTCTAAACTGAGTTGAGGCGGAAAAATGATTCCTTCTTTCAATAAAAACGGAAATTTTCTCTGTGCTACCTGTTTTCCTTTTATCTGCTGCACAATTTCCAGCATTGAGACTTCCGGATACGGGGATTTTTTCAATAACAAAGCATGTAAGTCTGTATTCAGATTTGCATTGATATAGTTTTGAATGTCTTTATTTACTATTTTATTTTCCACTGATTTGCACAGATGTTTGTGCTTTAATTTTATTTATTAATCAATAATCCCGTTTATTTTCCTAAAAATGCTTTTAGCAATATAATCTGTATTGAAATTAACAAGGATTCCCAGTTTTAATCCTGTTAATTTTATCTTTAAATTTAATATTCATAGGAACCTGAATTTTGGTTTTCAAACCATTATTTTGCAATTCATGTGCTAAAACTTTTTCATAAACTTTCTCCATTAAGCCAGGCCCTAACTCATTATAGACAGAAAATATTGATTTTCTGACATAAAAACTTATCTCATTTTCTTTCATTTAATATGTGTTTTTGTGTTGATATAAATTTACAGAATCATATGTGAAAATTCGTGTAATCGGTGCTTAAATATAGTTTTTAAATTCGACCGCTGATTTCACAGATTTGCACAGATGTTTGTGTTTAATTATCTTTTATAGAAAATGTAATCGGTCAATAAAGGTTGTATACCGTTTTGTTTTAATAAGGAATTTATCTGGCCTCTATGATAGGTGGAGTGATTGACTGCGTGAAAAAGCATCTCGAAAATACTGTTTTCAAATTTTGTTCCTCTGGAGTTCCGGTATTCGATTCTTTGGTCAAAATCAGATTTTTCAACAATTCCTGTACTTTTCAGAAAGTTCTGATGATTGATGGTATCCAGGTCTTCGAAAGGATTAATCTGCCAAACTTCAAAAGTCTTTTCACCTAAAATCCTTGAATTCCAGATTTGTTGGGCATTCAGAGTATGATTGATCAAACTGATTGTTTTCTCATCTACTTTTGAGCTGTTTTCGGAAATAAGTTTAATCATCTCCCGGTTATAGTGGTAAGTATACTCAAATAAGTCAATCAGTTTTTCTTTCATTATTCAAAATTATAAGTTTGAATCTTTATGAAGGGTAATGGTATTGGGCGATAATGGATCTATATCTGTACTGCCTTCATTTTCAAAATCCATGAAAAACACGATTTCATTTTCTTTGGTGAATTCAATAAGCCCATTTAAAAATTTACTTTCTTCAGTTTTGTTATTGTTGTCATTGTATGAAGCAATCAAACTGAATTTAAAAGGCTTTTTGGAAAAATCAACGGTATATTTTACGTGCCCTGTTTTGCCTTTGTTCGGACCACCGGGAATTATAAAGTTTCTGCCGTCAATAATCATTCCTTCAAGTTCAACATTTGCATAACCATCAGGAAAAAAGGTAAAAGATCCTTTCTTACCGGAATCTGTTCCGCTCCATTTTCCGTATAGGTTTTCAGCCGTTTGTGAGAAACACATTCCAAAAAACAGAACAGAAAGAAAAAATAAAAATTTTCGCATCGTATTATTATTCAAACATTTCTGCCCAACGGACAGCCCTGATCTCTTTTTCGTTATATAGATCGTCAATAGATTTTTTAGCTTCCAGTTTTGGATAAAGATTCACCCCGATCAGCTTTATCTTGCCTTCTTCCACCCACTTCTGCTCTTCTACTGCATGATCATAGATCTTTTTCTGAACCACTCCCTGTTTTAATAATTCCAGGTAGCCTCCCGCTTCTTCAATCTCAACAAAGAGATCCCAGGATTTTTCTGCTATCTGTAGGGTAATATCTTCAACATAATAACTCCCGTTGGAAGCATCTTCAAATACATTGATAATACTTTCATATGCCAGAACAATCTGCTGTTTAAAGGATATTTCTTCTGAGTTTTCCGTACTCTTCTCAACAAGATAATTGCTGCTGAAAACAGCATCAGCACCACTGATCATAGCGGAAGCAAGCTCCAGTGTAGATCTGATAAGATTATTTTCGCGGTCTGAAATGGATTTGTTTCTTAAAGAGGTTTCGGCAAAAATGTATGGAATTTCATCCTGGTTGTATTCTTTTGAAAGCTGATTAAAAACCAGTTTAAAAGCTCTTATTTTAGCCATTTCAAAGAAATAATTTCCTCCAACGGCTATTCTGAATATCAGTTTATTTAAGATTTCCGGCCCGTAAGCTTCAACAAGTTCTTTAGTTTTTGATAAAGCAATTCCCAACTGCTGATAGATTGCAGCACCTGCATTTTGGTGCAGGGATACATCTACACAGATGTTTCTTTTAAAATCTTTTGCAAGCAGTTCTTTAACCAGCTGGTCATTAATTACAGCTTCCTTTTCGTCAAAAACATCAATTAATGAGAAGTACTGGTCTTCATCTTTAGGACTGATATGTTCTGCCAGGTCTTTATTATTGACAAAAATAGTTTTCTCCTCAAGGTTTTCTACGTTATGATTTAACAGAAATGCATAAACGTCCTCTTCCAGACTTTCATGGTAGGTAGCTACCAGATGGGTACTTTCTTCAACTTTCGGCAGGTTTGCCAATGGTTTCTGCACGGTGTTATAGAAAGGTTTAACATCAATTCCTTCTAAATTTTCCTTTTTCAGAATCGTGTAAATATCTTCTGTTTTAAGTTGTTTTTTTACTAAATTTTCCCAATCCGGAAGTATATCTGTATTTGACATTGAGTTGAAAGGTATAGGATTATTATGTGAATGATCAATAGTGAATTAACTTCGCTGTCAATTTTTTAATCTGACCATTCAGTTGCAAAGCAAAATTAACAATTGACTTTTATTATTTTTTAGCAATATTTGAGCTGTCTACTACCAGAATAAAGATTTCTTCATCCGGCTTTTTCATAAAGTAGTTTTCTCTGGCGTATTTTTCTTTTTCAGATTTATTGTTCATCAGTTTTTTATAGAAAGCATCGTTCTTTTCGTATTCTTTTTTATAATACTGCAACTGCTCTTCATATTTACTGATTTCGCCATTCAGTTCATTGATTACCAGAAAGGAGGTTTTATCAAAGAAAATCATCCAGACCAGAAACATACAGATGGTAATGGTATATTTATTCAAAACATATTTCTGAATAAGTTTGAATGTTTCAGACTTTGGCTGGATGTCTTTAATGAGTTTGTTTGCCATTTTAGTGTTTTCTCAACGAGTTTTTAATAACGGTAGTTAAAAAATCAATCGCAACGGAATTTTGTTTCATGTTAGGGATGATAAGATCCGCTTCATTTTTAGACGGCTCTATAAATTCCTGATGCATCGGCTTCAAAGTGGTTTGGTAACGGTGTAATACTTCACCCAGGTCTCTTCCTCTCTCCTGTGTATCTCTCCTGATCCTCCTGATTAGTCTTTCGTCAGAATCTGCATGAACGAAAACCTTCAGATCAAATTCTTTAAGTAATTCTTTATTCGTCAGTACCAAAATACCTTCTACTACCAATACATTTTTAGGTTCTACAGTAACGTGGTCTCCGGTTCGGGAATGAGTAACAAAGCTGTAAATCGGCTGTTCAATAGGCTCGTTGTTTTTTAAAGCTTTTACATGTTTCAACATCAATTCAAAATCTATAGACTTGGGATGATCATAATTTAAAGCTTCCCGTTCCGTTAATGTCAGATTTTGATTATCGTGATAATAATTATCCTGAGAAAGGATGTTCATTCCTTCGATATCAAGCTGCTGAAGTATCTTATCAACAACTGTAGTTTTGCCGGACCCTGTACCTCCTGCAATTCCTATTACAAGCATTATTTTTTAGTTTCTATATAGTTTTTACAAATATACTATTTTAGTTGAATGCAAATAAAATAATGAGTAGTGAATTTATTTAATAAAAAATCCGATGCTATTCACACCGGATTTTAGTTTTGTTTTAAGTTTTATTTCTTAATAAATTTAGTTGACAAATTTATTCCTTTTATGTTTAAAATATAATCTCCTGTCTGAAGACCGGAAACATTTATTGTATTTTTACCATTAACAACACTGGTTTCCAAAACTTTTCTGCCTTCCATGTTATAGATTTCCACTTTTTCTTCTTTTCCTGTTTTAAGGGAAATATGTAAAGCATCAGCAACCGGATTCGGATAGATGGCAATGTTTTCTTTTTTAGAAACATCATCTGTACTCAGCAAGCAGTTATAAGCCGGTAAAGTATAGCCTGCTGCCGTAAATTCCTGCGTCATTATGCTTACATCACTGCAAGTGAACCCAAATTGTCCTATCATATCGATAGCAGCCTGTCTTACGGCAATTGCCGCATCCTGTTGGGTTGTAGCTGAACCGGTCATTGATAATCCTTCAAGGAAAGCCCGGTCTGTTTTTTCTTTTCCGATCTGATCATAAATTCTCATCAATGCAGATGCCCATATCTGTCCTCTTGTATGAATAGGACCACTTCCGGGATATAAAACCGTGTAATTGGTAACTCTTCCTGCCCAACATGGATTATGCCCGTCCCAGCTGAACATCCAGTTGTATTGTGGAGCCGATGAAGGCCATTGATTTAAACTTCTGCTGTATGACTGGGCCCAATAGTCCCCACATCCTTCGCTTAGCCCCTGAACCTGGGATAGATTCCCGTTGGTTAGCCAATCGTGTATTCCATGTCCTAATTCATGCAAAATAACGTCAGCATCCTCAGCATCATCTACACAGCCTTCTCCAAAGACCAGCATTCCATCATTGTAATAAGAATTATCATCTCCGTCTACTCCGTGCGGATCAAACCATAAAATTCCTTCATTGGTTAATGGTTTACATAAAATGTTTAATGTTTCATTGATATAGCGTAAGCTGTTATCTACATGCCAATACACATTTACCGCTTCAAATCCCTGATCATTTCTGTTAAATAAAAACTGATTGGTAGCCTGGGTGAAAAGTCCTGTAGAAGGAGTTTCCAGTTCTTTAATTTCTGCGTAAGAACCTTTTAACTTATATACTCCTGCCGTCAGATCCAGTTCAGGAATGGTAACCAAAGTTCTTGCTGCATCCAAGCTCGCATTGGTAGCATCATTTCCGTCCACATACTGACCTCCGTAAGTTGCCTGCATCTTGGAAAGCGGATCGGGGTTGAAAATATATCCGGAGCCGGCTACAGGTGTTTTCTTATTGCCGGTTGCTGTCCCTGTATTTTTTTTCTTAGGTTTTGGATCGTCATTGTTATCGTGATGATACAATGCAACATCCTTCACACTGATTATATTTCCGTTTTGTGCATCTACAATGGTTTCCCAGCTTCCCGGATGGTCATGAGAGTTTGTACGAACTCTGTACACCAGCTTTGTTTCTCCTGATTCTGTAAGATAAACAAACAGCCCGGTTTCTTCAAGAGTTACCCTGCCCTTCGTTTTTGAGGCCATATGGGCTTTTTGAAGCGCTTCAGATGCCTGAACAGAAGGTATGGTGTTTATTTCTGTTACATTTCTTTTAAAGCTTTCAGTGGAAGTATAGGTAATTTTTCCTTCCTTATTGAAGTGTAATACAATTTCGGACTGGAAAACCGGTACTTCTTTAATCATCTGCTGAAAACGCAGTGTTTCTCCGGAATTTCCTTTTTTTACAAAGTTTAATTTAAGTTGGGTGAAATTTTGAATTCCTAAATTTCTGGAGTTTTCATTCATCCATTTTTTTGCAGAAGTTTCAAATGATGATTCCTGAGCTGATAAACCTGAACAGGATAATATACAGCCCAGAATTAACGAGTTAATTTTAAATTTCATATAGGTTTTTTATAATTGCTGCTAATTTAAAAAACATTATTGAAATATCATTTATTTTTCACACACATGAGATAAAAAATATAAAACAATAAAAAACCCTAACAATAAGTTAGGATTTTATTAAATTATTTCGCTTGTTAATTCTCTTGAGATTAATTTTTCATGCATCGGTTTCAAAAGATCCATTGAACCTGTTTTTACGGTGCATTTACCTTTATAATGTACCAGTATTGTACATTGCTCAGCCTGTTCTAAGGTATGTTTACAAATTTCGATCAAAGAATCAATTACATAATCGAACGTATGAATATCATCATTATGTAAGATTAGTTTATAAACATCATCAGTATCATCCAAAACAAGCACTTCTTCTTCATACTGACGTTTCGGATTTTCGTAATCTTTTATACTGTTATAAAAAATCATTTTACTTGGTTTAGATTTCTAATTTGTCTGTCAGATCATTAATGATATTTGGCCCTTCATAGACTAATTCTACCAGCTCAACGCTTTTATTATTCATTTTCAAAATCTTGAAATGATAATTTTCCAGATCAAACTCCTGGTTTTCTTCCGGGATATCTTCAAGTTCGTGAAGAATAAAACCTGCTAATGAATTGTATTCACTTTCTTCTGAAAGCGGCAATTTCTTGGGTAGATGTTCATTGATCTCATCAAGCGGCTGTGTTGCCTGAACCCAATAGGTATTATCTGCTATTTTATCTACCAGTTTGTCTTCATCATCCTCTTCATCCTGAATTTCCCCTACCAGCTCTTCCAGAATATCTTCCAGGGTAATGATTCCTTCAGTACCTCCGAATTCATCAATAACAATCGCAAGATGCTGTTTTTTCTGCTGGAAAATTTTCAATAAGTCTGAGATCTTCTTGCTTCCAACCACAAAGAATGCATCACGCATCAAATCTTTAAGATCATCATGGTTAAGCTCACCTTTTCCTTTGATATATTCCCTGATAATTTCTTTGGTATAAAAAATACCGATAATGTTATCTATGGAATTGATATAAACCGGAATACGGGAATAACCGCTTTCCATGATCATATTGATAATCTCATTGATATCTTCTTCAAAGTCTATTGAAGTGATATTCTGTCGAGGAACCATGATCTGCTTTGCGGAATGATCTGTAAAATCAAACGCATTTTTGATGATCTCATAGTTCTCTTCTTCAATTTCTCCACTATCCGCACTCTGCTTTACCAGCAACTGAAGCTCTTCTGTAGAGTGAATTTCCTGTTCTGAGGCCGGATGTATTTTTATCAATCTCAGGAATGTGTTTGACATCAGGTTCATCAACCAGATAAATGGTTTGAAAACCGTGTAAAAAACTCTCAATGGAACTGCTGTAGCCATTGTAGTCGCTTCTGATTTCCTGATTGCTATTGATTTAGGGATAAGCTCTCCAAATACGATGTGCATCACGGTAATCAGTACAAAACTTGTCACCACTGAAATAGTGGTAATCGTTGTTTGAGTGAAATCTATGTTCAAAGAATGAAAAATACTTTCAACCACGTGGTGCAAAGCACTTTCACCCACCCAACCTAATGCAAGGGATGCCAATGTAATACCAAGCTGTGTAGCAGATAAATACTCATCAAGATGCTTGATAATGTGCTCTGCCTGTTTTGCCATAGAGTTTCCTTCTGCGGCTTTTAGCTGGATTTGTGAGTAACGAACTTTAACAATTGAAAATTCTGCGGCTACGAAAAAGCCATTAAGTAATACAAGAAACAAGGCTAGCAAAAGCCTGACTATGTCCGAGTCCATTTAGAAAATTATAAAATTTATTTTTACAAAGATATACAAAATAAAAATAACAAAAAAAGCATCGAGATACCCGATGCTTTAATATTGTGTTAAAATAATTCTTTAAGAATTTTTCAAAGCTTCTGCTCCGGAAACGATCTCTAAGATTTCGTTTGTAATGGCAGCCTGTCTTGCTTTGTTGTAGAAGATTACTAAATCGTTCTTCAAAGCCTGGGCATTGTCTGTTGCTTTGTGCATTGCTGTCATCCTTGCTCCGTGCTCAGATGCTACTGAATCTAAAACAGCTTTGAAAACCTGAGTTTTGATAGATTTCGGAATTAAATTATCCAAAATTTCATTTTTGTTCGGTTCAAAGATATAATCTGTTTCTACCTGAGGCTCTGTTGTTTCAGGCATCACGATAGGAAGTAACTGTTCTTTGGTCACTTCTTGGGTAGCAGCATTGATGAATTTGTTATAAATGATATAAACTTCATCAAATTTACCTTCTTTAAAGCTATTCATTACAGCTTCTGTAGAGTGAGAAACCGCATCAAAGTTTAAATTATCATAAACGGCACTTGCATTTGCATACACGGCACGGCTTCTTCTTACGGCATCGTAAGCTTTTTTACCGATGGTAAGAACTTCAATCTCGTATTGAGAATTATTCTGAAACTGGGTATTAAGCTCTTTTACGATGGATGAGTTAAAGGCACCTGCAAGACCTCTGTTTGAAGTTACAGCGATGAAAAGTATTCTTTTAACCTCTCTTTTCTGAGCATACACGGAAACCTGATCAGGATCTGAACTAGAATTTACATTCTGGATGATTTCTTGTAGTTTTTCAGAATAAGGTCTTAACATCACAATAGCATCCTGTGCTTTTTTAAGTTTCGCAGCGGAAACCATTTTCATAGCACGTGTGATTTGCATCGTAGATGAAATTGAAGTGATCCTTCCTCGTATTTCTTTTAAGTTTGCCATTAATTTGAGTTCAAAGTTTAAGGTTTAAGGTTTAAAACATTGAATTTCAAACCTTAAACATTGAATTTTTAATTATATTTAGAAGCTAAATCGTTAGCTGCCTGCTTAAGAACGTCTGTAATATCATTATCGATTTTCCCAGCTTTGATCGCAGCCATTGTTTCAGGGTGCTTAGATCTTAAGAAAGCGATATATTCAATCTGGAATTCTTTTACTTTTCTGATAGGAACATTTCTAAGTAAGTTCTCAGTTCCGGCATAGATCATAGCTACCTGGCTGTCTACAGGAAGTGGAGAGTTTACCGGCTGCTTAAGGATTTCCACGTTTCTTTCTCCTTTAGAGATTACAGCTAACGTAGAAGCATCAAGGTCTGAACCGAATTTAGCAAACGCTTCCAATTCTTTATATTGAGCCTGGTCTAATTTTAATGTACCGGAAACTTTCTTCATTGATTTGATCTGAGCGTTACCTCCAACTCTGGATACAGAGATCCCTACGTTGATTGCAGGACGAACCCCTGAGTTGAACAAGTCAGACTCCAGGAAGATCTGTCCGTCTGTAATAGAGATTACGTTAGTTGGAATATACGCAGAAACGTCACCAGCCTGAGTTTCGATAATCGGAAGTGCAGTTAAAGAACCACCACCTTTTACGATTGGCTTAAGAGATTCAGGTAAGTCGTTCATCTGGCTCGCGATATTGTCATCAGCAATTACTTTTGCAGCTCTTTCCAATAATCTTGAGTGAAGATAGAAAACGTCTCCAGGATATGCTTCACGGCCCGGTGGTCTTCTTAATAGAAGGGAAAGCTCACGGTAAGCAACCGCTTGTTTGGATAAATCATCATAAACGATCAATGCCGGTCTACCAGAGTCTCTGAAGAACTCACCGATAGATGCTCCAGCCATTGCAGAGTATACCTGCATTGGAACCGGATCTGATGCATTAGCAGCAACAATTACAGTATATGCCAAAGCTCCTTTATCAGAAAGAGTTTTAACGATTTGAGCTACTGTAGAAGCTTTCTGTCCGATAGCAACATATATACAATATACAGGTTTCCCTGCGTCAAAAAATTCTTTTTGGTTGATGATCGTATCAATCGCAACAGTAGTTTTACCAGTCTGTCTGTCACCAATGATAAGCTCTCTTTGTCCTCTTCCTACAGGGATCATAGAGTCAATCGCTACGATACCTGTTTGTAAAGGCTCAGTTACCGGCTGTCTGTAGATAACTCCGGGAGCTTTTCTTTCCAATGGCATTTCGTATAAATCCCCGGTAATAGGACCTTTACCATCGATAGGGTTACCAAGAGTATCTACTACTCTTCCAAGCATACCTTCTCCTACTTTGATAGAAGAGATTCTGTTTGTTCTTCTTACGGTATCACCTTCTTTTACTAATTTACTTTCTCCTAAAAGAGCAACACCCACGTTGTCTTCTTCAAGGTTAAGTACAATACCTTCTACATCACTAGAAAATTTCACCAACTCTCCGTATTGTACGTTTTCTAACCCGTATACACGAGCAATACCATCACCGATGGTTAAAACTGTACCTACTTCCTCAACGTTGGATTGAGTGTCGAAGTTGGCCAATTGTTGTTTTAAGATCGCAGATACTTCTGCCGGATTTATTTCTGCCATTGTATGGTTGTTTTTGTCTTAATTTAATTGAAAATCTTTTTTAACCTGATTAAGTTTACTTTTCACAGATGCATCTACCTGCTGGTCTCCTACTCTTAAGATGTATCCTCCTAAAATAGCAGGGTTTACATTGACTTTCAAATCGAAGTTTGAGTTACCGTTTACCAGGTTTGTAGATTTCAGGATCTCTTCAATATTTGAATTTGAAAGCTGTGTCGCCGTTGTAAGAGTTATTCTCTGTACTCCGTTGATATCTTCCACTTTATTGATAAATTCCTGAGCAATATTTCTCAGTTGGTTTTCACGGCCCTGCTTGATCACCAAAGTGATTAAATTCTGAGAAGAAACCGATAAACCTTTAAAAATCTCTTTTGCTACTTCTATTTTCTTTTTAGAATCAATGTAGGGTGTAAGGAAAAATTTGTTTAAATCTTTTGATTCAGACATAATCTTTACCACATCTTTCATTTCAGAAAATACAGTAGCTGTTTGGCCGGATTCATTTGTAAAATCCAGTAAACCTTGTGCGTATCTTTTAGCTACTTTAGATGTAAGCATTCTTAGTTAAGATTAGATTTGTTTAAATAATTTTGAACCAACTCGTTCTGAGCTTCGTTGTTTTCTAATTTTTGCTTTAGAATAGATTCTGCAATGTTTACAGATAAAGCACCGATTTGAGTTTTGATGTCTGCCATGGCAGCATTTTTCTCAGATTCGATTGTTTGTTTTGCAGATTCGATTAATTTGTCGGCTTCTGTCTTAGCAACATCTTTAGCCTCTCCTACGATTCTGTCTTTAATTTCTCTTGCTTCTTTCAGAATAGCATCTCTTTCGATTTTAGCTTCACGAATGATTCTTTCGTTGTCAGCTTTAAGATCTTCCATTTCTTTTTTAGCCAATTTAGCTTGATTCAATGCATCAACGATAGAAGTTTCTCTGTCATTCACTGCATTTACAATTGGTTTCCAAGCGAATTTTGCTAAAAGAAACAACAGGATAACAAAAGTAAGAGTCATCCAAAACAAAAGTCCAATTCCAGGTTCAATAATTCCCATATCTGTAAATTCTTTTTTTAAGGTGTAATTTTATGGATTGTTTTAAAATTCTTAGCAGCAGCCAACCGCTTCACTGCTAAGAATGTTTTTTTGAGGATAATTACTTGATGAAAGCACCAAAGATGATCGCGATAAGACCAGCACCTTCAATAAGACCAGCAGCAATAAGCATAGCTCCCTGAATCTTACCAGCTTGTTCTGGTTGTCTAGCGATAGCATCCATTGCGTGACCACCGATTTTACCAATACCAAGACCTACTCCTAATACTGCTAATCCGATACCTACGTAAATTAATCCTGCTCCAGTTGATAAATCCATAATAAATAAATATTTAGTTAAAAATTATTTTAAAGTTTTAATTTCAGTTCTTAGTGTGCGTGCTCTTCATGGTGACCATGCTCATGCTCATGTTCTGCTACAGCGATACCGATAAACAATGCTGATAATACGGTAAAGATGTAAGCCTGTAATGCAGCTACCAATAATTCCAATACGGAAACGAATAACGCTAATGGTACTGATGCAAATCCTAAGAACGGAGATTTAAAGATAAAGATCAAAGATATAATAGCTAAGATCATAATGTGCCCTGCAGTAATGTTAGCGAAAAGTCGCATCATCAAAGCAAACGGCTTTGTAAAGATCCCGATAATCTCGATTGGAACCATAATTGGGTACAATAAGATCGGAACCGGCGGCATAAAGATGTGTTTCCAATAATCTTTATTTGCACTGAATAATGTAATTAATAAAGTAATGATTGCTAAAACAGCGGTAATGGCGATGTTTCCGGTAAGGTTTGATCCTCCTGGAAAGAAAGGAATCAGTCCGAAAAGGTTATTAAACCAGATAAAGAAGAATGCTGTTAAAAGATAAGGCATGTATCTCTTATATTTTACAGACCCGATATTTGGTATTGCCACTTCGTCTCTGATGAATACAATAACAGGTTCCATTACTTTTCCGATTCCTTTCGGAAGCTGAGATTTTTTGTAACCTCTTGCCATTCCGATGAAAACAATCAGCATAAAGATCACAGATAAAAACATTGATGCTGCATTCTTAGTGATCGAAAGATCAAAGAAAACTTTGTCTGATTTTTGTTTTCCACTGATCATTGAAAATAATGTTGCTTTTTCAATTCCTTTTGTAGAAACTACCTGCCCTTCTTCTAAAGTATATCCTTCATGTTCATGACCGTGAGCCATTTCGCTTGAAAGGAAAGTATGCCATCCTGTATTATCTTTAATAATCACAGGAAGAGGAACAGAAACGTGATGCTCTTCACCGTTCTCATCTTTTGTAGTCCATAAATGCCATTCGTTTGAATCACCAATGTGTTCCATGATCATTTTGGTAGCATTGAAGCTCTCTCCTGCCTCTGTGTGCTCTACTTTTTCAGCTGACTTCTCACCCTCAGATTCGTGTTGTGCAGTAGCTAAACCGCTAATAAACACAAACAAAAATGCGAAAAATAACGAAGAAATTTTTCTGTTCATATCTCTTTTTTAATCGTGTGCAAATATATCGATTTTATTAAACTTTACCAATATTAAAAATTGATTTTTATCATCAAAAAAATCAGGATTTGTTAATCTGTTTTATTATAGCTGTATAGATGAATAATGATGCCACAATAAAGCATATCACAATAAAGAGAAAATTCTCTTTCGTTTTATCAATGATCATCAGAGAAATAACAAGCCATATAATATCTTTAATAATATTTACCGTAAGAAATTTCATTCCCGCATCCGGCTTCGTATATAAATATCTTTTGAATATCATATATACAATACAATTAAAGATAACGAGTAATAAAACAATGATGCAGCAATCCGTGAAATTCATTTTGTAAAAATAAAATTATAATCCGGAAAGAAGACAAATCTCAACATCTTATATATCATATATAATATATATTATTAAAAATTGCTTATTTTTGCAGACCTATAATTTACAATACATATGTTTAATAGTTTACAGGATAAATTAGACAAAGCGCTTCATAATATTTCCGGACGTGGAAAAATTACGGAAATCAATGTTGCCGAAACCGTAAAAGAAATTCGTAGAGCATTGGTAGATGCCGACGTTAACTATAAAGTAGCAAAAGATCTTACTAAAAGAGTTCAGGATAAGGCTTTGGGACAAAACGTTCTTACTTCCCTTACTCCGGGACAATTGATGACTAAAATTGTTCATGATGAATTAGTAGATTTAATGGGAGGTTCTCAGGAAGGGATCAGTCTTTCAGGGAAACCGGCGGTCATTCTTATTGCAGGTCTTCAGGGTTCCGGTAAGACTACATTTTCCGGAAAACTTGCCAATTACTTAAAAACAAAAAGAAATAAAAAACCATTATTGGTTGCGTGTGACGTTTACCGCCCGGCAGCGATTGATCAGCTAAAAGTTTTGGGAGGCCAGATCGGTGTTCCTGTTTTTACTGAAGAAGGCTCTACAAACCCTTCTACTATTGCTGAAAACGCAATTAATTTTGCAAAACAAAATAACCACGACGTTGTCATCGTCGATACAGCAGGCCGTTTGGCGATTGATGAGCAAATGATGAACGAGATTAAATCGGTACATTATTTCATTAAGCCTGATGAAACTTTATTCGTTGTAGACTCCATGACAGGTCAGGATGCTGTAAACACGGCAAAAGCATTCAACGAAGCTTTAAATTTTGACGGTGTTGTTCTTACCAAATTAGACGGTGATACAAGAGGAGGTGCTGCTTTAACGATCCGTTCCGTTGTGGAAAAGCCGATCAAATTTATCTCTACCGGTGAGAAAATGGAGGCTTTAGATCTTTTCTACCCTGAAAGGATGGCTGACAGAATCTTGGGAATGGGAGACGTTGTTTCCCTGGTAGAAAGAGCCCAGGAACAATTTGACGAAGAAGAAGCGAAAAAGCTTCACAAAAAAATTGCTAAAAACGAATTCGGTTTTGATGATTTCCT
This sequence comes from Chryseobacterium tongliaonense, assembly GCF_041224435.1. Lineage (NCBI taxonomy): Bacteria > Pseudomonadati > Bacteroidota > Flavobacteriia > Flavobacteriales > Weeksellaceae > Chryseobacterium > Chryseobacterium tongliaonense. The sequence continues at coordinate 200,029 of NZ_JBGFFD010000006.1, read as the reverse complement.
GAAGCAGATCAACCAGATCAAGAAGATGGGTAATATGAAAGACCTGATGGGGATGATTCCCGGGGTTGGAAAAGCGATCAAAGATGTGGAAATCAGCGATGATGCCTTTAAACATATTGAAGCGATCATTTATTCGATGACTCCGGATGAAAGAAGAAGACCTTCTATTATCAATACACAGAGAAAGCAAAGAATTGCCAGAGGAGCAGGAAGAAAAATTGAAGATGTAAACCAGCTGATGAAGCAGTTTGAGCAGATGGGTAAAATGATGAAGATGATGCAGGGGCCTCAGGGAAAACAAATGATGCAGATGATGAGCAAAATGCCAAACATGCCTGGAATGGGCGGAATGTTCGGAAAATAAAAAGACAATATCTTTACCATAAATAAACCCGGCTCTTTTTGAGCCGGGTTTATTATTTTTTATGATCTGAATCAGCTGATTATTTATCAGATTTCTGTGCTTTTGCTTTGATGAAATAAGAGAAACCTACATTTACCCCGAAAGTTTTAACATTGGTTTTTACATCAGTATTCATGTACGTTTTTTTGTTCGAAAACTGGTCATAAGAAACACCTAAATTAACCCCTAATGACTGAGTCGCCATGTAAGTTACTCCTCCTTTTACTTTCCATGCCAGACCATCCGTAGTCGTTTCATTAGAAGTTGGAACACCCATAAAATCTCCGGTTCCTTTGTTTTTAACAGAAGCATAACCAATTCCTGCACCTAAGAAAGGAACGAATTTACTGTCATTCACAAAATAATAAGTACCTGTAGGCATTACAGAGAAGCTTGTAGTCGTAGCTTTTAGCCCTTCAAATTTTGTAGTTGCCGTAGTGAAACCAAGATCAATCCCAACTGCTAATTTGTCGATTACAAAGTATCCTACAGACGGAGTTGCTGAAAACGTGTTTACTTTAGGTCCGTCTACAGATTCTCCACCTGCTTTAATCGTTGTGCTCACGTTGTTGAAACCTAAAGTTGTGTTTCCACTGATTACCCAGTCTCCTTTAGTCATTTGAGCATTTGACAATCCAAAAAGTGCAACTGCACCAGCTAGTAATAATTTTTTCATAGTTATTAAAATTTTAATTATATATAAATAGTTCTATCAGAATAGAACTCCTTTTATTGATCGTATCTGACAAAAGTTTCAGCCGGCAAATTTAACATAAATTTATTATTAATGACACATTTTATTTAAGCCTGAACAAAAAAATCCTCCCTGATATTAAACATAAAAAAAAGTCCTGAGATCAGACCCAGGACTTTAATTTTTTATATGCTTCGTTTATTATTTTGCAAAAACATATTTAACACCGAATGTAACTGAAGATAAGTTTAATCCGAAGTTATAGTTGTCAGTGCTTTTATCAAGATCTTTGTACTTGAAGTTGTTGTAACCGAATTCACCGATTGTAGCTTCGATAGACCAGTTTTTGCTTAAGAAATAATCTAAACCTGGTTTAACGTTAACACCGATTGAAGTGAATTTGTTTTCAGTAGAAATGTTTGCAGCATCTGCTTCTAACTTGTCTTTACCAAATGCCATTGGCACTTCTAACTGACCGAAGAAATATAATTTTTCTCCGATAGTCCAGTATTTTCTAACGAAAGGAGCTACTACAAAAGCATCAGTAGTTGTTTTAACTTTTGAATCTAGTACAGTTGCAGTTTTAGATCCGTTAACATAACCTACACCTAAACCTACAGCTAAGTTAGTTCCAACAAAATATCCTACAGTAGGAACGATTTTGAAGTCTTCTGTTTTAGCATCAGTATTGTTATCTTGAGTTGAAGTATAGTTTACTTGTCCTGACAAATAAGTAGTTCCTTTTGCAATCTGAGCATTAGATAAACCGAAAAGTGCAATAGCACTCGCTAATAATAATTTTTTCATTTTAAAAAATTTTAATACTTTCTGAGAGCAAATTTACATCTGACCCATTTAATATTAAAATTTGTTAATGTGATTAATATCATCCAAAAATATTGGTGATTTCTAACAAAAATTACATCAAACGTTTGTTTATATTTTATTATCAATTTTTTAACAAAAAAGGCTCCAATTATGCAATTGGAGCCGAAAAACATTCATTTTATAATATCTTTATTTAAGGAAGAAATTATATCCTATATTCACTGCACCCACTGACCAGTTAGCTGTATACCATCCCCAATCACGCTTATTGCTGATAGACTGATATCCAATATACAATTCACCTTTAGACATTTGGTATCCAAACTTAGGATAGGCATAAAAACCGCCGTCTACCCCATCTTTCGTAGAAATTCCGTATCCAAGATCCAGTCCTACAAAAATAGGAGCTCCTGAAAATCTGTATTTTCCTGAAACCGCTACCGGAATGAATCCGAAATCGTCAAAATTATCTTTACCGAAGAAGTGAGAATAACCTGTCGCAACTCCCAGGTCCAATCCTTTTGTAATGTTCCACATATATGCAGCATCAATCCCTAAAGTAAATGATGAAGCATCACTTGCATCCGCTACGGGAATACCGATGTGACCACCTAGTTTAAAACCTTCCTGAGCCTGAACAGCTCCTCCTAGAAATGCAAAAGCACCTAATAATAATAGTTTTTTCATTTTTAATAATTTTATACTTTTCTACTCAAAATTACTAATTATTTTTCTCATCTAAATCAAATTTATGCATGACATTCTCCATACTCAACAAAAGCGCGAAGCCGGCAAAGCCGGTTTCGCGCTTTTGTTGAGTATGTAAGTTGAGAGTTGACAGCTAAAAGTTCATAGTATTAATCCTATTCCCTAAGCCCTAAATCCTAATCCCTGCTACCTGACACCTAACTAATCTCTTAATCTTTTCTCCTCATCATTGTACGCCAATATGATTTTCCTTACCACCGGATGCCTCACCACATCCTCTTCCGTAAGATGTACAAATCCGATTTCGTTAACGCCGTGCAGAATTCTCATCGCTTCCTTCAATCCGGATTGCTGTTTTGGCGGTAAATCTACCTGGCTCGGATCTCCGGTAATAATGAACTTGGCATTCATCCCCATCCTGGTTAAAAACATTTTCATCTGAGAATGGGTCGTATTTTGAGCTTCATCAAGGATTACAAACGCGTCATCAAGCGTTCTTCCCCTCATAAAAGCCAACGGAGCCACCTCAATCACTTTTTTCTCAATAAAGCCTTCCAGTTTCTCATGCGGGATCATATCACGAAGCGCATCATATAAAGGCTGTAAATAAGGGTCCAGCTTCTCTTTAAGGTCACCGGGAAGGAATCCTAAACTTTCCCCTGCCTCAACAGCCGGTCTTGTCAGGATAATTCTTTTAACCTCCTTATCCCGCAAAGCTCTTGCTGCCAAAGCCACACTCGTATAAGTTTTACCGGTTCCGGCAGGCCCGATCGCAAAGACCATATCTTTTTTCTCAGTTTCTTTTACCAGTTTTTTAAGATTGGTGGTCTTGGCTTTAATAATTTTACCGTTTACTCCTTTTACAATAATATCCTGGTCAAAAACCAATTGTTTTTCATTTTCGTCTTTGATATTGAGAACATTTTCAACATCTTTAAGCTCAATCGAATTGTTTTTCGAAATAAAACTTACAATATCATTCAGTTTTTGTTTAAGTATATCCAGAGTTTCCTGATTTCCTTTTGCAAGAATATAGTGATCTCTTCCTGTAATTTTAAGGGTCGGAAAGCTTGATTTTATCAGATTGAAATATTGGTTATTAACGCCATAGAAGATTTTTGCATCAATATCTTCCAAATCATATGTTAATTCAAACATGCAAATACATTTTATTTAGATTTTAAATTTAAAGTTTTTTTTCAAATTAATCTCAAATTCTTATCCACAATATTTAGGGCTTTCTTTTTATTTTAGATAAATTTGCAGTTCTATCATTCTATAAATTGCCAATGCCAATTATTACCCTTACTTCGGATTTCGGAAATTTAGATTACAGAGCTTCGGCTGTGAAAGGCAAAATTCTTTCCTTAAACCCTGAGGTTAATATTATTGATATTACCCATGATATCCAGGCTTATAACCTGATTCAGACCTCATATATCGTAAGAAATGCTTACAAACATTTTCCTAAAGGTACCATTCACATTCTGTCTGTAGACAGCTTTTTTCATAAATCAAGAAAAAATATTCTTTACAAAGCCGATGGATCTTATTTTCTGGCAGCAGATAATGGTTTATTAAGCCTTATCTTCTTTGATATCAAACCTGAAGCAATCTATGAGATCACCCTGAACAACAGGTTTGATGATGTGGTGAGTTTTACATCAACTGATGTTTTCGTACCGGCAGCAGTGCATCTGGCGAATGGCGGGCTTCCGGAAGTTATCGGAAGAAAAGTAAAATCCGTAAAACAGCTTTTGTTTCCGAAACCCGTTCATAATGAGGCTGAAAAAATGATCATCGGGGAAGTCATGTATATTGATAATTTCGGAAATATAATTTCAAATATCCACAAAGAATTTTTTGAAAACACAGGTAAAGGATATGAAAATTTCACGATTAAGTTCAGAAATTTAAGCCTTTCAAAGATATTTTCCAGCCATACGGAAGTGGTTTCAAATTGGGAAAGAGAAACTGAATTTCATGGTCAGTCGGCAGCAATTTTCAATGATAGCCAGCTTTTGGAACTTACCATTTACAAAGGGAGCAAAAAAAACGGCGCAAAAACTTTATTCGGGTTGAATGTTGGTGAGAATATTTACATTGAATTTTCATAAAATTATACATTTCATAAAAAAACCGATTTTTTTTATATATTTGTCAAAATCTAAAAAATAAAAATGGCAGAGTACAAATTATTGCTTCCTTCCATGGGAGAAGGCGTTATGGAAGCTACTATTATCACTTGGTTATTCAATGAAGGTGATACGGTAAAAGAAGATGATTCCGTAGTAGAAATCGCAACGGATAAGGTTGATTCAGATGTTCCAACACCGGTTTCGGGGAAAATTGTGAAAATCTTAAAGCAAAAAGATGAAGTTGCCAAAGTAGGTGAAGCCATTGCTATTTTAGAAATTGAAGGAGAAGGCGGAAACACTGCTTCAGAAGAAATTAAAACTGAAACTCCGGCACCAGATACCGAAACTTTAAAAACGATTGAAGAGCCTTTAAAGACTTCTGCATCTTCCAATGTAGAGTTTTCAGGAGACCTTTATCTATCTCCGCTTGTAAAATCAATCGCACAACAGGAAAATATTTCTGAAACCGAACTGAAATCTATCAAAGGAAGCGGTTTGGAAGGAAGAATTACTAAAGAAGATATTTTAGCTTATGTAAGCAACAGAGGAAGCCAGCCTCAAGTTGCTGCAGCTCAACAAGCTGTTTCTACTCCACATCCGGTTGCTACTTCTGCACCAGCGACTACAGTTCCTGTTGCTGCAGGTGATGAGATCATTCCGATGGACAGAATGAGAAAGCTTATCGCAGAAAACATGGTGAAAGCAAAACAGATTGCTCCACACGTTACTTCTTTCATCGAAACTGACGTTACCAACGTTGTAAAATGGAGAAACCAGCACAAAGATATATTTGAAAAACGTGAAGGTGAAAAATTAACTTTCATGCCGATCTTCGTAAAAGCTGTTGTAAAAGCAATTCAGGATTACCCGATGATTAACGTTTCCATCAATGGGGAAAACATCATTAAAAAGAAAAACATCAATATCGGTATGGCAACTGCTTTACCGGACGGAAATCTTATCGTTCCTGTAATCAAAAATGCTGATCAGCTGTCTCTTTCAGGGCTTGCAAAAGCAATCAACGATCTTGCTTACAGAGCCAGAAACAAAAAATTAAGACCTGAAGATACTCAGGGAGCTACATATACCATTTCTAACGTAGGAAGCTTCGGAAACCTAATGGGAACACCGATTATTCCTCAGCCACAGGTTGCTATTTTAGCGATCGGAGCTATCGTTAAAAAGCCAGCAGTTCTTGAAACTAAAGACGGCGATGTGATTGCCATCAGAAACCTGATGTTTATGTCTCACTCTTACGATCACAGAGTAGTTGACGGGTCTCTTGGCGGAATGATGCTGAAACATGTTCATGACTATCTTCAGAATTGGGATCTGAACACAGAAATATAAGTAATACTTAATTATAAGTAATGAGTGATGAGTGATAAGTAGTCATAAACGATATTATTGATTATCATAAAATATAAGGCCTTCGATTTTATCGGAGGTTTTTTATTGTTGTGGTTCTCCCAAATAATATTAATTTTAAAACAAACTTTAAATGATGAAATTATATAATTATATAATTATATAATTATAAAAAAGAGCAGGTTATTTTAAACCTTAGTTGTTCGAAAATCCATAAACAAAAGAATTTATCTCACCATTTCCCTATTATTTAATTAAATACTGATGCTGAAAATTTTCATTCTCCTGCGAAAAGGCTTAAAAAAATCTTTTGACAATATCCGGAATGAGCAACTGAAATATAACCTTCTTCAGGCGATTCCTTTCTGGATTGGCTCAGTGATTACCGGATTTTTTGCAGTGATGTATGCTAAAATATTTGCCTGGGGAGAAAACCTCTTAAATTTTATTCTTGACTGGCATGCATGGATGATCTTTATCATCGCTCCGATTGGTTTTGTCATTTCATGGTGGCTGGTAAAAGAATTTGCTCCTAATGCCAAAGGAAGCGGAATTCCGCAGGTGATGGCTGCCGTAGAACTTGCCAACCCTAAAGAGCATAAGAAAATAAGGAGTTTATTAAGTCTTAAAATTTTTGTCTTTAAAATCATTTCATCCGTTATTCTGGTTATTGGTGGCGGTGCTGTCGGCCGTGAAGGGCCTACCATACAGATTGCAGGCTCAATTTTCAGGAAAGTGAATGAGTACCTGCCGGAATGGTGGCCTAAAATCTCCAAGAAAAATATGATTATGACAGGTGCGGCTGCAGGGCTTGCTGCTGCGTTTAACACGCCATTGGGTGGAATCGTATTTGCTGTTGAAGAACTTTCAAAAACCCATATCAATTACTTTAAAACGGCATTGTTTACGGCTGTTATTATCGCAGGTTTAACCGCTCAGACACTGGCCGGATCCTACCTTTATCTAGGCTACCCGAAAACCAATGATGTATCTTTAATGGTGATGTTCCCGATTATTTTAGTAGCGGGTATTGCCGGAATTTTAGCAAGTCAACTTTCTGTAAGCATGCTTAAAATGAATGAATGGAAAAAGAAAAAGCTCACTACAGACAGGGCAAATGTACTATTTCTGGTTATCTGTTCACTTTTTATAGCTTCTATTGCCTATTTCATCAGCCGCGAAATTCTTGGTTCCGGTAAAGAAATCATGGAACGGGTACTTTTTACCAAAGACAAACATGAAGACTGGTATATCCCTATTCTCAGGATGGTGGGGCCTGCCCTTTCATTCACTTCCGGTGGGGCCGGCGGGATATTTGCCCCTGCATTGACTGCCGGAGCAAGTATCGGTTCTGTAATTTCAGGTGCTATTCATTTAACGCAAAATGAAACCAATGTAGTGATTTTAGCAGGAATGGTAGCTTTTCTTACAGGAATTACGAGAGCTCCGTTTACGTCAGCCATTATCGTTCTGGAAATGACGGACAGACATTCGCTTATTTTCCATCTGATGCTGGCGGGAATGGTTTCTTCTATTGCTTCTATCCTCGTAAGCCGCCATTCACTGTATGATGTAATTAAGATGAATTTTCTGAAAGAAATCAGGAGCGAAGAGGATAAAATGAATTAATTTAAAAATAGTATTGATAGCATTCAGCTCATAACTTCTCACTTATAACTCTCAACAAATCTTCTCCACCTATTGCATACTTAAAATACTTTCATTAATTTTGCACCTCGAAATAATTAACAAATTCATTTAACATTATGAACAATTACGAAACTGTTTTCATTTTAACTCCCGTTCTATCTGATGCTCAGGTGGAGGAAGCAGTGAAAAAATTTGAAGATCTTTTAAAAGAAAAGAACTGCGAAATCGTTGCTAAAGAAAACTGGGGATTAAAAAAATTAGCTTATCCGATCCAATTAAAAAAGAACGGATTCTACACTTTAATCGAGTTTAAAGGAGAAGGAACTATCGTTGCTGATTTAGAATTAGCATTCAAACGTGACGAAAGAGTAATCCGTTACCTTACGACAAAACTTGATAAGCATGCTATTGATTATGCTATCACAAGAAGATCTAAAGTAAAAGCAGCTAGAGCTTAATTATTAACCCAATTTTTTAAAACGACAAGACATGGCAATAGATGAAATGGCTAAACAAGCCTCAGCTGGAGGAGAATCAGAAGTAAAATTCTTAACTCCGCTTGATATCAATACAAAATCTGAAAAGAAATATTGTAGATTCAAAAAATTCGGAATTAAGCACGTTGATTACAAAGATGCTGATTTCTTATTACAATTTGTGAACGAGCAGGGTAAAATTTTACCAAGAAGATACACAGGAACTTCTTTAAAATACCAAAGAAAAGTTTCTGCTGCGATCAAAAGAGCAAGACACCTTGCTTTAATGCCGTACGTAGCTGACTTATTAAAATAAGACAAAAAATAAATAAAAGGAGAAGGCTTGCCTTCTTCTTTTGTTGCTGAATAAAATCATTAATTCTAACTTGATTTTAGATAAAGATCTCAGACTTTCAGAGCATAAACATTCTCCAAATTCTGGTTTTTAAACTCTAAACTCTAAAAAAAGGACAACAACAATGGACATTATCCTAAAAAAAGACGTAGAAAACTTAGGTCTTGAATTCGACACAGTAAGCGTAAAGCCCGGTTATGCAAGAAACTTCTTAATTCCTCAAGGAATTGCTCTTTTAGCTACACCTAAAAACAAAGCAGCTTTAGAAGCTACTTTAGAAGCAAGAAAAGAAGAAGAAGCTAAATTAATCGCTGCTGCTAATGCTGTAGTAGATCAATTAAAGAAAACAACAATCTCTATCCCGGCTAAAGTAGGATCAGGTGATAAATTATTCGGATCTATCAACAATGCAGACCTTTCTGCAGCTCTTGCTAAAGCAGGTGTTGAAGTAGAGAAGAAATATATCAAAATTCCTGGTAATACAATCAAGAGAACAGGTAAAGTAACTGCTGTAATCAGATTACACAGAAATGTTGAGTACAACTTTGAATTCGACATCGTATCTGACGCACCGGTTGTAGCTCCTGCTGCTCCTGCAAAAAAGGAAGAAGCTAAATCTGAAGAAGAAGCTTAAGAGATATTTTCTCACCATACATTAACCACTTCAAACCGAAGTGGTTTTTTTGGCTCTAAACTGCCGTTTCAAAGATAAAATTTAAGTCTGAAATATATTTTTACTTAAAGAATTTTTAACTACCCCGTCTTTTTGATTTGCAAAACCCACCCCTTCAGGGAAGGGGAATTCACCACTGTTCATCCAATATTATGTTTAATAAACTACAAACTCCTCCTCTCAACCCGCAACCCACAACTCATAACTCATAACTCATAACTCATAACTCCTACCCTTTCAACCTATGCTGATATTCCGTCGGCGGTATCCCAATCACTTTTTTAAAGATATTACTGAAGGAAGAAAGACTGTTGTAGCCTACCATCATGGCAATTTCATACATATTGTACTTTCCTTCCAGCATTAGTTCCAGGAGCGTGTTATTCTCAAAGCACGGAGAAAGCGAACGTAATTCATTCCTAAAGTCTCTTTAAATTTTCTGGATAAGGTTCTTGTACTCATTCCGAATTCTTTCGCCGTAGATTCAATCGTAAGCGGTTTTTCAAGATTGGCATGGATATACTGGGCAATTTTCAACAGGGTTTCATCTTTCGGAAAAGGATGCTGAACGGGAAAAGCCATTTTCTTATCTCTTTTTTCAGGAAGAATTCCTTTCAATGCTTTGAGGAAATAATATTTAGCGCCATCATTTTTTGTGATTTTCCCATCCCATTCTTTTGTATATAAAATCATCTCCCGGAGCAGATGACTTACCGAATAGATATTAATTTCATCAAAAAAGCCATTTTCTTCCGCTTCTTTTTTAAAATAAAAATTGTATAAATCCACTTTGGCACTTGAAGTGAAAATATAATGCGGAATTCCTGCAGGGATCCACATGAAGCATCTTGCAGGAAGATACCAGTGCTTAAGTTCAGTAAAAATATGTACGATACCGCCTTCTGCATAGACCAATTGTGCAGAACTGTGATTATGGATATCCGTTTTTATGTTTCCTGTGAGTACGTGATATACATAAAATTCCGCATCTTCTTCCTCTACTGCTTTAAAGTGGCTGTCATTCATCAAATAAAGGTAAGCAGAAAATTTCAATCTGGCGTAAATGAGCAAATCTTTTTCTTCTTTCATAAATCGTGTCCTCCCTTAGCCATCGTAACTTTGCCACATCAAAATCATTTTATCAAAAAACCTTTAATTAAATTATGAATATGATATTTAACGCATGTAGATATCAGTGCATTGCGTTGTGCTTATTACTGATGAGCCATCTTTTACAGTCACAAGTGACAGATTATCAGCATCTGGGCCTTCAGCAGGCTATAGCGCTGGGGCTAAAGAACAACAGGAATATTCAGATAAGCCATTTAAAACAAACCATGTCCGAAACCAAAGAGAAAGATCTCAAAATGGAAAAGCTTCCGGATATTGAATTTCATACCAGCTACAATCAGGTTTCCAATCTTTTTCAGCATGAAAACGGCGTATTCGGAAAAGCCACAAAATATGATGTGATCAACGGAATGTATGATTTTACACTTTCAGCTTCAATTCCTGTGTATATGGGTGGAAAAATTAAAAACACGGAGAAAAAAGCATCTATTGACACTGAAATTTCAACATTAAAAACCCATCAGGATGAAAGACTTCTTACCATGGAAATTATTACTGCATTTCTCCAGATCCATCACCTGAAAGAACAGCAGAACCTCATTAATGAAAAGATGAAGGAAGATTCGGTAAATATTAAACAGGTGAAATCTTTAAAAGCCAACGGTGTGGTAACCGTAAATGAAGTTCTAAGAACCTCTTTACAGCTTTCAAACCATACGATGAGCTGGACTGAACTTGATAATGATATTCAGATTGCCGAACACAAGCTTAAGACCATTCTTTCACTTCCGGAAAATCAGGAAATGCACGTTGACACCGAAGATCTTGTCTCTGATAGAGCAGAAATCCCATATGTGGATGAACTAACAAAAACCGCCTTGGATAAGAATGAATCTGTAGAAATTACCCAGAAAAACCTTTCATTAAAGGAGTTGGATCAGAAAATTACAAAAGCGAATTATCTCCCAAAAATAACCGCCGGCGGAGAATATTTCCTGAAATATCCGAATATGATGTTTTTCCCGCCTGAACCTTATGCTTACCGTTTGGGAATGATTGGCGTAAACCTTACCTATCCCATCGAAAGTCTTTATAAAAACAAATATAAAATGCAGGAAGCCAGGGAAAATATTGATCTTGCAAAGCTACAGATCGAAGAGAATGAAGAAAATGTAAGACACAATGTTTATGAAGCATACAAGAAGTTTGAAGAAACCGACCAGAAGGTGAAAATCGCAGAGGAAGCCATTAACCAGGCTAAAGAAAATTACCGTATTGTAAGAACGAAATATATCAATAAATTAAGTCTGATCACAGAGCTTATTGATGCAGATAATGCATATCTGGAGGCACAATCCAATCTTATTTCCGTAAAAATAAACCGACAACTAAAATATTATCAGCTCCAATACACTATTGGAAATCTCTAAAAACTATGGCACAGAAACAACTGACACAAAAGGAGAAAAGAATCAACAAAACGATTACTTTATTGGCCTGGATCCTTATTATCACAGGGATCACAGGGATGATAAGCTTTTATCTTTTTTCGAGAAAAAATGTCACAACCAATGATGCGCAGATCGAGCAATATATTACTCCGGTTTCGAGTAAGGTTTCAGGATTTATTAAAACCATACGGTTCAATGAAAACCAGTTTGTTCACAAAGGAGATACCCTGATCATCATTGATAACAGAGAATTTGTAAATCAGGTTAAAATGGCTGAAGCCAGTCTTAATGCCAATTCTGAAAACATTACAACCATCCAAAGCGGAGTAAATACCAAAGAAAGTGACACAAAGATAATTGATGCTAAAATCGCTTCTGCCCGGATTGACATCTGGAGAACCGAGCAGGATTATAAGAGATATAAAAACCTGGTGGCTGAAGATGCCGCTACCGAACAACAGTTTGAAAATGTAAAAGCATCCTATGACCAGGCTAAAGCCAATCTTTTAGCTCTGGAACAACAGAAAAACGCGGTGAGAGCCGGTGCCAACGAGCAGGAAACAAAAGTTGCCCCTGCAAAAAGCCAGATTCAGCAAAGTTCTGCCAACCTGAATAACGCTAAGCTTTTCCTTTCCTACACTATCGTAACAGCGCCTTACGACGGTTGGGTCGGGAAAAAGACGATTCAGGAAGGGCAATTGATCAAAGAAGGTCAGGCCCTGGTTCAGATGGTAAGCAAAGAAAAATGGATCATTGCCAATTATAAGGAAACTCAATTAGGCCAAATCGATCAGGAGCAGGAAGTAACCATTACCGCCGACGCCTTTCCGGATATTGAATTTAAAGGAAAAATTGTCTCCGTTTCACCGGCTTCAGGATCTCAGTTTTCTTTAGTAAAACCGGATAATGCAACGGGTAATTTCGTGAAAATCGAACAGAGATTTCCAGTGAAGATTATTCTGAACAACCAACAGGACAATGAAAAACTGCTCTCCGGGATGAATGTTCTGGTAAGCGCGAAAAAGAGATTATGAGTTATGAATTATGAGTTATGAATTATGAGTTATTAGTTAGGTGCTAAACATGCTAAAACTTTAAACCACAAACTCTAAACCGTCAACTCTCAACTTCAACCTTCAATTCATAATTCATAACTCATAATTCATAACTCATAATTCATAACTCATAACTCGTCAAAGATGCAACATAACACAATATATCATAAATGGGTACCACAATGGCTGAAACTGCCGCTTCTTGTATTGGCATTGTTTCCCCACCTGATGCTGTTGTCGCTCTTTCATTCAAACAGCGCCTTCACATCTTCTTTTATGGATGTAGATTCAGATGACATCCAATACTTAATGATTTTGATGTATGGGACCTTTGTGGTTACCCTTTTGGTTTTACAGAGATTTATGGCCTATTTCAGCGTGAAGTATTATGTTCTGCTCATGTCATCGGTCTCCGTTATTATTCTCTATATCTTATCGGTCACTCATGACTATCACGTTATTCTGGTGATCCGCTTTCTGGAAGGGATTTTCGGGTTATTGGAAGGCGCTATTTTCCTGCCTTTAATTATTGCAGAATTAAAAACAAAACACGCCAAGGTAATTGCCTATCTTTTATGTACACGATTATGCTGACAGGAGGAACCGTTACAACCTCTTTCCTGAAATCAAGCATAGAAGATTATGATTTTCAGCATATGATTTTAATGATCGTTTATTTCCACATTTTTGTTCTGATCATTGGTATTGCTATTTTCAACAGAAACAGATTCTTCCCTAAAAAACCATTGTATCAGCTGGATATACCAAGCTGGTTTCTATTGTGGGCTTGCCTGCAGTCCGGAGGATATGCAATTATTTACGGAAAACGGCTGATGTGGTTTGAATCGGATGTTATTATTCTGTGTTTATTTATTTTCCTTATTTCGGGTGGTTTATTTATGCTGAAACAGAGAAATTCCAAGAGGCCACTTTTCCACTTTGAGGTTTTCAGTTCAAAAAATGTCATTGTCGGAATGTTCTTATTCTTTATTTTCTATCTCATCCGTTCCGGTTTAAATAATGTTTACAGCGTGATGGCAACCGTCTGGAAATGGCCATGGGATTATATTGTCAATATTCAGTACTGGAATGTTGCAGGAACGCTTATAGGAGTCTTTTTATCCGGAATCTGTCTGGTAAAAGGTGTTTCCTCAAGAATTGTTTTCTTCACCGGATTTTTACTACTGGCTGTAGACTGTGCCTGGTTCACCTATACTTTTTATCCGGACACCACGCTTTCAACAATTTGTCCGCCTTTGTTTTTACAGGGGATTGCACAGGGATTATTATTTACTCCTCTGGTTTTCTTCCTGATCTCCGGAATGCCTGAAGAATATGTGGCCAATGCCACCGCTTTGGGAACCACAACCCGTTTCTGGACAACCGCCATAGGATATGCATTGATGCAGAATCTGATCTTATTCTTAACATTAAAACATTCAGATACTTTAAGCTCCCGGTTTACCGATACCAATCCTGTTTTTTATTCACAATGGAACCAGATTTTCGGAGCCAATATTGCCAAATTACCGGTTAATGAATCCTTATCTATCACTACAGGAGCATTTAAAGCAAAAATTTCGGCACAGTCGATCCTGCTTTCGAATATGGAAATTTTCACCGGATTATTCTGGCTTGCTTTGATTACGGCCTTACTTTTATTACTCTATCATCCTGTAAGAATTGCTGTAAGAAATATTATGTGATTTTAGGCAAAAGATTTGCTGTGTTTTCTGAAATTTAGTTTTATGAATATCCAGGAAGTTCTGTTCAGGCAGAAAGAGTTTTTCAAAACACAGAAAACAAAGAACCTTAAGTTCCGGAAAATGTATCTTGAAAAACTGAGAGATCTTATCACTGAAAATCAAAGCTTATTAAATGAAGCCATTCATAAAGATTTCGGTAAATCTGAATTCGATACATTCACCACTGAGATTTCCTTTATTTTAAATGATATCAGGTATTATCTGAATAATTTAAAAGCCCTTGCGAAACCTAAAAAAGTAAGAACCAATCTCGTCAATCAGATCGGAAAGAGTAAGATTTATTCTGAACCTTTAGGCTGCGTACTCGTGATCGGTGCCTGGAATTATCCTTATCAGCTATCTCTTTCGCCAATGATCGCTGCATTAGCCGCAGGAAACTGCTGTATTGTAAAGCCCAGCGAAATTGCAGAAAATACAATGAAAATAATGTCAAAGCTCATCAATGAAAATTTTCCATCGGAATATCTGTATGTTTTCGAAGGTGGAATTGATGAAACAACTGAGCTTTTACAACTGAGGTTTGATAAAATATTTTTCACGGGAAGCACAAAGGTCGGTAAAATTGTTTATCAGGCTGCAGCGCAAAATCTTACCCCTGTCACATTGGAATTGGGCGGAAAATCCCCTGCTATTGTTACAAAAGATGCCAATCTGGATGTAGCTGCCAAACGGATTGTCTGGGGAAAATTCCTGAATGCTGGCCAGACCTGTGTGGCTCCCGATTATGTCTTGATCGAAGAATCGGTTCAGGAACAGTTTTTAGAGACTCTAAGAAAATACATCAAAGACTTTAAATATGAACCCGGTTCCGAAAATTATACACGGATTATCAACCAAAAGAACTTTCAGCGGCTTATCGCACTCATTAACAAGGATAACATTTATTTCGGTGGAAACTATGATCAGGAACAATTATATATTGAGCCGACAATTCTAACCCAGATCGACTGGGAAAACGATGTCATGAAGGAAGAAATTTTCGGTCCTATCCTGCCTGTGATTTCATACGTCAGTTTTAATCATATTTTAAACACTTTGCTGGAACTTGAAAAACCGCTTTCCGCTTATCTGTTTACCAATAATTCTGAGGAAAAGGAAGCTTTCACCCAAAAACTTTCCTTCGGTGGCGGTTGTATCAATGATGTTGTGATGCATTTGGGAAATGAAAACCTCCCTTTTGGTGGCATTGGAAATTCAGGGATCGGAAATTATCACGGGAAATTCGGTTTTGAAACCTTTTCACATCAGAAACCTGTTTTAGAAAAAGCAACATGGGGAGAACCGAATATTAAATATCCGCCTTATTCTGAAAAAAAACTACATTGGATTAAAAGATTTCTATAAAAAATAAACCGGGAATTTCCCGGTTTTAATTTATGATTTTGGAGTCCAGCTGTTGAAAAATTCTTTTACTTTTTCTTTACTGTAACCTTTACCTTCTTCGAGCACATCACTTTGCTGAACGTGAATCATTTTACCATTCTTATCCAACAGGATAAAAACAGGATACCCAAACTTATCTCCCGGATTTCCATATTGGGCAAAAATTTTCTCATTTTTATTATCCGGAGAATAATTCAAATGATAATACAAATAATTCTTGTCAACAATATCTTTTAATTCAGGAGTTGTCTGTACAAACTGGTTGAATCTCAGACACCAGATACACCAGTTTCCGCCGGCCTGAATAAGAATGTTTTTATTTTCCTTCTTAGCCTTAGCTATTAAATCATTGATATCTTTCTGCGCGTCTGCTTTAGGATCATAAGGTTTCGGTAGTTTAGTCTTTTCCTCAGCAGCTTTCTTTTTCGCTTCCAATTCTGCAGCATCGGTTTTTACAAGCAACGCTTTATCTCCGGAGTTTTTATCTTCAGGAGCTCTTTTCACTTCTTGCGAAAAAACAACCGTTCCTAATGCCAGGAAAGCTAAAATTGATAATTTTTTCATACTATAAAATTAAAAAAATATTAGTTATTGTCTACAAAAATGAAACCATATTTTTTTTATCACTAAATTTGCCTGTTTTATGAATTTTCTGATCAAAATACTATACCTGATTTCTAAGCTTCCGCTCAAAATATTATATATTTTCTCGGATATTATTTTCTTTTTGAATTATTATATCGTCGGCTACAGAAAGAATGTAATTACGCAAAACTTACGCAACTCATTCCCTGAAAAATCTGATAAGGAAATCAGGGCAATTACCAAAAAATTCTATCTTAATTTCTCGGATTATCTTGTGGAAACCGTAAAATCTTTCAGCATTTCCGAAACGGAATCAAGAGTAAGGATGCAGCACATTAATCAGGAACTGTTTCACGAAGCTAAAAAAGAAGGCAAAAATATCATTTTACTGGCAGGCCATGTTTTTAATTGGGAATGGATCAATGCTTTGGCAAAAATTATCCCTCAGGATCACTGTCATCCGGTCTATAGAAAAGTAAACAGTGAGTTCTGGGAAAACCAGATGAAAAAAGTGCGGAATAAATTCGGGAATGAAGCATTGGAAGCTAATGAAGTAATCCTTAATATTTTCAGAAATAAAAACAACGGAGATTCTGTTTATATGTTTGTTGCAGATCAGACGCCTCATGTCTCACACGTAAATTATGGGTTGGAATTTCTTAATCAGAGGACTCCTGTTTTTATTGGTTATGATAAACTGGCGACCCGCATGGATCTGATTTTTATTTATTGTGAAATGAAAAAAGTAAAGCGCGGGTTTTACCAGGTCAATTATCACAGAATCTATCCGGATGGTGAAAAATTTGTGGAAAATGAAGTCGTAAAAAAATTCCATAAGTTACTGGAAAATACTTTGCACAAACACCCCGACAATTATCTTTGGTCACACAGAAAATGGAAATATCAGGATTCCATAAAATCATATGATTCAGAAAAAAACAGATGATTCCATGTCAAAAAAATTAGCAGTTGTCATATTAAACTGGAATGGTAAAAGCTGGCTTGAAAAGTTCCTTCCCAATGTAATCCGTTTTTCTCAGAATGCGGATATTTACGTTATTGACAACCTTTCTACTGATGATTCTGTAGCATACCTGAATGCTCACTTTCCATCTGTGAAAACAGTAAGAAATAATAAAAACTACGGTTTTGCAGGAGGATATAATGAAGGCTTAAAGCATATTGAGGCAGAATACTATTGTCTTTTAAATTCTGATGTTGAAGTAACGGAAAACTGGATAGAACCGGTTTTGGATTTATTTGAAAAAGATCCGGAAATTTTAGCAATCCAACCCAAAATATTATCTTACCATAATCCAAATTTCTTTGAATTTGCAGGAGCCGGTGGCGGTTTGATTGACAATCTGGGATACCCGTATTGCAGGGGCCGTGTGTTTGATGACCTTGAAGAAGATCATGGGCAGTATGATGATGAGACAGAAATTTTCTGGGCTTCGGGATGTTGCTTTTTTATCCGTTCAAAAGATTTTTGTGAACAAAACGGTTTTGATGAAAGATTTTTTGCCCATCAGGAAGAAATAGATCTGTGCTGGCGACTGATCAATACAGGAAAAAAGATTTATTATACCGGAAAATCCAGGGTATATCATGTAGGCGGCGGAACTTTAAATAAGCAAAGTCCTCAAAAAACGTATTTAAACATCCGGAATAATCTTTCGATGATGCTGAAGAACCTTCCTTTTCCACAACTGATCTGGCTTATCTTTTTCAGGCTTTGCTTAGACGGTGTAGCAGGAATTTATTTCGGAGTAAAAAACGGGTTTCCACATCTCTGGGCAGTGGTAAGAGCACATTTTGGTTTTTATGGCCAGCTTCCGGGAACTTTGAAGCTTCGTCAGAAACATCAGAAGAATCGGTTTTACCAATCGAAATGGCTTATTTTCAGGCATTTTTTAGGTGGCAGGAATTAGGACAAGGATTTAGGATTTAGGGATTAGGGATTAGGGATTAGGATAGTATTTCTGAAATTAAATAAAGTTTCTTACATTAAACTTCTTAATTCCAAACTCATCACTCATAATTCAAAACTTATAACTCATAATTTAACTCATAACTTATTAAAAAAATGGATTTCTGTGCAATAGATTTTGAAACGGCAACCAACGCAAGAAGCTCAGCTTGTGAGGTTGGAGTCTGTGTTGTGCAGAATTCTGTGATTGTGGAAACGAAAACCTGGCTGATCAAACCGCCCAGTTTTCCTTTTTTCAGTCAGTATAATATCGATGTTCATGGTATTTTACCTGAAGATGTAAAGGATGCTCCTACTTTCGATGAAATCTGGTATGAGATAGAAGACATGATGTACGGAACTTTAATGATTGCCCATAACGCCAGTTTTGATGCCGGGGTTTTAAAGGGCTGCCTGGATCATTATGGAATGTTTACTCCAAAAATTGATTACCTGTGCAGCATTCAACTGGCTAAAAAATCATGGAATTACCTTCCTAAATACGGATTGAAACATCTGGCTGAATATCATCAGATCAAATTCAACCATCACAGAGCCGGTGATGATGCAGAAGTATGTGCCAAAATTTCTCTACTGGCTTTTGAAAAACTATTCCTCAGCAGCAATGAAGAAATTTCGGATGTAATGAAACTAAAGATTAAAAAACTTTAAAGTTTAATCCCACGTCATGAATACATTGTACATTTTACTTTGTACAATAATTTAATTGCTTAAAACTTCAGACAACAGGTTGAATTTCGGGATATCAATCTCAAAATTTTCCTGGGTATCCATGTTTTTTACAAGGTATTTTCCGCTCATATTCCCTACTCCGGAACGAAGCATTACATTGGAAAAATAAGCAAAATTTTCGCTTTTCTGAATTTCGGGAGTTAGACCGATTACTCCGTCGCCTATAATCTCTGTGTATCCGAATCCGACGTCAAAAATCAGCCATTTTCTTTTCAACACTTTTATGGGAAAATCACCGTCATTTTCAATCGTGATGTTGTATTTAAAAACGTAACGATTTTCTGATGGGTAACTGTTTTTACTATCATATTCAGGAATCACTGAAACTCTGATATTGGAAGTTATTTTTGAGAACATCATCTTAGTATTTCTTAAATATATACAAAAATCTCGCCTTTTTAGAGGCGAGATTGTACATTTATATTATAATTTTATTAAAAACTTATAATCCAAGACCTTTTCTTTCATCACCTCCCATTAATATTTCAACAGGATTATCGATACCTTCTTTTACCGCAACAAGGAATCCTACAGATTCTTTACCGTCGATAATTCTGTGGTCGTAAGACATTGCTACGTACATCATTGGTCTGATTACCACCTGTCCGTCCACGGCAACCGGTCTCTGGATGATATTGTGCATTCCTAAGATCGCAGATTGTGGCGGGTTGATGATCGGTGTAGACATCATAGATCCGAATGTACCTCCGTTTGTAATTGTGAAAGTACCGCCGGTCATTTCGTCAACTGTGATTTTACCGTCTCTTACTTTTGTGGCAAGATCTTTAATATTAGCTTCAATTCCGCTAAAAGACATGTTTTCAGCATTTCTCAATACCGGAACCATTAATCCTTTAGGGCCTGAAACTGCAATTGAAATATCGCAGAAATCATAGTTAATTTTGAAATCTCCATCGATTGATGCATTTACATCAGGATACATTTGTAATGCTCTTGTAACTGCTTTTGTAAAGAAAGACATGAAACCAAGTCCAACTCCGTGCTTTTGAGCAAATTCTTCTTTATATTGCTTTCTTAATCTGAAGATTTCAGACATATCAACTTCGTTGAAAGTCGTCAACATTGCTGTTTCGTTCTTTACAGAAACTAATCTCTGAGCAATTTTTCTTCTTAAAACTGAAAGTTTAGTCGTAGTGGTAGATCTTGCACCTGTTGCGGTGAACGGGCTTCCTCCCAATGCAGGAACTGCAGCCAATTCTGCATCTGTTTTAGTAATTCTGCCATCTCTTCCTGATCCTGAAACCTGCCCTGATTCAATTCCTTTTTCATCAAGGATTTTCTTAGCTGCAGGAGACGGAGCTCCGGTTGCATAGGTTTGAGTAGCTGCAGCCGGTTGTGCCGCAGGTTTTGGAGCTTCCTGTTTTGCCGGTTCGGCAGCTTTGGGAGCCTCTTCTTGTTTAGGAGCTTCAGCAGCAGGAGCAGCCGCACCTTCCGGTCTGGCAGCATCCATATCAATTAAACAAACTACCTGGCCTACTTGTACCACATCACCTTCTTCTGCTTTTAAAGTGATAACACCACTTTGTTCTGCAGGCAATTCAAGAGTTGCTTTGTCTGAGTCTACCTCAGCGATAGGTTGATCTTTTTCTACATAATCACCATCTTTTACAAGCCAAGTTGCAATTTCAACTTCTGTAATTGATTCGCCCGGTGAAGGAACTTTCATTTCTAAAATTGACATATTGAGTATTTTTTATTTTTTAATTGAATATTATTTATAATTAAGCTGTTACAGGTCTTTTTGCAGGAGCATCATCTCTGTCAAAAACTCTGTTGATTACCGCATTCTGGTTTTTCTCAAACATTTTATGACTTCCCGGAGCCGGAGCACCGCTTGGTACAGGAGCAATCACCTGGATTCCCGTATCTCTGAAGTTTCTTAAGATGAAAGACCAAGCTCCCATGTTTTCAGGCTCTTCCTGAGCCCACACCAGTTGTTTTCTGTTTTCGTATTTGCTGAAGATCGCTTCTATAGCATCTGCCTGAAGCGGATATAGCTGCTCGAATCTTACCAATGCAATATTTTCACAGTTTAATTCTTCTTTTTTCGCTAATAACTCGAAGTATAATTTACCTGAACAAAGAACTAATTTTTCTACTTTTTTAGGATCTGCAGTAGGATCGTCCAAGATCGGCTGGAAACCTCCGTTTGAGAAATCTTCCAGTGGAGAAACTACTTTCGGATGTCTTAATAAAGATTTCGGACTCATGACAACCAACGGTTTTCTGAACGTCCATTTCAACTGTCTTCTTAGTAAGTGGAAATAGTTGGCAGGCGAAGTGATATTGGCTACTACCATATTTTCATTGGCACAAAGTGTTAAGAATCTTTCCAGTCTTGCTGAAGAGTGCTCTGCTCCCTGTCCTTCCGAACCGTGAGGCAACAGCATTACCAATCCGTCCTGGATTTTCCATTTTTCTTCTGCCGCAGCCAGGTATTGGTCAACAATGATCTGAGCTCCGTTTACAAAGTCACCGAACTGAGCTTCCCAGATGGTTAATGTATTGGGAGAAGCCATTGCGTATCCGTAATCAAATCCTAAAACCCCGTATTCTGAAAGGTGAGAGTTGAACACATCAAATCTGCTTTCTGAAACGTGTCTTAACGGGATATATTCTTCTTCCGTATCTTCTGTTTTTACCACAGCATGTCTGTGAGAGAATGTACCTCTTTCCACATCCTCTCCGGAAATTCTGATGTTGTGCCCTTCAGTAAGCAATGTAGCATAAGCCAGCCATTCTCCTAAAGCCCAGTCTAATGAATTTCCTTCGATTGCCTTGATACGGTTTTCGAAAAGCCTTGTAATTTTATTGATGAATTTTTTATCAGCCGGAAGTGTTGACATTTTAATTGCCAGCTCTTTCAGTTTTGCTGCATCATATTTTGTATCTACCGGTAGCTGAACTGCTCCTCTCTTTCCGATGGGATAATTCGTCCAGTCTTCCGCCATAAACAGATCCATTACGTTTTTCTCGATTTCTTTGGAAGCATCAAAGTCTTTATCTAAAAGAGCTTTGAAATCTGTTTCCATTTTTTTAAGGATATCGTTAGAAACTACGCTGTCGTTGATTAATTTATCTTTATAAATCTCTCTTGGATTCGGGTGTTTTGAGATCAGTTTGTATAGGTTAGGCTGCGTAAATCTTGGTTCATCTCCTTCGTTATGACCATATTTTCTGTATCCTAACAGATCGATATAAACATCTTTTCCGAATTTCGCTCTGAAATCAGCAGCAAAGTGAATAGCGTGTACCACTGCTTCAGCATCGTCTGCATTTACGTGCATTACAGGAGATTCCGTAACTTTTGCAATGTCTGTACAGTATGTTGAAGATCTCGCATCTGCGTAGTTGGTGGTAAATGAAACCTGGTTGTTTACCACGATATGAACAGTTCCTCCTGTTCTGTATCCTTCCAGGGTCATCATCTGTGCCACTTCATAAGCAATACCCTGCCCTGCAATGGCACCGTCACCGTGAATCACGATCGGTAAAATTTTAGAGTAATCTCCTTTATATTTATCATCTACTTTTGCACGGCAGATTCCTTCTACTAAGGCAGCTACTGTTTCAAGGTGAGACGGGTTCGGAGTAAGGTTGATAGCAACCTCTTCTCCGGAAGCAGTCTGTATTTTTTTAGAAGATCCCAGGTGATATTTAACGTCACCGGAAAATACATCTTCTTCGAATTCTTTTCCTTCAAATTCCGAGAAGATCTGTTTGTAAGATTTCCCGAAAATATTTGACAATACATTCAGCCTTCCTCTGTGTGCCATCCCTAAAACCACTTCATTCACTCCCAGTTGGGAAGATCTTGAAATCAGCTGATCCAAAGCAGGAATTAATGTTTCCCCTCCTTCCAGCGAGAATCTTTTTTGTCCCACAAATTTTGTGTGAAGATAGTTTTCAAAAGCTACCGCCTGATTCAACTTCAATAAGATTTCAGTTTTTTCATTAGCGGAAAGGCTCGGATGGTTTTCGTTTACCTGTAACCATTTTTTGATGAAGTCTTTTTCTTCAACATTGTTGATATAGGTATATTCTACCCCGATAGAATCACAGTAGATGTTTTCCAGGTGAGTGATAAGATCCTTCAGCGTTGCAGGCTCTTTCATACCTGTTTCAACGGCACAGTTGAATTTCGTATTTAAATCTTCGTTACTAAGACCGAAGTTTTCGATGTCTAAAGTCGGCGTATAATGTCTTCTTTCTCTTACCGGGTTTGTTTTTGTAAACAGGTGCCCTCTCGTTCTGTAGGCTTCGATAAGGTTTACTACCTTAAATTCTTTCTTGATATGCTCAGGAACCTCACCGTTTGATACCGCCTGAGATATTTGCTGTACTGCCGGGGCAGAATTAGCCGGAGCTTGGATATATTGGATGTTATCATCATCCCCGTAGTTCTCCAAAGCAAAATCGAAGCCTTGAAAGAAGGCTTTCCATGATGGTTCTAAAGAATCCGGGAATTTTAAGTACTGTTGGTATAAATCCTCAATTAACTGAGAATGAGCTGCGTTTAGGAATGAAAATCTGTCCATTATTACAGTTTATCTATTATTAAATTTTGTTTGTAGAATTAATCTTCAAATTTAATAAAAAAAACCGACTTGGGACAGTCTCAAACTATTAAAAAAAAGCCAAAAGAAATAATTTCCAAGAATTTACTTAAAGACGGATAAAGAGAGCTTCACATTCACATTCTGATCTTCCATCGGGCGCTCAATAAAAGTCTGGCGGATATCCCCGAAACGCATTTCATCTTTCTTAGCTTTTTGGATCAGCTGCTGAATTGCTTTCACTCTTCCTTCGTAGCTTCCTTTGTAATACATTACGTAATTCTGGGTAGGATTTACCGATCTGAAATTAAAATTATTATCGGTAACGCCGAACTTTTTAGATAAAGGAATTCCAAGGAAATAAGACACTTCTTTATCCTTATAATTGTCAGCATCCGTAATCATTACCGGAAAACCGAATTCGTCATCTTTTTTGCCAAGATCCATCGTTACATAGTTGTACACTTTATTGTAATTCATCACAATGTTCTTATACAATGCATCTTTCTTGTTGGAGGTGCTTACATTGATTCCCAGCAGTAATTTTTCTTCTTCATTTTCCACCATCAGACTGTCGTATTTAATTGCAGCCATCTGGTTGTCTTTCTCCACTTTATTTCCTAAAACATTCTTCAGGTTTACCATGCTTTTATCTATATTCTCAGCAAACCGGTCTTCCGTCCAGAAGTTTTCCACTCTTCTTAATACTGATAATTTTGGGGTATGCACATACCAGGTGATTTTCGTTTTTTCTGCAGACAAAGCTTTGAATTTTACATCCACCAAAGTCGGATTTTCATTTCTGTCTTCAAAAAGCTGGTATCTTAGGGTAGCATTTGGGTTTTCGTAGCGGATAAACATTTCGCCATTGGTATCTTTTTTGGAATCAACATAGCTTATGGCACTTCCCTGCCCTTCATACGGGGTATAATAATCGATATCTATCGACTGGGAGCTCTTAAAAAAATTATTCCAGCGTGTGAAATTCTGCAAATTATTAAATTGGGAAAAGACTTTATCCACGGGATAATCTATCTCTTTTTCTATTTTAAAATTTTTGCTTTCTTCCACAAAATAATACATGGAAAGTGCATAGGCACCTACCAGTAAGAGAATAATTACGGCTATGATTTTAAAAAAACGCATCGCACAAAAGTAATACAAATAAAAAAAGTGACCAATATGTTGGTCACTTTGATAGGTAATTTATTTATAATATTCGATTTCTCTGACCCACTTATACAAATCTTTTCCGTTTACATTCTTAATAACTTCTTTCCAGTTTTTTTGTTTGTCAAAGATATATTTGAAAGTGATTATTGTTGGTTCTACCTTTTGTTCCTGTCGTCCAAATTTGTCCAAATAATACAATTTGCTTATATAATTATCTTTATATTCGAACTTTACATCATGCCAAACTTTTCCCTTATAATAAATTGTTCTTTGCTGTAATTTTTGATCTTTAGTATATGTATAAATAGTATAATTTTTTTTTCCATCATCATCAATACTTTCTTCTTTGATTATTTTACCATTTTCATATATAACATAAGAGGAGATTTTCCCATCTTTAAAGTCAGTTTGCCGTGTCACATTTCCAGAGTTATCATACTCATATTTAAGATGTCTGCTTAAATATATTTTTTTATTTTGATAATCATCCTTATAATTAAAATATTTCTCTTCAATTACTCTATACAGATTATCATATACTTTTATCATACTTAATTTCTTATGATAAATAGAGTCTTTACCTTCACTATAGCCATTACCTATTTTTTTCCAAATATTGTTTGTAATTGCAAAAATACTGTCTGTCTTTGTAATTGTATCAAATTCTGTAACGAATAAAGGTTTAAAACTTTCAGAATTATTCACATATTTTTTCATGTGTTCATCTTTCCATTTAGAATAATATTCGCGAAACTTTACTATTCCACTATTCTTATCATAAAAAAAACGATAAGTACTTTCTGAATAATCATTTTTAGATTTTTTTGTAATCAATCTATTCAAATTATCATATGTATAAACATAGTCATCAACAATTTTTCCGGATTTGTAGTACCAGGTTTCTTTTATAATATTTCGATTTTTATTATAATATGTTTCATTGTTTATATATCGACAAAAGTCTGTTTCAAACCAAGAACCGGCCATACTTTTTCTTAAATTTTCAGGTTTCATAATTGTGGCATGCCCGTACTCATCATCACCTTCCATAAAAGTAAATGGACCAGAATTATTCAGAAAAACTACATATTCTTTCACTAATTTAGACTTACCAAAAATTGAATCTTTAATAGCCTGAGAATTAAAATGAACAGATATAAAAACTGAAAAAAATAATATTTGTTTCATCATTTAGACAAGCCTCCTTATAGAGACTTTATTTTATTGTTTTGTAAACAGACTTCAGGAACTAGTGCCGGCAAAGGAGTGTTACACAAAAAGAACTTGCCATTATCGTAGATATATAAATTTCTCAAATCACAAAAAATAGAAAGAAGTATTGATACCTCTTTCTATTTTTTTATCTCATGAAAATTGTTGATGTTCTTAAAATCTCAATGAGCTATTTTTTTAAGAATAAGGATATAGAATAAAACTATATCTTCATTTTACCCGATATGAGTTCCCGGAGGCAGCACGGCACCTTTCTTCACCACTACAATACCATCCTGTACGGAATGGGTTCCGAAATCACCATCCGGCAGGTGTTTTCCGCCAATGATTCTTACATTGTCCCCGATGTAGCAGTTTTTATCGAGAATCGCTTTTTCTATATAACAGTATTTCCCGATTCCCATATTAGGACGACCGTTTCTGTCATTCAGCACAATTTCGGTAGTATTCTGGTAGAAATCCGCACCCATCACATAGGAGTTGACGATGGTGCTTCCTTTGTCTATTCTTGTTCTGTTTCCAATCACAGAGTTTTCAATTTTATCTGCCATAATGATGCAGCCATCTCCAAAAACGGCTTTACTTACATAAGAGCCATTGATTTTTGATGGGGGAAGCATTCTTGCTCTCGTATAAATGGGTGATGAAGAGAATAAATTAAACTGCGGGAAATCCTGGCACAAATCTAAATTGGCTTCGTAAAAAGACTCGATGGTCCCAATATCTGTCCAGTAGCCTTCATACTGATAGCTTAAAGTGGTGTACTTCCCTATCGAATTCGGGATAATATCTTTTCCGAAATCATCTCCTGCTCCCTCGTCAAACATCTTTTTAAGGATGCTTCTGGTGAAAATATAAATTCCCATTGAGGCCAGATATTCTTTTCCGGCATGTTTATTTTCTTCAGAAACTTCAGATTTAAGGTCTCTGAGAAGATCATAGCCCGGCTTTTCAACAAATGATGTGATATTTCCTTCATCATCCGAACTTAAAATCCCAAAACCTGTAGCATCTTTGGCATTCACCGGAATGGTCGCAATGGTAACATCACCACCTTTTTCGATATGGAAATCCAGCATTTCCCTGAAATCCATCTGGTAAAGCTGGTCACCGGAAAGAATTAAAATATAATCGTAATCATACTTTTCAAGATGCTTCATCGATTGGCGTACCGCATCTGCCGTTCCCTGGTACCAATTATCATTCTCTACATTCTGCTCGGCAGCAAGAATATCTACAAAACCCTTGCTGAAGATATCAAAGTGATAGGAGTTTTTAATATGTGAATTTAAAGAGGCCGAATTAAACTGTGTTAACACGAGAATTTTATTCAAACCTGAATTGAGGCAGTTTGAAATAGGAATATCTACCAATCTGTATTTTCCGGCTATAGGAACTGCCGGCTTGGATCTTGAATAGGTCAATGGAAAAAGCCTTGTGCCTCTGCCTCCGCCTAAAACAATGGAAATAACATTGCGTTTCATATCTATAATTGCATTTTATTGATTAAGTTTACTTTTCTGTTTTTAATATCTGTCTACATCCTGAAACATTCTTTATTTTCTGCTTTCAGATTCTCATTATAAACTACAACTTCATATAAACCTTATTTCTTTCTACAGGAATCACCATCATTATGAAAAGAGAAAAGCCTGCCTCAGCATTTTACTTATTGTAAAGCGCTATATATTTGGCTGCCGACTTCTCCCATGCAAAATCAAATTTCATATTGGCATAAATAAGGTTTTCCATTCTATCTTTATCCTGATAAAGGCTTATCCCTCTGTTCATCGCATGGACGATATCATCGACGCCGGGATAGGTAAAATTCAATCCTGCGCCTCCCGTTGAAATATCTTCCACCGTATCTCTCAATCCTCCTGTATATCTTACTACAGGAATGGTTCCGTACCTCATCGAGTACATCTGATTCAGCCCGCAAGGTTCTACTCTTGACGGCATTAATAAAAAGTCTGCCGAAGCATATATTTTATGGGAAAGATATTCTTTATATCCTACGTCTAAAGCAAAATTGCTGTAGTAATAGTCATATTCTTTCAGTTTGTTTTCTATATAAGAGTTTCCAGATCCAAGGATCATAATATTTAAAGCACCATAACTCTGTTTTATACTCTTCCACACAACGTCGGGAAGCAAATCTGCCCCTTTTTCCGTTGCAAACCTTCCGATGAAAGCAAACAAAGGAAGATCCGGTTTTAAACCATATTCTTTACAAAGCTTATCTTTATTTTTCTTTTTCTGCTCTACCGCATTTTTAATCGTAAAATTAAAATCCAGCATAGGATCTGCTTCCGGATTCCAGACTTCGGCATCAATCCCGTTGATAATTCCGTATGCTTTACTGAATTCTTCACGTACCAGGCTTTCAAGGCCTTTAAAACTGATAAAAAGCTCTTCCAGGTATCCTTCTGAAACCGTTGTAAAAGCATTGGAACATTTGATCATGCTTGCCAGCGGGTTAATTAATCCGTTCCAATCCAGCAATCCCCATTTATAGGCATCAAAAGACGGCATATAATTGGCCATATTCCAGCTCATCATTCCCTGATATTCTCCGTTATGGATTGTTCCGATCGTTTTTACACCTTTCAGAAATTTGAATTCATAACAGTGCTCTATCATAAAAGGAACCAACCCGGTATGATAATCGTGGCAGTGTAAAATATCCGGACGGATCTCCATCGCGCTCAGCCAATGTAAAGCACCATGCTGAAAAGCCAGAAACTGAAAACTTTCATCATCATAGCCATAAGGATTATCCCTGTCTAAAAGTCCGGGAACCCTTACCATATACAACTCAAAACCTAAAGCATCGGTTTTCTCTTTCAGAACCTGAACCTGGAGCATATTCGGTCCCTGATGAATAAAGCCATCAAAAACAATGTCAAACTCATGATCATAAACAAAAGATTTATTGTACCAGGGCATCACTACCTTGGCATCTATACCTTTTATTTTATTCTGATACTTAGGCAATGCTCCTACCACATCTGCCAGACCTCCTACTTTCGCCACCGGATAACATTCCGTACTGAGATGATAAATAATCATTTTTATCTTTTATGTAGTTTAATTCTTTGTAATTTATACTTTTTATCCTTTTCTTTTTTCTGTTTTAAAATAATTCCTGCAAGAGGCGGGAGTTTTAAACTGATTGATTTCGGGTGGTTCATCCACTGTTCGTCTTTTTCTTCAAATATCTCGGGGTTTACTCCACTTCCGCTATATCTTTCCTCATCTGAATTAAAAATAACCTCCCAATGGGTTCCTGCATTCACTCCAACCTTATAATCCAAAACCTGCGGAGTTAAATTCAATATAACCATTAAAACATCGTCTCTTTTTTTCCCTTTTCTCAGATAGATATACACCGAATTTTCAAGGTCATCGGCTTCCACCCACTCAAAACCGTGCTTATCAAACTGGTTTTCATAAAAGGCAGTTTCGTTTCTGTAAATATGGTTTAAATCTTTTACAAGAGCCTGCAGCCCTTTATGAACCGGATATTCCAATAAATGCCAGTCTAAACTTCGGGTAAAATTCCACTCACTTGTCTGCCCGAATTCATCTCCCATAAACAGCAGCTTAGCTCCCGGGTGCGTAAACATATAAACATACAAGGCGCGAAGGTTGGCAAATTTCTGCCATTCATCACCGGTCATTTTATAGATCAGGCTGGCTTTTCCGTGTACCACCTCATCGTGTGACAAAGGCATCATATAATTTTCATTATACATATACACCGAAGCAAAAGTCAGTTTATGGTGATGGTATTTTCTGTTAACGGGTTCTTCTTTAAAATAATCCAGGGTATCATGCATCCAGCCCATCATCCATTTCATTCCAAAGCCTACTCCGCCGTCATGTACGGGTTTCGTCAGCATCGGAAAATCTGAGCTTTCTTCTGCTATGGTGATGATATTATTTCCAAATTCTTTATAAACTGCGGTATTGAATTCCTGCAAAAAAGCTTTGGCTTCAAGATTTACATTGCCCCCGTAAATATTCGGTTCCCACTCTCCTTCATTTCTTGAATAATCGAGATGAAGCATTGAAGTTACAGCATCTACACGTAATCCGTCCGCATGATAACGCTCAAACCAGAACATGGCATTCGAGATTAAAAACGATTTCACTTCATTTCTTCCGTAATTGAAAATATATGACTTCCAATCGGGATGAAACCCTTTTCTCGGATCTTCATGCTCATACAGATGCGAACCGTCAAAACGATGTAAACCATTGGCATCTCCCGGAAAATGAGACGGAACCCAGTCTAAAATAACACCGATCTCATTTTTATGCAGCTCATTAATCAGATACATCAAATCCTGCGGAGATCCGAAACGGGAAGTTGCCGCATAAAATCCTGTGATCTGGTATCCCCAGCTCGGATCATAAGGATATTCCATTACCGGCATGAATTCCACATGCGTAAAACCCATTTCCCGGATGTAGGGCACCAGCTTTCCGGCTATATCCCTGTAATTCAGAAACCGGTCCGGATGATCTCCTTCTCTTACCCAGGATGCAAGATGCAATTCGTAAACGGAAATCGGAGCATCAAGACTGTTTTTCTTCCAGCGGTTCTCCAGCCATTCTTTATCTGTCCATTCATACCACGTGGTAGAAACCAGTGAGGCAGCCTGTTTATTTTGCTCCCAGCTTAAAGCATAGGGATCACTTTTTTCTAAAATCTCACCTCTTGCCGTTTCAATTGCATATTTATACAAGGTTCCCCAGGTTAGTCCGGCAATAAAGCCTTCCCAAATACCTGATCCGTCCCAGCGCGGATATAGAATATGGTCTTTATGATTCCAGTTGTTGAAATTCCCTATCACTGAAACTTTTTCTGCATTTGGGGCCCAGACAGAAAAATAAACACCATGAATCCCGTCTTTTTCCACAGAATGTGCTCCAAACTTGTCATACAGCTTATAATGCTTACCTTCCCGAAAAAGATATACATCATGTTCCGTAAAAAGTGTATAAGTTTTAACCGAATTCATCAAGACTTGATTCTATTTTTTATATATCCATTGAAACTACGAAAAATATTAACAACAGCCATTAATTATTGTTGAAATAATTGTGATGTTAATCTCTTTCATTCCCTTGTTGACCAAATATATTAATTTTTCAATCACAGATTTTATAATTTGAAAAATAATCTACATAAAAAGATTTTTTATAAATTTAGCTGTTAATTTTTTTAAAACACATGATGAAGTTTGAACTTTATACTGAGGAAAACGATGACAGAACGGTGTATATCACCGGAAATTTCAACAACTGGAATCCTAAAGACACTAAATATCAGCTTAAACAATCGGATCCTAACAATTATTTTATTGAGATCGATAACCAGGTACTTCCATCTGACATTGAATATAAATTTACCAAAGGAGGTTGGGAAAATGTAGAGCTCGACAAATACGGGAGCATTACTCCAAACCGGAAAGCCAGGAAAGAAACAAACAGTATTTCTGATATTGTGGAAAAATGGCGATTCAACTGGGGACCCTTTAAAGATGAGTTTTTCCCGATTGCAGAAATAATCTCCGAGGAGTTTTATATTCCACAGCTTGACCGTTACCGGAAAGTATGGGCTTTACTGCCTTACGATTATTATGTTTCCAATAAAAGCTATCCTGTTTTATATCTTCAGGATGCCCAGAACCTTTTTAATGAAGGCAGCGGCTACGGAAACTGGGAAATCGATAAAAAACTCTCCATTCTTGCCGAATATGGCCGTGGTGATGTTATTGTAATTGCCATAGAGCACGGAAGTGAAGAAAGGATCAAGGAATATATTTTTGATAACGATAATGTTGCAAACGGCTCGGAAGGAAAAAAATACATCCGTTTTATCACAGACACTTTAAAACCTTTTGTGGATGAAAATTACCGTACTAAGAAAGACAGGGAAAATACAGGAATCGGTGGAAGCTCTTTAGGTGCTCTGATCAGCATTTACAGTGGGTTTCTTTATCCCGAGGTTTATTCAAAACTATTAATTTTTTCACCGTCTCTCTGGGTAGAGCCGAATAATAATTTCCCGATGATGAGTTTCAGGGTTCCGTTTAAAACAAAAATTTATTTATACGGCGGCGGGCAGGAAGGCTCAAGAATGGTAAAAAGAATCCGGATCTTTGAAGAATACCTGAAACGATGGGAGAAAAAGAATCTGTTTGATTTTGAATTCCGTACCAGCATCAATCCTGAAGGCACTCACAGTGAATTTTACTGGTCACAGGAGTTTCCGAGAGCCATCGAATGGTTATTCTATGATAACACAGAAAATCCGGTAGAAGTAATCCCACAACAAAAAAGCATTAAAAATTAACCTTATGAAATTAATCAACAAAAAAAATAAAAACTATACCCAGATCTTCCAATTATTCACTGAAGAAGAATGGACAAAAAGGAGTAAAAATTACAATAAAAATATTTCCGCTTTTTTTACAGGGAAAAAATATGAGGTTTTCATTTCTACCGATCATGAAAGCATTATTTATTTTATCGGTTTAGGAAAATACAGTCTGCAGGATTTTGAAATTCAGCAGGTAGCCGGTAAATTTTCACAAGCCCAGAAAAAGAACCTTCAGGCTGTTCCTACATTGGTTCTGGCTGAGTTTATTACTGAAAAACAATTTGAAGAATTTACAAAAGGATTATTGATGGGTACTTACAACTACCCTTTTGATAAGAGCCATCCTTTCTGGAATCCTAAATTTGAGATTCATTTTGAAAGCTTAAGCCAGAAAAAACTGGATCATATTGCCCATAGAGCCGAAGCCATAAGCAACGGACAAATTGCCTGCCAGGACTGGCTGAATAAACCTGCCAATCTTAAGAAACCTGATGTTTTCAGTGCTTATCTTAAAAATTTAGCCAAGAAGTATGCGCTGAAATATACTGCCTTCAACAGAAAAAAATGTGAAGAACTGGGACTGGGCGCTTATCTTGCCGTGAATAAAGGAAGTGCTTACGATGCCGCTTTTACCATTCTGGAATATAAAACGACCGTAAAAAATGCCAAGACGTTTGGCCTGGTCGGAAAATGTGTATTGTTTGATACCGGTGGGATTTCATTGAAAAACCCGGCCAACATGCATTACATGAAATCTGACATGGGTGGTGCTACAGCAGTATTAGGAGCTTTGATCTATGCTGCAGAGATGAAACTTCCGGTGAATATCGTTGCTGTGTTACCAATTACAGACAATGCCATTTCCGAGAATGCTTATCTTCCAAGTGATGTGATCACTGCTTACAATGGCAAAACGATTGAGGTACTCGATACAGATGCCGAAGGAAGAATGATCCTGGCCGATTCACTTTCTTATCTCGCTAAAAATTACAAAACCGATTTTCTAATTGATTTAGCCACATTGACAGGCAGCTCGGTGAGAATGTTCGGTGATACCTGCGGGGCATTGTTTTCCAACAATGAAGGCCTTAAAAACCTTTTGATAAAGACCGGAGATAAAACCAACCAGAGGTTATGGAATCTGCCGTTATGGGACATCTGGAAAGATGATATCCAGTCTGACGTAGCTGATCTGAAAAATATTTCAATGAAGCCGATCGGGGACTGTATTATTGCTGCCAAATTCTTAGAACAGTTTATTGAAGATCATCCTAAATGGGCCCATCTGGATATCGCAGGAGTAGCTTTCGGAAACGTGGGATATGCCCGGGAAAAAGCGGCAACCGGCTTTGGAGTACAGTTATTGGCCGATTTAATCGAAAATTATCACTAAAAATTAGTTTATTACAAAAAAACTCTGTATAATTGGTAGGAGATTCTCAATAGTTCACCATAAATCAAATTTTAACATTAAATAATTAATAGAAATTTGTTTTTATTTTTGAAAATCCACTAAAAATTAAAAAACATTATATGGAGGAGAAAACTATAGTATGTATTTCGTGCTATTACAAGGGCTATGACTTCATGGACGAAATGAAGAAGCTCGGTAATAAAATAATCTTAATAACATCAGAAAACCTTAAAGAAAAAAACTGGCCGTGGCATGCGGTCGATGAGGTGTTTTACATGCCTGAAATAAAGCCTTCCGTCTGGAACCTGGAACATCTGGTTCAGGGGTTTTCCCATCTGATGCAAACCAGGAAAGTGGATGCTGTAGTTGCCCTTGATGACTATGATGTAGAAAAAGCGGCACTGATAAGAGAAACCTTCCGGATTCCGGGTATGGGGCAGACCACACACCGATATTTCAGGGATAAGCTTGCCATGAGACAAAAAGCTAAGGATTCGGGAATTAATGTTCCTGAATTCACAGCAGTTTTCAATAACGATGAGGTGAATGCATTTGCAGACAGGGTTCCGGCACCGTGGGTTTTAAAACCACGCTCTGAAGCTTCCGCATCGGGAATCAAAAAAATCACGTCCAAAGACCAGCTTTGGGAAGCATTGAACGGGCTTGGAGAAGAACGCCATTTTTTTTTACTGGAAAGCTTTAAACCCGGAGATGTATATCATGTTGACAGTTTAACTTTTAATAAAGAAATCACATTTACCTCTGCCTCCAAATACCTTGCTCCTCCCATGCAGGTTTCTCATGAAGGCGGTGTTTTCAGAACAAAAACCTTAGGAAGATATTCTGACGAGTTTAAAGCTCTTGAAGAAGTCAATACAAAGGTGCTTCTGAATTTCGGATTGTTAAACGGTGCCACACATACTGAGTTTATCCGAAGTAAAGATGACGGAAAATGGTATTTCCTGGAAACATCATCCAGAGTCGGAGGTGCCCATATTCCTGATCTTGTGGAAGCTTCAAGCAGCATCAATATCTGGCGGGAATGGGCCAAAATTGAAGATGCCCTTTTAAGAGGTAAAAACTATGAAATTTCCAAACCTACAGGCTATTATGCAGGATTAATCGTTGCTTTGATCAAAGATAAAGAACCGGATTATGAAAAATTCAAATCTGATGAAGTGGTAAAATTCCTTCCGATAGATTACCATGTAGGAATTGTTTATAAATCCAATGATGCTACTGTTGTACAGGAAAGACTGGATTATGCAGCCGAAACAATCAATGCCGATATGCTTAATATCCTTCCGCCGAAAAACAGGCCGAGCAGCTAATATATCAATCATAAATAATTATTTTAAAAATGCCGCAAATAGAACATACCGATTATTATTCACATATATTAGGAATAAGCCTTAAAGTAGAGGTTACAGGACATTACGGACATCCTATTGTGATGTTTCCCACTTCTCAGGGTTTATACACTCAAAATCATGATTTCCATCTTAACGGAAGCATCAACTGGTTTATAGAACAGGGAAAAGTAAAGCTTTATAACATTCAGACCATCGATGGCTGGAGCTTTTATGATGAAAAAATTTCGCCGCAGCAAAGGATCAAAAATTATGAATTGTATGTACAGTTCCTGATTAAGGAATTTATCCCGTATATACAGAAACTTCACAATACCCATCGTGTGGCAGTGGCGGGAGCCAGTTTTGGTGGATATCATGCGGCTAATTTCGCTTTCAGGTTCCCGGATGTGGTATCTCATTTATTCTGTTTGTCGGGAGCTTTCAGTATCCGGAATTTTATGGACGGATATTCTGACGATCTGGTGTATTTTAACTGTCCGAGAGAATTCGTAAAAAATGATGAGTCCTGGAAATACAAGCATATGCACATTGTTCTAAGCACTTCAGATCAGGATATCTGCAAAGATAAAAACCTGGAAATGGCAGGGATCTTAACCGCAAAAGGAATAGATTACTGGTACGATGAAAGAAAATGGATCAACCATGACTGGCCTTTATGGAGAATGGTTTTCCCGACCTTCATAGGTACTTTTTTCTCCTGAAAATTATTTAATTTTAAGATAAAATTTTAATTATAAAAAACCTTAAAAACAACAATTATGACAAAAAAAGTGGGAATTCTATTTGGTATGGAAGATACATTTCCCTGGGCGTTTATCGACAAGGTAAATGAATTGGGTGGCGGAGAGATCATAGCAGAACCTGTACATATCGACAAGCTTGAACAGGGAGCTGATTATGGCTATGCAGTAATCATAGACAGAATTTCACAGGACGTTCCCTTTTACAGAGCCTATCTTAAAAATGCAGCCGTTAACGGAACCTATGTGATCAATAACCCGTTTTGGTGGAGTGCTGATGAAAAGTTTTTCAACAATGCCCTGATGTCTAAACTGGGAATTCCGTTGCCAAAAACAGTTTTACTGCCTTCACATGAAAGGCCGACCAATACATCGGAAACGTCGTTCAGAAATTTAAAGTTCCCGCACGATTGGGAATACATTTTCGATTATGTAGGATTTCCGGCTTATATGAAACCCCATGACGGCGGCGGATGGAGAAATGTGTACAGAGTTGAAAATCCTGAAGACCTGTGGAATAAACTGGGCGAAACGGAACAACTCGTCATGATGGTACAGGAAGAAATTATTTTTGACGATTACTACAGAGTATACTGTTTGGGTAAGAAATACGTTCACATCATGCCTTACGAACCGAGAAACGCGCATCATCTGAGATATGCAACCACTCATCAGACCGAAGATGAAGAACTGGAAAAATTATTAAAAACCATCCATGATTACACCATTAAAATGAATGAAGCTTTAGGATATGATTTCAATACGGTAGAATTTGCAGTAAGAGACGGTATTCCTTACGCGATAGATTTCTGTAATCCTGCCCCTGATGCTGACATCAATTCTGTGGGAGAAGAAAACTTCGCATGGATCGTAGAGCACGCCGCTAAACTTGCCATTGAAAAAGCTAAAGAATATGTTCCCGGAAAACCGAATATCTCCTGGGGAACTTTTGTAAAGGACTCTGTAAAATAAAATATTGTAAAAAAACACAAAACATGCATCAATTTACTATAGGCATCGAAGAAGAATATCAAATCATTGATGTCGAGAGCAGAGACCTGATCTCTCATGTTTCTAAAATTATTGAAGGCGGCAAAGCGGTTTTAAGTGAAAATTTAAAGCACGAAATGCACGAATCCATGATTGAAATGGAAACGGGAATTTGCCAAAACATTCAGGAAGCCAGAGCCGAACTTACGAACCTAAGAAGACACCTTATCAATACAGCTCATGAACAGGGCCTTCGTGTTTCAGGAGGTGGAACTCATCCATTTTCAAACTGGGAACATAATACCATCACCAATGGTGAGCGTTACAATAAGATCGTAG
This sequence comes from Chryseobacterium tongliaonense, assembly GCF_041224435.1. Classification (NCBI taxonomy): domain Bacteria; kingdom Pseudomonadati; phylum Bacteroidota; class Flavobacteriia; order Flavobacteriales; family Weeksellaceae; genus Chryseobacterium; species Chryseobacterium tongliaonense. Next base: position 162,470 of record NZ_JBGFFD010000006.1, on the reverse strand, counting down.
ACGATATGGGTGATGTTGCCCGTGGAAACCTTATCTTCGGACTGCATGTACACATCGGAATTCCGAACCGTGAAGAAGGTGTAAGGATTCAGAATGTAATGCGTTACTTCCTGCCCCACGTTTATGCATTGTCGACCAACTCACCTTTCTGGATCGGACGAAATACAGGTTTCAAATCCTACAGACAGGAAATTTTCGTTAAGTTTCCAAGGACCGGAATTCCCAGCTATTTTAATTCTCTGGCAGAATTTGACAGCTATGTAGATCTTCTGGTAAAAACGGGAACCATAGATAACGCTAAAAAAATCTGGTGGGATCTTCGCGTTCACCCGTTCTACCCGACTATTGAATTCAGAATCTGTGATATGCCGTTAAGGATAGATGAAACTGTTTGTATGGCTGCCATCATGCAAAGTCTGGTTGCTAAAATTTATAAGCTTCATCAGCAGAATCTAAGCTTCAGAAGTTACAGAAGGCTATTACTCAATGAAAATAAATGGCGTGCTTCCAAAAGCGGAATTGAAGCTCATCTGATTGATTTCGGAAAAGAAGAATCAGTTCCGTATCCGCACTTATTAAAAGAACTTCTCGAGTTTATAGATGATGTGGTGGATGATTTAGGTTGTCGGAAAGAAGTAGAATATGCATGGACGATTCTGGAAAACGGAACCGGCGCAGACAGACAGCTGAAAATTTTCAATGAAACAGGAGACCTGACAAAAGTGGTTGATTATATGATTTCTGAGACGGAATACGGGATCACACACGGCGAACCTGCTTCATAATATTTTTGGTAACTTTGTAAAAAATATGATGTAGTATGAAAGATATTCGAATTGCTTTGCTTGATATGAACAACAATCATGTTAATCAGGGCTTTAGAAATATAAAAGAAATTTCTGAAGCATTTCAGCAAAGTTCTGATGAGAAAGTAATCATCAATACGTTTGATGTAAGATATAAAGATGAAATTCCGAACATAGAAGATTTTGATATTTTCATCTCTTCCGGAGGTCCCGGAAATCCACATAGAGAAGGCTTTGAATGGGAAACGAAATATGCAGACTTTTTAAATTCTGTTTACGATCATAATAAGTACAGCGAAAATAAGAAATACCTGTTCTTGATCTGTCATTCTTTTCAGTTGGCAAGCATTCATTGGGATTTAGGGAACATCTGCAAGAGAAAATCTTATTCTTTCGGGGTGATGCCGGTGCATAAGACAGAAGAAGGTGAAGAGGAATTTTTATTCAAAAACCTTCCGAATCCTTTTTACGCCGTTGATTCAAGAGCTTTTCAGTTTATTGAACCCAACCTTGACCGTTTTGAAGAATTGGGAATGAAAATTGTGGCGATAGAAAAATTCCGTCCGCATATCAACCTGGAAAGAGCAGTGATGGCCATTCGTTTTTCAGAAGAGATTTTCGGGACCCAGTTTCACCCGGAAGCCGATCCTGCAAGCATGCTTGAAAACCTGAAAGATGAAAAGAACAAAGATGCGATGATTGAAAACTTCGGAATGGAAAAATATCTTGAAACATTAGACAGAATGGATGATGAAGATAAGATCATCCTTACCCGCAGCCAGATTCTTCCGAGGTTCCTGCAGTTTGCAAAAAAAAACATTTTGAAGGAAGCGGAAGTATTGGCTTAAAATAAAAATTACAACAACTATCCATACAGAAATCGAGCAAAATTGCTCGATTTTTTAAAATCACAAAGAAAAAGAATATGATCCCAAAATACAGAAAACAATTTAACCGCGAATTTTCACAAGAAAAATACAGTCATTTCAAAGAAATATTAAAACAGAAAAGTGGTCTGGAACCTTCTTTCAGGGTTTCCGAAAGCCCGATTTTCCTTACTAAAGAATTTGAAAATAAACTGATTGATGCCAGTGAAAGCATTATAGATCAGATCAAAGCGATACCCTTTGAAACCCTTCAAAAAGCAATTCCTGATAGCTGCAGAGTTCCCAATGATACTCATCAACCTCATTTTTTCACGATAGATTTCGGGGTATGCAGGAGTGAAAACGGAGAAATAGAGCCACAATTGATAGAGCTTCAGGCTTTTCCCTCTTTATATGCTTTTCAAAAAGAATTAGAGGAAACCTTCTGCGAGGTATACCCGTTTATTTCTGAGATTAAGAATAAAATGCCCCATGAGGAATTTAAATCGTATTTAAAAGAATTGATTGTCGGAGATGAAAACCCTGAAAATGTAATTCTTCTTGAGATCTTCCCGGAAAAACAGAAAACAGTCATTGATTTTGTCTTTACTGAAAAATTATTGGGAATAAAAACCGTTTGTCTGACCCAAGTAAAAAAAGAAGGCCGAAAATTATATTACGAGAACAACGGCAGACAAATTGAGATCAAAAGAATCTACAACCGTGTTATTTTTGATGAGTTGGAAAGAATTCCCGATCTGAAAACCGAGTTTGATTTCCGTGAAGAAGCAGATGTAAAATGGATCACCCATCCGAACTGGTTCTTTAAAATTTCAAAGTTCCTTTTACCGCTTCTGAACCATCAGTTTGTTCCGAAGAGTTATTTTCTACACGAGTTTCCAGACAGTGAAAATCTTGAGAATTTTGTTTTAAAACCTTTATTTTCATTTGCAGGAAGCGGTGTGAATTTAAATCCTACCAAGGAAATTACAGACGCTATTGAAGACAAAGAAAACTATATTTTACAGAGGAAAGTAAGCTACGAACCTATTTTTGAAGATATCAACGGTGAATTCTCAAAAGCTGAGATCCGTTTATTATACATCTGGCGTGAAAATGACGAACGCCCCATTCTCCTGGAAAACCTGGGCAGAATGACCAAAGCAGCCATGGTAAACGTAGATTTTAATAAGAAAGATGCCATCTGGATCGGCAGCTCGAATGCCTTTTTCGGAGATGAATAAAAATTCCTAAATTAGCATCTTATGGAAGATAAATCAGTATTCAAAGAATTTGATACCCAGGATTTCCCTTTACGCCGAAGGGATTTGTTACCGTTATGGATCAAAATTTTCATATGGATATTTCTTTTTACGGGAATAGCAGGCGTTCTCCTGTTGGCTTTTGGATTTTTCCTTGATGACACCGATTTATCTATTTACGGATTGAGCACCACCAGACCTTACAGTCTCATTGGCTATGTTATATCTTTTATATTTATTTTTAAGGGAATTGTCTCTTACGGACTTTGGTTTGAAGAAAAATGGGCTCCGAAAGCAGCAATGGCAGATGCCATACTCGGATTTATCATCTGTGGAGTTGTCATGTTTGTTTTACCGTTCACGTCATCAACTAATTTCACCATCCGGTTTGAAATTATTCTTCTTATTCCTTACCTGCAGATCATGCGGAAAATTGAAAACAAATGGATTAACCTAAAATAAACAAACCTCCGAAATTTCGGAGGTTTGTTGTTTATCTATGATTTTCATCAGATCTTATCATCTTCCAGCAATTCTCTTGCCTGGTATTCCTGTACCAGATCAATAGCATTGGAGATCACATCGCTTAATGCAGTAATAAATGTACCTTCTTCTGCCATTCCTATCGCATGTTTTAGAGCTTCAATTTCTTTAGGAATGATTTCATAGCTTACATCCTTTCCTGCTTCATTAATCCCGTCTATGATCAGTCCGTTGATTTCTTCTTCTTTTCTTCCGCGGAGGTGCTTTTCATTTCGGATGATAATATAGTCAAACATTCTTCCTGCTATTTTCCCACACAGTTTGATATCTTCATCTCTTCGGTCACCCACTCCGGAAATAATACCTATTTTTTTAGTAGACTCCACATTTTTCAGATAATCTTCAATAGCTTCATATCCGGCCGGGTTATGGGCAAAATCAATTAAAACTTTAAAATTTTTGAACTTAAAAATATTCAGTCTGCCCGGAGTAAGCTGCGCACTTGGAAGAAATGTCCTCAGGGAATTGGAGATATCTTCAATCCCAAAACCGTATAAATAACATGCTAAGCTGGCTGCCAGAACATTTTCAATCATAAACCTGGCTTTCCCTTCCATGGTGATCGGGAAGTCTTTTGCTTTTCCGATTCGTATTTTCCAGTCGCCTTTTTTAATGGTTACAAACCCTTCTTCATGCACACAGGTGATCTTTCCTTCTTTTGCAAACTTTCTGATATGCGGATTATTTTCATCCATGCTGAAGATCGCAACATTGCTGTCGAGATCATTCACTATTCTCATGGAATATTCATCATCAGCATTCATTACGCTCCAGCCACTTTTCTTTACACTGTCAAGAACCACTCTTTTTACTTTGGTAAGGTCCTTCAGATTGTGAATATCATTCATTCCTAAATGATCTTCTTTGATGTTGGTTAGAACTCCGATATCACATTGGGAAAAGCCTAAACCAGAACGCAAAATCCCGCCTCTGGCAGTTTCCAGAACGGCAAATTCTACCGTGGGATCCTTCAATACAAATTCAGCCGAAAGGGGTCCTGTGGTATCTCCTTTTGTCAGCATTGTATTTTGAATATAAATCCCGTCGGAAGTCGTAAAGCCTACTCTATAACCGTTATTTTTAACGATATGGGAAATTAATCTTGTCGTGGTGGTTTTACCGTTAGTTCCTGTTACCGCAATAATCGGGATGGTAAAAGGTTTTCCCGGAGGATAAAGCATGTCTACAACAGGAGCTGCTACGTTTCTCGGAAGTCCTTCACTCGGAGCCAGGTGCATTCTGAATCCCGGTGCTGCATTTACTTCGATGATAGCGCCGCCGCTTTCTTTAAGTGGCTGGGTAAGATTTTCCGCCATAATATCGATTCCGCAAACATCAAGGCCTATAATTTTAGAGATCCTTTCCGCCATCGTGATATTTTCCGGATGTATCATATCGGTAACATCAATGGATGTTCCTCCTGTAGAAAGATTGGCCGTTGATTTCAGATAAACGATTTCTCCTTTTTGTGGAACAGTTTCAAGGGTATACTGAAGTTTTTCCAGAAGCTCAAGTGTATCTTTATCCACTTCTATTTCGGTCAGTACATTTTCGTGTCCGTAACCTCTTCTCGGATCTTTGTTTTCTTTTTCAATCAGCTGCTGAAGACTATGCTCACCGTCACCCACAATATGGGCAGGTACTCTTCTTGCTGCTGCAACCATTTTATTATCAATTACCAAAACCCTGAAATCATATCCGGTAATGTATTTTTCTACAATTACTTTCTTTGAATATTTCTGAGCATGTTCCAATCCTATTTTCGCTGTTTCCCAATCATTGACATTGATGGATGAACCTTTTCCGTGGTTTCCATCCAAGGGCTTCAAAACGATAGGATAATTTATTTTTTTGATAACTTTTTCCAGATCTTCTTCATCGACCACCAGATCTCCGATCGGAACCGGAATGGCAGCATCGTGAAGCATTTTTTTCGTCAACTCTTTATTGCATGCAATATCTACAGCAATTGAACTGGTTTTCCCTGTAATTGTTGCCTGAAATCTCTGCTGATTAACTCCATATCCGAGCTGTACTAAAGAATTGGTTCCTAACCGGATCCAGGGGATCCTCCGGGAAACCGCTTCTTCAACTATACTTCCGGTTGAAGGGCCCAGACGTACACGTTCTCTGATTTCTTTTAATTTATGAATACAGGCTTCAAGATCATATTCTTTGCCTTCAATTAAAGCTTCCGCAATTTTTACAGCTTCTTCAGCAGCATAAATTCCTGCATTTTCTTCAATATAATTAAATACAACGTTATAAATTCCCGGTGATTTTGTTTCGCGGGTTCTTCCAAAACCTACATCCATCCCTGCCAGAGTCTGGATTTCCAAAGCAATATGTTCAATCACATGTCCCATCCACGTTCCCGTTTCCACACGATGGAAAAAACCGCCTTCTACTCCTTCCGAGCATCTGTGTGTGAAAAGTGACGGAATGAGTTTTTCGATCCTTTCTCTGAATCCTTCAATTTTATTGGTAGGGAAATTTTCCATCTCTTCAAGATCCAACCTCATCTGTATCAGTTTCTTCCTTCTTATACTCCAGATATTAGGACCACGTAATGCCTGTATCTTCTCAATTTTCATAGTCAATTTGCATTTTCTTAGTTAACAATAACTTCTTCTAAAATCAAAGATAATGTAAAAGCATAAACAAAACCATAGCATGCTTAAAGATTTATCAAAAAAAGGTTAAATAATATTAACAATTTTAAAATCCTCAAAATCAATTTAAATGCTATTGATATTTCGTTAAATATTAATTATTTTTTAACTTTGTGTCCTATGATGAAACCCGTTGGAAAATTAATTGTTATCGGAGGTGCTGTAAATAAAGGAAGCTTTGCAGAAACCGATTTTGACCAAAATATAGAGAAAAACCTGAACTTTTTTGAAAGAGGTATTTTACGAAAAATAATCAATGAATCTAAGCATAAAGAAAATTCTGTAATAGAAATTATCACTACCGCTTCACAAATTCCTCAAATCGTAGGAACTGAGTATAAAAAAGCGTTTGAATTTCTGGGTGCTAAAAACGTAAATATTCTTGATATCCATAACCGTGAAGAAGCCAATTCTGATGCAATGGTCGCAAGAGCCAGTGCTGCAGATGTGGTCATGTTTACCGGTGGAGATCAGCTAAGATTAACATCGATTCTCGGTGGGACAAGATTTCACGATACCATTTTACTGAAATACCAGGAACAGGATTTTATTTATTCCGGAACTTCTGCCGGAGCTGCTGCTGCATCAGAAAACATGATCTATCAGGGAAGCAGCTCTGAAGCTTTGTTAAAAGGAGAAATTAAGACTACACAGGGGTTGGGACTTATTGATAACGTCATCATTGATACTCACTTTGTACAGCGGGGAAGAATCGGACGTCTTTTCCAGGCTGTGGTCAATAATCCGAGAACATTGGGTATCGGTTTGGGTGAAGATACCGGACTTTTTATCTATAACGATGTAATGACAGCAGTAGGTTCGGGCCTTGTCATTATTGTGGACGGAAGATTTATAAAAGATACCAATCTCACCAATATCAATCTGGGTGAGCCGATTTCTATTGATAATTTAACGGTACACGTCATGTCGATGAATGATCATTATGATCTTACCACCAAAACACTGACGATAGAAAACTCGCAGTTTAACCCGATTCCACAAGACAAGTAAAGAAGTCAATTGTCAATGGTGAACGGTGAATTTTACCAACAAATATTTTTATATTAAACTTTAAAGTACGATTCACGATTCACAATTGATTATATAAATACAATATGAAAATAATCATCCACGGTGGTTTTTTCTCTGAAAGCGATCAGAGCCACGAAGTAAAAACTGCCAAACAAAATTCTTTGAAAAATATAGCTCAAAAGGCTTTTGAATATCTTCAGTCGCATTCTTCTTTTGATACGGTTGCCTATGCGGTCTCTCTTCTGGAAGATGATGAGCTCTTTAATGCAGGAATTGGTTCTCAGATTCAAAGTGACGGAGTGATTCGTATGAGCGCGGCCATTATGGATGGTGAAACTCAGAAATTAAGCGGAGTGATCAATATCCGGGATGTAAAAAATCCGGTTTTTGTAGCAAAGGAATTAATGAAAGAGGATGACAGGGTTTTAGGCGGAAACGGAGCAAAAAAATATGCTTCAGAACATGGCTTTGAAAACTTTTCTACTGAAATTCCTCAAAGGAGAAAAGAATATGAAGCAAAGCTGAATAACGGCGGAAAAGGAACGGTAGGCTGTGTAGCCATCGATAAAGATGGTAAACTGGCCGTAGCAACTTCTACCGGCGGAAAGGGCTTTGAAATTCCGGGAAGAATTTCCGATTCGGCTACTGTGGCTGGAAATTACGCCAATTCATTCTGTGCTGTAAGCTGTACCGGTGTAGGAGAAGACATTGTGAGCAATGCTACCGCAACAAAAATTGTAACAAGGGTAACCGACGGAATGAGCCTTGAAAATGCTTTCAGTAAAACTTTTGAGGAGCTTAAAACAATTGACGGGTTTGCAGGGGCCATTGCTATTGATAAAAACGGAAACCTTTTCCATCAGGATTCTTATCCCACTATGGTTTTTGCAAGTTTTGATGGAGAAAATTTTGAAGTTTTCAATTAATTTAACATTATTTTATCATTCAATCTTTTTTTTTGGCACGCATTTTACATGTTTACTTATATAACAAATTTTATATTAACTTAAAAAATAGAAATCATGGGAAATAAAACAAACGGCTTACTGGCTTTATTAGGTTTAGGTGCTTTGGCATATTGGAAATATAAAAAATCGACTCCGGAGCAGCAACAAGCGGTAAAGGATAAAATTAACAATGCTAAGGACAATCTTAACAAATGGGGAAATGATATTAAGAGTAAGGCAAATGATGTAGCTTCCCAGGTGCAGTCTAAGGTTGATGAGGTAAAAACAAAAACTGAAGATTCTTTAAATTAAGACTAGTTTTTTTTAACATTCATATATAGAAAGTCATCGTAGTATACTATTACGATGACTTTTTTTGTGCTGAAATCCCATAGACCATCGGTACCTTATTTCCGAATTTTTCTATCCGCCATTTTCCTTTTTCAAACTCTGTTATATGTTTAAAGCAGGGATAAGGTGACCAATCAAACTCCTGAAACTTTTCGATTTCCAAGTTATTTTTAATTAAATTCTGAAGCACTTCCGCCAGGGAATGATTCCACATGACATATTCCTGCACAATATCGGCAGAACGGTCGACATAGGTTCCTTCATAGGTTTCTACAATCGGTTTTTCATTAAAATAGTTATAGCCTACCCTTTCAAAATCATCATCAAACATCCAGATTACAGGATGAAATTCGGCCATTACAAATTGTCCGCCGGATTTTAGAAAATGATGAATCACATTTGCCCATTGATCCAGATCGGGAAGCCAGCCTATGGTTCCGTAGCTTGTAAAAACGATATCATATTTCTGATCCAAAACATTCGGAAGGTTGTAGACATCCGAACAGATAAATGCTGTGTCGGTTCCACTTTTTTCAGCCAGATCTTTTGCCGCTTCAATCGCTTTATCCGACAAATCTATTCCGGTAACTTTTGCGTCTAACCTCGATAAGGAAATGGAATCCTGACCAAAGTGGCACTGCAGATGAAGAATCGTTTTTCCTTCAATATTTCCCAAAAGATCCAGTTCAATTGAATTCAAGGAGCTTTTCCCATTTAAAAATTCTTCCACAAAATAGAAATCCGATTTCAAATGAGGTTCTACTTTCGCATTCCATGAATTTTTATTGATTTCAAGATAATTTTCCATAGTTTTCTATCATATGTTTTCATATCAGAGATTCATTTAAATTTATAGGGTAACTTTTTAATAATCCTGATATAGTCGTTTTGAATATCCTTATTTTTATCTACAGTTTTTCAAGAAGTTTAGCCTTTTGTTCTAAGAATTCCTCTTCAGTTAGAACCCCATTTTCTTTAAGCTTTCCCAATTGTTCCAGCTGATCTAAAACTGAAAGTTCTGTTTTAGGTTGAAAATACTCTTTCGGACGCGACATAAAATCTCTTGTTTTTTCGCAGAACAATTCTGCTTCATACTTGCCTACTCCGTCTATTTCAACAATATCTCCTGAAACATTAATATCTATCGAAGCCAGCATCAGCTCTTTTTCATATTGTATTGAAGTGATTTTATCGTACGAAAAATCTTCCACTTTTAATCCGTAGAGCATTTCTTTATCAACAAAAACCAGTCTTCTGTCTGTAGCCACTAAAATAATGTGATGTTTGGTGGTTTTATTTCTGCCTTCAACCAGATAAACTATTCTTTCGTCCGTTGAAAGTACGTTGGGTAATTCCCGAATCTCTTTTCTGGCAAAAAATGTAGGATTGATATCCAGTTTTTCCAGTTCGTCTTTGATTTCGTCAAATCTTGATCTCTCGCTCATAGTAATAGTTTAAGAGCCTAAATTACTATTTCTTTACGAATATTATTTCATTCAGGTCAAAAATTTAAACCTTCCCGGGAATCACGATTGATGTATAAAAAGTATAAAGCTCCCAGCCTAATGATTCGTATAAAACTTTGCCTTCTTCGGTTGCCACGAGAAAATTATTTGAAATACCTTTTGATAAAGCAATTTTTTCAAGTTCTTTCATCAGGAAAGAAGCAAGACCTTTTCTTCTGTGATTTTTTTCAGTAGAAATCCGGTCATAGATCGCCAGATCATCAACAATGACAATGCGCCCTATTGAAGCTAATTCTCCTGTTTTAGTCAGTATTTTAACAACAGACGTTGAATTGTAATGATCATATTCCAATTGATAATCCTTATGCAAACTAACATTGGAAATACGCATAGGCTGAAAGCAGGACATCATATAGCCTTGTGGCTGAACTTCCCATTTATCAGGGATATTATTTTTGAATTTATCAGAAGAAGTACAGACTTTCAGAAACACCCAGGGCTCATTAATCGATTTTGCCAGTTGAATGAAATCTTCATTGGGTTCAGCGAATACATAACGGAATTTCTGTTCAGGATCTCCAACCTCAACTTTAAATCCTGATTTATATCTTACGGCCAAAGGTTTATTTCTTGACAGAGACCAGCCTTTGAGCCATTTTTCTATAATATCTGAAGAAATTTTTTCTTTCATTTTTCATCAGAGTTATATAATAATTACAAAGGAGGCTGTCTCAAAAGTCATATGAGTTGGCTTTTGAGACAAACTTCTTTTTATTTTTTATCCTAAAAATTCTTCAAGGGAAACTGTGTTCTGTTCTCCAGTTTCAAGATTTTTAAAGGTTACTTTTTTATTTTTAATTTCCTCTTCGCCTAAGAAAACAAGATTCTTGATTCCTTTCTTTTCTGCATAGGTAAACTGTTTGTTCAGTTTTGCATTTTCAGGATAGAGTTCTGCAGAAATTCCTTTTGCTCTCAGCTGCATAATCAATCTTAAAGCTTCCAGCGTTTCGTCGCCTCCAAAATTAGCAAAGAGATATTCTACATTAGATGAAGCTTCTTCAGGGAAAAGTCCCAATTCTTCCAGCACCAGATAAATTCTGTCTAATCCGAAAGAAATTCCGATTCCCGGGATATTTTTCACTCCAAAAACTTCAGTAAGGTTATCATATCTTCCGCCACCTCCGATAGAGCCCATCTGCACTTCATCTGCCTTCACCTCAAAAATAGCTCCTGTATAATAATCAAGTCCTCTTGCTAATGTGATATCAAAGACTAAATTTTCTATATTCACGCCAAGGCTTAAAGACTGTGTCAGTACAAATTCCAGCTCTTCAACACCTTTTAAACCGGTTTCATTTCCAGCAAATTTTTCTTTAAGCTGAAGAAGGTTTTCCAAAGCATCATCAGACTGGGTAAACAAAAAATCCAGTTTATCAATAGATTCCTGAACAATTCCTCTTTCCAATAGCTCTTTAACAACACCTTCTTTTCCTATCTTGTCTAATTTATCAAGAGCTACGGTAAAATCTATCAGTTTATCGGTAATTCCGGCATATTCTGCGAGACCGGAAAGGATCTTCCTGTTGTTGACATGAATGGTCACCGGAACTTTCAGGTCTGAAAACGATTTTAAATACAGCTGAACCAGCTCTACTTCCTGTAAAAGGCTTTCGCTCCCTACAACATCTGCATCGCATTGATAGAACTCTCTGAATCTTCCTTTCTGAGGACGGTCTGCTCTCCAAACCGGCTGAATCTGGTATCTTTTATAAGGGAAGGTTAATTTCCCATGATTCATTGCTACAAATCTTGCAAAAGGTACGGTAAGGTCATAACGAAGAGCTTTGTCTGAAATCTGGGAAGTTAATTTCTGATGGCTTTTATTTTCCCAGTCTTCCTGATTTACTTTAGAAGTATAATCTCCTGAATTTAAAATTTTAAAAATAAGGCGATCACCTTCTTCTCCATATTTCCCCGTTAATGTAGAAAGATTTTCAAAGCTTGGTGTTTCCAATGGCTGAAATCCGAATAATTCAAAGTTATGCTGTAAAATATTGATGATATATTTTCTTCTTGAAACTTCCTGTGCTGTAAAATCTCTCGTCCCTTTTGCTAAACTTGGTTTCATTTTATAATTGATAATGATAAGTATTTGCAAAAATAAGGAATTGAAAGGACTTTTAGACCACAACATAAAAGCCGGAGAAATAATTTCCTCCGACCCATCTGAATGGCCTCATCATTTGTGCGTTAGAACCATTCTTTTAAATTCAGACATTCTCCAGGATTTCCAAGATCTCTTCGCCGTAATTTTCTATTTTGTGCTTTCCGAAGCCTTTAATATCCAGCAATTCTTCTTTTTTAGCAGGCTTATATTTAGCGACAGACATCAGCTCTTTATTACTGGCTATAAAATAAGTAGGCAGGTTTTGTTCTTTGGCTTTTTCAGACCGCCATAATTTTAAAGCACTCAGAATCTTTTCTTCATCAGAGCTCAGCACATCATTTTCTGCTGAATATTTGATCGTTTTTGATTCTTTAACACTACCGGCTGGCTCTGATTTAAGCTCATCAAAATACAATACTACCGACCAGTAATTTTCATCATTTACAAAAGCAGTTTCCACTTTTATAATCTCATGCCCGGCAAGAAAATGATCCAGAGATTTTTGGTCTTTGTGTAAAAACTCTTTGTCTAATCTTATCGTAAAAACTTTTATTTTCATCATCTGCGTTTTTAAATTAGTATTATTTACCTCCTAAGAGCAGAATCTCATCGACTCTGATTTCAGTTATATATTTCTTTACCCCATCTTTATCATCATAAGATCTGTAGGTCAGTTTTCCTTCAACAGCAATCTCCTTCCCTTTCGGAACATATTTCTGAAAAATTTCTGCAACTTTTCCAAAAGCTACGAGATTGTGCCATTGTGTTTCTTCCACTTTTTCACCTTTTGCATTGGTGTAGTGATCGCTTGTTGCCAAAGACACACTTGCTTTTACATTTCCGTTATCGAAGTTTATCATTTCAACTTCTTTTCCTGTGTAACCAATTAATGTTACTTTGTTTCTTAGTGACATAACTATATTTTTTTAAGATTAATAATTCAGATCAGAGACGTTCACTGTTTTCTCAAATCTCTGTTGCAAAGATTGTAGAACCCACAAACTAAAGTCGGTATAAAACTATTTAAATTCATTTGTAGTCGTTTGTAAATGGATAATATTTATTCAATGTCCTTAAAATCTTCTTTCTTCATTTCTATTTAAATTTCACTGACTCATTTTAAAAATGTGGTACTAAAGACTATCTGGAAAGATTAACATATTCCCAGCCGTTTGAAAACGGATAATTCTGTATCTTTGGCTAAATATCAATTTATGAAAAGGGATATCAATATTTTTGAGTTTCCTCTCAATTTGGGACTTACAAAAAAAGAACACGAAATTGAGCCCGGCGTTAAAAAGCTTCCGGATTGGCTTAGAAAATTTGATTTTCATAAAAGAATTGATCCTAAAAATATTTTCAGGCTGGATTCACCGGAATATTCAATGGATTTTGATGAGGAAACGGGTGTTAAAAATTCTGATAAAATTATTGAGTATGCTAAGAAACAAGCAGAACTTATTCTTAGGCACTATGATAAAAATACCTTCAACATCATTCTCGGAGGTGATTGTAGTATTTTAATAGGAAATGCAATTGCCCTGAAACAGCTCGGAAATTTCGGACTTTTTTATCTGGACGGGCATACGGATTTTATTCCGCCAAGACTTTCTCCGAGTGGTGGTGTGGCAGGAATGGATCTTGCTATTGTTTCCGGAATGGGGCATGAAAAGCTCACCAATATCTACGATCTCAAACCTTATTTTGCTGAAGAAAATATATTTTGCGTCGGAAATGCAGAAACAGATGATGAAGAATATGTGGAACAGATTCTAAATTCTGAGATTCATTATTTCGATATTGAAAATCTCAGGAAAAACGGTTTCAGAAAAACCTCTGAATATTTTTTACAATTAGTAATCAACAAAAATCTGGATGGTTTCTTTATTCATTTTGATGTTGATGTTTTAAAAGATGAAATTATGCCAGCCGTCGACAGCAGAATGGAAGACGGGATTGATTATGACCATCTTAAAGAAATTCTGCAGCCTCTTATGAATGATGACCGGTGTTTCGGAATTGAAATTACTATTTTAGATCCCGATTATGATGAAAGCGGCTATTATACCAAAATTTTTGTGGAGAATTTAATTCAACTGATCAATAACTAAAAAGAATAAATGAAGAAGACCTTAAAAAGAACCTTCAGGGTTTCAAAATATGTGATTTATAAAGAAACGCTTGTAGATTATAAAGAGCATTTCTGGTCATTTCTGGGAGCATTTTTTGGGATCGGAATTATCGCATTCATCCAATCGCATTCTTTATTACAGGCTGAAAACATATTCCTGATCGGCTCTTTCGGGGCGTCAAGTGTCCTGATTTACGGGGCAATTCAAAGTCCACTCGCTCAGCCCAGAAACCTTGTTGGTGGACATGTTATCTCAGCATTGGTAGGGGTTACGGTTTATAAAATATTTCCGGATATTCTCTGGTTGTCTGCTCCGTTGGCAGTTGCTTTTTCCATTGTACTGATGCAATATACCAAGACCCTTCATCCGCCGGGTGGGGCAACAGCCCTGATTGCCGTGAGCTCTACCGGAAAAATTCCTGAATTGGGATATTGGTACGTCATCTCTCCTGTTTTATCAGGCTGTATTATCTTACTGCTGGTAGCATTATTTTTCAATAATATGACCCCAAACAGAAGCTATCCTACCCATACCAGGTTTATGAAACTGCTGAAGAAAAAAAAACTTGCCCACAAAATGAAAAAATAAATCGTATGAATTGTCTCGAATGTGGCGAAAAAATTATCGGCCGGTCAGATAAAAAGTTCTGCAATGATGCGTGCCGAAACGCCTATAACAACAAGCACAACAAGGATTCGAGTAACCTGATGCGGAATATCAATAATAAACTCCGTAAAAACTACCGTATCCTGAGAGAAATCAATACTGAAGGAAAAACAAAAATTTCAAGATCCAAACTGGATGGCTTGGGTTTTGATTTTGATTATTTCACTAATATAAAGGTTTATAAGAACGGTTCTGAATATCAGTTTATTTATGATTACGGTTATAAATTTCTAGAAGATGATTTTATTCTGATTGTCAAGAATCAGGCATAATCACTCAAACTGAAATAGATTATTTATGAAAGAAGTTGTTTTGATTACAGGTGCCGGTGGCATGATTGCACAGGAACTATCGAAGAGGATAGAAAAAGATTATACGATCAGGTTTTTAACCCGGAAGAAGAAGCGCGATAATGATTATGAATGGAATGTACAAAAAGAGATCATTGATGAGTCGGCTTTTGAGAATGTTGACCATATTATTCATCTTGCAGGAGCCAATATTTCTGAACAGCGATGGACTGAGAAGAGAAAAAAAGAACTGATCTCCAGCCGTACAGATTCGGCAAAACTGATTCTGGACACTTTAAAAAAGAAAAATATTAAGCTTAAATCATTTATTTCTGCATCCGGAATTAATGTTTATGGCACCAAAACAACGGAAAATATCTACAAGGAAGATGATGAAAAAGGAAGCGATTTCCTCAGTAAAGTAGTGATTCTCTGGGAGCAGGCAGCTGACCGGCTTCTTGAAGAAAACCTGGCTGAAAGAATAGTTAAAATACGAACGGCAGTCGTTCTCTCAGAAAAGGAAGGTGCTTTAAAAAAGATGTTGCCAACCATACAATTGGGAATTGGCTCACCTCTCGGCACCGGAAAGCAATATATGCCCTGGATTCATGTAAATGACATCTGCTCTGTTTATGAATTTGTTTTAAAAAATCCACATGTAAAAGGAGCTTATAATGCATCTTCACCACAACATACCACTAATGAAAACTTTACGAAAAAAATTGCTGAAGTTTTAAAAAAACCGATGTTTATGCCTCATGTTCCTGCATTTGTTTTAAAATTAATTTTCGGAGAGCTGGCAGATGCTTTACTGAAAGGTTCCAGAGTGTCTTCCGAAAAGATAGAGCGTGAAGGATTTCAATTTGAATTCCCTGATTTAAAAGGAGCTTTGGAAGATTTATTAAAAGAAAAGAAATAAAAATTATGAAATATATGAAACTGTTAATTTCATTAGGTCTTTGTTTATCATTGTCAGTAAACGCTTTTGCTCAGAAAAAAGAAACGTTGAGCACAAAGGATAAAATTATTGCCGAACAGTTTAAAAAAGACTATCAGAAGAAAAATTATAAAAAATTTGCTGGCAAAATAGTTGTCACAGATCTTCAGGTTAGGTTTGATGACAAGGTTATCTTTTATGATAAAAAGAATCAGAATACAAAATTAATATTGCAGGAAGGCCTTATTTATCCTCAGCTGCTGACTGATTATCTGATGGAAAAATTCCTTGATGAAACGACCGACAAAACACAGAAAAGATTTTTAAAGCTTCAGAAAGATCCTCGTGCTTCTTTTGATGTCAGCAATATGAAAATAGAAGATTCCCATTATCTTCCCTTCCTGGATTCAGATCCTAAAATAAAAAAATTCAATCTTATCTGTAAAGACAATAAGCTTCCGGGATCGATACAGTATCTCATAGAGCTTACCAATAAAAATGCAACGAAAGATACCTCTATGGAAGATTTTATCAAGGGTTCAAAACTGACATTTTTACTGCAAAGAACTTTTTAACAGTGTCAATTCTGATAAATGATGATCGTAAATACCTATGAATGACAGTTTAATTTTAAAGAATATTGCTAAACATGTTTCACTTAACAATGAGGAAATTTCTTATTTTCTTTCTTTACTAAAAGAGAGAAATATTCAAAAAAAAGAACTCATTCTTAAACAACAACAAACCTGTAAGGAAATAAGCTTTGTGCAGTCGGGTATTTTAAGAGCTTTTTATATGGATGCAGCAGGAAAGGAATCTACAATTATGTTTGCACTTCCGGACTGGTGGATCACAGATATGTTCTGCTTTATCAATCAGAAACCTGCAATGCTGAATATTGAGGCATTGGAAGGAAGCACTGTTCTGCAGCTTCAAAAAGATGATTTGGATAAACTGTATTTAAAAATCCCAAAATTTGAAAGATTTTTCAGGATAATGATGCAAAATGCATATATCAGAGAACAGCTCAGAATTATTGAAAATCTCTCTAATACGGCTGAAGAACGGTATTATACTTTTTTGCAAAAATATCCTTTGGCCGCAGAAAAGATCACCCAGAAACAAATTGCATCCTACCTGGGAATCACTCCGGAATTCTTAAGTAATATTAAAACAAATAAACATAAAAAGTAGTACCTCTTAAACTATCTTATTTTTTCTATATCTTAAGTTCCGTTATTTTACTTAAAAAATATTATGCTTATACTTATTGCCGGACCGTACCGAAGCGGGACAAATGATAACCCAGAGTTAATACAAAAGAATATGAGCAATCTTGAATCAGCGGCTTTGCCTATTTTCAGAAAAGGACATATTCCAATGATTGGAGAGTGGCTCGCATTACCATTAATTAATCTTGCAGGTTCAACTCACCCTGGTGATGAAGCCTGGCAGGAAATACAATATCCCATTGCTCATCGCATTCTGGAAAAATGTGATGCAGTCCTGCGATTAGAAGGTGTGTCAAAAGGAGCAGATGAAGATGTAAGAATTGCTAAAGAAAGAGGTCTGAAAATTTATTTTAACATCGAAGATATTCCACATGCAGAATAATGAAATAAAAATTATAAAAACAGAAATTTTATCAGATAACTGGTATACCTTAAATAAAGTTACCTACGAAAAAACTAAAAAGGACGGGTCCATTGAAACTCAAAGCAGAGAAGCCTACGACAGGGGAAATGGCGCCACCATTCTGCTTTATAATAAAGATTTAAACACCGTTATTCTGACAAGACAGTTCAGATTACCAACTTATATTAATGGGAATTCAACAGGCATGCTGATTGAAGCCTGTGCCGGACTGCTTGATAATGATAATCCTGAAGAATGCATAAAACGGGAAACTGAAGAAGAAACCGGCTATAAAATTTCAAAGGTTGAAAAAGTTTTTGAATCTTATATGTCACCGGGCTCAGTTACTGAAATCCTTCACTTTTTCATCGCTGAATATACCAAAGAAATGAAAACCGCAGATGGTGGCGGACTTGAGGAAGAGGGTGAAGATATTGAAGTTTTGGAACTCTCTATTGATGATGCTCTTACTATGATTGATACCGGTGAAATTAAAGATGCCAAAACGATTATGCTGCTGCAGTATGTGAGACTTAAGAATATTATGTAAGTTTAAACACAGATGACACTAATTTCTTACACTAATGTTCACAAATAAATGATGATAAGTTTTGTTTGTGTTATTAGTGAAACTATTTGTGTTATTAGTGGTTAAATAATTTAACAGAAATGTCACTAATTTGTAACACTAATATCTGAAAACAAACAATCAAATAAATTAATAATGAATAACTTATGATTTTTAAGATTTAATTCCCTAATTTTGCACCCCGAAATAAGGATTCAGATTACGCAATCACAAAAGACAGTATAGTACAGACAAATTGTTGATTAAGATAGCGATTGTATAGGATCTTAAAATAAATATCTACATATGAAAAGAGTTGGTGAGCACAGAAAGCTTCTTGGAGTTGATAAAAATGTTACTTTAAAAGAATTAAAGACAATTTACAGAAATACGATGAAAGATTCGCATCCTGATAAATTTGTCAATGATGAAGCCGGAAAACTGGAGGCTGAAGAAAAAAGCAAATCTGTGATCGAAGCCTACCATTTTTTGGTGAGCATCAACCCGGAAACGCAGGAAAAATATAAAGAAGAATATACTGAAACGATAACAAAATCAATCATTCAGGATTTCTATTTTGAAAAACAGATTCTGACCGTTCAGCATTTGAATGGAAAAATGTATGAATATATTGGTGTTCCCAGAAATACGTATATAAAAATGGCTAATGCTGATTCACCAAGCCGTTTTGCAAGAAGACACATTTATGGAAGTTTCATCTACAGAAAGTCCGGTGAGGCTATGGCAGATTAATTTTCACATAAAAATAAGTAAAGGCTTTCGGTTAGTTCTGGAAGCCTTTTTTGTGGCTTAAAAATGGAATAGAGATTGTATGTTGGTCTAAAACCGATTTTAGGATAAGTTAAGTGGCAAAAGTCTGATTCTATTTATTCTTTCGCAGATTGAGCAGATGACACAGATACTTATTGGGACTTTATATGAAATTTTAAATAAAAAAGCGCATCAGAAATCTGATGCGCTTTTCGGTTAATTAAGGTTATAATATATTAGTCTATGTGTTTAGGAGTATACCCATCATCACTTAGTTCTTTGTGTACGTAGTCGGCTTTGATCTCAGCTTCGTAGTCTACTTTTTCATGTTTGCCCATTCTTCTCAGGACAGAATCAAACAGAGAGTATACTACCGGTACGATAATCAAAGTAAGGAATAGAGACGATGTCAAACCACCGATAACTACCCAAGCCAAACCTTTGTTCATCTCCGCTCCTGCTCCGGTTGCCAATGCGATCGGTAACATACCGAAGATCATCGCAATCGTTGTCATCAGGATCGGACGAAGACGCGCGTGATTAGCCTGTACCAAAGCGTCATGTGTATTTGAGCCTGCCGCTTTTCTCGCATTGGTAAAGTCGACAATCAAAATCGCATTTTTCGCAACAAGACCAATCAACATGATCATCCCCAACATTGTAAAGATGTTCAGTGAATTGGCAGTTAAGGCAAGGATCACCATAACCCCGATCATCGCTAACGGAATGGAGAATAGTACCACAAGCGGATACACGAAACTGTCATACAATGATACCATTACAAGGTACACCAATACGATAGCCGCCAATAAAGCAATACCTAACGTACCGAAACCTTCCTGCTGGTTTTCCATATCCCCGCTCCAGATGTAATCAACACCGGCCGGTTTTTTATCGCTGTTCATGAATTGATTTGCCCATTCGTTGGCAACGTCTCCTACAGGTCTACCTACTGCTTTTGCCCTTACTTTTACAGAAGGTGATTTATCTCTACGCTCAAGCAAACTCGGTCCTGAACCCATCTTTACATCAGCAAACTGACTTAGACGTATCTGCTCTCCCTGAGGATTGGTAAACATCAGGTTTTTAACATCATCAATTGACTTTCTGTTGTTGTCTGCAAAACGGATGTTGATATCATATTCATATTCACCGGCTCTGAACTTCCCGTCTGTATTCCCGTTGAATGCCGTCTGCATCGTCTGTCCTACACTGGAAAGATTTAAGCCTAAAGAAGCCATTTTATCTCTGTCTATATTCACCTGAACCTCAGGATTTCCTGTATCGGTAGATAATTCAGCATCTACTGCTCCAGGAACTTTTTTCAGTAATTCAAGGATTCTGGTTGCTTCTTTTACGGCAATTTCGTTATCAGGAGCAGTTACCACCATTTCGATCGGAGCATTTTCAGCACCCATGATACCGATTGGAGCTGTTTTAAACTCAACCCCTGTGAATTTCTCTTCTAAAGTTCTTTTTACTTTTGCAGCTTTGATGTTGGTACTTTCTGAACGTTCTGATTTATCTGTTAAATTTACCTGAACTTCAGACTGATAAGTAGTTGCCTGAGCCCCACCAAAACCGGTAGACTGCTGCCCCACTGTTGTGATCAGGTCTACAACATCTTTATCATTTCTTAAAAACTTCTCAACATCTAATGTGATCTGATTCGTTTTTTCAATCGTTGCATCTTTTGATAATTCCATCTGAACAAGGAACTGACCACGGTCTATCGGAGGGAAGAATTCACCACCGATGAATCCGAATGCCACCAGCATGAATGAGGAAATCAAAACAATAAAGGTAATCACTACCGTTGATATTCTTCTTAGGGTAGTTTTCAGACACCATTCAAGAATTCCTGTAATCCAGTGGGTGAATTTATCAATTAAACCTTCAAACCAAAGGATAAATTTCTGGAACCAGTTTTTACCTGTCAAATGCTCCAGCTTACCGAATCTTGATGATAACCAAGGGATAATGGTAAATGAAGCCAGCAATGATAGCATCGTTGCAATAACCACCGTGACGCAGAACTGAGCAAGGATATTGGCTACAAGTCCCGAACTCATCGCAATCGGTAAGAATACCACCACAATTACCAAGGTAATCGCAGCTACGGTAAATCCAATCTCTGAAGCTCCGTCATAGGCTGCCCTGATCTTACTTTTCCCCATCTCCATGTGACGGTAAATGTTTTCAAGAACAACGATCGCATCATCCACAAGGATCCCTACCACGAGCGATAGCCCTAATAAACTCATTAAGTTTAAGGTATATCCCATTAAATTCATTCCGATGAACGTTGCAATCAATGAAGCCGGGATAGAAACCATTACGATAAACGCGTTTCTGATACTGTGAAGGAATAATAACATCACAATTGCCACAAGAATAATCGCTAAGAATAAGTCGAAAATAACGTGGTTGGCAGATTCCAGGGTAAAGTCGGTTGTGTCATTTACAATTTTAACTTTAACTCCCTGTGCTGCATAGTTTTTCTGAACGGTTTCAATGGTTTTCTGTACACTTTCAGACACTGCTACCGCATTGGCATCAGATTGTTTTTTAACCTGCATTAAAATTGTAGGAAACTGATTAAATCTCGCTACTTTTTCAACATCTTTCTGAGCATCAAAAACCGTTGCAATATCAGACAAACGAACCTGAGCTCCGTCTTTGTTGGAAACAACAAGATTGTTCATTTCCGCAACTGATTTATACTTTCCCGATAACCTGATCGTAGATTTTGTCGTTCTTGTTTTCAAGCTACCTGTAGGGAAATCAAGGTTTGACGAAAGAATAGCCTGCTGTACGTCTCCGATTGAAAGCCCGTAACCCTGAAGTTTTTTCTCATCAAGATTTACCTGGATCTCTCTTTCCTGCCCGCCTACAAGATCAACCTGCGCTACTCCGTTTACACGGGAGAAAATAGGCTCGATTTTTTTATCTAAAAGGTCATAAAGGTCTTTACTGTTCAGTTTATCTGATGAAATACTCATCGTGATAATCGGTAAATCATCTAAGGAGAACTTATTCAGAGACGGTGCATCTACATCATCCGGAAGGTCTGCCAGAATAGCATTCACCTTTCTCTGAGCATCATTCAAAGCATAATCTACATCTGCACCATCATTCAACTGCACCATAATTACGGATAAACTCTCGTAAGATGAAGATTCCACTTTTTTCACGTTTTCCAAAGATCCAACGGCATCTTCAATCTTCCGGGTCACGGAAGTTTCCACCTCAGCAGGTGAAGCTCCCGGATAAACCGTAGAAATGGTAACCATGTTGGTTTCAAACTTCGGAATCAATTCGTATCCCATGAGCGTATAACTCAGGATACCTCCCAACGTAAGAATTGTAAATAATACAATTACCAACGAAGGTCTTTTAATCGATATTTCTGCTAACTTCATAAATCCTCTACTTTATAATATTGATTTTCGATCCGTTATCAAGATTGATCTGTCCGCTGGTAATAACCTGCTCACCGCCGTTAAGACCGCTTAGAACCTGTACTTTATCTCCATAAACTTTCCCAACTGTAACGGTAATCAGCTTAGCAGTTCCGTTTTGAACGATAAACAACTGTCCTGAACTTACCCCGTTTACGAATGCTTCTGCAGGAACTGTCAACATATTCTGAGTTTCCGCTCCATTGTTTGTTTTAAATGTAGCTGTTGCATACATCCCTGCTTTCAGATTTCCTCTGTTCTGAACTTCAATTTCAACCGGGAAATTTAAAGAGGCATCACTTTTAGGAGCAATGAATGTAATTCTACCTACGAAAGAATCTTCCGGTAAAACATTAACTTTAATCGGAACTTCCTGACCTAACTGAATTTTCCCGATCTGGCTTTCGTCAACCAATACGGAAAGTTTAAGACTGTTGATGTTAACGATTTCAAACATTGAAGTTCCTACGGAAACCACAGTTCCCGGCTCAACCATTTTCTTGTTGATCATCCCGCTGATTCCGGCACGGATGCTTGTATCATTTACTCTTACTCCCTGTGCACGAACTGCTGCCTGTGCATTTTTCAGCTGTAATCTTGAGTTATCTACCTGCTGTTTGGTAACTCCACCTGTTTTAAACGCATTTTCATAACGCTGGTTATCAATAATTGCGTTCTGTAAATTATTCTGAGCTTGTGAAACATCCACTTCAATTGCATCTTTTTTGATGATCGCCAATGTCTGACCTGCAGAAACTCTTGATCCTTCTTTCACCAAAACGCTTACAATACGTCCTGCGATCTCAGAAGACTGGTTCATCTCCTGTTTTGGCAGGAAAGTTCCGTTTGCAGAATAATCTGTAGTAATATTTTCTCTTTTTACCGTTACAACATTCACGTTGATCTTATCTACCTGCTTCGCAACCTCCGTTACTTCTTTGGTCTGCTTTTCTTTATTCCCGGCAATCTTATAAGCGGCTAAACCTACCAGTACAGCTGCTACGATGATATATATTAAAGTTTTTTTCATTATAGTTTATTATGGGTTTTGTAATGTGCTTAATTCTCCTTTAGCTTTAATTAATTTGATCTCAGCCTGCTTGTAATCCAATAATGCGTTTGAATAGTTCTGTTTAGCCTGCGTCAATGCATTTTCAGCATCCAGAACTTCTGTCAATGTTGCCAGACCGTACTGATAATTTGACTGCGTGTTTTTCTGAACCCTTTCTGCCAAACCTACATTATCTTTCATACTTTCGATATTGATCAGTGCATTTTCCATATTGGTAACTGCATTTTTATAATCCAGGCTTAAGTTTAACTGGGTATTCTGAATATCCTGATCTAAATCCTGAATATCAATTTCCGCCTGGTTGATCTTAGCTTTTGTAGCACCACCGGTGAAAATCGGGATGTTTATATTTAAGCCGATCGCTGAATAATCACTCCAGAGAACTCCTTTGTTAATCCCGTTTGTAAGAGGGAATTTTCCTCCTTGTCCGCCCCAGCCGTAATTTGCTACCAGGTTTACGGTAGGATACAGATAAGCTTCCGTTGCTTTCTTATTATACACAAGAAGTTCTCTGTTTTTATTTAAAACTTTGATCTCCGTACGGTCGTCAAGGTTTACATTACTGGCAATCAGCTCCGGTTTTGGTTCGATCGTTTTTTCTTCAAGCTCAATATCGGTACTGATCGGAACTCCCATATAAAATTTCAAAGCATTTTTTGAAAGCTCTACCGAGTTGATCAATGTCTGTTTGTTTGATCCGATATTGGTAAGCTGAACATTCGTTCTATCTAAATCGATCGCTTTTGCCAAGCCGTTATCAACCAAACTTTTGATTACATTTCTTACTTTTTCCGTATTGGCATAGCTTGCTTCTACCGTTTTCAAATTTTCTTCCTGTACAAATACCTGATAGTAGGCTGTTGCAACATTTTCGATGATTTGCTCGTTGGTCAGCTGAACATTCAGAATGTAGAATTCTCTTGTTGATTTCGCTGCCTTAAGGCCTGTAAAGACTCTCTGATCAAAAATAGCCTGCTGAACCTGTACGGAAGCGGTAGAACTCCATGGCTGTCCCAACTGAGCTCTAATTCTTTCTCCGCCAAATTCAAGCAAGGACTCCTGAATAATAGGATTATAAGTTAAACCCGCTGTAGCACTTACCTGTGGTAAAGCTCCGGCTCTGGCTTCATCAATTTTGTATTCAGCTTTTTTGATCTGTAAAGCAGCTTTCTTAGCCTCTGCCTTGTTTTGAAGTGCCTGTTTAATAGCTTCCTGGAGGGAAACCTGCTGTTGAGCAGACACTGATGAAAAGCCGAAAATCATAAATGCAGCCGCTATCCCAATTTTTAGCTTTTGTGCAGTTATACGTTTTCTTTTCATAATTTTATACTTCGTTTATTTTTTTAATATTATTTTCTATCAGTATTTTATTTTTAAAGAACGAATCATATTTAAAAATACTTTAACGTTTTTTAATTTTTAAATAACATATTCAGAATAATCTCTTTGCGTTCTGAAATAATCTGGTCAAATTCTTCATCATCAATCATCAGGTTTTCCATAAGAAGCGGACGTACCGCACTCGGGAAAACCAAAAGAGAAACCATATTTAAAAGAAACTGGATAGGCTTCATTGTAGCAATATTTCCCAATTCCATTTCAGTTTTAATATCATTATACAGTTTTTCCAGTTCATCTTCTTCGATATCTTTTTTATGGCAGTTTCCTTTATTGATCTGTGAAACGATATATGTTTCCAGATACGGATACTGAAGACTTGTCGCTAAGCTTCCTTCAATAAACTGTCCCATCTTTTCTTTAAAAGGTAAATCAGAAGTCATAATGATTTCAGATTTTTCCTTTTCAACCTTCTGAGCTTCATCAAAAATAATCTGGATCAGATTATCTCTCGAGCGGAAGTAGTAGTTGATAAGCGTTCTGTTGACTCCTGCTGCATCAGCAATTTCCTGAGTGGTAGCGTCAAACTTCCCTTTCACAAAGAATAAATTCTTCGTTGTCTCTTTGATCAATTCTTGTGTTTGGTCTTTTTTTGCTTGATTTGACATTTTTGTTAAACAAATTTGTGCAAATATAAATCAAACATTTTTTTTGACAAAATTGTTAAACAAAATAATTAAACAAAATTATATGACATCCGTCAGGTTTAAAGCTCAGTATTCAAATTAAGTATTGTTAATCCACAAAGAATAGACTGTTTTTCATCTTGCCGGAAAATTAACAACCGGTGCGAAAAATTTTATTTATTCTCAGCTCTTGTGTGTGTGGATACTTCTTTTCTCAGGAAAATATCTCTGGTGATACAGGCTATCATTTCTATGAAAACAAGAAGCAGATTGTGGATAAGAACGAAAAGAAAAAGGGTGATGTGAAATATCTCTATCATTCAGCCGGGTTGAATGTTCAGCTCCGTACTGTTGGATTTTCTTATAATATTTACAAAATAAAAAACGGGCAGAAATTTCTGCCCGTTTTGTTTTATAATAATTTTATCCTGTCTTCCAGGATGTCTATAATTTTATCTTTATAAAGTCCGCCAATTGCTTTTTTGAAATTCTTTTTACTCATCTGAATTTCATCTTTGATCTCTTCCGGCGTAGATTTATCGGAAAGATACAGAAGTCCGTAGTTTTCCCCTAGTTTATCAAGGATCTTCTGTTTAAATTCATCAATATTTTCAAATCCTTCCGGCTGCAGGGAAACATCGATTTTACCGTCTTCACGAATCGCTTTTATATAGCCTGTTTCTTCAGATAAAGGATATAGTTTTTTGTACACATCAGATGCGTAAATCAATCCGATGTATTTTTTATTGATCACCACATTCCAGCCCAGCTCACTTTCATTCATTAAGATCAGGTCTACCTTGTCTCCTTTCTGAAAAGGCAGGTTTTCATATTGCGGATTTCTTTTAAACTTAGTCGTTCCTGTGATCAGGTCCAGGTCTTCATCTACGTAAATATTGACAAGATATCTCTTGCCTTCAATGATTTTAGATTTCTGCTGTTTGTAAGGGATGAATAAATCTTTGATGATTCCCCAATCCATAAATGCTCCACTGGGAAGGCTCTGTACACAGTTCATTACGGCAAACTCTCCCACTTCCGCTAACGGAATTTCAGTCGTTGCTTTCAGTTTATTATCATCCTGATATACAAAAACCTCAACTTCTTCATCGATTTCCTTTTCTTCCGGCATGAAAATTTTGGGTAAAAAAGCTTTTTCACCAGATTCGTCAGTGAGTATCCATCCTGAACTTATTTTTTCTGAAATTTTTAAAGTCTGAGTTTTTCCGAGTAGCATTAATGATCAAATTAGTCTGCAAAGCTACGGATAATTAAGCAAAAAATAATTCTTTCTCTTTACGACGCTTACGAAAGAATAAAAAAAGAGAAGCAAAAACTTCTCTTCCCTGTATGTTATGATTTTGTTATAAACTCCATAAGTTCCCGTTTACTGCTTTCATAATCGAACGCATCGTAAACCAGAAAATATTTGTTTTTATCTGCACATTTCCGGTACATAGATTTAGCCAGATCCAATTTATTCCGATCAAAGCTTAAAGATTTCACCAAACTTTTTATCTGATAAGAAGTAAACAATGAACTGCGCATCTGCTGATTGATCATCGCCATTTTACCGTCATCAAATTTTTCATTTCTTTCCAGCATTTCAATAAACTTACCGAAAGTAGTATCATCCATTACATTTCCACCGTTATGCCAGTTTCCTGACTGATTTCCATAAGGATTGTTCCATACATCATTCCAGTCACTGAAACCTGAATATTGCCCCTGAACAGGATATGAATCCAATAAATAAAGGCCTTCATTGGTAAAAAAATCCAGCACTAATCTATTGTTATTCCGAAGCATTAATGTGGTTCTGTAAATTAAAAATCCATTATCGTAGATGGATATCGGAACTCTTCCGGATGATAGATCAAAAAAACGGTATTTTCCGGAGCCGTTTGAAATGGCCTGGTCATCAACTTCCACCGTGAAAAATCCCTGCTCGGGAATTCGTAGAAAAACTTCTGCATAACCATAATTTGTATTCCACTGATAATCCGGATTTTTTACTTTCTGGTTTGAGCTTGTGCTATTTCTATATTTAGACTGGTTAAATGTATTATTTTTTGTATTTAAGCTTTTGGGTGATTGCATCTCTGTCGCAGAAGCTTCATTTTTTAAAAGATCACCTGCTTTTCCTGCTTCCTGCGCAAATGAATTAATGCCTGCAAAAAACATCAAACTGATAAAAATATTCTTCATAAAATAAATTTATTAAGTCCAACTCCATTTTTATGCCAAAAAAAAGAGAAGCGATAACACTTCTCTTTAATTTATATATGATTTTAAATCTTTCAATAAAAATTACATATGTATAGGTCTCTTCGCCGTAGCATCCAATGCAGCTTCTTTAATAGCTTCTGCATAGGTTGGGTGGGCGTGAGAACTTCTTGCAATATCTTCAGCACTTGCACGGAATTCCATCGCAATAACACCTTCTGCAATAAGGTCGGCAGCTCTTGCTCCTACGATGTGCATTCCTAAAACTTCGTCTGTTTTTTCGTCAGCAATAATTTTCACCAAACCGTCTACATCACCGCTTGCACGGCTTCTGCCTAAAGCTCTCATCGGGAAAGAACCTACCTTGTAAGCTACTCCTTCTTCTTTCAGCTGCTCTTCGGTTTTACCAACTCCGGCAACTTCCGGCCATGTGTAAACAACGCCGGGAATTAGATTATAATTGATATGTGGTTTCTGGCCTGCTAAAATTTCAGCAACCAAGACACCTTCTTCTTCGGCTTTATGAGCTAACATTGCTCCTTTGATCACATCACCGATGGCATAAATATTAGCCACATTGGTTTGTAAATGGTCATTTGTTTTTACTCTTCCTCTTTCGTCCAGTTCCACACCTGCCTTTTCAAGAGCAAGACCGTCTGTGTAAGGTCTTCTTCCTACAGAAACCAAACAATAATCTCCTTCTACAACTACTTCTTCTCCTTTTTTATCTTTAGCGGTAATTTTCACGGAATCTCCATTTCTTTCGACCGCTGAAACTGCCGTAGAAAGCATAAACTTCATTCCCTGTTTTTTAAGAACCTTCGTTAATTCTTTACTTAAAGCTCCATCCATTCCCGGAATGATCTTATCCATAAATTCAACAACAG
Organism: Chryseobacterium tongliaonense; assembly: GCF_041224435.1. Taxonomy (NCBI): domain Bacteria; kingdom Pseudomonadati; phylum Bacteroidota; class Flavobacteriia; order Flavobacteriales; family Weeksellaceae; genus Chryseobacterium; species Chryseobacterium tongliaonense. The sequence goes on along the minus strand of NZ_JBGFFD010000006.1, from coordinate 133,689 downwards.
TTACCTGAGCTCCTAATCTTAAGTAAACAGATCCTAATTCAAGACCGATTACTCCACCTCCGATTACCACTAAGTGTTTAGGGATTTCTTTAAGGTTTAACGCTTCCGTGGATGTAATCACTCTTTCCTTATCGATACTGATAAAAGGTAAAGAAGAAGGTTTAGAACCGGTAGCAATAATGGTATATTTAGATTCGATCGTTTCTGATGAACCGTCATTTTTAGTTACTTTAATCTGAGTAGCCGATTCAAAGCTTCCCACTCCTTCAAAAACAGTGATTGCATTTTTATTCATCAGGTAATTGATACCATCTGTATTCTGCTTTACTACTTCGTTTTTACGCTCGATCATTCTTGCGATGTCAGCTTGCGGCTCATTGATAATGATTCCGTGACCTGCAAAATTATGCCTGGCATTTTCAAAATGTTCAGAACTGTCTAGAAGCGCTTTTGACGGAATACATCCAACGTTAAGGCAGGTTCCGCCCAGAGTTGGGTATTTTTCAATAATTGCTGTTTTGAAGCCTAATTGTGCTGCACGGATTGCAGCAACATAACCACCAGGACCAGAACCTATTACGGTAACATCAAATTGACTCATGTTATTTTATGAATTTGTTTATTATTATCTTTCTTAGTCTTACAAATTTAACGATTAATTACCATACCCCCAAGTGAGTTTTGTCAAGTTTATATATTGAACCCGGGAATTAAGAAAAATATAAGAAGTAATTATCTATTTGCATTTATCCATATAATTACTGCAAGAAAAATCAAAGCAATTCCAAATTTAATGCCTCCTAAAATCATCAATATTATTCCTGAAAAAAAAGCAATAGTGCCTGCAATATATAATATGATGCTCACCTGAATTTATACATTAATGTTCAGTTTTCCTTGCCCGAATGTTCCTTCATTTCCAAAAAAATCACCACCATATAAATACCAGTCCATATTTTCCAAATGCTCTAAAGCATTTTCAACCGTAGCACCGACAACATCTTTCTTAGTAATAATTCCTTTATACCATCTTCCTGAATTTGGAGAGTTTTCAAATTCAACACGATAATTAATCCATATTCTCTGGCAAAGCTTACATTGTAAAATATTTACATCGATTCTTTTTCCATTAGTTTGAGCTGTACCAACTTCAGAACTTCTATAATCTGTATGATTCAATTCCGGTTTTTCACACAAACATCCTAGTTTCTGGATTTTTTTCATGTTTGAAATCTTGATTTTTTAGATAAAATTATTGTCGACAAATGTACGGAAAGTCTGAATAATCTTATTATTTCATCAGATCCATCAAAACTTTTTCGTATTTATCTAAAATAATATTCTTTGAAAATCTGGATTTAATAGAATTTTTAATAGCCTCTTTATCGTAAGACTGATGCAAAATGCTCATTATTTTCTGTGAAAAATCTTCATGATTGTCAATATCTGAAATTTCCCCGTTCACACGGTTCTGAATAATCTCATTAATCCCACCCGGGCAGTTATTGGCCAGAGAATAGGTACCGCAGGCTCCGGCTTCCAGTAAAACGTTCGGAAAGCCTTCATATCTTGAGGAAAGAATAAACAGGTCGGCATATTTCAGAAACTGGTACGGATTATCCTGTCTGCCATGAAAAAAAACATGCTTCAATCCAAGGAAATCTTTCATCTGATGCAGGATTTCCCTGTCTTTTCCATCTCCTAAAATATGCAGTAAAATATTCTCATTTTTAAGCCTTGAAAACACCTTCAGAAGATTATCAAAACCTTTTCTTGAGGACAGGTTTCCAATAGCTACCACATTTTTAAAATTATATTTGAAACTTTCCGGCTTGGCAGAATTCCTCAGCTTTTCATCAATAAAATCAAAGTCCACAGGATTGTTTATTTTGACAATTTTATTGGAATTAACATTGAAATTCTTCGTCAGATCTTTCATCATATCATCACTTTGAGCAATGATCCGTTGATAGTTATTATAGAAATTATAGAAAAACCTGATCTCTTTTCTTGTGACATGCTGACTTACAACATTGGTTTCCCTTGCAATAAATTTAGTCCTTGGAAAAAGCTTGATAAATAATGATAAGTAAGCATTCACTTCTCCGAACCCGGAAAATACAATATCGGGTTTTCTCCTGTAAATTTCTCCTAAAATAGGTTTTAACGAATGCCTGATCCTTTCGGTATTAAGATCAATAATTTCAACATCTTTTTTTACAAGATTAAGATATCCGCCCTGTTTGCGTAACAGCAAAATCTTGGGCTCAAACCGATCTCTTGAGAGATGGTTCGCAATAGTGGTAACAATTCTTTCTGCGCCTCCGGTTTCCAAATCCGGCAGAATAAATATGACAGAAATCTTTTTCATCAATGTAAATTTAGTAAAAAGTTTGGGTAAGTTTCAAATATTGGGGAAGCAGAAGATTTAATATTCATTTTTTACCATTAAGAATATTAAGTTATTAAGAACAAAAAAGAATTTTTAGGTTGTATTCAGACTGGTGTTTTATTAAATAAACAACCATTAAATTTATTTTATAATAACGCAAGGGAAGACAAAGTTTTTTTTAAAGAGAAATATTAAGCTAAATAAAGGCGTAAACTTATTAAAGTAATACCATCGCTTAAGATAACATGTAAAATATTACTTAAATATTCTTAATGGTTTAAAATAAAAGTCTATCTCATTCTTGTATTTTACCAATAAGCAGCGCGGCTTTGTTCAGTATTCATTTACTATTCTTTGTCTCGATTTGCAGTAAAATAACAGTTCATCCATAAAAAAAGAAACTCTCTTTTGAAGAATTTCTTTTAATTATTTTGTTTCTGAGATTATTTTTAATTGGCAACGTCACTGATGAATTTTATCCTCAGCATTCTCACTTCTTCGTCAGAAAGCTCATCCCCGAATTCATCCAATAACACTTTCATGCTGTCACTTTCAGATTCGTTCATAAATTCCATGAAACCGTCTACTATATCTTCATCAAAATTATCTTCAATATAATAATCGATATTGAGTTTTGTACCCTGGTAAACAATACTTTCCATTTCCTTCAGCAATTCATTCATACTCAGGTTTTTGGCTCTTGCAATATCTTCAAGGTCAATTTTTTTATCCGTGCTCTGAATAATGAAAACTTTGTGACTGGATTTATTGGCAACCTGCTTCAAAACCATATCCTGAGTACGTTCAATATTATGGTCTTCAACGTAGGTTTTTATAAAGTCAGCAAACTCTTTCCCGTACTTTTTGGCTTTTCCTTCACCTACTCCGTAAATTTTGGCTATTTCTTCTACAGTAATCGGATACTGAACCGTCATATCTTCCAGACTCGGATCCATAAAAACCGTATAAGGCGGAATTCCGTATTTTTTAGCTACTTTTTTTCTTAATTCTTTAAGCTGTCCAAATAAATTCTGGTCCAGACCACCACCGGACTGCATCTGGATCTGATCACTTTCAGCTTTCGCCTGGGTTAAATCAAATTCCCTGTCTTCAGCTATTAAAAACGAATGTTCCAGCTTACCTTTCAAAACCAATTGTCCTTTTTCTGCAATTTTTAAAACACCGTAGGTTTCAATATCTTTTTGCAGAAAATTCTGAACGGTAGCCTGCCTTAGAATGGTTTTCCAGTAATTATCTTTTTCTTCTTTTCCGAAGCCGAAATGAGAGCTCTGCTCAAGTTTATAAGACTTGGTAACGGCATTTTCTTTTCCTGCGATAACGGAAATAAGGTCTTTGGATTTGAATTTTTCTCCGGTATCTTTAATAAGCTCCAATACTTTTTTGAGATCATCGGTTGCGTCTTTCAGTTTTGGAGGATCTGATGCATTGTCACACATTTTAGCTCCTTCTCCGGTTACAGGATCAAAGATTTCCCCAAAATAATATAAAATATACTGCCTTCTGCTCATTGAGGTTTCGGCATATCCTACCACCTCATTTAAAAGCTGTAATCCGATTTCTCTTTCCGAAACAGGTTTCTGGGCCAGGAATTTTTCTAATTTCTCAATATCTTTAGGATCATAGAATGCTAGACAATAGCCTTCTCCGCCATCTCTTCCCGCTCTTCCCGTTTCCTGATAATAGCTTTCCAGGGATTTCGGGAAATCATAGTGAATAACGAAACGTACGTCCGGCTTGTCAATTCCCATTCCGAATGCAATGGTAGCTACGATTACATCTACTTCTTCCATCAGGAATTTGTCCTGATTGGCCACTCTCACCTTTTGATCCAGCCCGGCGTGATAAGGCAATGCATTGATCCCGTTTACCTGTAAAAGCTGAGCAAATTCTTCAACTTTTCTCCGGCTTAAACAGTATACAATTCCTGATTTACCTTTATGTTGATTGATAAATTTAACGATTTCCTTATCTACATTCACCTTGGGGCGAACTTCATAATATAGATTGGGACGGTTGAAACTTTCTTTAAATACCAAAGCATTCGCCATTCCCAAAGTTTTTTGGATATCATCCTGTACTTTAGGGGTTGCTGTAGCGGTAAGGGCAATCACCGGAACATTAGCAATCTTGTCGATAATAAGTTTCAAATTTCTGTATTCAGGCCTGAAATCATGTCCCCACTCTGAAATACAGTGCGCTTCGTCAATAGCAAAGAAAGAAATGGTAACTTCTTTAAGGAAATCAAGATAATCTTCTTTAATTAACGATTCCGGAGCTACATATAAAAGTTTTGTCTTACCGCTTTTAATGTCATCAAAAACCTGCTTGGTCTGAGTTTTATTTAATGAAGAATTTAAAACGTGTGCTACCCCGTCGTCTGATGAAAGACCGTTTACAGCATCTACCTGATTCTTCATTAATGCGATTAGGGGTGAAACTACGATTGCCGTTCCTTCAGAGATAAGAGCCGGAAGTTGGTAACATAATGATTTGCCTCCTCCTGTCGGCATCAAAACAAATATATCTTTTCCATCTAACAGATTTTCTATAATTTGTTCTTGTTGACCCTTAAAAGTAGAAAACCCGAAATACTTTTTCAATTCGCCTGATAAATTGGCTTTTTTTGCGCTCATCTAATTTTCTATTGCTAAATTTGCATCTTATCCAAAGTTATAAATTTTTTGCTTAAAATAAAAGCGAACGAATTTATAAAAAATAAAATTTATATTAAATATTCTTTTTTAAATATAACGTTTTTTAAGAGATTTTTTGTATACCTATAAAATAAAAATGGAAAAGACCGATATCATCTCAATTGCAAAGAGCACTTTAGAAATAGAAATTTCAGAACTTGAAAAATTAAAAAACAGGATTGATGACCAGTTTGTAAAAGCTGTAGAAGTCATTCATTCGGCAAAAGGAAAATTAATTGTAGTGGGGATCGGAAAATCTGCCCACGTCGGCAATAAGATTGTAGCCACTTTAAATTCTACAGGAACGCCTTCACAGTTCCTTCACGCTTCCGAAGCTATTCACGGAGATCTGGGAGTTATTCAGAAACAGGATGTCGTTTTATGCATTTCAAATTCAGGAAATTCACCGGAAATAGCGAATCTTGTTCCTTATTTAAAAGATTATTCTTCCGCACTGATCGGAATGACAGGAAATAAAAACAGTAAACTTGCAGAGTTCTCTGAGATTATCCTGGATACTCACGTAGACCTTGAGGCATGCCCGAATAAACTGGCACCTACAAGCTCCACAACGATACAAATGGCGCTTGGCGATGCGTTGGCCATTTGCCTTATGGAGCTGAATGATTTTAAAGAAAATGATTTTGCAAAATTCCATCCGGGAGGAAGTTTAGGAAAAAACCTGGTTTCAAAAGTTGATGATTTTCTTTCTTCACAAAAACCTCAGGTTACGGAAGATGCTCCGGTAAGAGATGTTATTATCTCAATCAGTGCATCCAGACACGGAATTACCGTTGTGACGAATGAAGACAAGATCATTGGTGTGATTACCGACGGAGATCTGAGGAGAATGCTGATGAAAGGCGATGATGTCTCTAAAGTTTTAGCGAAAGACATTATGTCTGCCCATCCTAAAACCATCGAAAGAAATACCCTGGCAAAAGAAGCTATGAAAATTCTTAAAGAAAACAACATTGGCCAGCTTGTGGTTACTGAAAACGGAAAATATTTCGGGATTATTGATTTGCATAAGCTGCTAGACGAAGGAATTAACTAAATCAGAAGTAAGAAGCCGGAGGTTAGAAATCAGTAAATACTCAATCTGTTTGTAAAGCTGATTTCTAACCTCTAACTTCTTTAAATATTTCATAAATTTGGAACTTTAAAAAATTATTCTGTGAGTGAAGGTAAAGAAATGTCCTTTCTTGGGCATATTGGAGAATTAAGAGGTCACCTCGTACGCTCAATTATTGCTATTGTAATCGCCGCTTTCGCAGTCGGTTTTAATATCAACTGGATTATGGATCATATTTTCTTTGGTCCCACGAGAAACGATTTTCCAACATTTAAAATTGTCAATCACTTTTCCAGAATGCTTTTGGGGGAAGACAGTATTCATCTTCCAAAAGATTTCCCTGTGCGTGTACAAAGGCTTTACCAGCAGTTTAATGTTATGATGTCGGTCTCTATTTTTGGGGGAATTATTGCAGCATTTCCTTATATTGTCTGGGAGTTATGGCGTTTTATCAGTCCGGCTTTGCATCCAAGGGAAAGAAAGAATTCAATCTTTATCATTAATGCTGTCTGGATTCTTTTTATGACCGGAGTTTTGTGCGGATATTTTTTAATTCTTCCGTTTGCGGTCAACTTCGGGGTAATTTTCAAAATTTCAGATATTATCGTTCCGTTATATGATCTCAGTGATTATACCACTTTATTTTTACAGGTTATTTTAGGAATGGGTGTTATTTTCCTGTTCCCTATTCTTATTTATTTCCTCACTACTATTGGAATTCTTACTCCAACATTTATGAGGACTTACCGTCGTCATGCTATCGTTCTGATCATGGTAGTAGCTGCAATCATTACTCCGGCAGATGTTTTGAGTATGATGATGGCTGCCATGCCATTGCTTTTATTGTATGAGTTCAGTATTATCATGTGTTCTTATACTTATAAAAAAGTTCAGAAAAGAGAAGGAAATCTTCCGGCAGTTCAGAAGTAGGCTTTGTAGAAGGCGGAAAGGCAAAAGAGCAAAAAGGTTAAGAAGTAAAAAGCGGATAAATCGGTAAAGTAAAGAATAAAAAGGAATGGTTGAAATAATAAACCGGATTGAAAATTCTGTCTTCAAAGCTTTACAATTAGAACTTTCAAATCTTACAGCCGATCCTGAATCTGAAGAGTATTCCGGGCACAATTTTTTACTGAATACATTCATTATCAAATTCAGGAAAGCCAAAATTACACCGACGAAGAACGGCCAGTTTGTGACACTGTGGCGAAGAAACTCGGCAGGAAAAACGGAACCTTTTACATCATCCGATCATTTTGATTTCTACATCATAGCGACGGAACAAAATAATAGTTCCGGGTTTTTTATTTTCCCTAAAAAGGTACTGGCAGAAAAACAGATTCTGACAAGCAGTCAAAAGGAAGGCAAACGCGGATTCCGGGTTTATCCTCCATGGGACAAGGCCGAAAGCAAGCAGGCTGAAAGAACGCAAAACTGGCAGATCCAATTTTTCATTGATATAAGTGATTCTACGATTATTAATTTTGATACCCTCAAAAATATTTTAGTACAGCACTAGAATAACAGGTCTGAATTTCAGCATTCATCCCGGTAAAACAATAATGTTTCTATTTCTGAAATCTATTCCATACAAATAGCCGTTCAAAAAATACAGCATTAAATTCAAAGGGAAATTATTTTAAATTATATTTTCAATAATTATTGAAAGTTCGAAAATTATTATATATTTGTAAGGGATTTGGGAAATAAGAAATTATAAATACATTCCCAAAGTTTTCTGCAATCAATAGAATTAATGATTTTTACAGAATGAAAAAAATCCATACCATATTGAATTACTGCATTGCCACAGTCTGGATTATCAATGGACTGTTTTGCAAAGTATTCAATCTTGTTCCCCGCCATGAACAGATTGTTGCAAGGATTTTAAGCAATACCCACTCAAGAATGCTAACCATTCTGATCGGATTGTCAGAAATTGTTATGGCTGTATGGATTTTGACAGGAATTAAGACAAAACTAAACGCTACTTTACAAATTATAACAATTGCAGCAATGAATATCCTTGAATTTATTTTAGTCCCCGACTTATTACTTTGGGGTAAATTCAATTCCTTATTTGCTTTTTTATTTATATTACTTATTTACTTCAATGAGTTTCATTTAAATCCGAAAACACCTCAATCATAATGCTTGCCTTTTTAAAAAATCACCCGTTTGCTGTTGAAGCTTTTTTTGAAAGTTCGCTTGTTTTGACGTTCACTGTTCCCAAAGAACAACTACAGGATCTTATTCCCGAATGTCTGGAGCTTGACACATTTCAGGATAAATGGGCTTTTGTAGCAGTGGCAATGGTTCAAACAAAAGACCTTCGCCCCAAAGGATTTCCAAAATTTATGGGAAATGATTTTTTTCTGATAGGTTATCGAGTATTTGTACGATACACCAACAATGCAGGAAAAAGATTACGTGGCTTATATATCCTGAAATCTGAAACCGATAAAAAGAAAATGGAATTCCGGGGTAACTTATTTACCCATTACAATTATTCTACAACAGATATTCAGCAAACTGAAAAAGAAAATACAAAAGAAATACAATCAATTAAATCAAAGTTTAAAATTGTCTTCAGCACCACAGAAGAAAACATTTCTTTGCCTCAGGATTCACCATTTGCAGACTGGAAAGAAGCAAGAAGATTTGCAGGCCCATTGCCATTTACATTCACCTATAATAAAGAAACCAAAGAAGTTCTTATTATTGAAGGCGTAAGACAGAACTGGATTCCTAAGCCTGTAAAAGTGATTGATTATCATTTTGATTTTTTAGATACGCTGAAGCTCGGAAATCCTGTTTTAGCCAATGCTTTTATTATTAACAATATTCCGTATTACTGGAAGAAAGGAAAAACAGAACCATGGAAGTAAAGAGAAGAAAATTTCAGGGCGTTTTAAACATCTTAAGTTTTAACCGCCATTTTTATATCGCAGGAACAGGAATTCTGGCTTTAATTATCATCAGTCGTCAGATTTTTGAATGGCCGGATCTTTTATATTGGATTATTACTGCAGCATTTCTTTATGGCCTTATAATGCCTTTAGTAGTATCTGCATATGTTTATGATTTTTCAGGATATTACAAATTTCACTGGTTGAAAAACTGTTCAGTTGATAAACAAGATGTAAAACAAATTTTGAATATTAATGCAGGTTTCGACGAAACGAGCTATATTATTAAAGATAATTTTCCGCAAGCAGATTTAAAAGTATTTGATTTTTATGATGCCAAACGACATACTGAGCTGGCTATTATAAGAGCCCGAAAAGTGAGCCTTGTATATCCTGATACTCAACAGATGGTAACAGATTCAATACCTCTGGCTGAGAAATCGGCTGATCTGATTTTTTTGCTTTCAGCGGCTCATGAGATAAGATCACACAAAGAAAAAATCCTTTTTTTAAAGGAATGTCACCGGGTATGCAAAACTCATGGAAAGGTAATTTTGGTAGAACATTTACGGGATTTTCCTAATTTTTTAGCATTCTCAGTTGGGTTTACTCATTTTTTTTCAAAAACTACATGGAAAAACGCTTTTGAAAATGCAGGCTTTGCATCATGTAAGGAGATAAAATTTACACCTTTTATGTCCATTTTCATCTATTCACTTTAATATTCAATCAAGATGGAGTTGCATTTAAAAATAATCGGCGGACTTTTAATTGTTTTAGCATTAGTACATATTATTTTTCCTAAATATTTTAACTGGGAAAAAGAACTCCGGTCACTGAGCCTGATCAATCGGCAAATAATGGTCGTCCATACCCTCTTTATTGCTTTAACTGTATTTCTTATGGGGTTGCTTTGTATAACATCTTCCAATGAATTGATCGAAACCTCTTTCGGTAAAAAAATATCATTTGGATTGGGTATTTTCTGGACTATCCGGCTGATCATTCAGTTTTTCGGCTATTCGTCAGAACTATGGAAAGGAAAGACTTTCGAAACCGTTGCACATCTGTTTTTCTCCTTACTTTGGATGTACATGAGCGTTGTCTTCTGGATGATATCCTTTAATTGATAGACAAATTATTTTTAATTAAATAAACGTATTGCTGTTAAATTTTCTATTTTTGGATAGATTAATTTAATTTCAAATGAAAAAACTGACCTATACCCTTCTGTTTGCATCGGGACTTGTTTTCGGGCAATTCTTTGAAAGGCCTCAGGCTTTTACCAAGCAGGATACTTTAAAAGGTTCCAATACCAAATTCCGTAATTTCTGGGATGTAAAAAAATACGAACTGTCTGTAGAACCGGATTTCGAGCAGAAAAACATAAAAGGAAATAATACAATCAGCTTTGAAATTATAAAAGATGTTACCAACCCTGTTTTCCAGATAGACCTGCAAAAGCCGATGAAAGCAGATAAGGTGGAAGCCAGTTTCCCGATCGCCGAATATAAGCAGGACGGTGATTTCATTTTCATTACGACTAAAAAAGCCTTCAAAAAAGGAGAAAAATATACAATCGATGTTACCTATTCCGGGAATCCCGTGATTGCTAAAAATGCACCCTGGGATGGCGGATGGGTTTTCACAAAAGACGAAAAAGGAAATCCGTGGATGAGTGTTGCCGATGAAGGAATCGGTGCATCTATATGGCTTCCTACGAAAGATATCTGGAGTGACGAGCCGGACAATGGGGTTATCATGAAAATCATTACACCTAAAGATCTTGTGGGCGTAGGAAACGGAAAACTGATTGACAAGAAAACGGAAAACGACAAAAATATTTTCACATGGCAGGTAAAAAATCCAATTAATGCCTACTCCATTATTCCTAATATTGGAAAATATGTGAATTTCAAAGATACTTTTAAAGGCGAAAAAGGAAATCTGGATTTAGATTACTGGGTTCTGGATTATAATTTAGATAAGGCTAAAAAACAGTTCCAGCAGGTAAAACCGATGCTTTCTGCATTTGAATATTGGTTTGGTCCTTATCCTTTTTATGAAGACTCATATAAACTTGTAGATTCTCCGTATTTAGGGATGGAACATCAAAGCAATGTAGCTTACGGAAACAAATATATGAACGGATATCTCGGCTCAGATCTTTCCGGAACAGGAGTTGGATTAAACTGGGATTACATCATCATCCACGAAAGCGGCCACGAATGGTTTGCCAATAATATCACCGCAAAAGACCAGGCAGACATGTGGGTTCACGAAGGCTTCACGATGTACTCAGAGGTTCTTTTTACGGAAAAATACATGGATAAAAAATCCGCAGACACTTATGCACAGGGGATTCAGCACAAAGTAAGCAACGATGTGCCCATTATCGGAAAATACGGTGTAAGAAATGAAGGAAGCGGCGACATGTATCCTAAAGGCGCAAGTATGCTTCACACCATCAGACAGGTGATCAACAATGATGAAAAATTCAGACAGATTTTAAGAGGACTGAATAAAGATTTTTATCATCAGACCGTAACGACAGAACAGGTTGAAAATTATATTTCCTTAAAAGCAGGAATCGATTTCTCAAGTGTATTCAACCAGTATTTGAGAACCACTAAAATTCCAACGCTGGAGTATTCTCAGAAAGGAGAAACTTTACAATACAGATACACCAATGTGGTTAAAAACTTTAAGCTCCCGATCAGGATAGACAATGAGGAAACCATCAAGCCTACTGAAAGCTGGCAAACGGTAAAGCTGAAGAAAGCAAGCCCGGTAGTGTTTAATAAAAATTATTACATCAATTATAAGAAGGTGCAGTAAATAGGTGGAAAAGCGGAAAGGCAAAATGGCTGAATTGTCTAATTGTAAAATCGCAAAACTGTGAAACTGTGAAATTGTAAAACTGCAAAATTGCTAAAAAGTAAAATCGCTTAATTAGCCAAAATATAAATCTTTGTTTTATAATTTAAACCTTACCTCTCAGCAGTTCTACTTTTTAGCAATTTTGCAGTTTTACAATTATGCTTATTTTAGTTTTAAGAAAAGTTTAATACACTTCTTCGTAACAAAATGATTTTTATGACAACTATTTAAGTATAAATCAAACTCAATGAAAAAAATAACACTAAGCTTAGGTATTTTAGCTGCTGCTTTTATTCATGCGCAGTCTATTAAAACCAATATTGATCTGGTGAATGTGAAAGACGATAAAGTCGCTGTTACCATGGAATTCCCCAAAATGAAATCCGGTGATGTAAAGTTCCATTTTCCAAAAACCGTTCCCGGAACTTATTCTGTAGACGATTACGGAAGATTTGTAGAAGGCATAAAATTTCTTGATAACAAAGGGAAAGAATTAACTTTCACAAAGGTTAATGACAACACTTATTCTCTTAAGAATGCCAAAGATCTGACTAAAATTACCTATCTGGTGAATGACAGCTTTGATGATGAAATGGATAATGACAAGCATAAAGCCGTATTTTCTCCGTCAGGAACTGATATTGAGGCAGGTAAGATTTATTTAATCAATACCCACGGTTTCATCGGTTATATCGATAATATGCAGGATGTACCGTATCAGCTGATCGTTCAGAAGCCGACAGATTTTTATGGAACTACCGCTTTGGTAGATCAGGACAAATCTGAATCAACAGATACGTATACTCTGGCCAATTATGCTAAAGTAACGGATTCTCCATTGATGTACACGAAGCCTGATTACATTACCTTCAACGCAGGAGGCATGGATCTGGTTTTGGGAGTATATTCACCTTCCGGAAAATATAAAGCTGCTGATTTTAAAGATAATCTGGAAAAAATGGTGGTTGCCCAGAAGAAATTCCTGGGTGATATGAATACCAATAAGAAATACGCAATCATGCTTTATCTTGCAGGTACAGACGGACCGAGAATCAAGGGTTTCGGAGCTTTGGAGCACCACGAATCCACCAGTGTGGTTTTACCGGAAATGATGCCTAAAGAAGCGATTGATAAAACGATTACAGATGTAGTTTCACACGAGTTTTTCCATACGGTTAACCCTTTGAAAACCCACTCTGAAGAAATCCATTACTTCGATTATGCCGATCCCAAAATGTCACAGCACCTTTGGATGTATGAAGGCGGAACGGAATATTTTGCTAATTTATTCCAGATTCAGGAAGGCTTAATTGATAAAAATGAGTTCCTGAAAAGAATCAATGAAAAAATTACCAACTCCAAAAACTACGACGACACGATGCCGTTTACGGTGATGAGTAAAAATGTTTTGCTTGATCAATATAAGGACCAGTACAGAAACGTTTACGAAAAAGGAGCTCTTCTTGCAATGTGTCTGGATATTGAGCTAAGAAAACTGTCCAACGGTGAGATGGGCTACAGGGATATGATCAGAAAGCTGTCTCAGAGATTCGGGGAAAACAAGCCTTTCAAAGATGATAAGCTGATCGATGAATTGGTAACGGTTACCGGATATCCTCAGGTAAAAGATTTCTACAATAAATATATTGCAGGAAATCAGCCTACTCCATATGCAGAGTACCTTAACCAGGTAGGTGTGGAAATGACAAAAAAGGATACTCCGCCTATTTTCTGGTTTATCAAAGATCCTAACCAAACGAGATATAATGATAAGAACAATACGTTTATTTTTGATGAAAGCTCGGCTTTATCCCCTTTCGCCAAAAGCATAGGCTTTAAAATCACCGATGAAATTCTTTCATTGGATGGAAAAACCATCAATATTCAAAATGTTCAGGAATTTATCAACTATACCAAAACGATTAAAGACGGACAAAATGTTACTGTTGTTGTTTTAAGAAATAATGGCGACAAAACAGATAAAGTAGAACTTAAAGGAAAAGCCATTCTGGATAAGCTTTCTGTAGAAACACTACAATACAAAGCCAATCCGACTCCGGCAGAACAAAAGCTGCAGGATCAGTGGTTAACCGGTAAGAAATAAAATAAGAAAAGCGAGGGTATTGTCCTCGCTTTTTTATTCCCACTCCGTCATTGCGAGCAATCTCAAGCTTAATTCTCTAATGGTTCAAAATTTTAATAATTAAGACTTATTTTAAACCTGAGATTGCTTCGCTTCGCTCGCAATGACTTTAAGTTTTTTTAATAATTATTCTGAAGGTTGTCCCCTTTCCTACTTCGGTCTGAGAGATCTTAATATCTCCGTTATGGTATTCCTGAACCACTCTTTTAGCAAGAGAAAGACCTAAGCCCCAACCTCGTTTTTTAGTGGAATATCCCGGTTTAAATGCATTCCTCGACTGCTGTTTGGTCATTCCGCTGCCGGTATCTTTTACTTCGATCAGGATATTTTTATTTCTTTCGAAAACATACATCTGCAATATCCCTTCTCCTTTCATGGCATCTACTGCATTTTTAACCAGGTTTTCAATAACCCAGCTCATCAGGATCCTGTTGTGCGGAACCAGAATATCATAAGTGGGAAGATGTAAACTGAAATTTATTTTCCTCGAAATCCTGGTTTTTAAATAATTATAATTCTCCTGAATGGTTTGATTGAAATTCATGTCATTCAGTTCAGGAACAGAACCTATTTTTGAAAACCTTTCGGAAATGGTTCTTAGTCTTTCAATATCCTTTTCAATCTCATGCACACCTTCAGAATCCGGATTTTCCAGTTTCATGATTTCCATCCAGCCGATCATGGAAGATAAAGGCGTTCCGATCTGATGAGCGGTTTCTTTGGCAAGACCAGCCCATAAATACCCTTCGTCTGTTTTTTTGATTGTTCTTAAAAACCAGAATGAAAATAGAAAGTACGAGAAAACAAGTAAACCTAAAAAATAAGGGTAATACCTTAAGTTATTAAGCAATGCCGAATTGTCGTAGAAAACAAGCTGTTTTTTCCCATTCGCAACTTCAATTTCAAACGGTTCGTAATTGTTTTCCATCTTGGCTATCAGCTTTTTCAGCTCCTGAGGATTGCTCAATATTTCCTGTGAAATATTACGTGAGCTTCCGTCAAATATGAAAGGCTGCTTATTTTCATCCGTTAAAATCGATGGAATCTGGTCATTCTCTGTAAGGATGGCAAACAATAAATCCTGGGTTTCAGAACTTTTTTGCTGGTTGTCCTGTAAAATTTTAATTGCCGTAGCGAAAACTTTTATTCTTTCGGCTTCTTTCTGTCTTAAATTTTTAATGAGAATATTGGATGATAAAATCAGAGCTGCAACGATTACAGTAAGTAATGTAAATACAAACCAATTATTTATCCTTGATAAAAACGGACGATTTTTCATTAAAATTTATTTTAAAACATTCAGAATCTTCTGCAACTCTGCATTTCCGCTTCCCTGATAATTGTTGATAATAATGGAAAACACATATTTCCTGCCTTCTTTTGAAGTATGGAAACCGGCAAAGGATTTTGTATCTCTCATCGTTCCGCTTTTCATTTTCATCCCATTATCCTGTGTCGGAAAACCGTCATAATAAGTCTCAAACCATGACTGTTTTCGGGCATACAGCAAAGCCTGAACCTCCGCTTTGGCAGAAACATAATTCTGGGGTGAAAGTCCGCTTCCATCTGCAAAATTGATCATGTTCGGGTTTATACCCTTTGACTTCCAGAATTCCTTAAGGTAAGCCACTCCGCTTTTAAAGCCTGGATCTCCTTTTTTCTCTTTGCCTAAAGTTTTGATAAAGGTTTCCCCGTAAAGATTGATACTTTTTCTTAAAAACCAGTAAACAATCTTATCTAAAGTCGGCGACTCAAAAGTAAATATAATATTATTTTTAGGCACTTCCCATTTTCCGCCTTCTATTTCCAATTGTGAAGAAGTAAGCACTTTTCCTGAAAAATCAATTCCGGATTCCTTCAGCCATTGTTTTATTTCCATTCCCAGTTGCAGTGGCGGATTGGGAACTGATCCGGAAACAGTCACCATTTTTCCTGCCGGCAAGGTCCCGTTGATTAAAGCAACATCAGAATGAGGTGCTGTAAAGATCAGGCTTTGATCTGAGCTTCCGCCGGTTTTAAGGTCATTAAGCCATTTCACACCTTCCAAAGGATAGGAAAAACTTTTAAAATCTTTCCCGTTAATATTGATATCAAACTGATTTTCCCGCCAGTTTACACCCCAGACTCCCGCTCCGTAATAGTTTCCAAGGTCATCCCACGGCCATCCGCCCGGTATCGTCTGATGGTCAAAATAAGAATCATCAATAATCAGGTCGCCTGATATTTTTGCAATTCCTGAAGTTTTAATGGCTTCTATCAATTTCTTTTTAAAAGTATCGGGTTTACAGGATTCATACCGCCAGCTTCCCAATGTGGGATCTCCGTTGGAAGAAATATAAAGATTCCCATTCAATACACTTCCTGAAATACTTCCGGAATAGCCTGATGTTGTTTTATAGGTATAATTCTTACCTAAAGTTTCCAAAACGACTCCGGCTGTAAATATTTTTTGGGTTGAAGCTGTGGAAAGTCCTTTGCTTCCCTGATATTCATAAACAAAATTGCCATTCTCATCTGAAACATAAAAAGATAAACCGGATGCAACCGCCGCTGAGGAGTTCATTAAATCTTTGGTAGCAGTATCAAGCTTCTGGGCAATATCCTGAGCAAATAATACCTGTGCTGAAAGCGTAAGAACGGCAAACGTCTTTTTCATTTTCTATTATAAAACTTTATTTTAAATTTTGATATAAGCATTTTCCTTGTTTAAAGCTGAAAAACACTTCAATTCTTAATCAAAGATAATAAAATAAAGAAGTGTTTAATTCATTACAATGTACTTCCGGCCTCTATTTCGTAAGGTTCTTTCCCTTTTTCAAAAATCCGGGTCAGTTCATTTCCTTCAACGGTAATGGCATCTCCGATTCTCCTGATCCAGTTTCCTTCACGAAGTCCTACTACTTTCAGGTCATTTTGAGTCAGAAATTCTTTAATCCTTGTTTCCCTGGTTTCTCCGTTATGTTTTAACTCGGGATTAGGATCCAGATAATGCGGGTTTAGATTAAAAGGTACCAATCCCATACAGTCAAAGCTCGGTGGATACACAATCGGCATATCGTTCGTGGTTTTCATATTCTGACCCCCGATATTACTTCCCGCACTGCATCCAAGGTAAGGCTTTCCTCTTTCCACATTGTTTTTTAAAAGAGACATGAGTCCTTCTTCATGCAATGTCTTAACCAGCAAAAAGGTATTTCCGCCTCCTGTAAAATAACCTTTAGCCTTATTCAGAGCTTCGGTTTTATCTTCAAATTCGTGCAGGCCTTTTACTTTGATATTGATCGTTTCAAAAAATGAACGTGCTTTTTCGGTATAATCATCGTGGGAAATCCCGCCGGGCCGGGCAAAGGGTACAAAAATTATTTCGTCGATTCCTTTATATAATTCAATTAATTCTTCTCTCAGATATTCTAAATAGGCTCCCCCGAAAAGGGTGGAAGTTGAAGCTAATATAATATTCATACAAAAATATATAGATTAAAATGATAACATACAAAGATAATCCAAACCGTCACGAATCAAAAATTTTGATAAAAAAACATCAATCCCGTTAATATTTTCCAAAAAAACTTAAAGGTTCTAAAATTTAAGCTTTTGTGGAATTATTATTGAATTTTAGAATTTACAATTTGAAAAATATAAGAATATGAAAATGATTAAAATTGATATTAAAAACCTTTTTTTAGGTTTAATATTGGTAGGAAGTGTAAGTTTTGTGAATGCTCAAACGACTAAAACAGACAGTACAAATAATGCGGCGGCTACAAGCCAGACAGGAAGCAATTCTACTATCGACGGCCTTAAAAAACAAATTGAAGCCAATCCAAAAGATACAGAATCACTGGCAAAACTGGCTGCAGCTTATCAGGAAGCTTCAGACTGGACCAATGCAATTGATACTTGGAAGAAAATATCGGCTTTGTTACCGGATTGGGCTCCATCTTATTACAGTCAGGCTTATGCCTATCAGTCTGCTAAGGATGATGCCAATGCAAAAATTGCTTATGAAAAATATATTGCTACTGTAAAGCCGGAAGAGGTGGAACAAAATAAGAAAAATTTAGCTTATGCTTATTTCTACCTTGCTTTCGCGGAACAGAAAAACGACCCTAATAAAGCGAAAGAACATATTGCCAAATCTTTACAGTATGACCCTACCAATCAGGATGCGATAAAGCTTAATAAAGTTTTAAATTCATAAATAAAAAGATCCGGAAAATTTCCGGATCTTTTTTTATGCTTTATTTTTAAGATAGTTATATACTATTTTACAATCATTTTATTAACGCAAAGTTTTAAAAATTTGACTGCTGTATTTTAAGAAAAGTAAGAAAAGCAGCAAAGCTGCTATGAAGCATTCTTTTGAAAATCTATTGTATAGACTAAAAAACTTTGCTCATCTTAGATAGGTCCGATTCATAATTGTTCTTTGCGATATAAAAGCCGATCATTGAAATATAGTTACCATTTCTAATTGATTTTCTTTCCGAAGAAGTCTGTTTCCCCTTGTAAATACCGGATGATTTTTTCAATATTCCTATTAATGCTTGCTTCGGTTTTCAGATTGTTGATATATCGAATCAGCTCTAATTTTCCTGAAGGGATCAAGCTTTCAAAATTCTTCGATGCAACAGCGCTTTCTTTAATTGCTTTTTCCAGCTGCGGATGAATGGAAATCGTCCTGTCTGAATCGTCAAACTCTACAAAGACTTCGATCACTTCACCGATTCTCTTAGGAGAGTTTTTGAGCATGGTCAGGTTAATATATAACCGCCATTCACCCAAATATTTCATCAGATTCTGTCTGAATTCTTTGCCATTTACAGTGCCTTTCACCGGAATGGGGCTTTTAGTTCTTCCGGAAGCGTCAAAAATAAGATTTAAAACTTCTTCAGGAACGAATACAAAAGGATTGATCCCAATGATTTCAAGTCTTGCCGTAAAGCTGTTTTTTTCCATAACGAACAAATTTAGAAAAATGTTTTTATTTGAGATGTGGATTAAATTTATGGATTTAAACTACCTGTCTTTTTGCTTCGCAAAATCCCCCTTCAGGGAAGGGAATTTTGAACCTTATCAAAAAAATTCCTAATTCCTAATTCCTAATTCCTAATTCCTTAAAAAAATTAAAATTTTCCACTCACAAAGGAATGTTTATCTTTGCAGAAATAAATCTATAAATCAAATGAAATTTTTTATTGACACTGCTAATTTAGAGCAAATCAAAGAAGCAAAAGACCTTGGAATTTTAGATGGTGTAACCACCAACCCTTCATTAATGGCCAAAGAAGGAATCCGAGGTGCTGAAGCGATCAAAAATCATTACAAGGCAATTTGTGAAATTGTAGACGGTGATATTTCTGCTGAAGTGCTTTCTACAACTTATGAGGAAATGATCAAAGAAGGGGAGGAATTGGCGGCTATCCATCCGAATATCGTGGTAAAAATCCCGATGATCAAAGACGGAATCAAAGCATTAAAATATTTTTCAGATAAAGGAATCAAAACCAACTGTACTTTGATTTTCTCTGCAGGACAGGCTCTTTTAGCTGCAAAAGCCGGAGCTACTTATGTTTCTCCTTTCCTGGGAAGACTGGATGATATTTCTACAGACGGATTAAATCTGATTCAGGAGATCCGTTTAATTTTCGATAACTATATGTATGACACTGAAATTTTAGCGGCTTCTATCCGTCATTCAATGCATATTATCGACTGTGCTAAAATCGGTGCTGATGTGATCACTTCTCCACTTCCTCCGATCTTGAGCTTATTGAAACACCCGTTAACAGACAGCGGACTGGCTCAGTTTATTTCTGACTCTCAGAAATTAGCTTAATCTTAAAAGAATACATTATAAAAAGGTTCCGGAACTTCGTTCCGGAACCTTTTATTTTAACAGATCAAGCTCAAGAACATGATTGTTTCATGCATTTCCTTCATCTATTTCTGGATTCTAATTATTATTTTCGACAATAGTTTTAACTACCTTGCACGGATTTCCCACTGCAACTACGTTATCCGGAATATTTCTGGTAACAACACTTCCTGCTCCTATTACTGCATTATTTCCGATGGAAACGCCGGGTAATACCACTACATTTCCACCGAACCAGACGTTATCTCCGACTGTAATCGGATGTGCATATTCCAGTCCTTCATTTCTCTGTTTTGCATCAAGCGGATGACCGGCAGTATAAAAGCTGCAATTGGGACCGATAAAAACATTATCTCCGAATTTTACTTTTGCACAGTCTAAAATCACCAGATTATGATTGGCATAAAAGTTATCGCCAGTTTCTATATTATAGCCGTAATCACACCAGAATGAAGGTTCTATATATACATTTTCTTTTGAATTTTTAATGATTTTTCGGATGGTTTGGTTTCTTTTTTCAGTATCTGTATTTTTAATCTGATTATATTCCAGGCACAAATCTTTACACATCATTCGTTCATTGATAAGCTCAGCATCGTAATTGGCGTTATACAGTAATCCCTGTTCACATTTTTCTTTTTCTGTCATAATCTGAATTTGATTTAAAGATAATAAAAGAAGGTAACTATATTTTACATTCATCATTTTTTTATTAACGCAAAGCTTTTAAAATCCGACCGCTATATTTTTAAGAAAAGAAAAGCTGTGAAGTATTCTTTTGAAAATCTATTGTATATTAAAAAACTTTGCTCATCTTAAATATATCCAACTCATCATTTTCTTTGCGATATAAAAACCTATCATTAAAAAGAAAACAGGATGATCTGTTGACCACCCTGTTTTTTGATTTAGAAAAATATGTTTTGTTAATTCACCAGATCCGGTTCTATCGGATTGTTATTCTTTTTTAAACTTTCTTTGGTGCGCTTTTCCATTTCCCTGAAAACCTGATTAGGATCTGAGATCTCTTTTCCATCAGAAGTTTTCACTTTAAAAGCCACTTTCGTATTTGAATCACCACTATTTCTCATCATCATTTCTCGCATGTTTTTGGAAGGGTCGTTTACATAAGCTTTCCATGCTTTTCTGTACTGATCTTTTGTGACTTCAATTTCTTTTCCGCCTATCCCGAACATTCTTACATTCTGTGGCATTTCCATTTGTTTTTCAGCTGCAGGAGCCTGAATCGTTTTGTTTCCAACCAGAGTCATGATATGTGATCCTGTAGAATCTTCAATTTTTACAATTAATCCTGGTAAGCCATAGAATTTGTAGGGTCCGTCCTGAAAAGGGATATCAGTGGTGAACCATGCCGTCCATTCTCTGCCGCCAAAACTGGTTGTCGCTTTTTGAGCATTATATTCTCCGATTTTCTGTTTATCAGAAAGAATTTTCCATTCCGGTTTTGTATCTTCTTTTACTTTGTATTGGTCAGTAGAAACCCTTGTAAACAAATAAGTTTTAAAATCAGGATACTGCTTGGTTACTTTATAGGAAACCTGCCCGGGTCTTTCACTTTTATTGATATTTATATTTCCTGATCCACCTTTGATCTGTTTTTCCAGATCGGCCTGAGCCGTGGAATCAGCAACAAACTTATCGCGGCTGTAATAATTGGAACCGTTTTTATCAATATCCAGAAGCATCATTTCCTTTTTCACATCGGCTTTATCATTAGAGTCAGGAATAAATTTATATTCGTAGAAGAACCTGTTGACCTGTGCATTGGCGAATATGCTAAAAAATAAAAAAAGTAAAATAGTGTTTTTCATAAGCTTGATGTATAAAAAAGCTTTGCCAATTTATATTGACAAAGCTAAGTCGGGACTTTATTATTTTGTCTGAATTCTTATTTCTCCTGAAGGATCTCCGTCTTTAGTACGTTTGTTTACATTCATACTTTTAATCTGGTTGGGATTTAAAGCATCTATTTCTTTTTTGCTTACTTCAACACCGTTGATATAAAATTTCATATTATCATACGTCGAATTAAGATTTGTTATTTTTGAAACGGTAAAACCATCAGCATTCTTTTTAAAGTCAGAGCTCAGTCTTATGGTTACCGGATTTTTTGAATCGTTAAAACTTGTGGTACCATTATAGATGTAAACTCTTCTGTTATTTCCGTCTAAAGCTCTTCTTTCAGCATCAAGTTTGGCTCTTTCCATATCCAGCTTAGCACGTTTTTCATTCAGTTTGGCTCGCTTTCTGTCAATTTTAGCCCGTTTTGTAGCAGCTTCCATGGCATTCTTAGCATTTGCAGAAGCTTTAGCTTTGTCTTCAGCACTCCATTTCATATCTTTAAAATCTTTAAAGCTATACACATTAACTCTTGGTGCATCGGGAGCATTCGGAGGTAATGGAACATCAGGATATTCAAAATTGATTTCCGGTATTTCAGGAATTTCAATATCCATCTTTTTAAGGTCTTTCATTTTATCTTTCCATTCGTCTGATTTGAAATAATCATTAATTTTTCTTATTTCATTTCCATTGATGGTATAGGCCATTTTAAAATCGTCTGAGCTGGTAATTTTCCCCATTTCTTCTGAAAGTGAGCTCAGCTCATCAACATTTTTCTGAAATTCTTTGCTTTCAGGTTTCAGCTCTTTTAATGCTTTACTTTTTTCCTGAATCTTCTTTCCAAGATCGGTTAACTTTTCAGTTTCTCTTTTTCTTAATTGTTTTTGCTGGGCAATATCAATCGTGTTGATCTTTTCATTTTTTACCGTGTCTTTTTTAATTTGAGAAACAGCTTGTTCGATTGCTATATTCGTTTCTTTGATTTCTTTATTCTTAGCATTTACCATATAAGCAAAGGCTACTGAAAATAAAACCGGCAATGCAAAAATTCTTCGCGCATATCCGAATTTGGTTTTGGGTTTTTGTAACATTTTGAGTCGTTTTTTTAAATTTGAACTTAAAAACGGACTGGTTGCAGGTAACTGTGTTCCGGAAAAGTGACTTGCTAAAAGCATCTGCGCAAATGCTTTTGTGTCCGATTGTTTTACGGCTTTTTTATCAGCCAGGTATTCGTGGATTAGATTGAGTTCTTTTTTGATGATATGAAAGAACGGATTGAACCAGAAGACGGAAGTAATGACCTGAATAAAAATTTTATCCAGTGAATGTTTCTGCTCAATATGTACCATTTCATGCTTTAAAATCTGCTTTCCGATGTCTGAATTCAATACGATGGTATTTTTCCAGAACAGGTTTTTAAAGTAAGAAAACGGAGCTTCGGTAAGGTTTGTACGGTAAAAATTGATCCCGTCAAAACTTTCTTTTTGAAATTGGTGTTTAAGCTGTTGAATTCTAAGAATCCCGTAAATAAATTTCCCTAAAAAATAGAGAGAAACCAATCCCAAAGCTGAAAAAATAATTCTAAAATAAATGTGGTCATTGTTTATCGTTTTATTTGAATTAAAATTCTGTACCTTATTAATTAATGCATATACCTCATTATTCACCTCTATCGTAAAATCATCTACCCTGATCAAAGGCAATAATAATGACAGTAACATGGCCGATAACAAATAAAATCTGTTATAATGATGAAATGTCTTGTCTTTTAAAGACAACTGATAATACAAAAACGTTACACCTGAGCATACAATTACTTTCCCAAAGTACAGAAATATGGCTTCCATATTAGTTTTTCTTTTTGAGTTCGTTTAATAACATTTCAAGATCTTCTACAGTCATTTCATTTTTTTCTACCAGAAATGAAACGGCACTTTTGTAAGAACCTTTAAAATAATTCTTCACAAGGCTTTTCATCGTTTTTCCAGAATACTGTTCCTTGGAAATCAATGGAAAATATTCATGCTGTCTTCCGTAGACGTTATATTCTACAAATTCTTTATCTTTTAATACTTTTAAAATCGTAGAAACAGTATTGGTATGTGGTTTCGGATCAGGGAATAAATCAAGGATATCTTTAAGAAATCCTTTTTCCAGTTTCCATAAATACTGCATTACCTGTTCTTCTGCTTTTGTTAAAGTCTGAATTTTCATATCCTGTTTCATTTATCATTATCATATAAAAACGTCATTGTTTCTATATCACTAAGAAACTAGTTATACAAATGTAGAAATAAATCTCAATCAAACAACTATTTTTTTAGTGATAAAGAAAGAATAAATGTAAGTAACTGATAATCAAATATTTATTTTTTATTAAAATATGTTAAATTTTTAATAAAGGGAATTTATGACCTGAATGATCAATACTAAAATATTGGATTTGACGGTAAATTCTTAAAACTTGTTAATTTTTATTAAATAAAACTAAAATGAATGTGCTTAAAATGAGAAAATATATTTATTTTAGTGCTTTAAAAATTTCTCATGAAAAGATATAATTTATTGATTGTACTATTACTATTGATTTTTAACGTAACGACTGCTCAAAAGAAAAATTCTCCGGCTGCAGATTTCAGCTCTTTAAAAGAAACGAAAACGAAAATTGAAAACACCGTTCCGCTTGTGATCGGACACCTGCAAGCCATTGCTACAAAAGAAGGTGATAATAACATCCTTACCAACGGGAAAGTAGCTTTAGGAAAAGAATATGGTATTCTGGAATCTGAATGGCGTTTGTACAGAGGGAATATGAATAACTGTATTCTTAATAACTCTTCTAAAAAAGCAAAAAAATGTATGGAATACCATACAACTTATTTAAGAAATACACTGATCAATTATAAAAACTATATCACATATCTTACGAGAAAAAATGGATATTTAGGTGTTGAGGGTGATACAAAAATAGATTTTAACCCTGCTGAAATTGCCACTAAATTAAGTGAAGCTTATTTCAATGCCAATGCTGCGGCAGGAAGAATGAAAGGAAGTCAGAAAACTGAATTCTTGGGCCAGACTATGGCAGAGGATATTAAACTGAGACCTTACGCAGAAGTTGCACCATAGATGATGAATCATACTGATAATTGATTATTAGTTACAGATATAAAATCCTGCTCTTAAAGCGGGATTTTTCTTTTTATAGGATTCATTTATATCCTGTTGGAATCTTTCACAAATTTTAAAATCTCAAAAGGGAGGCCTATAATTTTAAATTGCATTCCTCGTGCAAAAAAATGTGGCATTATTTGTCCAGAATCTAAAATACAATTGTCATTAAGGTATAACAACCAAAATTAAAATCTTATGGAACCAAGAATTAATTTATTCGAAAAAGGAAAAAAAGCGATTACTCCGATCTTTGGAATTAACCAGTATTTAAAACATTCTACGATTGACAGAAAACTGATGGAGCTTATTGATTTCAGGATTTCACAGATCAACCAGTGTGCTTATTGTCTTGACATGCACTCTAAAGAGCTTCGTGCAATGGGCGAAACAGAACAGCGCCTTTACGGATTAAGTGCATGGAGAGAAACACCTTACTACACAGACAGGGAAAGAGCAGCTCTGGAATGGGCAGAAGCAGTAAACAGTCTTCATGTTCCTGACACAGCTTATGAAAATGCAAAAAAACAGTTTTCTGAAGAAGAGATCATTGACCTTACTTTAGTGGTGAATGCCATTAACGTCTGGAACCGCTTCAATATTGCTTTCCAACAGGTTCCGGGAGATTACCAGGTAGGTATGTTCGGATAGTTTTTGTAAAATTCAGAATTGATTTAATGAAAAAGAGAACCACATTGTGATTCTCTTTTTGCTTTAGTAGCGGGAACCGGACTCGAACCGATGACCTTCGGGTTATGAGCCCGACGAGCTACCTACTGCTCCATCCCGCGGTGTATTTTTAGAGTGCTTACCGAAAGCACTTGCTTAGTAGCGGGAACCGGACTCGAACCGATGACCTTCGGGTTATGAGCCCGACGAGCTACCTACTGCTCCATCCCGCGGTGTATTTTTAGAGTGCTTACCGAAAGCACTTGCTTAGTAGCGGGAACCGGACTCGAACCGATGACCTTCGGGTTATGAGCCCGACGAGCTACCTACTGCTCC
Organism: Chryseobacterium tongliaonense; assembly: GCF_041224435.1. Lineage (NCBI taxonomy): Bacteria > Pseudomonadati > Bacteroidota > Flavobacteriia > Flavobacteriales > Weeksellaceae > Chryseobacterium > Chryseobacterium tongliaonense. The sequence goes on along the minus strand of NZ_JBGFFD010000006.1, from coordinate 107,662 downwards.
ATCCCGCGATATTGGATTGCAAATATACGACTATTTTTTATAATTCCTAATTTTTCTTTTAAATAAAGGACTTTTATGAAAACTATCTTATTATTTGTATCTTTGTTTTATGGCAAAGATATTAAGAATTTATCCGGAAAATCCACAGGAAAACCTTATCAATGAAGTGATTAAAACTTTAAATAACGGCGGGCTTATCATTTACCCGTCAGATACGGTATATGCCTTAGGTTGTAATATTTTTGACATCCGGGCTATGGAAAAACTGGCTCAGATGAAAAAAATCAAACTGGAAAAGGCTCAGTTCTCTATAATCTGTAATGATCTCAGCCATCTTTCAGACTTTACAAGACCCATCGATACCTCGGTGTTCAGATTTCTGAAAAGCCATCTTCCCGGACCTTTTACATTTATTCTCGAGGCCAATAAAAATGTACCATTGGCTTATAAAGGACATAAAACTATCGGGATCCGTGTCCCTGACCATCCGATTCCGCAACTGATTGTTGAAAAACTCGGACATCCGATCGCTTCAACTTCCATCAAAGATGATGACGAGATCATCGAATATTCTACAGATCCGGAACTGATCGCTGAAAAATATGAGCATCTGGTAGATATTGTGATCGACTCAGGATATGGAGACAATATTGCCTCTACCATTGTTGATCTTAGTTCGGGAGAACCGGAAGTGATCAGACAGGGAAAAGGAATAGTTTAATAGTAAAAGGCCAAACAGCAATTCTATAAGTGAAAACGTTTAATTTAAACATTCACATTTTATCAACTTTAATTTTTTATGAAAATAATAACATCTCCTGCTAAATTAATGAATGTGGAAAACTCAACCGACCTGTTGAGATCTACTACACCAAAATTCATTGAAGAGGCTGCATTTATACAATCTCATTTAAAACATAAATCTCCGAAATATCTTTCCGAACTAATGGAAATATCGCCCAAACTGGCGGATGAAAACTGGGAAAGAAATCAAAAATGGAAATCAAAGCCGGGAGCAAAAGAATCTGCACCTGCCATGTTTGCTTTTACCGGTGAAGTTTACAGAGGTCTGGATGCAAAAACTCTGGATAAGAATGCTGTGGATTATTTACAGAAAAACTACAGAATGCTTTCCGGATTATATGGCCTTCTGAAACCATCGGATAAAGTAATGCTTTACAGACTGGAAATGGGCCGTCATTTTGAGTTTGACCAATATAAAAACCTTTATGAATTCTGGAGAGAAAAAATCACGGAACAGTTAAATTCCGAGATGAAAAAGAACGAAATCCTTCTCCATCTGGCGAGCAATGAATATGGAAAAGTAATCGACCGTAAAAAGCTCAACCATAAGGTAATTGATTTTGATTTCTATGAACTGAAAGACGGGAAACTAAAAACCATTGTAGTCTATACCAAACACGCCAGAGGTTTAGTTGTTAGATTCTGTGCAGAAACCAACGCGCAGACTTTAGATGATGTAAAAGCTTTCAACTATGAAGGCTATCTGATCGATGAAGAAAAGTCTACCGATACAAAACTGGTTTTTATGAGATAATGACAATTTCAGAATTTAAACAATATTTCAAAACAGCACTTTCCGAAATCTATACAGAGTCGGAAAGCTCTTTTTTATGCTCTGTCTTTATACAGAAAATTGTAGGTCTTAATGCCTTTTATCAAAGAAGATTTGCCGACCAGGAATTACTGATCGACGATGAAAGCCGTCTTCAGCAGGTGATTTCAGAATTAAAAACCAACAAGCCTTATCAGCATATTTTAGGGGAAACCGAATTTTACGGAATGAAATTTTTCGTAGATGAGAATGTATTGATTCCAAGGCCTGAAACAGAAGAGCTGCTGGAAATAGCCATCAAAAAGATTCAAAGATTAAGGCTTACCCATGAAAGTATAAAAATTCTTGACATCGGAACCGGAAGCGGTGTGATTCCTCTGGTTTTAAAGAAACATTTTTCTGAAGCTGAAGTTTCATCCATTGATTTTTCTGAAAAGGCTTTGAAAACCGCAAAAAAGAATGCGGACTTTCATCAGCTCGATGTTCATTTTATTCATGGTGATTATCTGAATTCTGAATTGACTGAGAATTATGATGTCATTATTTCAAATCCACCTTATATCGGGATTGAAGAAGAGTTTGAAATTGCAGATTCCGTAAAAGAATTCGAACCTAAAATGGCACTCTTCTCCCCCACTTCCGATGCTTTGATTTTCTACCGAAAAATTGCAGAAGATTCCAGAAAGCACCTCAATGCAAACGGATTTTTATTTTTAGAGATCAATCAAAAGCTGGGCCCGGAAACTCTGGACTTATACACCGGTCATTTTTCGGAAGCTCAGCTGATCAAAGATTTATCTGAGAATGACAGGTTTATTTTCGGAATCAAATAATTTATTTTCACATGGAAATTAAAACACATATCGTCAACAGCATAAATATCGCTGAAGCTGTTTCTGATAATCTGATTATCCAATCTGCCCAGGATGCTTTGGATCTTCTCGGTAATGCTTATTATCAGGGGTTTGACAGGATCATCATTCATGAGAAAAACATTACTCCGGAGTTTTTTGACCTGAAAACCAAACTGGCCGGTGACATTCTTCAGAAATTCTCCAACTACCGGGTTCGTTTGGCTATTGTCGGAGATTTCAGTACATATCAAAGTAAAAGCATCAGAGACTTTATTTTTGAAAGCAATAAGACCAGGCATATCATTTTTGTTGATACAACAGAAAAAGCTTTGGAGAAACTCTCAGAATAAATTCAATGTAAAAGAAAATAATTTTTCCATTGTTTCCGTTATATAGGCAAACTAAGGCTTTATACACCATGAGAAAAAAAATTTGCCTGTTATTCACCATAGCATTTACTGTGGCTTCTTATGCTCAAGAATTTACTACTTTTAACAATGGATTGATCTATAGTGAAAATACAATGAATAAACTGGAAAAGATCGTTGATTCACTAAACCTGAAATATAAAATCTGTGATCTGAACAAAAAGTTTTATTCCAAACCTCAGACTAAATGCTTTATCATACGGCTTGATTCAGGAAATATTATTCAGGCTAAAAAAGATATGGACAGTAATATCTCAATCGAAGATTTCATATCAAAATACCCTGATGCAAAAATCAAAAAAGAAGTTTTGGTTATTAAAACCAAAAGAAAAAATTATCGTGATCAGGACGTTATCAGATATGATGAAATCAGTTTGAACGATGATAACGGTTTCGGCATTGAGCAAAATTATAAAAAAGCGCTTTATGAAAAGACGATGAAAAACACATGGGTTTATACATACAAAGGCAAATCATCATATTCTCCTGAAACTATTGAGGCTTTTTATTTCCCTGATAATTTTAAAAGTATTCAGCTGGATCAGAAATATGCAAGGCAAATTATTTATTCTGATTGTCTGATTGATCCTTCTATTACAAAATTTAAAGAAAATGCTCCTGATGCCTATAGATTTGAAATGTCACTTCGTCTTCCGGAAAACTGGCAAAAATTATCCCATGCTGAAAAGGAAGAACTTCTTGATGATATGAGATCAAAACAAGTTGTGGGTGGCTGCAGCCAGGATAGCAGCCCAAGAATACAAGGCATAAATATAGCTTTGCTATCTGCTGAAACTGCCAATTGGGGTGTATTTTTAAAATCACATCTTGATATTATGAATGACCGCTTTGAAAGGGTTTCTGACGGCAGTTATGCCTGGGAAGCCCGCCAAACGTATATCAAAGAGCTTGAAGAGCTGGACATTAATGTTTTTGATTTGATTTTCGGTATCACTTTCCGGATTGAAAATGCTGAAAAAAATCACTATTATGGCGATGTCGGAAGATTGGGGAGAGCTATTTCCGAATCAAAAGATAGAGACTTGTTTTTCTCTCAAATACGACACATGATAGAAGATGAAAACCTTGATGACTACAACAGAATAATCTCTTATTTTTTATACATAAACTGTAACCATTATACTAAAAATGAAAGAGAAAAGAAAATCAATACCGCTAAACTTTATGATTCATTCAGGAAGCTTCCACCCTATTTATCCGGTAATATCAAACCTGAAGAAATATAATTATCAATATTTGATTTCTCATCTGTTTTCAAAAAAATCCACGGCATCCCGTATTGCTTTTTCAATGGGCTGGTACCGGATGTCTAATTCATTCATTGATTTCCGGTTAGAATAAAAATTTTCAATTTTCAGAGCCTTCATATTGACAGAGCTCATACCGGTTTTAATTTTTAACAGCCTGAGAAAATCACCTATCCATCCCAGAAAAGCCAATCCAAAACCAGGAATCGGAATCAGTACCGGATTCTGGCCGGTAATCTCATTTATCTTTCTGAAAAACTGTTTATAGGTTAAATTTTCATTCGCAAGAAGGTATTTTTCACCATCTTTTCCTTTCTCTATTGCGTTTACAATTCCATTGGCTGCGTCTTCTACATGAACGAAATTCTTTCCGCCTTCCGGATAAAATACAACTTTCTTTTTCCAGGCCCAGAAAATTATTTTCCCGGAACTGGGTTTATAATCAAGAGGTCCGATCATAAAAGTCGGGTTTAGGATGATGACTTCCGTTGTTTTGTTGTTTTGTAAAAGGTAATTTTCTGTTTCCAGCTTGGTCCTGGCATAAAAAGATTTTGTAAAAGGATATTTCTGCGGCATACTTTCATTCCCCGGCTCCTTCATACTTCCAAACCCTAATGTATTGGCTGTGCTCACAAATAAAAACTTTCTGACCCCGGAAGATACGGCCTGTGAAAAAAGATGGAGAGAAGCTTCGTAATTTATCTTTTTGTAATCATCATAAAAAAGAAGGTCCTGGCGTGTTTCCGCAGCAATATGAATGAAACAGTCAACCTCTTTAAGATAAGATGAGATATCAGAAAACAAGTCACCTTCAATCAGTCGGAGGTTTTCACTTTCTTCACCCAAATAGCCGCTTTTCTTGCGCACCAGAGCAATAACAAAATAATCATCTTTTAATAATTTTATAACAACATTAGCGCCGAGAAGTCCTGTAATTCCGGTCACAAAAACTTTTTTCATGCCTCTATTTCTTTTTTTATCGCATTGGTCATCAATGGCAGCTTAATCCATATAGGTAAGACTTTCATAATGAGCCAGCTTATCGGGTTTACCATGATCACCGAATCTTTTTTGAATAACTGATTGATGCAGTAATGTGCTACTTTATTCGGATCCAGGAGCGTTAATTTACCTAAAATTCCTTGTTTTTCAATCCTTTTGCAGACATCAATATTGGTTTTCATGGCTCCCGGATTGACTACGCTTACAAATACGTTTGTATTTTTTAATTCTTCATGCAGTCCTCGTGAAAAGGAATGGATAAAGGTTTTTGAAGCGGGATAAACAGTTTTAAAACCTATCGGAGAGAAAGCAGCCATGCTGGAAACATTGAGGATATAAGCCTGAGGCTGTTCCAGAAGATTGGGTAGCAACTGATGGGTAATTAATGAAGTGGCGGTTACATTAACCTGTAAAATTGTATTGATATAATCCGGGCTTGCATCCACAAATTTTCTCGTCCCTCCCAATCCGGCATTATTAATTAAAATATGAATTCTAAATGATGAATTCAACCAATTAGTTAATTTCAAAACGTTTTCATTCACAGAAAGATCAACTTCATAGTAATGGGTTTTCACATGATAAAGTTCTGCGATTTCTTTACTTAATTCTTCCAGGTTTTGGTTGGGAAGACTTATTAAAATAACATTGATGTTTTTTTTAGCCAGACTTTCAGCGAATGCTTTCCCCAATCCCTGGCTCGCTCCCGTAACTACTGCGTATGATTCTTTAGTATCCATAAGAAAAACTTTCTGGTACAAAATTATCTCGGGGAAACCGTTTTAATGTTCCGGATTATATGGATGAACATATTTTGAATAAATCCATAAAATATTTAAAATCAATGAATTAAGATTTTTAAAAGTTAAGATTTATAAACCTGAACTTATTTTTTGAACTCAGAGGGAGTCTTGCCTGTCAATTTTTTGAATGTGGTATTAAAGGAAGTCTTGGAATTGAAACCTGATTCATAAGCAATACCTAAAATTGAAAGTTTATTGCTGTTGTTATCTTTTAGCAAATGCTTGGCATGCTGGATCCTGTATTCATTGACGAACTGGAAAAAGTTTTTCTGAAATCCGGAATTGATCACATAAGACAAATGGTGGGTAGATACGGAAAGTAATTCTGAAAGCTTAATTAAATTGAGTTCGCTGTCGAGATAAGGTTCCTCCGATTCCATGAGTTTCTCAAGTTCGGCTTTAATTCTCAGCAACTCTTCATCGGAAATCAGTTTTCTTTTAACCTCTTCCGTATCGGAATCTTCATTGATGGAAATCAGTTCTTCACGCTGTTTTTCTTCAACCGGATAAATTTCCTTTTGTTTTAAAGAGTAGTAAGCAACGCTGTAAATAACGAGTAAAAAACCGATATTAATGAAGGCGTTCAATGAGGTTGAATTGTAAGAAAGATTATAAATAAGATATATAATATTGATGATGAAGATAATGATGATGATATATTCCAGCCAGTTCAGATTGATCCCTTCGGTATTGGCCGAAAACTGCTGGATCCTCTTCTGATGTTTTCTTATTGTAACGTATGAAAGCCCGGTGTAAAACAATGCCTGGAACAATATCAATCCTATAAATATGAGCCCGGAAAGATTTTTATTCCCGATCTCAAGACGCTGTAACAAGAGATTAATAAGAAAAATTACCGGCAGGATCAGGTATTTGAGATCTGAAATCTTAAACTTAAATGCAGGATTGGTGTAGAACAATACACTGAAAAAAAACAGGATCGGCGTTAAAAACTGGATGAACTGAACGGGAAGAATGGAATGGATTTCCACCGGAGCATCTTTAACCAATGAAAGCACCTCATCAAGCCAGAAAGACGACCACAGAAACAGAAACATCCCGAACCAGAAATTGGCTTTCCTGTTTACACGGAGCGGATTGGCAAGTTTCAGCAGGGAAAGCAAAACCAATGAACCATAGATAAGTACCACGATAAAACGGTTTAACTCTGATGTGTTCATTGGTTTTAATATTTTGGTTAAATATAGCTTTTTTAGCCTATTCTTTTCCGTACAAAAATTTCATAGCTTAAATAGAGAAGCGGAATTGCCATGATCCCAATATACAAAGCATTGTCTATCGCTCTTGCCGGTTGATTGGCCACTGCATATACCAAACCGAAAAAAGCACCGCCTAAATGCGCTGCATGCCCGATATTATCATGCTGTCTCGGATTGAGCATCATATAAACCGAGTAACTGAAATAGAGAAGTCCAAAAATAAATCCCGGAATCCCTATCGGAATAAAGAAAATATAAATTTTCAGTCCAGGAATCAATGCTATTCCTGCAAATAAAATACCGGAAACACCACCACTAGCTCCTATTGCAGAATACCAGGGTTGTCTTTGGTAAATGAATAATGAAAATATATTACCCAGCAGGATAGATCCAAAATAAACGATTAAAAAACCTAAATTTCCAAAACCTTCAATAACGATGGGCCCAAAAAAATAAAGCGTCATCATATTAAACAAAAGATGCATAATATCTGCATGGAGGAATCCTGCAGAAAGCAGACGGATGTATTCTTTTCTGTTCAGGATTGCTCCTACGCTGAATTTATATTTTTCAAAAATACCGGCATTGTTAAAAGCGATAAAGCTGATAACTGAAGTGGCTATAATAACTAATATCAGAATATTCATATTTTTTAATTTTCGGGTTCTCCGCCATCAAATAAATCTCCGATTACCCCGCCTTCATCATCTGTTCCTTCAGCAGGTCCCGGATCTTCATATACTTCCGGCTCTTCTTCCACAGGTTCAGGAATGGTGATATTGATCGCTTTTACTTTAAATTTGGTGAACTGGTTACCAATCGCTTTTATTCCTTTTACAGCGATAAATTCATCGATGTTTACCGTTTCAGGATCGCGGTCTTTTCCTTTGTCTTTTGCAAAGATAATTTCTGCAGTGGAACCGTCGGCAACCAGCACATTTTCAATGAATGATTTCGGATGTTCTGAAGGCATAAAGGTCTGCGGATTGGTATTATTCTCCAGCAGGAATCTTTTGATAAAATAGATCTCTTTCTCACCATCGTAATAAATACAGGTTACAGGCTGATTGGGCCTCCATTTTTCAAGGATCAGGTATTCATCATCAAAACGGTTTCCAAGATCAAAACTGACCAGTTTGGCTTCTCCCTGAGTATTGATCGTTAAAATTTTATCATCACCCTTGAAATTTCCAAGTAAGGTTCCCCTGCCATCAGCGTTCAATCTTCTCACGGTATCATCAAACCAGATTCTTCTCGGAGCCAGTGTAGAAACTCCTTCTTCTTTGAGATCCACTTTTTTGACGGAATATTTGGTTACCAGATTTCCTTTGGAATCACGCCCTTTAATAGCTAATTCAGAGAAATCTATATCCATTTTATTTTTACGGATTCTCGGGTTGGGTTTTAAGAGAACGCTTACCGTTTCCGCTTCACCATTCGGGTTAGCTGAGAAATAAAGCATTTCCGAACCTTTTTTATCGGAAGCCAGAGGATAATCGGTATTTCTTGTTACTCCGGTTACTGAGAAACGTTTCATATAATACGGACCTTCTTTACCTTCACGGTAGATCATATTATAAACGGTTCGCTTATCGTTTTTCTTCCATATGGCTACATGCAGAAGATCTTTACCGATAAATGTTTTGGCTTCTACCTTCACCACCTTCATGCTTCCGTCTTTTCTGAAAGTAATAATATCATCGATGTCAGAACAGTCAAATAAATACTGGTCTTTTTTGAGGGAAGTTCCTACGAAGCCTTCTTCAAAATTAGCATAGAATTTTTCGTTGGCCACCGCAACTTTAGTTGCATCAATGGTATCGAAAATTCTGAGCTCCGTTCTTCTCTGTCTGTCTTTCCCGTATTTTTTCTGGATATTCAGATAATAATCAATGGCATAGGCAATAAGATTCGCCAGATGATGTTTTACCTGCTCTATTTTACCTTCAAGGGCTGCAATATTTTCTTTAAACTTATCTAAATCAAATCTTGAAATCCTCTTGATTCTGATCTCTGTTAATCTGAGAATGTCATCTTCCGTCACTGCTCTCAGCAAATGTCCGGTATGGGGTTTCAACCCTTTATCGATCATCTTTATCACTTCTTCCCAGGTTTTCACTTCTTCGATATCGTGATAGATCCTGTTTTCGATAAAGATTCTTTCTAATGATGAAAAATGCCAGTTTTCCTGTAATTCATGAAGCTCGATCTCAAGTTCTTTCTTTAATAATGAAACCGTATGATCAGTATTCATTCTTAAAATTTCAGATACATTCAGGAACATCGGCTTGTCACCTACAATGACACAGGCATTCGGTGAAATCGTTACCTGGCAATCTGTAAAGGCATATAACGCATCAATGGTTTTATCCGGTGAAACGTCATTATGAAGGTGAATCAGAATTTCAACAGTGTCTGAGGTATTGTCTTCAATTTTTTTGATTTTGATCTTCCCTCTTTCATTGGCTTTCAGGATAGAATCAATCAGGTCGCTTGTTGTTTTGGAAAAAGGCAGCTCGGAAATTACCAGTGTATGTTTGTCTATGTTGGTAATTTTCGCCCTGGCTCTTACTTTTCCGCCTCTGTGGCCATCATTGTATTCTGAAACATCCAGGTATCCTGCGGTAAGGAAATCCGGGAATAATTCAAACTTTTTACCTTTCAGATAGGCAACGGATGCATTGATTAATTCATTGAAATTATGCGGAAGTATTTTGGTAGAAAGTCCAACCCCGATCCCTTCAACTCCCTGTGCCAGAAGCAAAGGAAATTTTACCGGCAAATCGATGGGCTCATTATTTCTTCCGTCATAGGATTTTGCCCATTCTGTAGTTTTAGGGTTGAAAACAACCTCCAGAGCAAAAGGAGTCAGTCTTGCTTCAATATATCTTGCTGCAGCGGCAGAGTCTCCGGTGTACACATTTCCCCAGTTTCCCTGGGTATCTATCAAGAGCTCTTTCTGCCCGATCTGTACCATTGCATCTGTAATGGAAGCATCACCGTGAGGGTGATATTTCATGGTGTTTCCTACAATGTTGGCTACTTTATTATAACGGCCGTCTTCCAGCTCCCGCATGGAATGCATGATTCTTCGCTGAACCGGTTTAAGGCCATCATAAACAGACGGAATCGCCCTGTCTAAAATAACGTAAGAAGCATAATCCAGGAACCAGTCTTTGTAAAGTCCGGAAACTTTTTTTAAGCTTTCCCCTTCATGCGAATTTTCGTCTGTTATCATTTGTTATTCAATAGTTTTTTCTCGTTATTGGCTTTCACAACTTTGTTTAATGAGAATTTTAAATCGTTTATTTCTTTCTTTGTCAGGTAAGAAATTTCGTATTTCAACATTGTTGAGCCGGAATTTTTACTTGAAATCGTAATATACAGTCTTTTTAAAAAAAAGATCTGTACTATTTCGTACTTTAATAGTTTGTATTTTGGAAACTCATCGCTTAAAGGTTTATTCAGAAAAGGTATGATATTTCTGTTTTTAAAGTTAAGCGCCTCTCCGTCACTGTCATATTCAAAAATCTGCCTTCCGTTAAGGTAAAAAATACCCAACAGAATAACGGGAACAATAATTAACAAATAGCTTCCCTGTCCTAAAATATTAAACCTGGATTCTTCTAAGAAAAAACCGGTGATCCCACCCGCAAGTATCATGAATAATAAGGTATTAATAAAATTGTACACCGAAGCTTTGTTACGGTTACTTAATCTCATAGTTATTTGTGTTTAGTTTATCTGAGTTTCTGGGATTATTACTCTTTTTTAATTTTATTTTAGTTTTTAAATTATATTTTAATTTTCTACTTCATCCAGAATTTCCCTTTTATCAATATCAGGATCTTCTACGACGAGGTTCTCAAGAATAAACACCTGCCTGTCCGGTGTATTTTTACCCATATAGAACTCCAGGAGCTGATCTATGGTCTGGTCTTTTCCTACGACCACAGGTTCAAGACGGATATCCTTGCCGATAAAATGCTTAAATTCATCAGGTGAAATCTCTCCCAATCCTTTAAACCGGGTGATTTCAGGGTTTCTTCCCAACTCATTCAACGCTTTTAATCTTTCTGCCTCCGAGTAGCAATATCTTGTTTCTTTTTTGTTTCTCACCCTGAACAAAGGGGTTTGAAGGATATATAAATGTCCGTTCTTGATCAGGTCAGGGAAAAACTGTAAAAAGAACGTAATCATTAAGAGACGGATGTGCATTCCATCGACATCGGCATCGGTAGCGATGATTACCTGATTGTATCTTAAATCTTCAAGGCTTTCTTCAATATTTAAAGCAGCCTGGAGTAAGTTGAATTCCTCATTTTCATACACCACTTTTTTGGTAAGTCCGTAGCAGTTCAACGGTTTACCTTTTAACGAAAACACGGCCTGTGTTTCTACATCTCTTGATTTTGTGATAGAACCTGATGCGGAATCCCCCTCGGTAATAAAGATCTGTGTATCGCCTTTTCTTTCTGCTTTCTGATCGTTATAATGCTGTCTGCAATCGCGGAGCTTTTTATTATGAAGGGATACTTTTTTTGCTCTTTCTCTTGCCAGCTTCTGAATCCCGGAAAGCTCTTTTCTTTCTCTTTCGGAAATGAGGATTTTTCTTTGGATCGCTTCGGCAATTTCAGGGTTTTTATGCAGGAAATTATCCAGCTTGCTTTTCAGAAAATCAATAATGAAAGTCCTTACGGTAGGTCCGTTTGGCCCTATATCGTTAGATCCCAGCTTTGTTTTGGTCTGGGATTCAAAAACAGGCTCTTCTACGTTGATAGAGATGGCCGCAATAATGGATTTCCTGATATCGGAAGCATCAAAGTTCTTATTGAAAAACTCGCGGATTGTCTTTACATAGGCTTCCCGGAAAGCATTAAGGTGCGTTCCGCCCTGTGTTGTATTCTGACCGTTTACGAACGAAAAATAGGTTTCAGTCTGGGACTTATCCGAATGGGTAATGGCAAGCTCAATATCAGTGTCTTTTAAATGCACGATCGGGTAAAGGATTTCGCTTTCCAGTTCTTCTTCCAATAAGTCTTTAAGACCGTTTTCAGAATAATAAGTTTCTCCGTTGAAAATAATTTTCAGTCCCGGATTCAGGTAGGCATAATTCCTGAGCATTCTTTCGATATACTCTTTCCTGTATTTGAAATGAAGGAAAATTTCTCCATCAGGAATAAAGGAGATTTCAGTCCCGTTTCTGTCTGAAGTTTCTTTTTCTTCATGATTCTCCGAGATCATTCCGCGTGAGAATTCGGCGACCTTCATCCTTCCTTCCCGGAAAGACCTTACCCGGAAATAGTCTGAAAGGGCATTTACCGCTTTTGTACCAACCCCGTTCAGACCTACAGATTTTTTGAAGGCCTTGCTGTCGTACTTTCCACCGGTATTCATTTTGGATACGGCATCCACTACTTTTCCCAACGGAATCCCACGACCGAAATCCCGGATCGTAACTTTACCGTCATCGAGTTTGATTTCAATTCTTTTACCCGCTTTCATCCTGAACTCATCGATGGAGTTATCAAGAATTTCTTTGAGCAAAATATAAATACCGTCATCAGCAGACGAGCCGTCACCCAGTTTCCCGATATACATACCGGGGCGTAAACGGATGTGCTCCTGCCAGTCGAGGGTTCTGATATTATCTTCGGAATAGATTGGATTTGTATCTTGTGACATATGTTATTTCAGCAAACATACAAAAATACGAAATTGAACAAAATTATCCGATTTTTTTTAATTCATTTTCATCAATATTTATCCACATGTGTTGTGTTATTATTAATCAAATTCTATATTTACAGCATTATTCAATATCATGTGAAAAAACTATTTGGATTTCTTTCATTTTCTATCACTCTGTTTTTTTCATCATTCTTTTTGGCACAGATCCCCGGACTGGTCAACTATAATGAAGAAGATGGCTTAAACAGCTCTTATACTTATATGCTTACCCAGGATAGTAAAGGTTTTATCTGGATTGGCAGTGATAACGGGCTGTTCAGGTTTGACGGGAAGGAATTTAAACAATACAATAAGAAAAACGGACTGAAGAATATCGATATTTTATCGTGCTACCCTCTGTCTAACGGCGAAATTTTCATAGTTCCTTATTTAAATGATTTCGTCTATTTAAAAGAGGGAAAAATTATTAATTCGGATGACAACAAAGAGCTTAGAAAGCTTAAATTCAATCATAATTGTGCGGCATATAGCAGTGGAGATTCGCTTTTTATTTATACTACCCGTGACCCTAAAGAAATATATGTTTACAGAAATGGGAAAGTAAAATCAATCCCTTTGTATCTCACAAAAAAAAAGACGGCATATGAGGAGCCACGCTATGTATTTACTTTTGATCTTCCCAATCATCTGCTGTATTTAGCTGATGCGGATGGTAAGATTCTGGCTTATAACATCCTCACCAAAAAAACTAGAGCCTGCAATATATCCCTGCCTAAAGGTACGATCTATAGAAAAGGTAATTTTTATATTTTAAAATCCAATAATCAGGTTAATGTTTATCAATTAGAAAATAAATTTCATTTCAGAAAAGTTCAATCTGTTTCTATTGATGAAAAGATCAATTATCTTGTGGTAGACAGAAATTACAGAATATGGCTTTGTTTAGATAAAGGCGGAGTTTTATTTTTCAGGCAGTCGTTACTGGATAAACAGAAACTTTCTAATCCTCTTAAACTTATGGAGGGTTTCGTGATGAACCATATTATGATAGACCGGGATAATAATGTCTGGTTTTCAACAAGAAATAATGGTGTTTACTTTATTACCGATAAGTTCTTCAATAATTACATTCATCTACCTGTAAAAAACAATTCGTCTTATATTAAGGCTATTGCAAAAACCGACAACAGTATAATTCTGGGCTATAATGAGGCAAAAAGTGGCATTCTAAACGCCAATACCATAACAGATATTACTTTTGAAAAAAACAGTAAAGCTGAGACTAAAGCTTTGTTTTCAAAAGGAAATACCATCATATTCGGAATGACTCCCAGTGCAATCCAATATAATACTTTAACCCATAAAACAGTCAATTTAGGAAGTCGCAGCTTAAAAAATGTGCTGCCATATACCGATGATTCGGTATTGCTTTGTACTTCCGAATCTCTTACTTCTTATAATTTTATGACCCATACTTCTTCTCAATTGCTCAATGAAAGAAGTTACACCGCGTTACCCTACGACAAAGACAGTCTATTTTTCGGAAATTTTAAAGATTTATATAAGCTCAATACTAAGACAAAAAAGAAAAGTTTATTTCTTGAAGGATATTATGTGACCGACATTAAAAAATTAAAATCAAATGTTTATATCGCAGCCACCAATCTTAATGGCATCATATTTTTCAACAATAAAAAAATTATTAAAAGAATTACGGAAAAAAACGGCTTATCAACAGACCAGATCAAAAAGATAGAAGTTGAAAATGAAAGGGTATTTTGGGCAAGCACCAATTCAGGATTAAGCAGAATTGAAATTACAGGCTCCCGTCTTAAGATTGATAATTTTACCCAGACCGACGGTCTTCCCTCTAATGTTGTCACCGGTTGTGTCATAAAGGAAGATACGATTTATGCAGCAACTTCAAAAGGACTGGGCATTCTTCCTATTCACAATCTGCTGGCTCAGCCTAAGTTTATCAATAAGAAAGTAATCATTAATTCAGTCACCATAGGAAACAGGGAAATTTTCAACCTAAATCAGGAAATTATAGGAAAAAACCCGGACAACACCCTCACTTTTGATGTAAGCTTTCCTGATTATACTTCTCAGGGAAAGATAAAATTTAAATATAAAATAGAAGGGTTAAGTGATGAATGGCAGACAGGCAGCTCATCTAAGATTGTATTCAATTCGATTCCTCCCGGACAATATATTTTTAAAGTTTTCGGATTGGGCTATAATGACAAACAGTCTTACACCTATTCTTCAGTAGCTTTTGAGATCAAACCCCGGTTTTGGCAGACCTGGTGGTTTAAATTAATATTAATTTTTTTAGGATGCACCCTGCTTTTCATTCTCATCACACTGTATTTTCAGAAAAAACGAAATAAGAAACTGGAAGCTCTCTATTATGAGAAAAAAATTGCGGAACTGGAATTGCAGGCGATTAAAGCCCAGATCAATCCGCATTTCATCTACAATTGTCTCAATTCCATACAGTTTCTGCTTTATAAAAAAGATTATGATGAAACTGAAAATTATTTAAACACATTCTCCCAGATGATCAGAAAAACCCTTCACTATTCTGAAAAAACGTTTATGCCGATCAGGGAAGAAGTAGAATATCTTTCTTTATACTTAAACATGGAAAAACTGCGTTTAAAAGATCAGTTTGAGTATAAAATAATTGTATCAGAGAACACTAATGAAGAATGGATAATCCCCTCTTTACTGATACAGCCGTTTGTAGAAAATGCCATTAAACATGGTATCTCAGGCTTAAAAGACAGAAAAGGGAATATTGAAATTTCGTTTGAGTATAACGGGGCATCACTTTGTATAAGTATTGAAGATAATGGTGTAGGGATCGGTAATTCCGGACAATCGATAACAAAAACCAATTCATTCGGAGTAAAATTGTCCCAAAAAAGAATTGAAACATTTAAGCAGCTTTTTGAGACTAATATTATTTTAGAGATCAACAACCTTTCTGAAAAACAACTAAAACCTGGAACACAAATTAAAATTTATATTACACCCTATGAAAACCAAAACACAAGTCTGCATTATTGATGATGAGCAAGACGGAAGAGATTACATTTCTCTATTGCTTCAGAACGAATTTCCGGAAATTCAGATTGCATTTCAAGCCTCAAGTGTAGAAGAGACTTATATTTATCTTACCAAAAACTCACCGGATATTCTTTTTTTGGACGTACAACTGAAAGACGGCACAGCCTTCGATCTTTTATCAAAATTAAGGGAAATAGATTCGCAGATCATCTTTATTACGGCATTTGAGCATTTTGCGATTCAGGCTATAAAAAACGGTGCTACAGACTATCTTTTAAAACCAATTCAAAAAATTGATTTTATCATTGCGGTCAATAAAGCATTGGAGAATATCAAAAAAAGTAAAAACGTTTCCACTAATACTGCCAATCAGAATAAAATCAGCCTTCCTACTCTTCAGGGTTTCAAACTGACAAATATTGCAGATATCATACGCTGTGAGGCAGATTCCAGCTATACTACATTTTACCTGATCGATAAGACAAAAGTAATTGTATCTAAAACGTTACATGATTTTGAAGAATATCTCTCGGAGTTTAATTTTTTCAGGATACATCACAAGCATCTCATCAACCTCAGCCATCTGAAGGAATATATCAAGGGAAAAGGCGGCCAGGTAATTATGACGGATGATTCTGTTCTTGATGTTTCCGTACGCAAGAAAAATGATTTTTTATATAAAATTGAGCATCTGGAGTGATCGCACTTATCTGTAAAAATGATACACTTATTATTGGTGAGCATTGGCTATTGAGATTTACCGTATTCCAATCACATACATCAATATATTTGTAATCATTTTATTTAAAATAATACCGGACACCGGAATCCCACCTGTTTTATAGGGTTTACGACCATTTTTCAAAGGCTTAAATATAAAACAGAAGATCATTTTTGTCATTAAATAATCCGATGAAATTTCCATACTAAATCACAATTAAGAGAAGTTCATTTACACTTATTAGCAAAATCGAAACATTTACTAATTCACAATAACGAGAAGTTAAATTTCAGGATACATTTAGAATACCATAAAACGGTGAAAACCGATTAAACTGAGTATTAATTCCTAAAGTTTTTGTTGGCTTTTGATTTATAAAACCAATTTGCATTATGATAAGAATATATTTTTTATCGATTTACCTGCTTTTAGGATGTTTTGTGCTTAACGCACAAGCTCCGTGTTCTGATTTTAATGATACTTCCAATCCGGCGGGCAACTGGGCTCCTGCAGCTCCACCCGATGGAAATGTAAGTGTAGGATTCGGGACTGCCAATCCTTTGGACGGCTCACAATTTCTTATCTTAAAAGATCTGTCAGGTAGTTCCTGGTACGAGAATCACACAGATTACCAGAGTCTTGGAAAAAGATTCCTTGGACAGTGTATTTATTTTGATTTTTATATTGAAAATGACAGCGGTTTAGGAACTCCTTACCATCCGAACATTACCCTTTCCGACGGAACCAACAGTACAACATTTGTTGCAAACATTACGGTAACCCCTGGAAGCGGATGGGTACGTGTTAAAGCTCCTATCCAACTATCCAGCGGTGGTTCTCTTCCGAGTAATTCTGAAGGATCTTGGACCATGGCTACCGTGAACACTGCTATTTTTGATAATATTATGATGAATTCTACCACATTGGGAATAAGCCCTGATATGACGTCAACTCAGCAAGAGGTAGTATTTTTTGATAATATCTGTGTAAAACCTTGCGAAAATTGTGGTGAATGTAATTCTAACTTTAAGCTTCAGATGACCACCAGTACTTCAGGTAATATCACCATTGGACAGGTATTCCTTGAGAGCACAAATTCTCCAAGCATTTACAAAGTAGACTGGGGTGATGGCTATGTAACAGATGTCTTAACGTCTCATGCATATACCAATTCCGGATCTTATAAAGTATGTGTGACCCAATATGAAGGCGATAAACCGAAATGTACAACATGTCTTGTTATATGTATTCCAAAGCCTGTGGAAACAGTACAAAAAGACAATAACCTGAAATCTCCGCTCAGAGATAATGCAGCTGTTGCAAGAGCAGAACTCAGCAGCGTGAACGAGACTAAGGAATATCTGCTTGTCCCAAATCCTGCTAAAAATTATGTGGATGTACAGACTAATCTATCAAAAAAAGAATCGGTGACCATAAAAGTAATCGATATGTCTGGAAAAGCTGTTATTGAAAAATCAGAAACAGTAGAAAGCGGCCGCCAAAATATAAAACTGAATACAGAAAAATTGATCCAGGGAACTTATATTGTTGAAATTAAAACGAATTCAAAAACAAGTTCCCAGAAACTGCTTATTTCAAAATAAACAGGTATAAAAATTAATAATCATAAGACTATCCGGATATGGGTAGTCTTTTTTTTAACTGATTACAGATTTCGGTTAAAATAATTTTTTACATGTGATATTTTTCCAGTTACAGTTAATAATGAAAAGGTTACACTTATAAATTACAGTTAGGTTACTCCTGGAAAACTAATTAATCTTGTTACTGTAATATTACAAAAGCACTCTACCTGCAGCTATTGCATGATATTTCCCGAAATTAAGGAAAATTAAAATGGGAAGACACAGCCATCCCCTGAATCAAGTGCTGTACGCTGAACAACTATCTCAAGGCGGCAAGACAGAGATAAAAATAAAATCACAATATTATGAAACTAGAAAGTTTAAATTCTTCAAAATTTGAAGTAATGACTCCAGATGAAATGAATAAAATCAAAGGTGGCGAAGCGAAAGCAACCGGCGGTGGAGTAATAAACTCTGAAGCCCACGGTGGATCAGTAAGATTTACACAAGACTGTTTTGATGTATTACAAGATGGATCATATGGAGATATGAGTTATCTTATTGATGGTAAATGGTATACCATATAATCAAGAATTAGTAGGCAAATAAGCAAATTACAGTTTATTTGCCTATTCTTTTATTATTTTTCGAGAAATGATAATTGTAGAATCAACCAGTGATGACTCATCAACAAATGATGTATTGGATTGGATATTTTCCTTAAGTAATGAAAAGGTAACAAGATTTAATGATATTACTTTCATTGAAAATATCACCTATAAAATCACAAATCAAAAAAATGAAAGTGTAGTTTTCCGAGCTAATGGTAAAACATTTAATAATAGTAGGATTAAAAGTTTCTGGTACAGACGAGGTGAATTTACTTATAACCTAATAAAAATAACTCAAGATCATTATTTACTAAATTCAAAGATCCAGTCTAATAACTTCAAGGAACAAAAACATCTGAATTATCAACTTTATAATCTCCTCACTAAAATACATGGTGAAAAAATAAATACCCATCACGATAATCTAACTAATAAGATTTCGAATCTGGCAAAAGCTAAAGATTCAGGGTTAAACATTCCTGATACCTTGATTACTAATCATCCAAAGGAACTCAGAATATTTTCAGATAAATATGAAAAACTGATTTCTAAGGATATAAAATTCAATCCTATAAAAATTTCATTCAATGATTATGTAATAAATATCATCTCACCTGTACGAATTCTCGATAAAAATAAAGCTTTACAACTATTTCAAAAAAATAAAGAAAAAAAAGCAAATCATTTTTCTTTGTTCCAGCAATATATCACAAAAAAATATGAATTGCGTATCTTTTATCTGAAAGGCAAATTCTACACAATGGTTATTTTCTCACAGGCCAACGAAAAAACAAAAATAGATTTCAGGAATTATGATACTGAACGCCCCAACCGTTGTGTCCCTTATCAATTACCGCAGGAAATAGAAGAAAAGCTACATCATTTCATGCAAAGTATAGATATGAATTGTGGTTCCATTGATATGATTTATACTCCTGAAGGGGAATATGTCTTTCTGGAAGTAAATCCTGTAGGACAGTTTCAATGGGTATCCAAAAACTGCAATTATGATATTGAACGGCAAATAGCGATTGACCTTATAAAAGAAAAAACATGAAAGAAGAACAAATAAAAAAAGAAATAAAAGACTGGATAGAAAAAAACAGAAACCAGCTGCCATTAAACGTTGACAGTTGGGAAATACATGTTTATAAAAAAGAACTTGACACCATAAAACAGTCCAAACCTATAGAATTAGGCAAATACAATGCTGGAATTATGATTTCTGAGCCCTTTTATAAACCCTATTCAAAAGCTTTCATATTGTGATCACTCAAAACTTATTACTCTTATATAGTCACTGCTTCATTGTAAAAGGAGCAGCCCGTGCTACAATCTGTGATTTGCAACGTAAAAATATTTATCCGATTCCTAATGCCTTCAGCTCTTTATTCAAGGACAGCAGATACATTGATATTGTTGAAATATCTTCACAATTAGATCATGAAGGAAAAGAAATATTAAAAGAATATTTTGAATTTTTAGAAGACAATGAACTGGCTTTTTACTGCTCTACAGATGAGTTACAGCTTTTTCCAAAAATGTCTGAAGAATGGTTGTTTCCCGCACACATTTCACATTGCATTTTAGATGCATGGGATGAAATATCCTATTTTAATGAACCTTTTTTGAAGCAATTGGAAACCTTGTGCTGTAATTTTATTCAGTTCCGGTTTTTCAAAAAGGTTTCCCGGCAGGAGCTTGACCGGTTCATGGAACTTATCAATCCTTCACAAATCAAATCCATTGAAATCATACTTCCTGCCGATAAAGATGATGATGAATTTTATATAAAAACAGAGTGTTTTGTCAATGAAAATAGAAAAATAAGTAATCTTACCATAACCGGGGCTCCTATAGCCGGGATTTATAAAGAAGGTGTATACGGAATGGGTTATATATTACAAACCGATAGAATCATAGACCATGAACTTCATTGTGGTGCCATCCATAGTAATCTATTTTCTATCAATATTCCCACTTATACAGAATCTTTAGCCTTTAACAGTTGTCTTAATCGTAAGATAAGTATAGATACGAAAGGTGATATCAAAAACTGCCCCAGCATGAAAGAAAGTTATGGAAATATCAAAAACAGTTCACTGCAGGAAGCTGTAGATCATCCGGAATTTAAAAAATACTGGAATATTACCAAAGATCAGATTACCAAGTGCAAAGACTGTGAATTCCGTCATATATGTACCGATTGTCGTGCTTACATAGATACTCCCGATGATATATATTCTGCTCCGCTTAAATGTGGATACAACCCTTACACCTGTGAATGGGAAGAATGGAGTACGAATCCGTTAAAAGAATCAGCAATTCAACACTATGAAATGGGGTCGTTAATAAAAAAATAAACCGCTGATTTAGACATTCTATTTTTTCGTAAAATATTTCCTTAATATCGGATTATCCACACCGGATAGTCTTTTTTATGCGATGATGGCTTTTCTTTACAAAAAATAATTAAATTCGGTGAACGTAAAAAAACAGCGTCAATGATACAACTTCCTTTTTCCAAGCTTTCTGATGTGGGAACCACTATTTTCAGCCAGATGACTCAATTGGCCAATGAGAATGAAGCAATCAATTTATCACAGGGATTTCCGGATTTCATGCCGGATACCGGATTATTAGACTACGTAGATCATTTTATTAAAAAAGGATTTAATCAGTACGCTCCGATGGGCGGAATGATCGCTTTAAAGGAAGAAATTGCCCGTAAAATTGAAAACAGCCATCAGGCCGTTTATCATCCGGATTCTGAAATAACGGTTACAGCAGGAGGAACCCAGGCTATTTTCACCGCGATTGCCACTTTCATTAAAAAAGATGATGAAGTCATTATTTTTGAACCTGCTTATGATTGTTATGAGCCTACGGTAGAGCTTTTCGGTGGTATTGTAAAACGCTTTGAAATGAAAGCTCCGGATTATGAAATCGACTGGAATGCTGTAAAAGGTTTAGTGAGCGAAAAAACCAAAATGATCATCCTTAATAATCCGAATAACCCTTCAGGAAAGATTTTAAAGGAAAATGATCTGCAGGAACTGATCAGCATTGTAAAAAATACCTCCATACTTATTTTAAGTGATGAAGTCTATGAAAATATTGTTTTTGACGGAAAACAGCATCTAAGCATATGCAAATATCCGGAACTGAAAGAAAGAAGTCTTCTGGTAGCTTCTTTTGGAAAGCTCTTCCATGTTACAGGCTGGAAAATAGGATATTGTGCTGCCCCTAAAATTTTAACGGATGAATTCAGAAAAATTCACCAGTTCAACGTTTTCAGTGTTAATACTCCCATCCAGCTTGCATTAGCCGAATACATGAAAAATGAAGACCATTACAATCATCTTAATCAGTTTTTTCAGGAGAAAAGAGATTTTCTGAGAAAGGGATTAGCCAATACCTCTTTTGAGCTTCTGGATTGTGAAGGAACTTATTTCCAGGCTTTAAAATATGACAGGATTTCCGATAAGAATGATTTTGATTTTGCCAGCGAATTAACGGTTACCCATAAAGTGGCAAGTGTTCCATTTTCATCTTTTTATAAAAACAAACGGAACGAAAATGTGATTCGGTTATGCTTTGCAAAAAAACAGGAAACTCTGGAAAGAGCGATTGAGAATTTATCTAAAATATAAAAATCAGGTGGCTGAGGTTCTCGAAGCCACCTGATTTTTTTTATAAAAACATTCCGCCTGAAGCTTCAATTCTCTGACCGGTAATCCAACGAGAGTCTTCAGTACAAAGGAAAGCCACTACTCCACCGATGTCATCCGGCAGGCCTGCTCTTCCTAAAGCTGTGATTCCTGCCACCATATCATTCATTTCTTTGCTGTCCCGCACTCTTCCGCCACCGAAATCTGTTTCTATAGCTCCGGGAGCAACAACATTGACTCTGATCTTTCTTGATCCCAGTTCTTTCGCCATATACTTGGTTAACATTTCAACACCTGCCTTTATTGACCCGTAAACGGAGGATCCCGGCAAAGCAAATCTCGCCAATCCTGAAGAAATATTCACGATACCACCACCATCATTAATGAACGGTAATAATTTCTGAGTCAGGAAAAATACGCCTTTAAAGTGGATATCTACAACGTCATCCAACTGTTCTTCGGTGACTTCCTGTATCGGAGCATATAAAGCTGTTCCGGCATTGTTGATCAGATAATCGATGTTTCTGCTTCCTGTATTTTCTTCCAGGTGATCACCGACTGTTTTTACAAAAGCTTCAAAACTTTTAATATCTTTTGTATCTAGTTGGTAAGCTATAGCTTTTCTTCCCAGAGACTGTATTTCCTTTACAACAGCTTCTGCCTCTTCTTTATTAGATCTGTAAGTAATAATTACGTCATGCCCTTTCTGAGCAATTTTTATTGCTGAATTTCTTCCTAAACCACGGCTTCCACCGGTTACTAATGCGATTTTTGTTTTTGTATCCATTTCTTTCATTATTTAATGATACAAAGTTGGCGCATTTTAGGGTAAAGATATTTGCTTGAATCAATCTGAAATTTGTAAAATTCAAATCATGAACGAAATTCTAAAGGTGTAAATGTTGTTTTTCTTTTAAAGAAGTTTGAAAAATGAGCAATCTCCTCAAATCCTAATGCATATGATATTTCTGAAACATTCCATTTTGTTTGCTTCAAAAGAATTTTAGCTTCCTGGATAAGTCGGTCTGCAATAAATTCAGTTGTCGTTTTTCCCGTACTTTCTTTAAGTTTTTTATTTAAATAGTTAACATGTACCGCCAATCTGTCTGCATAATCTTTTGCAGTTTTAAGCTGTAATCTTTGATCTGTCGACTCAATAGGAAACTGTCTTTCTAAAAGCTCAATAAATAAGGAAACCACTCTCAGAGAAGCATCATTAGACGTTGAAAGTTTTGTGGCCGGCTGTAATTTCTGCCCGTAATGAATCAGTTCAAGGACATAATTTCTGATCAGGTCATATTTAAAAATGTAATCGGAAGCTATTTCTTTTTTTATTTTGATAAAAAGCTGTTCTATTTCGTCTGCCATTTCATCATCTATTTCAAACAAAGGAAAACCGCCGGGCTGAAAGATCGGGAGGTCTTCAAGGGAATAACGGGACTGGTTTTTAATGAAAAAATCTTCGGTAAATACGCAGAAACTCCCCGACTGATCAGGATCTTCAGGTACCCAGTGATAAGGTACTTTAGGCGTCGCAAACAACAAAGCATTTTTTTTAATGGCAATTACTTTATCTGCATATTCAGCTCTATTCCTGCCCCTGATCAGGCTTATTTTATAATATTTTCTCCTGTTATAGGGCATTTCAGAAGTGGTTTTTGCCCTTTCAATAGTTTGGGCAATATCAAATACATTGAAATGACCAATATCCTTATGAAGTCCTTTTGGGAATATACTTTCAAAATCTTTTCCCAGCTTGGCTGTTATCTCTCTGTAGAAATCTTCCAGAGAAGTGTGAACGATTTTTTCCATGATCAATCATTTGTAAAATTCAAATATACAAAGTTGAGAAACTATATTTAAAATTTATAACAAAATTATTTTTCTATACGAAGTGATATATTATTAGATATTTTTTATACCTTAGTTTTAAACTAACTCATTAAAAATCAAATTAAAATGGAAAATTTAAACTTATCAAAAGGAAAAAGATTAAACAAAAAAGAACTGAGAACCATTACCGGAGGTATGCTTGATTGTATGCAGCCTGTTTACTGCCCTACTTTCCCTTGTGATCCGAGCTTTCCCCAGCCTGACGAAAACGGTTGTACCCTTATCTCTTCCGCCTGTGCACAAAAAATATGCAGACCGGTTATAGATCCTGTTTAAAAATATTTGTCAATACGAAGTGATATATAATTATTTTTTATAACTTAGTCATAAACTAACTCATTAAAAATCATCACTATGAAAAATCAAAACGGAAAAAAACTGAGCAAAAAACAATTGAGAACGATTACAGGCGGCTTACAAATGTGTATTGATCCTGATACCAATCAATGTATGGCATATGGACGACAATGTGCGGAAATACAATGCCGGTATATACCTTAGATTCGTGTACATTTTAATGTTCTAAATTAAAACTTAACAAATCATAAAATCAATTATCATGGAAAATCAAAAATTACCCAAAGGGAAAAAGCTTAATAAGAAACAATTGAGAACCGTTACAGGTGGCCTGGAAGACTGTATAGATCCTGCAACAGGAGGATGCAGAAAAATATCAATGGGCTGTGCACAGCTGCAATGCAGACCGGTAATAGATCCTTTATAAAAATATTTTCAAAAAGAAATACCGCTCTTATACGGGGCGGTATTTTATTTTAAACAATATATCCGCCTACTACATTCAAAACCCACTTCCCATTTATATATTCGGCGGAGTAATCTGAGGAGCTGCTGTTTCCCCATTCTGTAATATAAAACCTGTTGGGATCATTTTTATTTCTTTTGATTTTAGAAATTCCACCATTAAGAACATCAGTTACTCTGACATAATCTGTCTGTTTACTTTCACTTTCAGGAACAAATAAAATTCTTAATTCCGGATTAACCCGGTGAAAATAATCACAATCACTCGCATATACATCAAAAGAATAATGGTCTTTTTTGAGCTGTTCTATCCCATAATCGGGCAATAATTGTTCATATAGTTCGGTAAATTTATTCTTTTCAGATTTAAACAAAGGGTTCATGTCATCAAAATCACTGATTCCGTCCCAATCAGAATCTTTATTGTCCGGATTTAAACCAAAACTCTTTTCAAAAATATCATTGTATCCGTCGCGATCAGAATCTTTCATTAAATACTTTAAGTTGATTTTAAATAATTTTCCGTCTTCGATAGCAGAATAATCATCATACCCGGGAAGTCCGGGCATCTTTATAATTTTAACCAAACTACCTTCTATCTGAAGAAATCCATCTTTTACGATAGGGTTTTCCTGAACCTCATTGCAATAATAATGGCTGAAACTCAATCCTAAAAAATAAGCGGAAGGCTTGCTATTTTCTATTTTTAAAAGCCAGTATCCCAGGCTATTTTCTGCTAAAGCATATTGTATATTTCCAGCTTCCTGTTTTGAAAAATATCGGAACTGTCCGGTAAATTTTTCGTTAAATCTTTCAAATTCTTTTTCTTTTATTTTCCATTTTTCCTTAAACTTTTCCGGTGGAAGATCTGTACCATACATATCGGAGGATGCACTGTCCTTTTTAAAACTCCTGTATTCTTTCAGATTAATAATTTCAAGATATTCAGGTTTTTCTTTAAGAATCTGTTTTACAGTATAATTTTTTTTATCAATAGCTTGAATTATATAATCATTTTTTACAGACGGTTCTTCAGCTTCTGTAAAACAATTCTTCTCTTCATTACTTTTTACAGAGCATGAAGAAAAAAAGAAAAAGGAAAGGAGAAAATACAAATATCTCATAGGTAAGCGTTTGATAAATGCATACAAAAAACGCTCCCAAATTCATGGAAACGTTTTTATATATACGAACTTTAATATTTTCTTATACGTTGAATCTAAAGTGCATGATGTCTCCATCCTGAACAATATATTCTTTTCCTTCCACAGAAAGTTTTCCGGCTTCTTTTACTTTAACTTCAGAACCGTAGCTTACATAATCATTATATTTGATTACCTCAGCACGGATGAAACCTTTTTCAAAATCGGTGTGAATCACTCCGGCTGCCTGAGGAGCTGTCCATCCTTGTCCGATAGTCCATGCTCTTACTTCTTTTACTCCTGCAGTAAAGTAGGTCTGAAGCTTTAATAAATCGTAAGCTTTTCTGATCAGACGGTTTACGCCCGGTTCTGTAAGACCTAGTTCTTCAAGGAAGATCTCTCTTTCCTCGAAAGTCTCCAGCTCATTGATATCGGCTTCAATCTGTGCTGCAAGAACAACAACTTCAGCTCCTTCTCCTTTCGCCATTTCTTCAATTTTGCCAACCCATTCGTTTCCGTTTTTGATAGAATTTTCATCTACATTACAAACGTAAAGTACAGGTTTATTGGTCAAAAGCTGAACTTCTCCGATAATAGATTTTGCAAAATCGTCTGCTGCAAATTCTCTTGCATTTTTTCCGTCTTCAAGAAACTTCTGAAGATTCTGAAGCGTTTCATATGTCAGAATATCTTCCTTCTTACCGGATTTGATAAATTTCTTAGCTTTTTCAACGGCTTTACCTACGGTTTCAAGGTCTTTCAGCTGAAGCTCAATATCTATAATTTCTTTATCTCTTAAAGGATCTACAGAGCCTTCAACGTGAATAATATTTCCGTTATC
Organism: Chryseobacterium tongliaonense; assembly: GCF_041224435.1. NCBI lineage: Bacteria > Pseudomonadati > Bacteroidota > Flavobacteriia > Flavobacteriales > Weeksellaceae > Chryseobacterium > Chryseobacterium tongliaonense. The sequence goes on along the minus strand of NZ_JBGFFD010000006.1, from coordinate 80,518 downwards.
AAAACATCTTAAAACATGGATAATGGCTTCACATTCGCGAATGTTGGCTAAGAATTGGTTTCCTAAACCTTCTCCTTTACTCGCTCCTTTTACCAGACCGGCAATATCAACGATCTCAACAACAGCCGGCAAAACTCTTTCAGGGTTTACTATTTTCTCCAGTTCAAATAATCTCTGGTCCGGTACTGATACTGTTCCTAAGTTAGGTTCAATAGTACAAAAAGGATAATTCGCTGATTGAGCTTTTGCATTGCTTAAACAGTTAAAAAGAGTTGATTTACCTACATTCGGTAAGCCTACGATTCCACATTTCATATTGTAAAATTCAAAGTTTTATGTTTACGGTTCAAGGTTTTTCGCTTATACTCAAACTTTAACAGTTTAAATGTATACCTTGAATTATCAGTGTGCAAAGATAGTGATTTTAAAAAGAGTTTCATAATAAAAAATCTGCCGGAAAGACCGACAGATTTTTAAAATTTTATTTTGTCATCTACGGATTAGCCCCCGTTGCATCCTGCGCCAGCGGAACATCATTCGGGGCTTCCTGTAAAGTTTTATCTAAAGTAAATAAAGACTCATCGGTTGCTCTGTCACCACCGGCAATTTTTAACTTATCAATTAAATTCTGAGCCAGTGTTTCTTCTTCGATCTGTTCCTGTACAAACCATTGCATGAAATTCCACGTTGCCCAGTCTTTTTCTTCCAGTGCCAGATCTACAATTCTGTAAATTGCTGTAGTATTATCAACTTCATGCTTAAAAACTCCATCAAAACATGCTGATAATGATTCCGGGTCAGCAGGTGGTGCCGGAATGGCGTCTACTTTCGGTTTACCTCCTCTGTTGAGAACATATTCCATAAATTTTATCGAATGATTTCTTTCTTCCTGTGCGTGCCTGTAAAGGAAATTGGCAATTCCCTGGTAACCTTTATCATCAGCCCAGATTCCATAAGACAAAAAAACGTGTGATGCATGAATTTCCTTATTCATCTGATCACTAAGTGCTTTTTCCACAGTCGGGGAAAGTCTGTTAGTATTCATAATGTATATTTTTTTGTGATTAGGTATAATGATGCAAAAATGATTCCGATAAAGTATTTAATTTTAACAAATTGCAGAACATACGTTCACAACATACTATATTTCAACAATTTGAATTATTAATCTATAGTCATTCTAAAATAAAACCCGGATCAGAAGAACCGGGCTTATTGTTATTCAAGTAAATTGCAAAGACGCGATGTTTATTTTTAAATATGTTTTTTAAAGCACGAGAAAATCGAAGATTTTCGGTCTGGAAAAATTTACGTCGTAAGATTCTACCTTCTTTTTTGCTTCGCTCAGGATAACAGTTAATTTTCAACTTACAATTTAACGATTTTACAAATTAATGATTCAGCAGTTCAGCCTTTTCACTTCAGCTTCTTCGCCATATAATCACTTTCGTTGCCTAATCTGTCAATTGCCTTAACTGCAACTGCATTCAGGGTTTTTCCGTCTTTGTATTTCGGAATTTCTTTTGAAAGATTGTCTAAAGGAACGATTTCAATTTCCCAGACTCCGTTATATTGTGTGAAAATTACCCACTGAAAAACATCACCAATATTTTTAGTGCTCCAGCTTGCCTGTACAAAACTTCCGTTATCTGTTGTAAATAATGTAGGGGTTTGTAATGGTACCGCTTTAATCCATGGACTTCTCGGAACCAATGCCTTCTCTTTGTAAGGCCCGTTTTTTAAAGTCGGCAACATGTTTGAATTCTTTGTAAGTCCGGCAATGCTCCAGTGAATTTCTCCGGCATCATTTTTCAGAATCTGTCTTGAAATTTCAATCTGATTTTTAATTTCTGTCGGACGATCCGAAACTTTTACCTCAACGGTATTTAATCCCGGCCATAAGTGGCGGTTTAGGGTGTTTTCAGATTTCCACCAGTTTAATAATGCTTCAAAGCCCTGCCCTTTTGAATCAATCGGCCAGTACAGCTGGGGTGAAAAATAATCTACCCAGCCTTTATTCAGCCATAATTTAGCATCAGCATACAGCTCATCATATTGTGAGGATCCGACTATCCCTTCCGGATAACCCGGTTTCCAGATTCCAAACGGACTGATCCCAAATCGTACATTGTTTTTTTCTGCATGAATTTCTTTATAGATTCTTTCCACAAACTTATTTACATTATCCCGCCTCCAGTCTTCTCTCGACAATGTTCCGCCACTGCTTACATAAGCATTCCAGGTTGCATTATCCGGGAAATCCGCGCCTCTGTTATAAGTAGCGTAAGGATAAAAATAGTCGTCAAAATGTACGGCATCTATATCGTATCTTTTCACAATGTCTTTTACAACATTGGAAACATGGCCCTGAGTTTTTGGATTGGCAGGATCAAACCAATACATCCCGTTTTTCAGCCGTACAACAATATCGGAAAGTTTATTTACCATCGACAAACTGTTAACAGCACCTCCATTTGCATGATGTGCCCTGTAAGGATTTAACCATACATGCAGCTCCAATCCGCGCTTATGAGATTCCTCGATCCAGAATTGTAACGGATCATAATTCGGATAAGGAGGAGTTCCGGTTTCACCTGTCAAAAAGTATGACCAAGGCTCAATTGAGCTTGTATATAAAGCATCGGCAGAAGGGCGGACCTGAAATATAACAGCATTAAAATTATTGTCTTTCAGCATATCCAACATACTGATGGCTTCAGCTTTTTGCTGATCAACTGACAGATTATTTCTTGAAGGCCAGTTGATATTGGCAACACTTGCAATCCATACACCACGGAATTCCCTGTTAATGGCAGGAAGATTTACTTTAAAAACTTCCTCCTTTGGCGGAATTACCGGTTTATTGATCACAACGGAATCTTTAGGTTTTGAAATATTTTTATCCGGTTTTATTGTATTTTTATCCGGTACGGGCTTTACCACATTATTCTGAACTGAACAGGAGCTGCTGCATGCCGCAAAAATCCCTAATAAAAATACTAGCTTTAATTGAATCACTTTCATAGTCTGCAAAACTACTTTAAATTATTTTTAAACTTAAGGGGAAAAAATAAACATTTTATTTGTTACTTCATAAAAAAAGCCCCGAAAATTCAGGGCTTTACTATATTTATAAGAATTTGATTAAGCTTTCGCTGATCTTTCAACTCTTTTTCTTTCTTCTTCAGAAAGTAATTTCTTTCTCATACGGATGAAGTTCGGCGTTACTTCAATCGCTTCATCACCCTGGATATATTCCATACATTCTTCTAATGAGAATAAGATTTTCGGAGCAACACCGGTATCTTTATCTTTTCCTGAAGCTCTCATGTTGTTCAGCTGTTTTGCTTCTACGATGTTTACAACCAGGTCACCAGGTTTGTTTTGCTCACCGATGATCATACCTGCGTAGATTTCCTCACCCGGATCAACGAAAAACTTACCTCTGTCCTGTAATTTAGCGATAGAATATTCTGTAGCCGGACCTTGAGTCTTGCTGATCAATACTCCATTATTTCTTCCTGGAATTGCACCTTTGAAAGGCTTATATTCTGTGAAACGGTGTGCCATAATAGCTTCACCGGCAGTAGCAGTCAACATCTGAGAACGTAATCCGATCAAACCTCTTGAAGGAATCTCGAATTCCATGTGCTGCATCTCTCCTTTAGTTTCCATAATATGAAGGTCACCTTTTCTCTGCGTTGCCAAATCGATAACTCTTGAAGCAAATTCTTCAGGAACATCTACAACCAAAGATTCATAAGGCTCACATTTTTCTCCATCGATTTCTCTTAGGATAACCTGTGGCTGGCCGATTGTCATTTCATATCCTTCTCTTCTCATTGTTTCGATCAAAACCGATAAGTGAAGAATACCTCTACCGAAAACAAGGAAAGTATTCGCATCATCAGTCTGCTGAACTCTTAATGCAAGATTTTTCTCCAGTTCCTTCATCAATCTCTCTTTCAGGTGATTGGAAGTTACATATTTACCATCTTTACCAAAGAAAGGTGAATTGTTGATAGAGAACGTCATGTTCAATGTAGGCTCATCAATTGCAGTTCTTTCCAATGGTTCAGGATTTTCAAGGTCTACGAAAGAATCTCCGATCTGGAAAGCATCAAAACCTACTACAGCACAGATGTCTCCGGCCTGAACTTCAGTTACTTTTTTCTTTCCTAAACCTTCGAAAACGTATAATTCTTTTACTTTTCCTTTTACAATTTTACCGTCTGCCTGAGCAAGACCGATCCATTGAGCTTCCTTAAGCTCCCCTCTCGTCACTTTTCCGATCGCGATTCTTCCCAAGAATGAAGAATAATCAAGAGAAGTGATCTGCATCTGAAGATTTCCTTCCGTTACTTTCGGCTCGGGAACGTATTGTAAAATTCCATCTAATAATGGTAAAATATCTTCAGTCTGCTCTAATGAAGTGTTGAACCAACCCTGTTTTGAAGATCCGTAGAACGTTGGGAAATCCAACTGCTCTTCAGTAGCTTCAAGGTTGAAGAATAAGTCAAATACCTGATCGTGAACTTCGTCCGGACGACAGTTTGGCTTATCTACTTTATTGATAACAACTAATGGTCTTAAACCAAGTTCCAAAGCTTTCTGAAGTACGAATCTTGTCTGAGGCATCGGCCCTTCAAAGGCATCTACCAACAAAATTACCCCATCTGCCATTTTTAAAACTCTTTCTACTTCTCCACCGAAATCGGCGTGACCAGGAGTATCAATTACATTAATTTTAGTGTCTTTATAGGTAACAGAAATATTTTTGGATAAGATCGTAATCCCTCTTTCTCTTTCAAGGTCATTGTTATCCATTATTAATTCTCCACTTTCCTGATTTTCTCTGAAAATGTTTGTAGCATGAATAATCTTGTCAACCAAAGTCGTCTTCCCGTGGTCAACGTGTGCGATAATCGCAATATTTCTAATGTTTTGCATGAATGATTTTTACGGGTGCAAAAATAGTGTTTTTTAATGAAATATTAGCAACAAGTTCAATTATTTAACAAATTCATAATGAGTATATTAAAATAAATTGACATTTAAACCTCTAAAATAAAGTATATTATAAAAAATTTTGAGAAAAAGCGTCCGGAAACTTCAATGAGATTAAATAATTAATACCAAAGATATTTTTCAAAAAAATAAATCAATACAGCCTGTATCAAAATAATTACTCCGAGCTTTAATAAAAATGATGCCTTTGAAATTTTATGTCTGAAAATGATTATCCCTAAAACAGATCCTATAGTTCCACCGAAAAACGTCAGCCCCAAAAGCATATTTTCTGAGATTCTTCTTTTATGCCTGACAGAAAGTCTTTTATCCCAACCAAAAACAATCAGGGAAAACAGGTTAATTAAAAACAGAATATATATCATTAATGCAAAAGTAGTGATTGAACGGTGGCTTCGAGTGCCTCAGCCACCTTGTACTGGTCTTTTTACAAATGCTTGATTTTTTATTTATGTATTATATTTATGTTCAACAAGATCCTAACAGTACACTAAGATACTCAACATTACACAACAATCCCATTTTATTATCTCATAAACAACTATTTCAATAATACTATGAAAGGTGGCTGAGGCACTCGAAGCCACCTGTCCCATTTTTTACAAATGCTTGATTTTTATTTATGTTCAACAAGATTCTAACAGTTCACTGAGATACACAACATTACACTACAATTCCATTTTATTATCTCATAAACAACTATTTCAATAATACTATGAAAGGTGGCTGAGGCACTCGAAGCCACCTTTAAATCAGATCTCTATAAGCTATTGCCAATTGAGGAAGCAATTCAGAATTTCCGTTAATCAGAGCTTCTTTTTTCTTACGATTCCAGCCTTGTACTTGCTTTTCTCTGTAAAAGGCGAGATCAATACGGTCATACTCTTCAAAATAGATGAGTCTGACAGGAAGCCTTTTTTTAGTATGATTGGAGCCTTCCCCTTTTTGATGCTGGAGAATTCTGCGTTCAAGGTTGTTTGTACTTCCGGTATAATAACTGTCATCTGAGCATAATAAAATATACATCCAACCCCTAACTTTATTTTTCATATCTGTGTTTTTCATAAATATAGAAAGTTTTATTCGTTTGTGGATGTTAAATACTATAATAAAAAAGAGCTGCATTCCTAAAAAAGCAGCTCTTCATTTTTTGTTTCTAACAATTTATTTTTTAGCTTTTACATTAACACCGATCTCGATGTCTTTGCTAATCATCCATTCAGCAGGATCTGCTTCTGAAGTACCGAACTTAATTCCCCAATCAGCTCTGTTAACTGTAAATTTAGCTTCAATAGCAGCTGAATTTTCTGTTACATCCACTTTAGCAGGGAAAGTTACATTCATTGTTTTTCCTGATAAGGTAAGGTTTCCGCTTACTGTTTTATTAGCTCCGGCAATCGCATCTGCAGGTGCTTCTTTCAAATCTGTAACACTTGTAATTTTGAAATCAGAAGTAGGATTTTTCGCTGTATCAAAGAAATCAGGAGTCTTTAAATGCTTTTCAAGATCTTCCGGTTTTTTATCTTTTTCCGTTACTGAAGCCGGGTCTACTTTGATAGAATTCATATCGATCACAAAGTTTCCTGCAGTTAGCTGACCTCCTTCAATGCTTAAATCTCCGGATTTTACATTCAGAGTTCCCCAACGAGGTGCCATACCTCCTTTGTGAGCGGCTTTCCAGTTTACTACAGAAGTTGCAGCATCTACTGTCAATACTTCTCCTTTGCTTTCTGCTACGGTCTGCTCCTGAGTTGCTGTTGCCGTCTCAGCTGCTTTTTCTTTATTACACGATGCTGCAAGCAGTCCTACTGCTACTAATGCAATTACACTAATTTTTTTCATATTATTTAATTGTTTAAAAAATTGTTTTATCAAAATCTAAATATATTTCAAATTTTAAATCTTGAAGTTTCAAAAATAGAAAAACCTTATTATTTATCATCTTAACCTACATCAAGAAAATATTAAAACAGGTATTTTTTCTTCATTCTGATCATTGAAATAGTAAACGGGACTGCATTTAAAATATTTCACTCCATATTAAAATTGCCTATTTTAGCTGTTTAAAATTTAAAATGAACGCTACAAGCTATATAAAACAGATACTCAACATACCTGAAAAAAGCATTAACAATACTCTGCAACTGCTTTCAGAAGACTGTACCATCCCTTTTATCTCACGGTACCGAAAAGATTTCACCGGAAATCTGGATGAAGTACAAATCGAGCAGATTTCAAAGATCAATAAACAGTTTGAAGAAATTGTAAAACGTAAGGAAACGATTTTAAAATCTGTGGAAGAACAAAATGCTTTAACTCCTGAGCTAAAACAGAGAATTGAAGAAAGCTTCGATATTCAGGAACTTGAGGATCTATACCTTCCTTATAAAAAGCGTAAAAAAACCAGGGCAGATGCAGCAAAAGAAAAAGGACTCGAACCTTTAGCCAAAATTATTATGAGTCAGAAAAACAATGACATTCTGTTTCTGGCTTCAAAATATATCAATGATACAGTTGCCTCTGAGGAAGAAGCTCTTCAGGGAGCAAGAGACATTATGGCTGAATGGATCAATGAAAACATGTATGTGCGTAAAAACCTGCGCCGTTTATTTCAACGGAAAGCTACCATTACATCAAAGGTAGTGAAAGCAAAAAAGGATGAGGAAGAAGCCCAGAAATTTTCGCAGTATTTTGAATGGAATGAAAACTTAAACAGAACACCTTCCCACAGGCTTCTGGCTATGTTGAGAGCAGAATCTGAAGGTTTTGTAAAAGTAAATGTAGAAGTGGATAAGGAGGAAGCCATCGATTTCATTGAGAAAGCTGTTATCAAATCTGATAACGAGAGCTCGGATCAGATTGTACTGGCTATAAAAGACAGCTACAAAAGACTTTTAGAGCCTGCTATTTCCAACGAAAGCTTGCAGGAAGCAAAGGAAAAAGCCGATAAGAAGGCCATTGAAATTTTTTCTGAAAATTTAACCCAGTTATTGTTAGCCCCGCCATTGGGTGAAAAGCGTATTTTAGCCATTGATCCGGGTTATAAAAGTGGCTGTAAGGTTGTATGTATTGATGAAAAGGGAGATCTTTTGCATAATGAAACCATTTATCCTCATGCTCCCCAAAACGAAACGGGAATGGCCATGAAAAAGATCCGTTCTATGGTCAATGCTTATCATATTGAGGCGGTTTCTATCGGAAACGGGACTGCAAGCCGAGAAACAGAGTTTTTTATTAAGAAAATTGCTTTTGATAAGCCATTGCAGGTTTTTGTGGTTTCGGAGGCCGGAGCTTCGGTTTATTCTGCGAGCAAAATTGCACGTGAGGAATTTCCGAGTTATGATGTTACCGTTCGTGGAGCGGTTTCTATCGGGAGAAGATTAGCCGATCCTTTAGCCGAGCTGGTGAAAATTGATGCCAAATCTATTGGTGTCGGACAATATCAGCATGATGTAGATCAGACCCAATTGAAAAACGAACTGGATTCTACCGTGATGAAATGTGTAAATTCGGTGGGAATTAACCTGAATACAGCGAGCAAGCCGCTTTTAAGTTATGTTTCGGGAATCGGTGAAAAAATGGCTGAAAATATAGTTAACTACCGGACTGAAAACGGAGCATTTGAAGATCGTAAACAGTTAAAAAAAGTTCCGAGATTAGGAGAAAAGACATTTCAACAGGCCGCTGCGTTTATCAGAATCACCAATGGTAAAAACCCTCTGGATAATTCTGCTGTACACCCTGAAGCCTATGGAATTGTAGAAAAAATGGCAAAAGATCTGGGAATTAAAACTGATGAACTCATCGCCAACAAAGAGAAAATCGCTTTAATCCAACCGGAAAAATACATCACCACGGAAATCGGAATTTTAGGAATACAGGATATTTTAAAAGAACTTGTAAAACCAGGACTTGATCCGCGAAAAGCAGCCAAAATATTTGAATTTGATCCTGGTGTAAAAAGCATTAAAGATTTAAAAACCGGAATGATCCTTCCGGGAATTGTCAACAACATTACAGCCTTCGGGTGTTTTGTAGACCTGGGAATCAAGGAAAGCGGACTAGTCCACATTTCACAATTAAAAGACGGCTTTGTTTCGGATGTAAATGAAGTGGTCAAATTGCACCAGCATGTGAAAGTGAAGGTAACGGAAATTGACGAATCCAGAAAAAGAATTCAGTTGAGCATGATATTATAAAAGATACCCGCTATGAAAATATCGGAAGTTAAAGAAAGGAAAATCATTCACAGACCGACTCAACAATTTGATGAGTGGGGTTACAGAATATACCATGCCTACGAATATTATCTTCCTTATAACCCCGGATACAAAGGAAATGAGACAGAAAGACTTTTTGCAAAAGTGATTGATATGCTTCCTTTCTTTCTCATTTTCTTTATGTTATTTAAAATACATGCACTTATTTCTGTATTGCTTTGTATTCCTGTTGTCATTATTTCAGGAACACTTACAGAAATGTACCGGGGAACAACCTTAGGAAAGAAAATATTTAGAATTAAAGTTCTTAATGATTATGGAAATTATCCCGGCTTCCTTAAATCACTGCAAAGAAATGTTCTATGCCTGGCCAACTTTTATCCTGTTTTCACAGATTATATTCCTCCCAATAGCGCAATAAGATCAGCGGGCACTCAAATGAACTTCAGTATGCACATGAATAATAAAATCTGTAAAACTTACATTGTAAAGGAAAGTAAAATCCCTGAAATTAAAGAACTGTTAAAACCTCAGGAAAGTAACCAGAATCTTTTACTTTAAAGAATATTTGATTGTCTTTGAAAACTTTAATAAACCATACTGATAAAAAACCCGCCCCATTACTGAGGCGGCTGATATAGTTTTATTTAAATTCTTTCGAATCTCTTCTCGGTTCCTTTACTTCCGGCCATTTTACCGTTTCTCCCTTGTCATCCTGCGGCATTACCCTTCTTTCCCTGCTGGTAAATTCAGGATCTTCTGAAGCCATATATGCTAAAGTGGCAGTAAGGATTACATTATTTTTTACTTCATCAAACACAATTTTATCATAGGTATCTTTTGTGGTATGCCATGTATACCCGAAATATCCCCAGTTAAGTGATCCTAACGAAAACCCGGGTACTCCGGCAGCTACAAACGATGCATGATCTGATCCGCCTCCGCCGGGCATTCCCGGAAAGTCTGTTTTGATATTATCTCTTACAGTTTTGGGAGCAGCATTCAGCCATCTTCCGATATAATCATAAGCTTTTACAAATCCCTGGCCACTGATATTCACTACGCGGCCTGTCCCATTATCCTGGTTAAAGGCAGCCTGCACACCCTTCATAATTTCCGGATTATCTGCCACAAAGCCTCTGGAGCCATTCAATCCCTGTTCTTCACTTCCCCAAAGTCCTACAAGTATGGTCCTTTTATTGTTCGGATAATATTTTTTCAATATTCTCATGGTTTCAAGCATGGTCAGCACCCCTGTTCCGTTATCCGTTGCTCCCTGCGCACCGTCCCATGAATCAAGGTGGGCAGAAAGGATTACATATTCATCCGGTTTTTCCTTTCCTTTGATCATTCCGATCGTATTGAAAGTTTTGGCTTCAGGAAGAATTTTTGACTGAGCTTCCACTTTAATTTTAGGTTTTGCTCCTTTTTCTGCCATTCTGAAAAGCATTCCGTAATCTTCCACATCAATATCCAGCATAGGAATTTTTGTTGTTTTAGCTCCAAAAATCCTGTTTGCTCCCATGATTCCGGTCCAGTTGGAAATTGCAATTCCCACGGCTCCTGCTTTTTCCAAAGCATCCGGAAGTGTATTGTTATCATAACCAATGCTATTCACATAATCCTTAAAATCTTTTGAAGCTTTATCTTTTTCGGCTTTTAATTTTTCGTACAGTTCCGGCGTTGCAAATTCTTTGATCTGCTCATCAGAACGACCAATTTTCTGATATTGCGCCATCAATACGATTTTTCCTTTTACAGAAGGCAGCCATTTATCAAATTCAGCTTTGGAAGACACTTTAGGAAGCACTACTACTTCTGCTTCTATCGCTTTTTTAGTAGATGGGCTCCATGCAAGCTGTGTTGCAGACAAAGATTTTACCCGCGGATAAGTCATATCAACATGGGTAATTCCCCTCTGCCATCCTTTCCAGGTTCCGAATTGCTGAAGATTGGCATCGATATCCCATGAACGCAATTTATTAGCCGTCCATTCATTGGCAGCCAGCATTTCCGGAGTACCTACAAGACGGGGCCCGATGCCGTCAAGAAGTTCATAGGCGAGATTCTCCAGCTGGGAATTGTTATTCACTTCATTCACAAAACTTTCTACAACAGGATTAAGTTTTTCCTGTGATTTTGCCGGTGCCTGTCCCCACGAAAACTGCACAGCCAGTACAACAGCCGGCATGGCAAAAAAGGTGTTTATCTTCATAACTTTATAGATTGGAATAAAGATAAAGGAATTCAGGGAAAACTAAAAATGAATGGTGAAAAATTAGCTGTATTAAAGAAAAATATCAGCCGGATGTATTAAGAAGAGAATAAAGTTGATAAAAAAAGCCGGCTCATCGAGCCGGCTTAAAATGATTTATTTTTTTGATTCTTCAACAGAAACTTTTCTGAATTCTTTGAACAATTTGCTTAGTTCCAAAGCTGATTTACGAGCTCTGGTTCCCGCAGCCTTGTTTCCTTTTTCTGCTTGTTGATTTGCTTCAGATGCAAATGCTTCAAATTCCGTGTTGATTTTTTCAATTAATTCTTTCATTATTTTTAAAATTTAGGCTGCAAATATAGGTTTTATGGTGGGTTTTGCAATAGTTGGCTTAAAAAAAATTTCAGAAATAGCAAGAATTGTTAAAATTTAGAATGAATATAGAATACTTTTGGGCTAATATTAACGTACAACTCTATTCCATCAGGTTAAATTGCCCTCATTGAAATAAAAATTGGTACTGCAGAAATAAATAAATTCATTAATCGATATTGATAAAAATTTTTAACAGCTATTCTTTTGAATTCAATAACCGTGTAACTTTGAATAAAAAATTTATGGATATCATTTCAAAATTCACCATAGGATCTGATGAAGGCGTTGCTGATCTTCTTACTATAAAAACAACAGCTATTAACAATCTCTATAAAGAAAAGGTTCCGGATGAGGAAATCAAAAATTATATCGGGAGTTTAGACTCAAGAAAGATGATCAATGAGCTGAATGATTTATCCAATCAACTTATCATAACTTATCTTAATGAGCAACCCATTGCCTACAGCATTTTGAAAAGCGGTTCCGTTTACCCCGGATATTCGGAAGAAAAAAGAATAACGGAATTGAATTTCGTCATTCTTCAGGAATTTGATACTCAGGAAGTAAGGCAATCACTGTGGAAAAAAACAAGATCTGCCATTTCATTTACTGATATCGTATGGATGAATATAGTAACCCATGATCCTTTACTGGAATTTATGAAAGAATCCGGGTTTTCAGTTGCAGAAGATAGTACGATGAAACCTTTTTCGCTGCCTGCTTATCTATTGAAGATGGAACTTTAAATAAAAGCTAATGTTATACTATTTTTTTTCACTCAATCATTTTTTATTAACGCAAAGCTTTTAAATTCGACTGCTATATTTAAGAAAATTAAAGAAAAGCAGCAAACTGCTATGAAGCATTCTTTGGAAAATCTATTTTATAGATTAAAAAACTCGGCTCATTTTAGAGAAATCCGATCCATAATTTTTCTTTGCGATATGAAAACCGGTCATTGAAAGAAACAGAAACAATAAGTCTAAAGTATTAATTCATAAAGTTTCATTGTTGAGCTTTTCATCTCAATGAAACTTTATCAGCCGTATTTTTAACTCATCTTTCATAAAGATCCTGAATTTTTCGGACTCCCCGACCATATAACCAAATTCCTTGTATCCTGTGTTTTCTCAATTCCGACCAAAATGATGGGCGGTATTTTTTTTGATTTTATGAGTTCTGGAAGTGTAGTGGCCATATGAGAAACTCTTGCATTATTCCTCCATCCGCCATATACATTACGGGTAAAGGAACGGAATCTTTGGAATAGCCTTCCGGTGTCCAATATTGATCGTTCTTGTTTCACTAACATATTTTGATTTGATCGTAAAGGTTTCATGAACTGGAACCGGAACATTAGGTCGTGCATCATCGGTGCAATTTGTAAGAAATAAAATTGCTGTTAATAAAAAGTAATAAAATGGTTTTATCTGATTTGTTTTTAAGGATTACATTGTAAAACACAAGTAATAAACTGAGGTTAAGCAATTTCAGTCGAAGATAACAAAAGCTGTTTTAAACCCACTCTTTTATTTAAAATAATTCTAAACAAAGTGAAAATATAATACCCCGAATGCCTATTGTTTAAAGCCTTTTTTTAATCATTTACAAAAAATACAAATAAAAATTACGTAGAAATACTGAATCTTATGTAACAATATCTGATTAATTTCGGATAAATAAAAAACTGATAACTATGGATAGCCTTAAAAAACAAATATTCATTTCTTAAAAAAGAGATGGGTTCTACAATGGTATTCCGAAAAGACTGACAGGTCTTAATCAACTGCATGTTTGACTCCCTCATAAGGAGGAGCTGAAAAATACCTTAACATCAAATTTTAAAGGAATGATTATTATTAACAAAATCCTCAATGTCGACGATTATTATTTCGACGTGTTTATGTCCGTCTCAGAAGCGCTTACCGGTTTTTCTGTGAACGAATTACAGGCTACAGGCCTGGCTGAAACCTATTACACCTACATTTTAGGAAATTTGGAAGCCGCCACTTTTGTAGAATTTCTTACAGTTTCCAAAAATGTGTTTGAAAATTCATTTACCGGAGATCAGTTAAGAAATGCTATTGCCTCCGAAATTATGGCAGATCCCGGAATGAATGATATCGCAGGCAAAGTGATCACCATCTGGTATCTGGGAACCTGGGAAGGAGCTTATATCAATGATCTTTCCTACAAAGAAGGATTGGTCTGGAATGTCATGCACGCCCATCCGCCGGGAGCCAAACAGCCCGGTTACAAATCCTGGAACGTTAAACCTGTAAACAGCAACTCATGAGCCAGACAGACAACAAAAAAGATGTGATCATCGTAGGAACGGGGATTGCAGGATCACTGATCGCGAAACTCCTGACCGATCATGTTTTCGATACGGAAAAAGGGAAAATGATTCACCGTGCAGATGCCGGGAAATCTGAGAACATCCGTGAATTATCGGTATTGATGTTTGAAGCCGGTTTAGAGGCAGGTTTAGAACTGGATTCCGTGTCATCAATGACTAATTATAATGAGTATATGCGTACTTTTTATCGGCAGGAAGCCAAAGTTCCGAATTCACCTTATCCCAACTTAAAACAGGCTCCTTCGCCGAATGTTTTGGATATGGAACCTATCACCCCACCGTTTCCGGATAAAAAGGGATATCTCGTTCAGTTTGGCCCGATGCCGTTTGCAAGCGATGCCATCAGAGTGGGTGGCGGAACAACGCTTCACTGGCTGGGAACAACGCCGAGAATGCTTCCGAATGATTTCTTTTTAAAGGAAAAATACGGAAGAGCTATGGACTGGCCGATTGATTATGATACTTTAAAACCTTATTATGAAATGGCCGAATTTGAAATCGGTGTTTCAGGAAATAAAACAGGAATACCCTATTTCTGAAAGTATGGAACAGTATTATGGAGATTATGTTTTCCCGATGGAAGAAATTCCCCAGAGCTATATGGATCAAAAGATCATGGAAGGTCTTGCCGGAACAAGTGTTCAGTTAAATTTTGAAAATATCCCGTTAACACTGGTTCCTTCTCCACAGGGAAGAAATTCAACTCCCAATCCAAAATACGGAAAAACAAAAATCATTAAAGCTGAAACCACACAGTCAGGATATAAGCTGGTTTTGGACAGCTCAGAAAAAGAAGAATACAAAGCATTGGGCTCAGTCTGGAATCCTTATATGGGAGAACGTTGCGAAGGTAATGCATCC
Organism: Chryseobacterium tongliaonense; assembly: GCF_041224435.1. Taxonomy (NCBI): domain Bacteria; kingdom Pseudomonadati; phylum Bacteroidota; class Flavobacteriia; order Flavobacteriales; family Weeksellaceae; genus Chryseobacterium; species Chryseobacterium tongliaonense. Next base: position 65,460 of record NZ_JBGFFD010000006.1, on the reverse strand, counting down.
TGCGTTCCGATCTGTCCGGTGCAGGCAAAATACAATGCTTTAAAAACGTTGAAAAAAGCGTTATATAAAGTCAATGAAAATGATAACCTTACCCGTAATCCGTACCTGAAGATTAAAGCCCAGAGTGTTGTTTACAGGTTAAGTGTTGATGATAAAGATCAGATTTCAAAAGTCCATCTGAGAAGATATATTTCAAAAGAGAAAACAGATTTTGTGGAAGAGGCCATTGATACTTCGGATTCCATCGTTATCCTGGCAGCCAATGCTTTTGAAAACCCGAAAATTTTATTGAATTCAAAATATACAGCTATTGAAAACGGTCAGAAAGTTGAAAAAACGGTGGCCAACCGCAGTGATCAGGTAGGAAGGAATTTAATGGATCATATGGTAATGCTGACGTGGGGATTATTCCCTGAGCCGGTTTATCCATACAGAGGTCCGGGTTCTACCACCAATATTTCGTCTTTCCGGGACGGTAATTTCAGAAGTGAATTTTCGGCGTGGATTTCTCCGCTTGATAATTGGGGCTGGAGCTGGCCAACATTTTCACCGGGATCCGATCTTTCGGAATTTTTGAGTGAAGGCCTTTTTGGGGAAGAATTGAAGGAGGCTTTGGCTTACAGGCTTTCAAGACAGGTTTTATTTCATTTTGAAATTGAGCAGCTTCCCAATCCCAACAACAGGGTTACCATCAATGATCAGTACATGGATGCACTGGGCATTCCCCGCCCTGTTATTCATTATGAACTTACAGATTATGAAAAGAGAGCCATGGAGCAGGCTAAACTGGCTTCAGATCAGATGTTTGAAAGATTGGGAATTAAAGATTTCACAAAGTATAATGCAACCGACAACAATACTTTTATGTACAACAATGTGAGGTATTCTTACAACGGAGCCGGCCACATTGTGGGAACTCACAGGATGGGCTCCAATCCGGATGATTCTGTAACGAACAGCTATTGTAAATCCTGGGATCACCCGAATTTATACATCGTCGGAGCCGGAAATATGACGACTCTGGGCACTTCAAACCCTACTTTAACTTTATCTGCATTCACGATCCGTTCGGTGGAATCGATCCTGACTGATCTGGAAATTAAATTAAAAAACTGAAAACATGAGACAAAGACTTATCAATAAAACAGAGCCTCAGGAAACTTTATTAAAAGGGGCGAATATTTCAGGCAGAAATGCAATTGTTGCAGATGCCTTTTCATTATCTTCTTTATTATTTGATTCTGCAATCAGTAAAGCAGATTGGATTGAAGGATTAAAGCATCACAGCAAAACCCTGACTAATCTCTTATTAAATGACCAGACTGAAGGATTTAATGAATATTTAAGTTCGCAGTTCGGATCAGAAGTTCCGGAATTATCAGGTAAAGCTTCCAAAGCTAAAAAAGAATTGGCTGAGATCGATTATCGTCCTGTTTTACAGGATCTTTTGCAAACCGCCATTCTTATCGAGCACTCTACAATCCCGCCTTATCTTACGGCTTTGTATTCGATTAAAGACGGAACCAATGCGTTAGCTTCCCAAATCATCAGGAGTGTTGCCGTTGAAGAAATGCTTCACATGATTATGGTTTGTAATGTAATGAATGCGGTAAGTATTCAGCCTTCTGTCAACAGGCCGCAGAATTATCCCACCTACCCGATGAAATTACCGATGAATGTCGATTTCTATGTAGGTCTGGAAACATTCTCCACAAACAGTATTGCAACCTTTATCGCTATCGAAAGCCCGAGTAATCCTTTGGTGAAAGCTCCGAAATATGATTATGAAACTGAGACAGGCACATTATCATCTAAAAGTGCTTTACAGGAGAACAACTTCTGGACCCTTGAAAATATGAAAGGTTTCATCATGGAAAATGTTCATACCATTGGAGAATATTATGATGTTTTATTCTTTTATATTGTTGTTTTCCAAATTATTGCTTATTACAAAGAGCATGGAAGTCTTCCACAGAGTTTTGAAGAATTAAATACAGGCGGAATTTTTACAGGAGATCCGGCAAAACAGATCCGTCCCGAGCAATATTACGGAAGTGGCGGAAAATTGCATGCTGTAGAAGCTTTAACAGGGGTAATCGCTGTTTTCCAGGAGATCAAGGGACAAGGTGAAGGTGCGGATGATTCTATTTTTGATGTTGATCCTTCCCAGTTTGAAGAAGGTGCGGAATTGGCCCATTATTTCAGATTTAAGGAAGTTTTCCATGAGCATTTTTATGTTGGGGGAAATTATGAACCTTTTATGGATGAAAATGGTATGATGCCGGTAACCACACCACCAACAGGAAAAGAATTACCCGTAGACTGGAATGCAGCTTATCCGATAAAACCCAATCCTAAAATGGCAGATTATCAATCGAATCCGCAATTATATGCACAGGGAAAAGCATTTAACCAGACTTATAAAAATCTATTGGATGCTATTCAGGCTGCAGTAGAAGGCAACGCAAAAGAACTGGAAAAATCGATCATGTATATGTATGCTCTGAAAGAACAGGCTGTCGGATTGATGAACCAGCCTTTGAATGCCCAACAAAATGCAGGGCCAACTTTTGAATATCCTACAAACTAATAACCATAAAAACTATGTATCATGCTTAAAAGAAAAAAAGAAAGCCCCGAAGCGGGAGAACAGTTATTCCGCAAAAGCCCGGATGAAAGTAAAAGCGCTCTGGCAGAAATAATGAATGGATATTCAAAACTTCTTATTGATGATCCGGTGAGGCCATTTAGAGAGGACAACCTGCAGAATATTGAAAACAGTGTAGATTATGGAATTCTGGCAGCACTGGATGGAACATGGGTAAGCTACAACGCCAATTACAATAAAAATGTACCTCATCCATCATTAGCCAGCGGAATCCATACTACGATTATGCCTTCTCCGGGCGCAAATTCAGGTACCATTCCGGGGAAATTCAGTTTTGCCTGTGAAGAATATATTGAGAAATTAACATTTTCCATTGTTCCGGGTGGTGTCCGTAACCGTGGTGGTGCCAGCGAATTGTTTTGTGGAGCCGTTAAATATGAACAAAGCATTAAAAGTGTTAATACCGAAGCAGGACAGGATACTTTAAAATACACTCCTATTCATGAAGAAAACGGCATGTATCTATGGCTGAGTGATGTTTACAATCATGCAGCAACTAAAGAATCTATTGAAAAAGACCGCGGTATTCATGCTTTTTCACAGGAGGATTTTGAAAATTACGGATATAAAGGAGAATACAGAGACGAGCCTCTTGTAAGAGTAACACCTGAAGGGCAGGAAAAGAAATATATCCTTCTAAGTGAATTACAACCGGGACAGCAATATTATGAGATTATCCCGGCCCAGGAATTAAAACCAGGAGCAGGAATCGACGGGCCTTATTTTATCCCTGACTACTCTATTTCGCGAAGTGGTGTTATTCCTCATGGCAGCACGATTACTTTATTGGGAGATATTGCCCCTCAGGGTGGAAGTTATTTAATTAATGGTTCTCCCGAATTCCCTTATGGTAACGCAGCATGGGAAACGGATCACCTTTCTATTTCACGTACTATGGGTGGCGCAGGAGCAAGCTCTGCCAATCCTATTGATCTTGATCAGCCGGCTCCGGCCTGGGTACATGAAAAACTGACTGATGAGAATGATCCCGGTTCAAATAAGATCTATACCCAACGGATATTGGCTGATAATTTATATCCATATTCCGTACGCCCGGATCTGAAGCTTCGGGATACGTTAAGAGGTCAGCAAGTCAGCAATTACGTTCATGTTAAAATGTCATCCAAAATGAAAACCGGAGCACAGGGCGGAATTTTAAACGTCCCTTTTGTGAACCGGTTTGTTCCAACCGTTGAGGTAGATTTCAGATTGTGGATCGAAACCGTGATTGAAAATGGAAAAGAAATACTACAGTTACAATACGAACAGATTGTATTTTTCGAATTTGATTTCGGAAATGACGGCGGTACCACAAGCTGGCCTCACATTCAGGTCAATACGCTTCGTAAACTGGAAGATATTCCTGAAGATCAGAGACGTGTTATCGAAGAGCAGTTCTTTGATGGCAGCAGAATTCATCTGAGTAGCGCCAGTGAAACGGCTGCAGCTGCGGGATGTCCTTATCATAAAGGGTAAATTGCTATAAAATTTCGACGGTGTGATAAAGATATTTTTATAGTCTTCGTTATGGCTTTCCGTAATGAAAAGTTTTAGCGAAATATTAATTTTAGACTACTAATAAAAATCTTTATATGGAAACAATCAAAGCCATTAAACCAGGACCAAAACCTAACAAACCAGACGGAACTCCTGACAGAAGGCAAAGAGTAACACCGGAAACCAAACCGAAACATCCGGAATTGAAACCGCACAAACACAAGCCTGGAGATTCAAAATAGGTTTTGTTTGAACTTAAAATCCCGACGAAAGTTGGGATTTTTTGTATATGACAGGTAAATGATTCAAACCGGATAACTAAATAAAGTAAGATCTACTGACACCCTCTTGTCACAACTCCATCCTATTTTTGTAGAATAATTTTAAATCTTCAAAAATGAATTTAGTATCAATCCGTATTATTACAGCCAATATTGAAAGTTTAGTCCCGTTTTATGAACAAATAACAGGAATTAAGGCAATACAGTATACTCCTGATTTTGCCGAGCTGAAAACACCCACAGCAACTCTTGCGATCGGAAGCACTAAGACCCTGCAGTTTTTTGGTGGCGAAAGCATTGCCCAACCTGCCGAAAACCGTTCTGCAATTATAGAGTTTATGGTTGATGATGTAGAGAAAGAATTTAAGAGGCTGAGAGGCTTTATATCTCCTAACATCGTGCAGGAGCCTGCTACAATGCCGTGGGGTAATCAATCATTACTGTTCAGAGATCCTGATGGTAACCTTATTAACTTTTGGTAATTATACGTTAGTTTACACTAACTTGTTAAAAATAAAAGAGGACTAAAATTAATTAGTCCTCTTAATATTTATTATTCTTTATTAATTAACTCATAGTCTGTTATATACCTCTTTATTTCTTCTGATTTAACAGTTGTTTCAGGATAATATAAAGTCTTTATTGTAAATCGATAGTTTTCTTTTCCAATATTTACATAATCATTTTGTATCTTTTCAAGTATTGAGGTTTCAAATTTACCCCTTATTGAGATATCTTCACTAGGGGCATATATTTTAAAAGAAGGTTCTTTTGCATCAATATCGATCTCCCTAAATATCCCTTCTATTATTTCAATGTCTTCAATAACTTCAAACGATTCATCAATAATTGATTTTGCAATTTTAGCTTTTTCCTCATCTAATATAGCATACTTAACCTCTTTTGTAATAGGATTAGCATATGCAGTACTAAGAGTTGCTTTATTATCAATGATTGTTTTTATAATTAAAGAATATTCTTTTATATATTTCGTGTCTTTAGTAGAATTGATAACTTTCTTAAAGTCCTCTTGATTTTGTGCATTTAATAAATCGATAATTGTATTTATTGCAATATCTTCCTTTTCTAAAAATAAATCATTAGAGTAATTAATCTCAATTGTGATACCTAATGATGCCTGTCTTAGATTTGAAAATTCGAGATATTTATCAGCATTTCTACTATCAAAACCTACTAAATTTTTGATTATATCAACTACAGGCGTAAAAACTTTAAAAAAAGCATATGGCTTTATAGATGATTTTAAATTTTCACTTTGTAAATAAAAATCAAATATTAAATTTTGCTTTTTCTCAGAATAGTTTAAGATATATGTCTCACTTAGTTCAACCTCTTTAATTGAATAATCAAAATTATAATCATACCAATCAGGTACTAAATTGTATTCAGATATTACATTTATGGGGATGAGAAATACATTCAATGCATCACCAGTTCTCAAATCATAATCTATAACATATAAGGAACCATTTTCAGGTTTTGAAAAAGCATGATAAACTGAAATTTTATTTTCAAAAACATTTTGGAGTTTTTCTTTACTTATTTGAAGATAAGATCTTGTTTCAACATCAGCTTCTCCATTAGAATATGTTAAATAACTTAAATAGAAATTTCCAATTTCATCTTGTTCAAGTAATAAGACTGGTTCTTCTGAAAAATCAAAAGCCTCTACCACACTTAAATTAAGTGGGAATTCAGGAATATGATATTTAGAATCAATTGTCATTATACTCAATAATGTTTAATGTATTATTACTTTCAAAATTTGCATTGTCATAAAACCATGTGCTTATATGTCCGTTACTTTCATTTAGTTCAGATTTACCATGTTCTTTAACTAAATTGTATTTGGCAATATAATTTCCTAATTTGTTTCCTCTTTCAATAGAAGCTTTTATGGCATTTTTTGCATTTTCAATAGTATTAAAGAAAGATATTGCATAAGCTTTACATACTTTTTGATATCTAGTGTTTTCTGGATAGAGCTTTGCATATACTAAAAAATCATCATCACAAGGAGTCTCAGACTTTGTGACTCTAAATACTTCAGATTCTAAATCAATTGCCTTATCAGTCGGACATTTATCAGGAAGTTGTTCTTTCCACATAGCACTTATTATATATGATTTGGTGAAACAAATAATTATAAGGCTTTAAATATATAAAATATTCATTACATAGAAGATATGCAAATTTAAAAACTAAAAATATTACTCACAAAAGTATTGATTCACAGATTAAGATTCTTTATCTTTCTTCTTAGGTTTAAAGTTTAAAACCTTTTTCATATTCAAATCGAATTCCACTAATTTAAGCACATGTTTGCCATCAACTAAAGGAATATTATCTATGTAAATTATTTCAGTTCCATCGAATGCAAAGTATTCATAATTTTTCTTTATATCTTCAACATAAAAATAATCTACACCATCTTTTGTAATGTATCTCACATTTTTTTCTTTAAGTGCTTCGCCTAATGACATAATTCTTTATACTTAGTTCGGACATTTGAATTTGACAACAAATATCTGAATTTTTCTTGGTCTGTGACCTTTCTCAGGTTAAATCTATACACAAATTCATCGACATATTTTTGAAGATGCTTTTTTGAAACGTGATTGTACATTCCTGAAACACTTCTTTTCAGTATGTTCCAACTGCCTTCTATGTTGTTTGTGTGTATATTATTGTCCTGCAAACTTACATACTCTTTTTTGGAATGGTCGATTACATTATGAGTATAATATTTATCTAAGCCTTTATAAGCCCACCATTCATCACTAATTAATATTGTTGTTTCTGGATTTACATATCTGCAAATCAAAGGTTGAATACTTTTTCTTTTAGTGTCATTTACTACAAACGCATTCATTTTACCATCTCTTTGCAGCATTCCCATCACAGGAACTTTGTCTTTAAAACTTCGTCCTTGTGAGTCTGGAACCTTCTTGTCCTTGTGACGGTTCTTGTTCTTACCTCCAATAAAAGTTTCGTCACATTCTACAATACCTTCAAGCTCATTATTATTCTCAATACCAAAACAGGCTCTAATTCTTTGTAACATGAACCAGGCTGTTGCCTGTCTTACTCCAATATCTTTTCCTAATTGTATAGAACTAATCCCTTTTTTGTGGGACGTAACAAGCCAAATAGCCATAAACCATTTACGAAGACTAACTTTAGAATTTTCAAACATTGTTCCCGTCTTAACATTAAAATATTTACCTGTATTCTTACATCTATATTGATTATTCTTACACTTATATACTTTTGAATTTTCATCAAAAGGGCTTACAGGAAGTTTGTTCCATTTCAACATTTCCAAATAATCAATGCAATTCTGTTCTGTTGAAAAGGTTTGAGTTAATTCAAATACTGATTTTATGTTGGTGTTAAACATATTTCCTAATTTGTATTCTTAATGATTGTATTAGCAGCATCATAAAGCCAATTAACATTACCTCTATAAAGGCTTTCCATATTATTAATAACAGTCTTGTTAAAAGATTCAATGATCCTGTTTTTACGATCATCAGATATATCTAAAGACTTTATTTTATAAAGAATATCATCTACAACAGATTGAGCATTTTTTTGATTGCTATTATATCTGTTCTGCAAAGTGGTTGCAGCGTTCCCCAAATTAGAAATATCTAATTGTTCAGGATCTTTATACTGATAAGGTTGCCTTGATTGTTGAGAGCTTTTTAAGCTATAATACTCCCATCTTCCAGAGTAACTATTGTATTTTTCATAACCTATGAGGTTTGATGAAGAATCGAAATAATCATATCTGTTATAATATGAGTTATACTTTTTAGTTACAGTTTGGGAAAAGCAAAAAGTTCCCATTAACATAAATAAGGAAAAGATAATTTTTTTCATAAGTGAATTTTCTAATCCACTCAAAACCCAAAGTAGAAATATTTTTGAGGTTAAAATAGAAAGGCGTGGGCTTTGTAGACTACTAATCCTGTTCTGAGGTTCTGACAAAACCTGCCCCAATGATAAATAGCAACATATAACCCACACCATATGGAGTGAGCTTCAGTTACTTTAATCGTGTGGGGCAAAGTGTAGAAACTGTCAGATTTCAGAACCCAGATTAAAATAGCTTAACGCTTTCTTATTCGATAAATATTCCTACAAAAATACAAAAATTATACCTTTTTCACTATATTTGGATAAACTAAAATCATAAAAATTATGAGCAAAATCATTCTTAATTCTCTTCACCAAGACGGTAATATAGTAAGAGAAGGTGTCGTAAAAAATTCTGTTGGGATTGAATTCAAACCCCATGTAGAAGAAAAAATATTGAAAGTAAGAATTATTTACTACAACAATCTTAAAGATAATAAACATGTAGAACATCGTTCTGTATCCATTTGGCACAATGTAGATTTTGAAATTAATCCTAATTTAATATCTTCTCCTAATTTTGACATTTTGGTTGCTATTACTCAAGCTACAATGGGACAAGCTAGAGTATTATTTGTTAACGAAAACCTTCCTAATATTGAAGAATTACCTCAGTTTGTTGATAATAAGGAATTAGCCAATATATTGACAACTTTAATTCAGACCCATTACAATTAATTTTAACTCCCATATCATATCTTTCATTTTTGTGATATGAACTTTTGTTTGTATTTAAATTTTTCCAATTCATATTGTAAATTTTTAAGATTAATAAAAAAAGACCTACTAATTTAATAGTTGGTCTTTGTTGTTTTGTTTTCAATTTATACCTTTGGTGTAAACTGGCGTATAATTACCTAACTTTTTTACTCCTGTAACAAAGGAATCAATAGAAAAATTCACCTCTGAAAAGAAATAAAAGTCAATTGAATTACTATAATGCTAAAAACAAAACAGCCTGCTATAAGCAGCAGACTGTTTTTTATTCCTTACCATTTGTATTCTTTAAGACTAATAAGCCCTGAAGTATTTAATTGATTAATATAACTCTGTTGGGATATTGGTTCACAATAGAGTGTTTCAAGCTTAGTCAGGCCTGTAACATTAATTTTTCTTAACGGATTGTTAGTGAAATCAACTGAAATGAGTTTAGTGAAGGGTCTCAGATCAATTTCAACTATTAAATTATTAGAGAGGTCTATATCTTTCAGTTCCAGGGATCCACGAACTTTCAATTCGGTTAGTTTATTTCTAAAAAGTTGTATTTTTTCCAGTTTAGGTTTATTGCTAAAGTCCATCCTTTGCAGATTATTCGCATTGATACGTATGTCCCGTAACTCTGTAAGTCCTGTAAGATCAACAGTAGACAATTGGTTATTATCCATAAAAATTACTTCCAGCATTGTGCAGCCTTTCAGTTTCAGTTCTGTGATCTGATTATTATTACCATAAACGAATTTCAGGTTCTTCATCCCCTCAAGGTCAACAGTTTTTAAATGATTATCGAGAAAAGCAAAATTTTCAAGATTTGTAAAATTCTTGATGCCTACCACTGACGAAATGTTAGAGCTATTTACATGCAGTTTTTGAACATTTACAACTTCTGATTTTTGAATTTTGCCATCTTTATTGGTGTCAAGACCCTGAGCAATCAAAGCTTCTTTGAAGTTTTCATCAGGAAAAGAAATGGTTTGGGCTTTTATAAGAGTAATACTATAACCCAATAATAAACTGGTCAGGAAAGTATATATTAATTTCATAAGTATTATTTTTTTATAAATTAAAAACAAGGTTGGTCTGCTAAAAACTGATTATCTGGCTATGTCTACGGTAGTTATTTTACCATTTCCGGTAACCTCGATGTATTCACCAATTTCTTTTTCATAGGCTGTTGCATCATAACGGGTTTCGGTGGGAACATAACCGCCACCCATTTGTATCCCAAGCATATTATAATTGGCCTGAACAGGTCCTGACTGAACCTGCGAACCTGTTACTTTTTCCCACGTCACCCAACTCACAATATAGTATTTACCCGGCTTTAAATCTGTAAATACAAAATTACCCTTATCATCTATAGTCTTCGTTTCAATGCGGGCCATAGAAGCTTCTTTTGTCATGGCCGCCTGTTTTTTCCTGCTATTGTATTTCTTTTTAAGCTCTATATATTCCAAAAGATGAGGCGTTACAGGATAAAGAAGAACCTTATCTCTATAACTTGGATAATTTACATAACCTCTTTTTTTCAGTGAAATACGGCCCTGAATGCTGTTATTCCCTTCTTCAAGCATTGTATAAGCTTCCTCTTTAACAAAAGCAGATGTAGGGAGGACGTATTCGGTCTTTTTTTGTGCCTTTACAATAGAAAAAACAAATAAAAAAACTAAAATGCCAAAGACACGTTGTTTTAGATAATGATTGATTTTTAACATAATTAATTATTAGATTTGATGATTATATTCTTTAGTGTTGCAATAATATATTTTGATTTTTTTTCATAAATCAAAGATTGGTAAAGTCGCCGCAAAAATAGAAAATTGATAGTTACAAATGGTTCCAAAACACAAGGTTGGTGCGAATTCATCCGTATTTTGCACTGATTATTTATAAATTGTTTTGGTTTACTTGAAAATCAAAACTTAAAATATTTATTTCAGATCTGAATTCTGGTTCTTTAAAAATTCTCTGGGTGAGCAGTTCATGTATTTTTTAAAGTTTCTGTTGAAAGAGGTCTTCGAATTGAATCCGCTTTCAAAGGCTAAGGAAAGAATAGTAAATTTCTGGTTTTCCGGCAAAACAGACAGTCTTTTAAATTCTTCAATTCTTTGTCTGTTGATATAGTCGTAGAAATTTTTATTTTCAATGGTATTGATGGTCTGTGAAAGTGCATTGGGATGAATTCCCAAAAGTGAGGCGACATTGTCAAGATTCAGGTCAGGGTCCTTAAAAATTTTTTCGGTCTCCATTTTTTCAACGAGATCCGTATAGATTGACCGGATGGTTTCATCATTCAGCAATGATTTCTGGTATTTTACAGAAACAGGAGAAACGGTAATATTATCTTCCTCGGTAGTATTGTCGTTTTTTATTTCGGTCAGGTTTAAAATTCCTGCTTTGGTGATTCCAAAATAAGCCGCAAACACAACAAAAAGAACTACTGAAATGAAAGTAATAATATCACCGGTGAAGACGATGCAAAACCATATGATGGCAATGCCTGCAATAAGATAATATACCCAGTTTAAATTGATCTTTTCGGTATTGGAATACTGTCCCGATATTTCTTTTTTATATTTCCTCAATGACAAAAGGCTTAAACTTACATACAAAACTCCTGATACAATAACCAGCGCATTAATGTTTTGCCTGAAACTGATATACTTCCCGCCTCCATTCTGATAAATAAATATTCTTTTTTCCGGAGGTAAAATGAAGAAATCCCATAGCATGAAATAAACAATAATTATGGGTACAAAATGCAGAAGCAGTTTATACTTTTTGGAATTTTGACCTGTAAGACTTAAGATATAGGCATAAAGTAAGGGACCATGAATTAATGGAAGTGGTATTTCGAGTCCCAGAAAATCAGGATTTCTAAAATAACTTCCGGTAAAATTCAAGAAAAACAAGGTGAGATGTACTCCTATGATCAAAAACCATACGGCCAATATATAATCGGCAGTCCCTTTTCTTTTCTTACCTAAAATAAGAAATGAAGAAAAAACAGCTATAAAGATACCGGCTAAATAAAACATAGCAAAGGTTGAAAAAAGGTGTACATCAAAGTGTTTTTTTAATTGCTCTTCTAAGAATATTTATCTTAATTTGTTTGTTTGTGAAATTAAAGCTTACAGGTTTGTATCCTGAAAGAATCCAAGCATAGTATTAATAATTTCCAATTAATCACATTGGTTCCTGCTCAAAAATACGCGAAAGTTTTATTGCTTACAAAAGAAAATTAAAAATAGGAATATCCAACTGACATTCAGGAAATCTGACAAACACGTCTGTATGCTGCTGTAAACAACTATAAACTGTAATAAAAAGGGCAATACTGTTTTCATTGATGACTGTAGCGATACAAACCCTTTTTAATAATTTATACTACCTGCCCACAATCTTTTTGGTTACAAATTCGTTGAAAAAGAAATCCCTGTAAATACTTCCGATAGGGATCTCGTTTGTACCTATGTACACTGTGTTGTTATCCACAGAACCGATATGCTTAACATTAATGATATAGGATTTGCTTACTCTCACAAATGTATCTTTTGGTAATTGATCGTGGATTGTTTTGATATTCATTGCCGTAATTACTTTCTGATTTTCGCTGTGCATCACGACATAATCTTTTAAACCCTGAATAAAAAGGATGTTATTGAAATACACTTTAAAAATTTTCCGGTCTGCCTTCACAAAGAAAAAATCATCTGTTACCTGCTCGATATTATTATTCACGTAATCTGCTTTGAATAATTTGGAGTAGATATGGGCTTTTTCAACAGCTTTTTGAAAACGTTCTAATTTTACGGGTTTTATCAGGTAATCAATCGCGTCTACTTCGTAGCTGTCGGTGGCAAATTCAGAATAGGCGGTTGTAAAAATCACAAAGGTTTCTTTCGGAATGGTGCGGGCAAATTCAATACCGTTAATTCCCGGCATTTGTATGTCAAGAAAGATAAGCTCAACTTTATTTCGTTCTATAAAATTTGCAGCATTTTCAGGGCTGTTGAACGAACCGATCAAATCTAGATCAGCCGTTTGGTTTACTAACATCTCTATGGCTTCTCTAGCCAACGGTTCATCATCTATAATAATACAGTTCATAATTTTATAGTTAAGGTTACGCAATACCTTTCCGGGTCATCTTCGATCATTAAGCTGTAGGTTGCCGGGAACAAAAGTTCCAGTCTTCGTTTAACATTTGTCAGCCCCAGGCCGCCTGTATTACTGACGGATTTAAGTACAGGTTTGGAGTTGATGCATTTAAAGGAAAGTTCATCGTTTTTAACATTGAAATACAAATTCACATACGACAGTTTTGTTGCATCATTATTGTGCTTCACGGCATTTTCCACAAACGGGATGAACAGCAAGGGAGGAATTTGCACCCCGCTCAGATTTCCCTCTTTCGAAATCAGAAAATCAAAACTGTCCCGCCTTACTTTCTCCAAATTTAAAAAATCTTCCAGGAAATGAATATCCGAAGTCAACAGCACTTTGTCTCTTGTACTGTCATAAAGCTGATACCGGAGTAAATCACTCAACTTCATTAAAACCTGCGAGGCTTTTTCTGGGTCTTTCTTCGTCAGAACATTGGCATTGTTCAGCATATTAAACAAAAAATGCGGGTTGATCTGGTTTTTCAGCTGTTCCAATTCTGCATAAGTTTTCGACTGTTCCAGGTCGTAGATCAACTGCTTGTCCATCATCCCCTTCTGAAACAGCTTTATAGAAGAGGAAGCCGCCAACAGCAACGCAGTAAGGAAGGAAAAAAGTGGGATATTCAGCCCATGCTCTTTATTAAAAGGATTAAAAAAATAACCGCAAACAGCCACTATAACAAGGATGCTGATTACAGAAAAGCAGTATTCAATATTTTTATTCCTGAACAAAAGTTTTGGCACCAGCACATACATATTGACATAGAATAAGGTAATGAAATATACAAATATCACTACCGGATTGTCAATAACGGAAGCACTGTTGTACAATACGATCCCGATAAAAGCAATGAACAGCAGATGCCGGTATATTCTGCGGTCAGGTGAAATCAGGAAATGAAAAAAAACGTTTTCACTAATTAGCTGTCGATGGGTAAAATCATTCATTTATAAAATTGTATAGAACAAACTTAACATTTAAGGCTCCGGTCTGGTCTGCTTTTATACGAAAGTATGCGCTTTTTATACAAAAGCAGAAAGTATTATAAAAACGCACCGAACAGGAAATATATTTTGTAGCACCCCGGTATCGTTTGCTATAAAAGATATTACGTTTGGTATAATTACAAAAAAAGACGGTTACCCAAAGAAATAGTTTTGTGTTCAAATTACAATTGAAATCTATTTTTAAGATGAGATGCAAGATCATTTATACACTGCTGTTTATAACCATTTCATTCTGGGTTTATTCACAGGAAAAAATTACATTGAGTGGAATAATCACCATAAAAACAACCACCGAAACGATACTCGGCGCAACCATTTTCATTCCTGAAGCAAAGGTATCAACAGTTACCAATGCGTATGGATTTTATTCCATCACCCTGCCCAAAGGAGAATACACGATCATAATAAACTATGGGGGATTTGAGAATATTGAAGAACATATTATTCTGACCGAAAACACCAGAAAAGATTTTGCAATGCTTGAAAAAAGCAAAACTATAGATGAAGTAGTGATCAAACACAATGGTTCAAGCAACATCCGGAATCCGGAAATGAGTGTGAACAAGCTCTCTGTCTCCACTATCAAAAAAATGCCGGCAGTAATGGGTGAAGTTGATATTTTGAAAGCTATTCTGCAACTTCCCGGAGTTTCCAATGCACAGGAAGGTGCAACAGGCTTTAATGTGAGAGGTGGTTCGGTTGACGGTAATTTGGTATTGTTAGATGAAGCTGTTGTCTATAATACATCACATCTGTTCGGCTTTTTTTCCGTTTTTAATGCGGATGTGATTAAAGATCTGAAATTGTATAAAGGCGGCATACCTGCTCAATTCGGTGGGCGTACTTCCTCTGTTTTGGATATTTATCAGAAAGAAGGGAACAATAGGGAATACCATATAGCGGGTGGAATCGGGGCGGTTTCAAGCAGATTATTGGCAGAAGGCCCGATTGTAAAAGATAAAGGTTCGTTTGTGGTTGCCGGTCGTACTTCTTATGCTCATTTATTTCTGAAACTGGCTGACAACCCCAATTCTGTATCTTTTTATGATCTGAATGCCAAACTGAATTATAAGATCAGTGATAACAACAGGATTTTCCTTTCAGGATATTTTGGTAAGGATAAAATGGATTTCAGCAATTTTTTCAGCAACAATTATTCGAATTCTTTTTTTAATCTTCGTTGGAATCATATCTTTTCCGACAATCTATTTTCCAATGCATCGGTCATTTACAGTAAGTATGATTATGGACTGAAGATAAAAAATGTCGGAATTGATTGGGCATCAGATATCCGTAATTATAATTTCAAATACAATTTCAGCCACAGTCTGTCTGATAAGCTGGTTTTGAATTACGGTGTCAATTCTATTTACTATCAATTCAATCCGGGTACCATAAAACCTATGGATGATGCATCGCCCGTCAATGCCGACCAGATTGAAAAAAAATATGCCTGGGAAAATGCATTGTATATCAGTGCCGAGCAAAAGCTTGGAAATAAAATATCATTGAACTATGGATTACGATACAGCCATTTTTTACGGTTGGGGGAACAGAATGTAAATAATTATGCCAATAACCAGGCCGTAATTTTCAATCCTGAATTACAAATCTATGAAGAAGGAACACCTACAGGCATCACCCATTACAATAAAAACAAAAAGATTATTGGTTTTGGAAATTTAGAGCCCCGTTTAGCAGTTTCTTTTGCCATCAATGACGATCAATCCATTAAGGCGAGCTATAACCGGATGAGCCAGTATATCCATTTAATTTCCAACACAGCTTCCGTTTCGCCACTCGATATCTGGGCACCGAGCGATCAATATCTGAAACCCGAAATCCTTGACCAGGTCGCATTAGGCTATTTCAGAAATTTCAGCAACGGAAAATATTCTCTGGAAACAGAAGCTTTTTATAAGAAAACTAAAAACAAAGCTGATTATATTGACGGTGCCGAACTGATTGCCAACAGAGCCATTGAACAGGTATTGCTAAACGGGGAAGCAAGGGCTTACGGACTTGAGGTGATGCTCAAGAAAAATACAGGAAAACTGACCGGCTGGCTTTCTTATACCCTTTCTAAAGCAGAGCAGCGCACACCGGGAAGAAATGCAGAAGAAACCGGTATTAACAATAGCGAATGGTACCGAGCCAATTACGATAAAAGGCATAACCTTTCTCTTACAGCTGCTTATCAACTGACAAAAAAATGGAGTTTTGGCGGCATTTTTACTTATCAAACGGGAAAAGCAGCAACCTATCCCATCGGTAAATATCAGTATCAGGGAATTACAATCGCGGATTACGGAGCGCGAAATGCCCATTCGCTTCCTGCTTATCATCATCTCGATTTATCGGCAACCTACACGCCAAAGCCTAACAGCAAAAAAAGGTGGAAAAGTGAATGGGTGTTCAGTATTTATAATGTTTACAACAGAGGGAACGCCGCATCAGTTATGTTCGAGCAAAACAGGGAAACAGGGGTGAGCGAAGCAAAAAGGATATCGATTTTTGGCATCGTTCCCGGGGTAGCTTACAATTTCAGATTTTAATCTTAATACTATAAAAATGAAAAATATATTTAAATACGTGATTGTTTTATTTTGTTTTTTCCTTCTGTCCTGTACCAAAGTAATAGAAGTGGATTTGGAAACAGCAGAACCAAAATTGGTAATTGACGCATCGATTGACTGGGTAAAAGGTACGACGGGCAATGAGCAGAAAGTCAGACTCTCTACCACAACCGGATATTACAGTACGATATTTCCAACAGTTTCAGGGGCGGATATCGTTATAACCAATTCAGCAAATACCGTTTTTAGTTTTACAGAAAATCCCAGTACGGGAGAATATATCTGTTCCGATTTCCATCCGGTTATCGGGGAAACCTATACATTAAAAGTCGTTTTAAATGGCGAGATTTATACCGCAACCGAAACCTTCATCGGCGTGCCGGATATTGAAAATACGATTGAACAGAGTAATTCCGGCGGTTTTGGAGGTGATGAAGTGGAAATCAAATACTACTATCAGGATAATGGCAGCCAGGAAAATTATTATCTTCACCGGATTGTATCGCCTGTATCAACATTTCCGGATTATAAAGCTCAGGATGACGAGAACAGTCAGGGCAATCTGATGCAGGAATATTTTTCTGACAAAGACCTGAAGGCCGGGGATATGGTCAACATCAGGCTGTACGGAATTTCCAGGAGATATTATGATTATTTCAGAAAATTGCTGGCAGCATCCGGAGCTGATGCCGGTCCGTTCCAGACAACACCAGGTTCGGTGAGAGGAAACATCATCAATCAGACTCATTCCGCCAACTTCGCTTATGGATATTTCAGACTATCCGAAGTGGATGTAAAGGATTATACGATACAGTAATCAATTGAGCTCACTGGAAAAAACGGTAAGCTTTCGCCATCTAAAATTACCGGTAATAGCTATAGTTCCTGATATAATAATCGCGGATACATTTTATTGCCGGTTTAATGCAGCTTGATGAGTTTATTTCAGTGCATAGTTTGTCATTCCGCCGTCAACTACAAACTCACTTCCTGTAATAAAGCTTGCATTATCAGAAGCTAAAAAATAGTACCATGTTGGCAATTTCTTCAGGTTGCCCCCATTCTTTTTACTGCTGTAGTTGCCACTTACCTATTTCACTTTAACCGCCGTAAGGTATATTTTAAATCGAGCCATTTAAAGTTTAAATCTTATCATATTCGGGAATATGACTACAGTAATCTGCAAAAGAAAGAATGCATTAATCACAACATAAAACTCTGATAATAAAATATTAACAATTTTTAAAAACAAACGAACATTGTATTTATACGAATTGCATTGGAAAATTGAAGTGCGGAATAATCATGAATACAATTGGAATCACTTCCGAAATTAGTTGTAAACCTGCAGAAAAAAATTCAAAAACAGACCTTATAAATACTGATAATCAATAATTTAAACTCAATTCAACGTATGTCATTTTCCTGAAAACGATAAGATATTAACTTTTTAACAGTCATATTCTCATTTACTTTTGCTCCGCTTTTAAACATTTTCTCTCACTGTATTTAGAACTATTTTGACTATAAATGAGCCAATAACAGAATGAGGGTAAAAGATATATTCTTATTTCCAGGTTAGCTATTATTTAACACTATAAACATACATACAAAGACTAAGCATGAAAAATTTATTGATTACGCTGGGAATCCTTACTACGGTATCCTTCACTTCCGCACAAATAGGAATCAATACAGATAAGCCCAATGCGGCCCTGGACATTGCATCAGATAAGAGCGGAATATTAATTCCCAGAATGACCGCCACTCAAATAGAACAGATCAATACACCAGGCGAAGGAGAACTGGTTTTTAGTACAACCAATACAGGCAGTATAATCAACTCTATCGGATTTTGGTATTTTGACGGCACTACCTGGAACCCTATTGCTGCCAATAATGCAGCGGGTGAAAATATTTATAACTCCAATGGCACGCTTACCGGAAATAGAATTGTCAGCCTTAACAATTATGATGTGAATATTGGGCCCGATAAACTGTTTATATCCGGAAGTACAGGTAATATCGGAGTTAATACCAATCTTCCAACAGAAAAATTAGACGCTAACGGAGGAATGAGAGTCCGTAGCCTGCCTAAAGGAAATGTGATAACCACAGCGGATGGTGTACTTTCTTTTGACACCGGACTGATTAATCATTATGGGGATATCCAATACTCTTATCTTCCGGCAGATCATGAAGGCTGGTATTTACTTAACGGAAGAGCTCTCAGTACATTATCAATAAGTGTTCAATCAAGGGCCACAGCTCTCGGAATAGCAGGAAACCTTCCCAATGCTGCAGGAAGATATATTAAACAGGGAGCTCCCGGAACGCTGAGTGGAGCGGCGAGTGTAGTTCTTTCCCGGGCCAACTTACCCAATTTTGCTCTTAGCGGAAATACATCAACGTTGTATCATACTCATCCTCTGGTAAGTCCGGGCAGTGCCCAGGTAAGAGGAACAGATATTCTGCAAACCGTTAATGGTAATGCCAATTCATGGCAGTTGGCAGGGGGAGCAATCCCCGGATCAATACTTTCTGAAGGAACTTATACAAGCTCAGCATCGGGATCGCATAATCACACTGTAACAATACCGACGGGAGGAACCGGGACTGCTATTGCGCTGACTCCCGAATACGTTCAGTTTAATTACTTTATTTATTTAGGAATTTAAAAATTAAATTATGTTAAGTAAAACTTTAACTAAAATCATATCCATATTCAGTCTTTTTCTTTTTCTTCCCATTAATGCACAGCGTGTAGGTATTGGAACAACTAATCCCAATGCAGCATTGGATATCAGCTCTACTACACAAGGCATACTCATCCCCAGAATGACCGCCTTACAGGCTGAAGCAATCACAAATCCTTCTACGGGAGAATTGGTTTATGTAATGACCAACAATGGTACTGCTATCAATAAGACAGGCTTCTGGTATTATGATGGCGCTGTTTGGAGACCCTTTGGAGGCAGCACCCAGCCAGTTATCAACATCTACAACAATAATGGTACTCTGACTTCCGATCGTACCGTAACAATGAGCGGCCACAATTTATCATTTGACACAGATAAGCTTTCCATTCATTCTGTGGAACAAAAAATAGGAATAGGAAGCAATACACCTTCTTACACAGTAGATGTAAATGGAAATATTCGTGTAAGAAATCTAACAGGTGGAAATGTAAAAGCCCTTTCAGACGGAACTTTAGCTATAGGTCCCAAAGTAGCTTATGGTACCGTTAAAGAATCTCTGCGTACAACTGATCACAACGGCTGGTATAAGCTGAACGGCCGGGCTATTACTACACTGCCTGCCATTGCCCAAAGCAATGCTACAGCAATTGGGCTTAGCGGTACACTGGTAAATACCAATGGCAGACTGATAAAACAAGGAACGCCGTTCACCATCGGCGGTTCTGATACAACTACACTGATCAGAGCCAATCTTCCGAATGTTAATTTAACAGGAGTAACTTCAACAACAGCAGCACATACACATTCGTTGACAGCAGGAGGTTACAATTTTGCTCAAAACGCGGCTGGCAATGCTTATGTTTTCAGAGCAGGAAGAGGAACGGTATCCGGCACTACAGCCATAACCCTACCCGCTGCGGGTGCCCACAGCCACTCAGGAACGGTGAATACAGGCGGAAGCGGAACTCCCCTTACTATTGTTCCACAAAATATATCATACAGCTATTTTATTTACTTAGGACAATAAAAATTAAATCAATGAAAAGAACAATTATATTATTTATTTTCTCTTTGGGACTACCTGTGCCATCACCGGCGCAAAAGCAATTAGTGGGAATAGGGACAGCAAATCCTCAAGCAGTATTGGAGGTGGTTTCCAGAAATAACGGAATCCTGATTCCCCGTCAAACCGCTTTTCAGATTGAAAGTATGCAAAATCCTGATGAATCAGAGCTGGCTTATTCGTTAACAGATAATGGAATGATTATCACAAGAAAAGGATTCTGGTATTTCCGTTCAGGAACCTGGTTTCCTCTTACCGGAGACAGTAGTAATAATGAAAACATTTATACCATAAATGGAACATTAACCTCAAACCGACAAGTTAACCAGGATGGAAAACAACTTAATATAGGTCCCGGACTGCTTTATCTGGATGGAGCCTCGTCAGCTGCAGGAGTACTCACTACTTCTCCTACCCAAACCATTGATGTAAATGGTAATGTCAGAATTCAGCCTCTTAATAAGGTAGCTGCCGTTATATCCAGTGCACAGGGAGTGCTTATGAATAATGACGACTTTTTTGATGTAGGAGATGTAAAACCTTCATTTGCTACATCAGACCATGATGGATGGTATCTGCTGGATGGAAGAGATATTACTGCCCTTCCTCAAACAGCCCAAAATAATGCATTGGGTATATTAGGAATAACCACATTGCTGCCCAATGCGACAGGTCGTTATTCCATGGGAACCACAGCAGCTACCGGCGTTGTTTCAGGAAGCAGTACGGTAACTCTGACCAGAGCAAACCTACCCAATGTGAACCTTAATTATACTACAGATGCAGAAGCAGGCCATTCCCACACAATGACCTATCAAAGAATCAGGACTACGACTGTATTTGGTGGTGGAAATAATATCCATGTGTACTGGCTGGCCGGCACAGTAGTTGGCGGCGGAGGACTTTACAGTATCAGTTCTTCATCAATTGGGCATAATCATACCTATACAGTGAGCACCGGAGGAACGGCAACCCCGGTAAACATCCAACCGGCAGCATTAAACACTAATTTTTTTGTTTATTTAGGACAATAATATAATTTAAGTATGGTCGATGATCACTTGCGCTACACGGCTTATGTTCAGTAAAGCAGTTATGATGCTGATCTCTAAAATTTAAACTATTCCAGATTTAACATTGTAAAAACGTAAAAAAACATTCCCCATATAAAAAACAGAAAATAAGAAGAATGAATTTTAAAGAGATCCATATCGGTTCAATTATATATAAAAGAGTCACAGAGTTCGGAATAGAAGCAGACCGTATTTGCAATTTTTTCAAATGCTCGGAAGATCAGCTTACAAAAATGTACAAAGCTGAGACTCTGGATAGCGGGCTTATTCTAAAATGGAGCAAACTTCTGGAGTATGATTTTTTTAGAATATATACACAACATCTGATATTATTTGCGCCCCAGGGATCTACCTCCTATAATCATATTGACCAAAGCAAAATATCAGCCCTTCCTACTTTCCGCAAAAATATCTATACCAAAGAAGTGATCGATTTTATTTTAGAATTAATCTCAACGGGGGAAAAGACAAAACAACAAATTACGTTAGAATACAAAATCCCTAAAACAACGCTTTACAAATGGCTGAGTAAATATAAAGAATACTAATCATTAAAAGTAATTTTTAATGCAATGCAAAATCAACAGATTTAACAAAACCAGACCTATAATAACCATATGGCTGAAAGGTTCATGAATAAATACCCAATGGAAGATATTGCTCCAGATTACAAGCGTATCTACAGAGATATCCTTGACAAAAAATACCCGGATAAAAAACAACAATGCAATAATTTGCTGGATAAGGAAAAACTTACTTTCTTAGATATTATTGAATTAAACAGAAAAATTTTCGGAACACCGGATAAATCGACTGAAATATTTAACCAAAGACATCGCTGCTATAACAAGTCAGATATATTAAAAATATTGGATTACCAAAAGAAGAAAAACATGAACAATTCTCAGTTAGCAAAACATTTTGAACTCAGCAGAAATACAATTACCAAATGGAAGAAAAAATTTTTAATATAATTTTGATACTCTTTCCATAATTAAATAAAAAGCATGTGCTGAAGCACCAAAATTATATTAAAAATTTTTTCTTCCTTTGGCTAATTCTTCCGGTAAAAATGAATATCATTTTGCCCGATGATAATGCTGACCATCAGGTTTAGAAATACTTAATTTCTACCCTGTTTACGGTTTCCCCTTTTCCATTGGGTGGCACGGCAAATCCATCCGGTTCATAGCGTTTAGTTCCGCTTTTATAATAAAAATCATTTAAACCACTGATCATTTGTTTTATATAGTAAATAAATTCCTCTGTCTCTTTTTGATATGGACTAAAATCCGGCAGATGGTTGGACAGGGTTACAAATTCGTTTACAAACTCATCGTGAATCTTCATTCCTTCCGCATAAGCTTCATCAAAAGATATTTTATTGTGGTGCTGCAGCAGTTTGATGATATTGAACATCTCTGATTCTATCGCCAGCTCTTTACCGATCGTTGCAAAATCATTTTGAAGAGCAACAATGATTGCCTGCAGCATAATCATGCGCTGGATAACGGTATGTTTATAAATGTAATCCGGTAAAGCAAACCCTGTTGAGGGACAAATCAGGTCAACAAACGGAATCATCCCTATAGAATTGGCACGGATCAAATGAAAAAGAGGAATCGGAGGAATGTCGTTACTTATTTTATATGGTGATTCTTCCATAATTCCATCCGTAACGAAACGGTATTTATAATTCGTGGCTATCCGTTCAAGCCAGAATTCAGGCATGCCCAGTGCAATCCATTCTTTTCTGTTGGTTTGCATCTGACGGAATATTCCTTTTTCTTCCGGCCGGGGATCATCTCCCATCATTACCTCAAAAATCCGGTCTCTGAAAGCTGCTATTTCCTTTACCGGTAATAGTTCCGCGTAATCGTCAGTTACCGTCATATAAATTGCAAAACGTGTTGCATGAAGAACCCTCTCCTTTTCAGTAGCAGCAGGAACCATAAAGGGACCTACATCTACTAACCGCATCTTTTTATATCTTATCATTGCCTCTTTTGATAAAAATTGATAATCCTGGTCATACCAGTTAATTTCTTCCTCATAGAAGGTTCCGGCGAAAGGGCTTTGAAGGGTTTCCCAGGGATATACCGGCATGGGTACATTAAATTGCTTGTTCATAGTATTTAGTTTTTTAAATGATGAAAGTTTGTAATCCTATTCAACAGGTCCATTTCCCAATCATTACCGTGATAAGCATATTGGAAAATACCTGTTAATTGATAATTAATTATAGTAACTATATACTATTCTACACTTATTTTTTCTTGCTTCTTTGATCGTTTTTATCGCATAGAAAATGATGAATCAGACTTATTAAGATGAGCAAAGTTTTTTAATCTATTAAAATAGATTTTTAAAAGAATGCTTCATGGCAGCTTTGCTGCTTTTCTTAAAATATAGCAATCGGATTTAAAAAGCTTTGCGTTAATTAAAAAATGATGAGTGTAAAATAGTATATAATTGCCTTAATTATATCTGGCTTAATTTTTTTTTGAGTTCCATTGCGTTAGGAAATTCCATATTATTATAACGGTCCAGCTTAGTGGATATATTTTTCCAGCCGCTCAGTACCATGCTCATGTAATGTACCCAGTTGATCACAGCTTCATGCCAGATCCCGAAATCAGGAAGCGTAGCCTGCAGTGTTACAAATTCTTTCAGGTCTTCGTTATGAAGCCGGAGATCTTCCAGGCAGGCCTCTTCTAATGAAATATGGCGTTCGTTCTGGATTACTTTTACAATATTATAATAAATGCTTCCTGTAGCTTCGTCTTTTACTACAGACTGCACTTCGTTGAAAAAAGTCACCAGATGACACGCTAATGCCTGCAAACGACAGATTACCGGGTGCTCATGTATTTCTGAGGGTAAAATGATTCCGGTTTCCACTTCTGTAAGCTGCAGGAAAGGATACAGGCAAATAGAGTCTTCTCTTAAGGCAATACACTCTGATACCGTTGGAAACGTTTTGTTTTTTTTATACTTCAGTTCTGTTTTCAGTCCTGTAAAGTACCTGCTGATCATTCGGGCGAAACGGGAAATTGATTCCTGTGGAATGAACGGCAGCAGTTCCTGCCTTAGTGAGGCCAGCATAGAACCCAATGGTATTGTAGATTGTGTGGCAGTGATTTCACCATTTAGTATGGCAATCGACTGGGTATGTACATAATCAATGTCATCAGGTTCACTTTCCTCATACAGATCATCGTTGTACAGGGTCCAGAGCATCAGTCTGCAGACAGGCCTGAAACGTTCAATTGAAGCCGTGGGAAACCATTGGGCTGCAATATGGGCTGTTTTGGTTTTCTTGTACTTTTTACGCAGATCAGGGTTGTCTTTATAGAGCCAGAAATACTCTCCGTCTATCCATTCATTCTCGGTAATCTCCTGCAGCTGATCCGCATGAGGGTTTTTTAAGGTTGGGAACGGGTACCTGAATTTTCTGTGAAGAAGTTCAAGGGTGTTAAAATTCTCATTACTCATGATTTTATGTTTTAATGGTTGTTGGTTTTAAAATCATACATCGTTTTATTTGAATATGTACAATCTTATAAAATGATCATTCACATCTAAAAAACACGTATTGTATTAAATCACAATCAGATACAATCATGAACAATGGAGAGAAGTTACAAATTAATTTTATTATATCTTATGGAATAATATGGTTTATTTGAATAATATTCAATATTTTGATTTTCAATATATTATAAACTTTATTTTATGATAACTCAAATTATACAACATATTATCAATCAGTTAGGAGTTATGATTAGGCTCAGTTTTAACAACTTGTCTATCTATAAATTTAAATCCAATCATAAAAAATGGATTTATGAAGTAAAGAAATGCAAATCCTACTGATTGGAAAGCAGCCTTACTATTTAATATATTAAACAAAGTAAAATTATCTACCTGGATGTGATGGTTTTCCTATCGTTCTGCCCCCATTTAATCATAGCGTCAAACTTCCTTAAGTGTACCTGCATAATCTGTTGCAGCGTACTAAAATGCGACCTTCCACAAATATAATTCCGGAAAAAGCAAATGCAGCCAAAAGGATTACAGCATTATTTATGGAATTGCTGGAGAGCCAGTTAGTTCCTTATAAAAAACACCGTAGATGGAATTCCGTTGAAAAGTGCTTCAGAATTTGCCAGACAAATGTCCGTACATGTGAACCACCTTAATAAATCGGTAAAAGATACAACCCAGAAAACAACATCTGAGATGCTGTTGTATTCTTACGAAGACAATACCTTAAAATGAGTAGGCCTCATGTTTGTCAATTGGTAAAAATTATTACTGAATGCAGATATATTCGAGTACCCAACCTCATAGGCAATCTCTGTCATATTCAGGTCGGTATCCTTAATCAATTCCATCGCCTGAATAATTTTCACCATTTTTACATACTGAATAAAAGTGATGTGAAGTTTTGTCTGAAATAATCTCGTCAGACTTCTTACGCTCATTCCTGATCGTTTCGCGGCCTCTTCTAACGTAAGGTTTTCATTTAACCGGCTTCTAAAATCATCAATAATAGCATTGAGCCGCTGATCATCTGTTGTAGGAAGTTGGATCGAAAACTTTTTAAGATTTTCTTTGGGCAGCAGATTCTTCAATGTTGTCATAAATTCAAATTCCCAGGAACCTTTATAATAATCTCCCTGCCATTTTTCGCTGAAAGTAAGCATTTCTGACAGTAGCCTGCTCACCGGGTAGATGCCCAATTCATTATAAAAATCCTCAGAGCTTTCTTCCGGAAAATAGATATTGATAATAAACAGATCCTGTGTATTGAACATCAGGTTATGGGGATATTTTTTGGGTATCCAGATATAATGATTGGCCGGGATATAGAAATCCTTTTCATCTGTTTGCAGATATGCAATCCCTCCAAAAACCAATAGCAGCTGAGCCTTATCATGCTGATGTGAGGGCAGCTGCTGTTCAGTCTGCTGTCGTACGACCAGGATAGATTCAGGATTTTGGTCTACATTTTCTAACAATTGATCAAGGAGTTTCATTTGGCCAAATATAACAAATATTAGGCTAATTATATAAAAAGAGAATTTTCCTTAATGAATAATTTCGCTAATAAATATTAACAGAGTCATTATGAAACATAAAATCGCAACCTCTGATAAAGTCACTGACCATTTAACAGATGATCAAATTTGTGATGATACGGCATGCTATCCTGCAGAAAAAATTGACCTGCTCAATTTCTACCGGTTTTCTTATTCCTATCCGTTCATGCCTATGATCGATTTAACCATTGCCTTTGATGAATTAAGAAAGATGGTAAAAGGCTGGCTTAAAAAAGAGAATATACAGACTAATAAAAAGAGAATTTATGAAAATCTATAAATCAATGGCAATAATGGGAGCAATGTCGCTTCTATTCACCCCATCTCTCCACGCCCAGGATGTAGAAACCGATCCTATAATAAGCCTGGAAGAAATATGGAAAACTGCCGAAATGAATAACCGTCAACTGAAACTTTCAGATTTAAATCTTCAGCAAAGCAAATTAGAAGTACTTGAAGCTAAGGACCGCCTGCTACCGGAAATTTCGCTGGTTGGAGACATCAAACTCAATTCCAGATTTCTTATTTACGATGATGGGCTATTCTCCTCTCCGCAGGATGTACCAGTAAAAAGCTACGGTTATGGAGCAGGATACAGCTTAAATTTTAATCTTTTCAACGGTGGCAGAGACAGAAGAAATATCAAAATGAAGCAGGAAGAAGAGGCACACCGGCAATATGAAGGTAACCTGCAGAAGCATAGTGTAAAATACAGTATTGCTGTAGCGTATTTTGACCTGAGTAAATTTCTGAACTTCCGTGATTTTCTCTCAGCAGAAATTGCAGCGGAGAACAAGCAGTTGTCACTCATCGAAAGCCTGCATCAAAACGGTGTTGTCCTAAAAAGTGATGTACTGCGAACCTCAGTAAAATTATCCCGGCTGGAGCTAAACCTGTCTGATATTGAAAAGAAAATCGACATCAGCAAAGAACGCCTGAATATATTGATGGGAAGAGATCAGGGGCAGCCAATAGCAATCGATTATAAATGTGACTTCCAGCCGGAAACCATCCAGAATGGCGATTTTGCCGATTACATGGATATTGCGCTCAATCAATCGCCTGAATTTAAGATGGCTGACAGCGATATTAAATGGAGTGAATTAAATATCAGGCAGATCAGCGCTACACGCTTACCTAAAGTTTCCCTGTATTCAACTTACAATTATACCTATCCGCAGATTTCCTTTTATCCTTACTCCAATGACTTATGGGGATTTGGGCAAACGGGAATCAAAGTGCAGTTTTCAATAGATAATTTATATAAAAGCAAGCATTCCATTGCTCGTGCCCGGATCGTAAACATTCAGGCAAAAGAAAAGGCCAACATTAAAAAGGATGAAATTTCCCTTCAGGTAAAAGAAGCTTATCTGCAACAGCAACAGGCTTTGGAAAGTGTAGAAACCGCAGAGAAAAACATCCTAAAAACGACCGAAACACTTCGGGTGATCAGGAACAGTTATCTCCATCAGGAATCACTCCTGACTGATCTCCTGGAAGCAGAGAATGCCGTACTGGAAGCAAAATTTAATTTAACAACCGCCCAAACAAGTGTAAAACTCAACCATATCCGATTACTGGCAATCGTAGGAATTCTTTAATACCATTATTAGTCATGAATAAAAATAAAACAGATAAACTAATTGTAAACCTAACCCAATGGTTAGGAGCCGCACTATTAACGGGAATCATTATTTGGGGAGTCCTGTATTTCTTAAAAGGATACCGCTATGAACAGACCAATGATGCGCAGGTGGATGCGTATCTGTCACCTATCAATGCAAAGGTGGGCGGATATATCCGTAAAATATGCTACAGAGATAATCAGCAGGTTCACAAAGGAGATACTCTTATGATTATAGAGTTTGATGAATATGGACTAAAAAAAGAAGCCGCATCAGCAGAACTGATGAGTTCGCATGCCAAATTGCCTATTCTGGCAGCTAATGAAGACACACAGATAAAGAGCATCGAAGTCATCAAGGCACAACTGGCCGGAGCAAAAGCAAGGCTCAGCCAGCAGGAAAAAGAATTCGGGCGGTATAAAAATCTACTCGCTGATGAATCGACCACACAACAGAAATTCGACAATGTCAGTACATCTTTGGCTATCACTCAATCTGATTATGAACAGGCAAAAGCTTCTTTGCAGGTTGCAGAATCAAAGCTCAATGACCTTCGGGCACAGCGGAATGCAATAACAGCAGAAATAAAGATTAAAGAAGCACTGCTTAAACGGCAGGAACTTGATATTAAATATACAGTAATTACCGCCCCATTTGACGGACAAATCGGTAAGAAGACCATTCAGGAAGGGCAATTGATACAGCCCGGCCAGACGCTTGCATTCTTGGTCAACAAAGCAGAAGAAAAATGGGTGACGGCCAATTTCAAGGAAACACAGATCGGCAGCTTCAGGATTAGGCAGCACGTAACGGTAGAAGTTGATGCTTTCCCGGGTGAAAAATTCAGCGGGATTATCGAATCGCTTTCTCCAACCACCGGCTCCCGTTATTCATTATTGCCTCCGGACAATGCCACCGGCAATTTTGTTAAAATCATCCAGCGTATTCCTGTACGGATTAAACTTACCGATGCATCAGAAAAATTAGCAAAACTTTCTGCCGGAATGAATGCCAATGTTTACGTTTTAAAAGATTAATCATGCAAGCACATAAAATTCCGGTTTTCAAACCCTGGGTTTCCGAATGGGTGGCAAGATCTGTCATATTTGCCATTCTGATGACCTGCCTGTTTAGTTTTGCTTACTACAGCAGTCCTGTCTCGGTAATGGGTTTTTACGGCATACAAGCAACCGATGTTCAATATGGTATGATCGTTATGTATGGCTCAACCGTAGCCTTTTTAGCTCTGGATTTTCGTATTGTAAAGTATTTTGCTCCACGGAAATACCTGTTGACGGCGCTTGCCATTAATGCTTTGTGTTCCGTCATCTGTTTTCATACCAAAGATTGGACGTTGTTTGTGATCTGCCAGTTTGTACAAGGGATAACCTGCGCATTGATGTCAGGCATTGTCCTGCAGCTCACTTTTCCAAGATTGGAGTCTACACGTTCCCGAGTGATTGCGTATAGTCTTCTGTATGG
Organism: Chryseobacterium tongliaonense; assembly: GCF_041224435.1. NCBI lineage: Bacteria > Pseudomonadati > Bacteroidota > Flavobacteriia > Flavobacteriales > Weeksellaceae > Chryseobacterium > Chryseobacterium tongliaonense. Next base: position 35,558 of record NZ_JBGFFD010000006.1, on the reverse strand, counting down.
AAGTATACAAATCGCTGTCCCGTTCTATTCCATCTATTCCGGTTTAGTTCTTCACTTTTATGATTTCAACTGGCTATTTTATGGTCTTATTATCATACTCATTTTGCTAACATTAGTTGTATTATTAACAATGAACAGTAAAGCAAGGTTTTCCAAGAAGATACCACTATATCAGGTAGATTGGACAGGTTATCTATTTTATGCATCTTTTATTTTGATTCTGGGCTACATCCTTGTATACGGACGACAACTGGGCTGGTATGATAGCCCGTTAATTGTTTTGCTCAGCTTAAGTAATTTAGTCATTCTTACACTTTTTATCGTCAGGGAATCGAAGCTTAAACGTCCATTGATCAACCTGCAGATATTCAGGGAGAAGAATTTTGTAATCGGGTTGTTATTGCTTTTTACGTTTTATATTTTTAAGGGGAGCACCGGACTTGCTTATGGTTATCTTGAAGTCATTTTAGGTAACGACCCGCTGAGCACCATTCCTATTTGGGTAGCAGTAATTTCAGGAACTGTACTGAGTATGCTTGTCACTTCCCGCTTTATATTAATGGGCTTTAACCTGATAAGGATCATTATTTTAGGTTTTGGTGTAATGGCGTTATACTATGCGTATATGCTGGTTTTTGTTTCAGTACAGGGTGAAACAGTGGATTTTATCCTGCCTATGTTTATTTACGGTGTAGCGACAGGTATTTTATTTGTTCCGATTGTTTCATTTACCGTCTCCGCAGCATCACCAAAGATTGCGATCAATGCCTCACTTGTGGGAATATTGGCCAGGTTCACCGGTTTTTCGGCAAGTCTGGCACTCAATAACGAACTCCAATTATTTACCAAATCGGCCGTCAGGGAGAAATTCCGGGAAACGTTGGCTGAAACCACTCCGCAGTTACCTGTTACTTTACTGGATATTCAAAACCAATATCTGAACGCAGGCAGCGATATGTATACCGCAAAAGGCGCTTCGGTAAACTATCTTAATGCTATGGTCCATGAACAGATTTTGGCCCGCGCTACCCGCGATTATTACGACTGGATGCTTTCAGGAATAGTATGCGTGATTTTGATACTTATTTTACTTCCGCAGATTCAGCACGTGGTACTTAGATTGAGGAAAGGAAATATACCTTATTAGGATGAAGAGATTCAATAATGACCTGCGGACTCATTTTTCAAATCATTATTTAACATCAAATCAAATGCGTAAACAAACAAACAAACAAACAAACATAAAAATGAAAACCTATAAAAATAAAAACCGGAGCAAAATGTTTTTGCTCCGGTTTTTATTTTATTTTTGTCCTATAATATGTATCGGCTTTTCAGGACTAGTTATGTTTTATGCTTGACTTCTTTCCAAACCATACATCAAATATTTTCACTGCTCTTAAAAAACAATCCATTCTGTTATCCTGGGAATTATTTTGTATAGTGGGATTTTTATAAATAGTGGAATCTGTAGAAGGATGTACCTTTTCAGTCATAATTGAATCCACTTACTTTATTTAATACTATCTTATTCTTTCAAGATTTAAAAGATACATACCGTTTCCTGCTCCCGGGTTGGCTACTGATGCTGCCACCATTGTTAAAAAAATCCGGTAATTTTCACCAGTTCCCGTACAGACCTGGTAGTTAATAAATTCACCACCGCTGGCTCCCCCTCTATAAAATTGCGTATAGGCTGTCGTTAAAGTAACAATTTCGGAATCTCCCATGTTAATCCCACTGGTTGCAACCTGAAATCCTGCCACACTTGAAGTGGGAATTGGTGCACCTGTATTACTTCTTATCAAAATACTTCCTTCAGCTGCAGCACCATTGTGTCTTACACAGATACTTCCAAGACAGATTTGACTTGCAACAGAACCAGCTGCTGTATTTGGGGTATAAGAGTTTACCTGCACAACCGGGACACCAGCACTGCCCTGTACAGCCACACAACCCCAATCAGGAGAAGCAGGTGTACCAATATTGGTTTGGAGACAGTTGTTTGTAGTTGAAAAGATCATTAAGCCGGTTGCCGGTAATGAGATAGCATTCCTTTGAGCGTTGGTCATTCGTGGAGGAAGAAATCCCCTACTGGTTGTATTAACGTCAACAGAAGAAGATGAGTCTGGAGCAATAGTACCCACACCTAAACGTCCTTCCGAAGTTACTATTACATCATTTGCCTGTTGATTGGCAGTAGGAATTCCTGCCGCAGGATTATCCTTTGAACCATCAATATGTAAAGAACCTTGTGGATTGGAGGTCAAAACCCCAACCTGACCTGATACTAAGATATTTCCTACTGCTAGAAAAAGTAAAGGGAGAAATTTTTTTTTCATAATATATGTATTAATTATTTTTTAAGTTTTCTGTTGAAATTTTATAATATCCCGGAACAGCAGCAACAGTACGCTCCTACCCGGGCCATCTTACTCGTAAGACTAACATTACTGCTTGTAATCTCGCGCCAAGCCTCTGCTCCATTGGCATTAGAAACCATAACTTTTGGAATTTTTGCCGTTACATCAAAGGTTTCCGAAGATATAGAAGTATTAATACCAACTTGGGCGAAAATTCCATAAAGAGTTAATAAAGACAATAGAAGCTTTTTCATTTTATATTATTCTAAATGTTTTATTATAAAATGCCTGGATGATTCGGTCAGCAATACCATGTACTCATGGATAAAATTTCCCGGTTGTCGATTGCTAAAAGCCTGACAAAAGTAAGGTTCCTATTGCCGGATAAAAAGATAACACCTTGCCTTTTTCGGGAAAAAAACAAGGTATAAAAAGCATGTAAATAATTAGTTATTAGTATTTTACTTTTCCGTTTCTGCAATTTTTCCCTGCAGGTATTTTAACAACGGACAACGAGTATTGCAGGCGGAATTTATCCGCTTAATGGATCTGTAAAAACCATAATGAACGACTATTTTTAGACCAAAATCTGCATGACGGTTTTAGCTATGGCGAAATAGCTGTTTCCTAACGTTTTATCTATAGCTACTGAAATAAACCTGACTGTAGGTTGGGGAAAATATTGTGACTGATCTTACTTATTGGTCTGGGAACCAATTTTGTAAAAACAGATCTATCTGAAATTCTAAAGTATAAAAGAAAAAAACCGGCTTTCGGAAATCATCTTCACTTGCAGTCGTGCCCATATCTGGTAAGAAAATCTAGAAATATTCATTCTGTACTATTATAGATAAAATCTTAGTAGTGGAAATCTGTTAATTGAATTACAAACGGATCTGTTTCATAGCCTCTTCCAGATCGCGATCTTTATTTATAACGATATCTTCAGGTTCATAATTCACATGGTAGTCAGGCATTATACCACGCCCATGTGAAGGTTTTAATGCTGCTGATTCAACTCGCATCCACGGAAAGTCGATGCTGATTTTTGTATTCGGGAGTGTCAATTCCTGCATAACCATACCGTTACACCCTTCTTCACTGCCCGCAGTCTCCCTGCCGATAAACTTTACATTTCTGCGCCGGGATTTAAGGGCTGCTGTAAAAAGTGCACCGGAAGAGAAAGTAGCGCCATCAATTAAGACATACAAATTACCACTAAAATGATCTTCTTTCGCCAATGCCAAAGGTCCATATATGGTACCCATTGCAGCAGTAGTCTCTACATGATACCACAATCCTTCTTTATTGGTAATTTTATATCCCTGCCGAAAGCCGTTCATACGCTCTTGGTCAAAATAGACCGCCGATTTACTTAAAGCAGGATCTGGCAGCCTTGATTTCACGTCTTTAATAATATCAAACGGTGCATCTGCAAGATAAGATAATAACTGAATAGCAACCCGGATATCTCCTCCTGAATTATGGCGCATATCCAAAATAAGATTTTTTATATTTTTAGCATGAACCTGGTGGAAGACATTTTTGTATGTGATTGTATCTTCATAGGAAAAAGGTTTGGTTTCAAACAAGGCTGTTGATCCATTGTTATAAAAGTGAAGCTTTAGATTGCCGGGAATTCCGGCGTCTGTCCAGTCTTTGTAATTATCAAAATCTGTACTCGAAAATTCGTTCTTACTATTCTTGCCGGTGTCTATGATGATCTCAGAAATTTCCCCCTTCTTACTTTTGACCTTCATTTTATAAGCACCTTTCCAATGATAAAATTTATTGCATGCATCTTCAAAGCCGTCGTATTCACTCAAAAAAAGTTCCTTGAAGGTTTTATTATAGCCGTCTGTTGAATAAAGATCGAATCCATGCTTGATGATTTCTCTGGCAGGAACATTATTGATGCTCATAATTTCATCGCCCGTCTGTAACCGATCGGTCTGCCGACTGGTGATGAAGACTCTGTCATCATGAACTAATACTTTGAAAGGCAATCGCGCCGGATAGAGCCCCGGGATATCTTTATATGAAGAGGAATGTTTTATTTGTGTATGCCCGCATCTTAATTTACATATAAACGGATAAATATGGGCTATGTATTCACTTTCATAAAGGGGCTTTTTAATTGAAGAATATGTCTGTTCATAAGAAAGCTTAAGGCTGTCTTTGGAGGTATAATAGCCGTAGCCCGGATGTATTTCCTTTATGGCAGACCAGAGAACAACAAGATCTGCGCGCATGTTTGCTACCGATAATTTTTGTACCAGTGAATCCTTTTGGACAAACATATTACTACTCGCGAAAACCGGATTAAAAAATACAGATCCCATTATCAGAATGAAAATAGCCAAATAGGATTTAGTTTTAGGAGAATCAACTGTTTTCATAATTACCGAGGTCTGGTTTTTCTTGTTATCTGAGCAAATATAGTTTTTAAATCTTTACACCAGAGGTAGCAGAAGAAGAATTAATATGCAATAAGCTCAGGAAAAACCAGAGATAAACTTCATCTCATCAAGTTAGACAGAAATGGATAATTCATAATAAAAATCATTGTCACAATAATAATATACAAATGCTTTCATGCCGATCAGTTCTCATCCGGGAATGATTAAGTCTGGTCAGATTACCTATCGGAAATGGATGCACAGCTAAGAAAATGATGGTTCAGAAAAGATGATCAATAATCCCATATTTATCGGTATTTTCGCCTGTTACATTAGTTCCCTTTCCGACTCAATCTGGTATGTTCTCTTTTTATCCACATCATTTGTCATTTAATATTGTTTATTCGTTTGTTACAATAATCCCAGACAAGTTGTTCGTTTTGTCGGCTGTAAAATTTTTGAGAAGCGGTTTTTATTTTCTTTTTCTCAAAATATTTTCCGCTTATTGTCTTTACATCTTCAGATGTAGCCAGGTATAAAATGGTTTCTGTTCCTTGTTCCGGTGTTTTAAAGAATGGTCTTGCCAGTTTCCCGAAGAAATTTAGTAAGCCTCCCAAATTGCTGTTTACCCCAAAATTGGTCGCAACGGCACCGGGATGCAAACAGTTTATGGTAACATTGTTGAAATCATCATCAATAAGTTTACCGGAAAGATGCCGGCTAACCCAAATTAAAAAAAGTTTTGCATTACCATAAGCCACCAGCGGATTGTAATTATTCTTTAGCTCCAAATCATTAAAATCTGGATTTGCGTTGAGTTTATGTGAGTTGGAAGAAACATTGATAATTCTTCCGTCTTCACTCTTTTTCAGTACATCCAATAACAACGAAGTAAGCAAAAACGGAGCAAACAAATTTACAGCGATGGTTGTTTCCACACCTTCTTCCGTTTCTTGTCGCTCTTTGCTCATAATTCCTCCGGCATTGTTGATTAAAATATCTAACCGGTCGTACCGTTTCATAAACGTTTGGGCAACTTTCTGTACTTCGTTCATTAAAAATAAATTCCCGATTATAAAATCAATTTTTTCGTTGCCGGAAAGATTTTTAATCTCTTCACAAACCGTTTCAGTTTTTACTTTATCTCTTCCGTGTACTACCACCCGGTAATTTTGTTTTGCGAGCGCAAGTGCGGTCGCTTTTCCTATTCCGCTTGTTGCCCCTGTTATCAATACTGTTCGTTGTTGTTTCATTTTTCCTTTATTAATTAGACTACAAAATTATGTACATTTGCTAACCCTTGGTAAGTACTAACCCTTTGGTTAGTGCTTTCATTGAGGTTAGTAAAACAATATGTATGACAAAGAATAAAGAACATTTACCTTGTGATGCAAGTACGCTCCGGGCTATCCGGGATGCAATGGAAACTTTAAACGGAAGTTGGAAATTGTCTATATTGCTGGTATTGAAAGGCGGAGCCAAACGTTTCCGGCAAATTGCCAGAGCAGTAGATGGTATCAGTGATAAGATGTTGTCTAAAGAATTGAAAAATCTGGAAACCAACTTATTGGTTAAACGAACAGTATATGATACGTTTCCTCCTACTGTTGAATACGAAATTACCGAACACGCTGACACTTTACAAGAAGTGATGTTTGCCTTGACGAAATGGGGGAAACTGCACCGAAAAAAATCACAGGAGGTTAGATTTTTGACTTTTTAGTAAACCAATGTCGATATAAAGGCTTTCTGGGTCACAAATATCTGCCATAGCAATTCATAATGATGTATCTGGCGCAACAGAATTTTTATAAAAAGATTTATCAGAAGATAAGAAATGTGCTCAGTTTTAATGTAAATGTAATAAAGTTAGAATATAATTTTAAAAAACTAATTTTGTACTTGATATACATTAAGTTTTACACATCCAACAGTTAAAAGCGTTTTGTAACGCCGGACACCAATAAGATTATGAGCAAAGAACTGATAAGCCACTTTAAAAAATATGTTGAAATAAATGCGGAACACGAACCTACAATTTTATCATATTTTGAACCCATGATTTTTGCAAAAAAAAGTAATTTGATGAATAATAATTCACAATGTAGGTTTCATTTTTTTGTAACTAAAGGGTGTTTACGCATGTTTTTTGTTTGTGATAAAGGTGTCGAGCAGACTATTCAATTTGCGATTGAGAACTGGTGGATAACAGATTATCTGGCCTTTGAGAATCAAGCCGGAACAGAGTTTATTATACAAGCTGTTGAAAAAACGGAAGTTCTCGCTATCAGTTACAAAAATCAGGAAAAACTTCTTAAGAAATACCCTCAGCTTGAACATTATTTCAGATTGATTTACCAAAGGGCTTTTGCTGCGACTCAACATCGTTCTAAATATTTGCACACCCTTTCCAGTGAACAACTTTATTATCTTTTTAATGATAAATTTCCGGAATTTACCCGAAGAGTTCCTCAACACATACTTGCATCATACCTTAATATGACCCCGGAATATTTGAGTGAGATAAAGGCAAAGAAACGTTCTTAAACCGGTCTAAGATTACACTGGTTTAAGAACGTACTCCTGAAAAGCACTCTTTAATTAAGTGTAACACAAGATTCTTTGACTACCTGCCATCTTCCAGATGAGTACTCCCAGATCAGTGTAAAGAATTTAGGATCTGATTTTCCGTTTAATTCCAAATCTCGAGTCATCACCACCATTCCCATATTTTCATCACAAACAGCATAATGAAATTCAGCTTTAGTGGAGAACGGTGTAGCTTTGGTATCACTATTCCCTTGAACAAAACTAACAAGCTGTTCTTTGTTCATAGTATCCACTACTCCATTTTTATCAACTTTGACAATGAGTAAATTATCCCCGTAAATTTGCTTTACATAAGGAACATTAAAATGTGTCGCCTCATAAATGAGTTGTTTCGTCAGTTCAATTAATTTTTCGCTATCCATTTTTAAAGTTTTAGAAAATAATTCAAATAGCCCCGATGACTATTACATTGCAAAAATGGATATAGTTCCTTTGCAAAAACTTAAACTGGTTTAAGATTGTACGTTTTTTTTATTCTCAATTTTGTTTTATTAATAACGATAAGCAAAAAATCGCAGTTTATTTAAACCTTCGATTTTAATAAAATTAATAATAGAAAAATGTATATAGGTAAATCATACAACCTCCTTGAATTTGTTATATGGACTAAAGGAAAAATTTACATCCTGCTCCTGTTAGGTTTTATTCCAATATGCCTGTATCATATATTCGGAATAAAATGGGTAGCGATTCCCTGGTCTGTCATTGCAATGCTGGGAACTGCCACTGCCTTTATTTTAGGTTTCAAGAATAACCTAAGCTATAAACGGTCTTTAGAAGCCCAGGATGTATGGACTTCTATTTTATCAAATAGTCGTGCATGGGGTTTGGTAAGTAAAGATTATTTACAGAATAGTAGTGAAATTTCAAAAACTCTTATTTATACTCATATAGCCTGGGTTACTGCCTTACGTTATAGTATGAGAGAGCTGAAAACTTGGGAATCAACAAATAAAAAAAATAATGTAAAGTATCGTAAACGCTTTAAGATTCCTGAGCAACAAACAAACCTTCAAGAAGAGCTGGCTAAATACCTGGTACCTGCAGATCTACAGAATGTGCTGAAAGCAAAAAATATTTCAACCCAAATTTTGAGTTTGCAAAGTAAAACTCTGAAATCTCTCTACGTAAAAGAGGAAATCACCGTGACACAATTTGTTGACATGGAAAAATCAATTAAAGAATTTTACAATCTGCAGGGGAAAAGTGAGCATATAAAATATTCACCATTTCCTCGCCAGTACAATATTATTAATAACCTGTTGGTTCAAACGTTTTCGTTCCTGTTGCCGTATGGATTGCTGGCAGATTTTAATGACTTAAATGAAAGTGTTAGCGGATTTATGAAAGGGAATATGATTTGGCTGATCATTCCTTTCAGTTGCTTGATTTCCTGGTTATATTCTTCTATAGGGCAGGTAGGTGAAAATACCGAAAATCCATTTGAAGGAGGTGCTAATGATGTCCCAATATCCCAGATTAGTTTTCAGTTAGAAGTTGAATTGAGAGAAATGCTTGAAGAAGTGAATTTGACAGATTTTGATATAAGCCAAAACAATATTATTTTATAAAATTTTTGGACAGAATACTAATTTTCAATGGCATTTAGTATTATAAATCCTTAATTACTTTCACTCTACTGTAAAATAAGAATGATTGGCTTTACCTTGATATTGTGGTAGAGCCAATCATTTTTATAAATTGTTATTATTTTTTAGTTTCTGATACAGAGTAAAAGCAATACCAGAGTTAAAAAATATTTTAAACTTTCTTATAATCCAACCATTTCCTTGATAAGAAAAATAAAAAAGAGATTACAAGAACAATTGTAAAGGGCCATAAAAATATCTTTGATGACAGATATAAGATGAAAATACCAATAAAAGATATGATAATGAATATTAAAAATAATTTTTCTCTCCCGATAAGCTTTAAAAAATTATATACAAACAACATTAGGAATCCAAAAAAAGCAAATTGTCCAAAATTGTTTTTTAAATAATTATAATTTAAAGTATCATTATAATTGGGGCTTAACCAAATATAGGCGAAAAACATCACACCAATAAATGATGTAATTAATATAGCAATATCTTTAAATTTTAGCGTTTTCATAATAATATATTTTAGCAACCTGCAGCTTCAAGACAATCAACAGCTCCCCATCCGGCACCAACAAAACCTATTACGGCACCACCCCAAGCTCCGAAAAAGCCTCCTGAAGCACCACCAACAACTCCTCCAATTATAGTAGCAGCAATCATTCTTGGTTTCCATTTGTTTACACAGGCCTGACAGGCAGGATTTCTCTTTGCAGCCATAGCAAGATTTTCTTCAACGATAAGATCAGCTTTTTCGATTACCCTTTCTATAAATTCCTGATTTTGTCCGTTATATTTTAATTGAGGGTATTTATTATAAAGAGTTGCCAGCAATTCATTCATTTTATCAAGAGCTATTGATACCTCATCATTTGAATATCCTGTCAATTGTGTAAAATATGCTTCTTTTCCTTGTTCAAAATCATTCTGATTAAAATTAGTCCGGAAATTATCTTTATTTGGCATATTCTCAAAAAGTGAAAATATTGTACTTCCATATTCTATGAAGTTCTGATCCATAGATAACTCTTTAATCAATTCTTCTTCAGTTAAATCACCTAATACTGATGATTGATTGTCTAAGATGGTCTTTGACGATATCCCATTATTATCATCAACATTATTATCATTATTTGAACATGATGTAAATAGTGATAAAGATACGATTGCTAAAATACTAAAAGCTTTTTTCATTTTTTTAAAATTTAATTTGTTTTTATAGGTTATTAATAATGATGATTGGTTTGTTCAAATATGCAAATAATTACCAAACCTTAAATTATTTGCTTTAATACTCTAAGATTTTCATACTTATGCTTAAATGTTTACAGCTAATATAAATATTTTATTAAAAAAAACAAAATTATTTCCTTATTTGTTGATTTATTAATACTGTAAATATAAAAGACAAAACTTATCGTGATACGTAATAAAATAACATTGAAAAGAAAGTACTTACTTTGATGTATGAGCCAAACCGGCCAGGCCTAAAATCAAAGATCAGCCTTGACTGGCATTGTTCGGTTTTCTGTTGATACACAATCTGAAGATTTAAGGTCATAATTTTTTGAGAGCAATATACCTAAAATCATACCTTAGCAAAATGATCAGACTAAGCAGTGGAACTTACCTTGGGGAAAACACCAGCCGATATGAAGGCAATGGTATCCAACTCGTTGATACAGTCTACCATCAGGTTGTTTCAAACGATTGGCATTCGCATGAGCACACTCACCTTACTTTAGTGCTGGATGGAGGAAACCGAGAGCAGCGGCGCGGTGCCGAATACCAGCTGGGTGCAGGTCAGGTTATCTTTTATCATAGTGATGAGGCACACAGAAACGACCATACATTGTTTCCTTCAAGGAATATTAACCTGGAGATCGGACCAGAGTTCTTCGCAAAGTATGAACTCACTGAAGCACGGTTTGCAGAAGCTATTAAATTTCATAATATCAATGCATCACTTATTTTACGTGTTTTTAAAGAAGCAGAGCTTAACAAGGACGCTCTGACCGACCACGTTGCTGAGTTGCTTATTTCTCCTCTAAACAAAAAATATAAAGTACCTCCCAAATGGGTAAGAGAGCTGCATCAGCTATTGAATGACAACTGGCAAGAAATTCCCAGCCTTCATGCACTTGCAGCTGTTGTGAGTGTACATCCTACCACGATCTCCAAGTATTTTGCTCAATACTTTGGATGTACACTAAGCCAATACCTCAGAAAGCTTAAAATTGAACGGGCGATCCCCATGTTGCGGGATAAATTTTCAATTTCTGAGATAAGTTACTATTGCGGGTTTGCAGATCAAAGCCATTTTATCAGAACCTTTAAAACAGAGACCGGTTTATTGCCGAAAGCCTTTCGTAAATTGTAAAGGCAAATCCTGTTCTATTTTTTTATTCTAAATGTCATTAATTTTGTTAAATGATTAGAACTCATTTAATTGGTTTGTTGTTACTGTTAATGATCTTTAAATCCAATGCACAGGATGTTAGGTCAAAATTGGACAGCTTTTATACCGGCCTGGCAAAAGAAGACAGGCTGAACGGTAATGTGCTGATAGCCGAAGGAGGACAGATAGTTTATCAGAAGTCTTTTGGCTTTGCCGTTTTTGAAGAAAGGAAAGATAACAACATGCGGACTGCATTTCAGCTTGCTTCACTTTCAAAGCCTTTCACAGCCATCGCCGTCTTGCAACTGGCAGATCAGCGAAAGCTAAATTTGGATGATGAACTGAAAAAGTATATCCCAAATTTTCCTTATCCCGGGATCACCATCAGTCAGCTCCTTTCACACAGTTCAGGAGTTTCAGATCAGGATTTAGGTCAGGCACTGGCGACATTTGAAAAAGTGAATGGCCATCCCCATACCAATGCAGAGTTGTTGCAATTTCTTGCCGGACATCCGGTGAGTTTTAAGCTTGCACCGGGTCAGAAGTGGTGGTATAGCAATTTAGGCTATGAATTACTGGCCTGCCTGGTCGAAAAGGTATCCGGGAAATCATTTGACCGGTACCTCACACAGCACATCTTTAAACCCGCGGGTATGAAAAACACTTATCTGCTTTCTTCTCCGGAGGCGCAGCAAATATATCAGGCGAAGAACTATGATTATCCCAAAATTTATGCAACCGACAGAATCCGTATTGACCAGACTGCAGCGGATTATAAGGAACGGGCTTATGGACACAGCAATATTGTGAGTACTTGTGAAGATCTGTTGAAGCTGGCCAATCATTATTTCGATGGATCGTTAGTAAAACCCGAAACAGTGAACAGGGCAATAAAAGGTACACGACTTGAAAACGGACAACCCAACTCAGTTTGGATGAATATTGGCGGACTGGGAAATACAGTAGACGGGCTCGGATGGTTTATTTTTACGGGTTCGGAAAATAAAGGTCAGCTATTTCATGCCGGCGGTATGGCCGGAGCAGTGACAATATTGCTGTATGACATGGAGAAAAAACAAACGGTGATCATTTTGGATAATACAGGAAGTGAGGGTATTTACAGAAATGCCCAAAACGGCATGCGAATTCTAAACCACCAGCAAATAACACCTGCTAAACGAAACCTGGCTAAGCTGTATGGCCGCTGGCTGGTTAGCAAAGGGGAAAAAATAGCTGCAGAAATGTTGGCATCGAATAAACAGGATACCGTGAATTTCACGCTTTCTGAGAATGATATGAACAACCTCGGATATGCTTTTTTAGGAGACAAACTCTATAGTAACGCGATTGCAGTTTTTAAATTAAACTGCACACTGTTCCCAATCAGCGATAATGCATGGAACAGTTATGGCGAAGCACTAGAGCAAATCGGACAAACTAAGGAAGCAGAGGAAATGTACGTCAAGTCCTTACATCTAAACCCGATGAACAGTGATTCGCAAAAGGCATTGGAACGAATCCATGCAGCAAACGGGATTAAGAAATAAAATTAAATTTCGAATTTTTTTAGTACAGGATTTAAGAAGTTTATATGCTCTGTGAGAACACTAAATATTACAGGAAAAAGAACAGTTTGTTGCAGTGTACCAATCTGATTGTTGAGATTACCTCCTAGTGAACTTGCAACGTATCGTTAACACCCTGAGTTTCTTCTTTAATGGTTACTTGAATCCCCTTATCTCTTACCATGAAATCAATTTTATAATTATTAATTTTTGTCAATGTATTAAAGTCTACCGCGAAGTCATCCTGAGACTTCCAATAGCCTCTGATCGCATAGACATGGCTCGAAGAAGTATCCTTAAAATAACGATATTCTGTTCCTGTGCCCAATGGATAATCGACAACCTTTCCTGATAAGTAGGTAATTCTGAATATAGAATCAGCATAATCGGAGGTGATGATCCGCAATTTCGAAATATTCAGGCTATTTTTTTCCAGGATCATCGTACGGTTGAACAAAACATCCTGTCGGGTGCTTGTCAAATTTTCTACAGACAGAATGCCGTTGATTTTTGCTGCATTGGCAATTGCCACTTTCAGACTATCGGCGGCAGGTTGATTTTTATTTAAAGCATCCAATTGAACTGAATGCCCGATAAGTTCATCTAATCCTCCTTTTTCATCCCAGTTATAACCACCGCCGGTAGCAACGACAATAGCATTATATAACCTATCAACATGAATTCTTTGTCCACCCCGGCCAACAGCCTGAAAAGAATGGTCATTATCAACCCAAAAACCATAACCATATCCTTTTCCGTCATTAAAAGGGATTTGTATATTAGTTGCTTTCCTGATATAATCCTCTGAAATAAGCTGAACGCCATTCCATTTTCCATTATTCAATAATAAACGTCCTATTTTTGCCATATCATATGGCTTGATGGCCAGATCTCCCCATCCGTAATTAATACCCCTATTATTTTTTGTCCAATAGAAATTATTAATCCCTATTTGTTTAAACAGGTATTTATCCGCAAATTTTTCCGGAGACAATTTTGTAGAGCGGTATAGAATCTCCGCAAGCAGATAGAAATTGCAACTGCAGTAAGAAAAGTGTTTTCCGGGAGTATCAGTGCTTGGAATGTTAAAAATATATTTTGACCAATCGGAAGCCTTAATAAGTCCGGGGATTAAGATCTCCTCATTATCAGACCCACAATCTAAGCCCGAAGTCATGGTAAGTAAATCTTTTATCGTCAAAACCTGGAAGTTCTTACTGTATGACTTAATTTCCGGAAAATAATTTTTGACTAATTCATTTTCGTCACGGATAAATCCTTTATCTATGGCAATACCTACCAATAAAGAGATAATTGATTTTGTACAGGATGCGATATCATGTTGAAAGTCATTGACATAAGGATAAAAATCGGCATTAAAGACAATTTTATCATTCCTTATAATCATAAGGCTGTGGACATTTACCTGATGATCCCGGACATAGGGAAAAATAACGCTTAATTTCGAGGAAGAAAAGCCTCCTTCTTCAGGTTCTCCGGTTTGAAAAGCATAAAATGCATCACTTTTTTTAATGTTTTGTGATTGTGAAAAAACATGTTCGGTGTAAACAAAAACTAAAATGATGCCTAGTAAAAGCTTCTTTGTCATTGGTGGATGAATTTTAATAGTTAAATATAATTAAAATTCTGTACCATATTAACATAAAAAATTTTTTGTGCTGACACCGGAGCTGGCTCAGAAGTACAGCTTTTATATAGAAATCTCTCCTTTTAAAGCAGTCACTTTTCCTAATTTTAAATCAAAACTCAAAACTGAATTTTCAAAATTACAGATGACATTTTAACAATCGCGGGCAAAAGTGAAAATGGTAATCACTAATTAAAACTCTCACGGAATTTTAATGGGGAAACCTTCGTTTTACTCTTAAACAATTTACTGAACGACTGCAAATGCTCAAAACCTAATTCATAAGCTATTTCACTTACTGATAAGTCTGAAGTGGATAATTTTTCTTTGGCTTTTTCAATTAGCTTTTCGTGTATGTGTTGTTGTGTGTTTTGCCCTGTCAATGTTTTAAGTAAACTCCGCAAATAAGTGGACGAAACATTTAAATTGTCCGAAATATATTGTACTGTCGGCAAACCTTTTGTTACCAGATCATCATTGTTGAAATAGTCTAAAAGCAGTTTTTCCAATCTTTCAAGGATCTGATGATTGGATTTTTCTCTTGTGATGAACTGGCGATTATAAAAACGCTGCGCATAGCTCAGCAGATTTTCAATATGGGAAATAATGATCTCTCTGCTGAATTGATCGATATTTGAATGGTATTCATTTCTGATATTATCGACAATTCCGTTGATAATCGCTTCTTCTTTGTCAGAAAGAAACAATGCTTCATTGACGGAATAATCAAAATATTCATATTTCTTGAGGCTTTTGGATAAAGCTGTATTCCAAAGGAAATCCGGATGAATAAACAACATCCAGCCTTCGAGATTGGCAGGCACGCCGTTTTCTTCGCCACGCAGAATCTGTCCAGGCGACATAAAAGCCATCAGCCCCTCATCAAAATCGTATTTCTGCTGTCCGTAAATGAGTTTGTCACACCCTCTTTTCATTGATATAACATACAGATCAAACAGTACGGTATTGATTTCCGGATTATTTTTCAGCCCTGATAAATCAATTATCCCTACTAGTGGATGCTGCGGTTTAGGAAGTCCCATTAAACGATGGATCTCCGCAATGGATTGTATTCTATAAGGTTTTGGATTTGCCATAATGTAAAGCTATTAATTTTTAAACGGATATTTTAACCAAATCATCACCAAAGGAATGATCAAAAACGGAATTTCTATCAAAGCTGTTTTAATATTTCCTGCGCGTAAAGCCAATGCCATAATCAGCACGATGGCCATCGCATTAAGTAAATTGCCCCAGAAAAAAGTTTTAGGGATTAGTAGTAATGTCCCTACAACAAAAGTCAGAATTCCAAAGTATGGAATGAATGATTCACTGATTCCCAGTTCGGCCATCATTTTAAGTGACTCAGGATTTTTTTTGTAATTGAACGTATCCCAACCGTGTTTAAAGCTTAATGATACCGAAACGATCATTAACACTAATGAAATTATATTCTTTATCATCAATCAAGTATAAAGTTATTCATTATATATCCTGCAATCAGGGCAATCGGGATACCGATTAAAGCACTCGTTAACGCTCTTTTCGCTTTATTAGGAAACAATTTTCTGTGTTTGAAGTACAGGAAAATCCCGATGGGCGGAATAGCATTGGAAATCATAAACCAAAGCCTTGACAGTTCGTCTTTTTTATTATTGTTTTGCATATATTCTTTTTTTATTGAACACGTGTCCATTTAAACGTTTTTCCAATCAGCGGCACACCTTTATACCCTCTGGTTTCCAAATAATTAATATTTTTAAGAACGGCCTTCAGGCTGTAAGTATTTCCGTCCTGTACGCTGTATAATTTAGCATCAAGATATTCACCATCTCTGTAAATCAATCCTGTAATGTGAATGATCCCTTGCCTGGAACGGCTTCTCAGTTTTGCATCAGGGTTTTTATTGTCTTTTTTGGGTGTTTTCCCATCTGCTTCAAACAGGTCTTTTGCCCATAAAAGCTTGCCGGAATATGTATTTCCTGATCTGAAAATTTCTATTTTGTAATCTTCACATTTCCATACACCGATGATCTGATCGGGTGATAATTTCTGTGCAAAAGCTGCGGCTGGTAAAAGTAGAACCATGACTATCCAAAGTAATCTCATATCTCGTATTTTTTATTGTTCAACTGTCTGAATTTTTCGAATTCTTTATGCCCAAATTTTATAAGTGTATGTGGTATAATCCGACTTACTATTTTTATTATATTAACCATTACCGGTTTGGGTTCCGGATTGTCTTTTAAAATAGCGTTAATGGCAATGGTTACCAATTTGTCCGCATCCATCATACGCGGGTTTGTTGGCATAACCCAATTATTTTGAAGATTGGTATTGACGCCCGGTGGTATTACTTCAAAAACCTTTACATTCATGTCCTGCAGCTGCAGCCGCAGTGCCTGTGTATAAGCGTGAACACCTGCTTTTGAAGCGCTGTAAACCGGAGCGATAGAATAAGGCATAAATGAAATAGCCGAAGAAATATTGATGATGGCAGAAGTTTTCTGTTTTCTCAGATGCGGTAAAAACTGATGTACCATTTGGATCGTTCCCGAAAGATTGGTAGCAATTTCCCGGTTGATATCTTCCAGATCCAAAGCCGTATCCTGCAAGTCTATCAATCTCATCAACCCTGCGTTATTGATGATGATGCTGAGTTCGGGAAATTGTGATGTGATATTTTTGTAAAGTTGCTCGATGTCTTTCGGATTGCTGACATCACTTTGAAAAGTATGCACTTTTGGATAACGTGCTTTTGTTTTATTCAGTGCATCAAGGTTACGCCCCGTAATGATGATTTTTGCACCATGTTCAGTCAGTTGTTTTACAAACTCTAATCCGATTCCGCTTGTTCCCCCGGTAATAAGGATTGTAGTGTTTTTAAATTCCATTTTTTCTCCTTTTTTGATATTACAAAATTGCAGCGGTTTTAAAAAGCAGATTTAGCCAAAACGACTTTTGTTTTATCCTTAATATTGAGGGAAGAAGTAAAAGCATTAAATCCATTCTATCCTGGAAATCAGGGAAACGATACAGATCTCAAATTCTTGATTAGCTATAAATCTTAAAAAATTGATTTTATTCTTGAATATCCATTCAAAAATATTATCTTTGCATCACATGGCAAGGAATATTGAATTTGACGAGACCGATATTATTATCAAAGCACAAAAGGTGTTTTGGAGAAAAGGTTATCATGCTACTTCGATGCAGGACTTGGTTAAGGCAACCGGATTAAATCCCGGAAGCATTTATAATTCGTTTGGAAGCAAGCACGGCCTTTTTTTACTATGCCTTAAAAATTATGTACAGCCTGTTCAAGATTTTGACCCGGCAAAAGCAAGAGATAAAAATTCTTTACAAATGCTGAAATCTTACATTAAAGGTATTGTAGCAGGAGGCAGCCTAAGTGAGGATGCCTGTTTATCTGCAAAAACATCTTTTGAAATGGCTGCCGCAGATGAAGAAATTTGTGGCTTGCTAAAATGTAGTGCAAACAAGGCATTTTATAATATGGAACAATTGATCATCCATGCGCAAAATGATAATCTTGTCCGTAAAGATCTGGATCCGTCTGCATTGGCACAGCTTATCACGGCTACTCTTTCTGGTCTTGGTCAGAATTTTATTCTTTTTAAAGAAAAGAAACGAATTGAAAAAATTATAGATAACCTCATCGTCATGATTACAAGCTGATTTTTTTTAACCATTTCTTGAATGATTGTTCAAGAATATTTTATAAACTTAATACATACAACATGTCAAAATTAAAAGGAAGAACTGCCCTGGTAACAGGCGGAAGCCGCGGAATTGGTGCGGCAATTGTAAACAAACTTGCAGCGCAGGGTGTAGCATTTATTGGTATCCATTACAGCAACAATCAGGCTGCAGCCGAGAAAGTACTGAACGATATCAGGAAGCTTGGAAGTGATGGTGTTATCATTCAGGCTGATTTGAAAGAAGGCAAAAAGTCTACCGATAAAATCGGCACGGAATTCAGAAAGGCATTAGAAGAAAAAGTAGAAGATCCCGGTCTGGATATATTGGTTAATAATGCTGGAATTGCATCGGCATTATCATTGGATAAAACAACTGAAACTGATTTTGAGGACATGATTGATGTTAATCTGAAATCACCTTTTTTTCTGATCCAAAATTTGGACGACTTATTTAGAGAAAATGGAAGAATAGTGAATATCACTACCGGTTTTACAAGAATAGCAGCTCCCTCACACGTAGCGTATGCCGCATCAAAAGCAGCACTCGAAAACGTTACCTTGGCACTGGCTCCGCATTTCGGAACAAGGAATATCAGCGTAAACAGTGTTGTTCCCGGCTTTACGCTTACCGATATGACCAGGGAAATGTTTCAGGATGAAAAAACCGCAGCTTTTGCCAAAAGCCAATCTGTTTTCAATAAAATTGGCTCACCTGAAGATGTGGCTGATGCCGTAGCTTTAATAAGCTCTCCACAGGCTCATTGGATCACCGGTCAGGTTATTGATGCGACCGGAGGTGCGAGGTTATAATTTTTTTAGCCCAATCTTGAACGATCGTTCAAGATTGGGTTACTTTCCATCCCATATGATCTGCCACTTGTGCATTCCGTTACTTTAAATTTACAACTAGTTCAGCTTTAGAGGCTAATTTTCTAAAAAGATATATAAACCTAACTCAAAAAGGCAAGTTTGAAAACAAAATGGAAATTATTATTTGAACAGGAAAGAATAATCCCCAAATTTTACAACCTTAGATGAAATAAAAACAATAGATTGATTCACTTGCTAAAGTCAATCAGATGTTTATTTTTTCGATAAATTTGTAAGTATAAATTAGCATGAAGAAAAAAATAAACGCCGTTAGAAGATCTATTATGAAAAGATTAACCAAAAACATTGGTAGATCTCACGCTGAAGAAAAAATTAATAGAGATTTTGTCGTAAAAAGGGTTTTGATTTCCCGTCCGAATCACAGGCTTGGAAATCTTCTTTTGTTAACGCCTTTGGTTCAGGAGATTGAAAATACTTTTCCGGATAGTAAAATCGATTTGTTTGTAAAAGGAGGTATATCACCAATTATTTTTAAAAATTATAAAAGTGTTGATAAAATTATCCAGCTTCCGAAAAAGCCGTTCAGTAATTTATGGAAATACATAAGTGGCTGGTTTTCTCTGAGAGGGAGAAAATACGATTTGGTCATCAATGCTACTCAAGGCTCTTCTTCAGGGAGGTTATCTATATTGTTTTCCAAATCAAATTATAAATTTTTTGGTGAAGATATTGAAGAGCTAAAATCAAAATATTCTGATTATAATCATATCGCAAAAAATACCATTTACAATCTCAGATATTACCTTTCACAAATCGGTCTTGAAGAAAATAAATCCGAAGTTCCTTTTCTAAACCTGAAATTGAGCAAAGAAGAGATAGAAGATGGTAAGATGAAACTATATGATCTTGTAAAAAATGACAAGAAAACTATTTGTCTTTTTACCAACGCAACTGGAGACAAATGCTATTCTGAAACCTGGTGGGAAGCTTTTTATGATAAATTAGCCGCAGCTTTTCCAGACTACAATATCATTGAGCTTTTGCCTGTAGAAAATATCTCAAAACTAAATTTTAAGATTCAGAGTTTTTACAGCAAAGATGTTCGTGAGATGGGTGGCTTCATTGCCAATACAACAGTATTTATTGCGGCGGACAATGGGGTTATGCACTTGGCAAGTGCTTCTGAAACACCTACAATTGGATTGTTTTCTGTGACTGATGAAAATATGTACAGACCTTACAATCACAAAAGCTTATCTGTAAATACTAATAATATTGAAAATAATAAAGTAATAGAACTAATTAAAACGTCTTTAAACTAATAACTTTAAAGTTGGTAATCATGAAGTGGTTTTTCTCAGATTTGTTTTCTCAATACAAAAATGAAGTCTCATTAATTATAAAAAACTTCAAAACCAGTGGGCTTCTTATCGGTCCTGGAAGTAGAAATGTGGTTAAAATTTTTGAAATTGATGGCAAGAGATATAACTTCAAATCCTTCAAACAACACAATATAATCAACAGACACGTATATAAATTTTATAGGAAATCTAAAGCCAGACGTTCTTTTGAATATGCCAATTTTCTACTCAGTAAAAATTTTCATACACCCAATCCAGCTGCATATGTTGAGTTTCACGACTTCATAGGATTAACTTCCAGTTATTATATTAGTGAACAATTGGAAAATTGCGTTCCATTGACGGAAGTACTTTATAACCCTCATTTTTCTGATAGAGAAAGTATTTTCAGAGAATATGCTTCACTGATGTATAACTTGCACGAAAACGGAATAGAGTTTCTTGATAATGCTCCCGGAAATTTCTTATTAAAAAAAGAAAATGATACTTATAAATTCTATTTGGTAGACCTTAACAGAATGAATTTTCATTCCATTTTTCCAACTGACAAAAGGCTCAGAAATTTTGCAAGATTAACGACGGATTTGGGAATAATGAAAATCATCAGTGATGAATATTCCAAACTATCGGGTATTCCAGCAGAATATTGCCTTAAAAAAATCAACCAGGCTTCGAACAGGATGATACTAAAACGTAAAATCAAAAAAATTCTGAAGTTTTATAAATATTTTCTAAAATTTAAGGTAATGATATTTTATGATGTACCCATATTAATAATCACCTGCACTTAGTAGCTTTTCCAGAATATTAATGATTAATGTATGTATAACTGATTTTCCTTTAACTCGATGAAAGTCTGGATAAGATCTGCACTGTTACCAAAATCAAAGTTTCCTTTCTGAGTTTTTTTTAATTATTGATTGTTTTTCTCCAATAATATCATATCATCCCGGAGCCAGTATCTGCGATGTTACAATAACAGATCGTATAAAGAAAGCTCTTATTAAAAAAATTAATGGAAAAATAGTTACAATGAATATATATTCATCATTAATAAAATACATCAATGAGAAAGATTTGCTAAAGTCCGGCTTAAAAAGGATTATAAACCTTGATAAACGCTATGAACATGGAAATATAGAAGAAAATAGAACTTATAAACAACTGAATGTTTTTGGAATAACTTTCTTCAGAAAGATAGAAATCAAGAGTTATTTTCATTAAGTTAAGAATTTTGACTATGATTAAACTTTTAATGGTTTTATCATAACGTTCTCACTTTAAGATAGTAATTATGTTTGGTTTTATCATCTTTCATCTTATGCTGTTCATTTCTATTATAACATCATAAAAATCTCATCGATCAATTTATGCTTGGTGATATAAATGATACTTAAAAAGTTTCAATTAAAATTAAATTTACATCCATCTACAGCTCACTCATCCACTTTATGGCATTGATTCCTGGCATAAAAAGGTACATACCTCCCTTTAATGTATTGAAAGTCGGCATTCCAATAAAACGTTTTGGTAAAGGATCATTAAGCATCGTAAAAGTTCCTTTGCCTTCGTTGAGTCCTATCATAGGATCTCTTTCATTTTTGAGGCTGACAAAGTTACCATTGTTCACCCATTCTTTTTGCAAAAATTCGAGGGTTTCCATAGCTTTCGCACTAAATGCTATAAAATATAGTCCCCGACTCTTCCCGTCATCTTTAGTGCTGCCATTCGGCAGAGCAGGCCCATAACCTACGCCTTTGCGTATAATTCGATGCAGGTTCACATCCGACATGACAGCCATCTTACTGTTACGTGGGTTCATACGGCGCATGTGGCTTGAGTAAGGTACTAACTTACCATTTTGATCATTACTGAAATCAAAATCGTTATTTTTTGCGACATCTGCCCCTAATGCGACATTGTCTTTAAAAGGACACATATTTAATGGGGCACCACTCCGCCATCTGCCTATCATTTTAGCTGCCAACAATTCCTGCTCATCTTTCGATTTTGCTTGTTCGCTTAGATATTTATTGAATGCAGCAACATGGCTGTGATATTTTCTAAAAATGACAAACGTGCCATTCCTTGCAAATTCAGCTGGTTGTGGCGTAGGATACTGGTTACCAGCTTCATTAGTGTATCCTAATATAAATTCACCTGCCTTTATGGGCCGTTCTTTTGAATTTAATTGCTGTGCCCCACTGCCTTCAATTTCCGGGTTACTGATACCATCACGAAAACCAAAATGGTTGAAATTGCCTTCTATAGGGGTATCAAAATCAGCTTGAAAACACAATTTAACACCCGGATATTTTTCCAATACCTGAAGAGCAAGTGCTTTTTTGGAGTTCAGATCATCTATATTTTTTGCAACGATGGAAACGGCAATATGGTTACTGGCTGCTTTAAGAACGGACTCCCATTTTTCGGGGGCATTCTCATTAATATCCATTAGTTTTTCGCTGCGGGCAGCCATTCCTTTTTTAAAGGCTTCCGGAAAACTTTCAATAGTGGACTGCGGAAGGTCAAACCTTTTTAGTCCTTCGTAAGTAAATGCAATTGAAAGCCAGGCGTCATCATTATCCCACCAATTTTTGGCATTGGTAACATAAGGTACTATTTCTTTCAAAAATGCTTTGGCAGAAGCAGTATTTAGAATCTCTAAAAAAACATTTACACCATGATATGGCAGAGGTCTCTCACGCAATATAATGGCTTGAATATCTTGCAGGTCTATTTTTTCAACAGTGCGTTTAAATAAATTTTTTAAGAACATAAGATTATTAAAATTAGAGAATTTGAAATGTTAACCAAAAAGTTCTTTCAGCGTTTGGGGTTCTTTCCGCTCTCTCCCATTGAGCCGATGCCTTGTTTCCGATGAAATTTGATATGCCTTCAATCTTGCCATTTGAAGGTCACCCATTGGGCGATTGGCTTCCAAGCAGCGAAAGGGAGTGAAGGAAAGATGTTCCATTATTTCGAAATTTCCATCATCATCGACTTCTTGCCGGGGAATATACAATTCTGCAATCGTTTGAAAGGGGGACAATTCCCGGGGCCATTCCACAGTAAGGTCATTTACATGCATTTTTTTCAAATCTTTACATAGCTGAATTTGAAATTCAAATTTGAAATCCTGCCTGCGAATGGTTTCCAAAATAGATTTTCGATAGGCTTCATCATCCTTATTGATATCCACCTCTTTTTGCGCTACATTTTTTACAGATTCATCGGCAGGACGCACTCTTATCTTTGCAATATAGTCACCGTGCCGCACTGCGCCCATACTATAAAAATTATAAAGCAAAGTGTTCTGTGATTTTATGTCTTGAAAAGATAGCAACGCTTTCAGTTCGTTCAACGTGTTTCTACTTGGAAATGCCTTTCCCATTTCGGTCGTCCACATATACGCCAACTCAATTTTTCCCCAGGTTCCTTTTCCAAAATATTCGTGCAACTTGTGAAACAGTTTGTCTATAAACATATAGTCTTTGGAAGAATTGCAAAAGAAAATAGGGTGATTGATAAGGTTGAAATCTACATTGGTTGAATCTTCTTCTTCGGGTGCTAATTTTTTGCCGGGTACATCAAACACTTTTATCGCCAAACCTTGGGCATTGCCAGTAAATCTATCCGTTGAAACCCGGGCTGCTCCGTTTGAAAACCGAACAACAGCTTCGTGCTTTCCGGGATTTGCGTAAATACCTTGCGCCAATTCATCCGGAAGATTATCAAGAATGGTAAACTCTGCTTTCAATGCGGCATAGCCTTTTGCGTGGGCGTCTCTTGTGTGGTGATTAGTATTGCTTACCGAACGAGACCGTTCTACAAATGCTTTTACATCAGCATTTATTACGGCTAAGTGTTGTTCAAAATCTTTTGGTAAATCTTCGGCTTCTTCTGAAAACAAAATATATTCTGATTTCATTGCGTTTTTTTTGAAACTTACAATTCCAAAAGTTTGTTCAGCCCATCACCAATTTTTTCTAATCTTGTAACATCGGCAACGGTAAGGTTGGGGTGGCTTACAAACCAGGCAGAAGCCGTAATTTGTTTGCTGAGTATAAATTCTTTTACTGTGGGCGACTTAATACCAGGCCACCCTTCAATATTTCCAAAAATCAAATCCATCATCTCCGGTATTTTGGTGGCAAAGTCATTGATATAAGTATCCCAATCGCCATCATAGCAAGTGCAGAAAAGCAATTTTGTATCATTATCCAGAAACACAAAACGCATATCGTGCAGTGTACCCACTTTTTTAGCTCCCGTAAGATTGCCTTTTAATGTTTCAAATATCAACTTAAGGTTTCTTGCTCCTTCGGGTTTTAAGTCAGTGATAATGGTAAGTTCCGAAAGGTTGCCACTGCGTAGTCCGGCATCGGCATCGGTAATTACATCGTGTGATTTTTCTAAAGGTTCGCCAAGTGTAGCTAAATACAATTTCAGCTTTATTGCGGCATCTTGTGTGAGTTGTTTGATGTTCATATCCATTGAATTAGAGATAAATAAACTTAATTAAAATAAATGATTTTAGTGTTTACTGTTTTACCCAGTACATGGTTTTTGAAAAAATGCCTTTATGCGCTACTATTTTCAGCTTTTTCCCTTCCAGGTAAATTTCACAGTTTCCTTTCTGTCCTGTCTCATGATTTTCTACATTTCCCTTCCATTCATTTTTTTCAAAATGTACATTATAGAGTGTGGGACGACCTTTGGGATCTACACCGGAGAATTTCCCTTTATTATTGGAAATAGTGATCATAACGCCATCTTCCGTTTTCCATTTTCCTGTAAAATCATCTTTTGCAGATTGAGCAAAAGCAAGGGCAGCAAAAAACATGGAGAATACTAATACAATAAGTTTTTTCATTTTTTATTTTTTTAAATTTAATTGATAAGGCAAAGATGAATCTTTATTTCCTGTGTCTTTTTTAGATATCTAAAAAAACACGTTTACCTGAAAAATATTTTTTACTTTTATAATTCTCAATCGTATCCATAGTTCCGCAGAACTCTACATTGTTCCAATCAGGATCATAGAAATAAACAGCAGTATTACCACCTGTTTCACCATCTCCCATGGGCGGTTTATCATTGTGAGTTACAGTTCCGTAATTAGGTATATATCCTTTTGCCCTGCCTTGTTTTTCAAAATTCATCACATCTTCAAAGCGGTTTCCACTTACTTCAAATGCAAAATGAAAAAAGCTCATTCCCGAAGGAATTGTAATTTTCCCCTGCTCATTCCGTTCCTCAATCAGCACCAAACATTCTTCATGTTCATCAGCACTCATATAACAGCATCGTATAGTATATCCTTCTTTGAATGGATGCGGTTCTGTTTCGGTTATCCGACTTGTGCTTAACCCCACAAGATCACTGTACCATTTCCGGCTGTCATCGATACTTTGCACATATATTGAAAGCTGGTCTAGATGTGAAATCAGTGACGGTTTAAACACACCATAATCGGCAGTTTTATTGGAAAACCGTTTTCCGGTAATAGTGCCTGGCAACAGCACTAATTCTCTTACCCATTTTCTACGCAACAGAAACGCAATCTTTTGCTTAAATGGCGAAATAACATTGGGTGGTTTGTATGCATTTTGTCTCATCTTCTTTATATTTAAGGTTTCCATAAAATTTCTATCCAGTGTTTGTCAGGATCCTGAAAACAGAACGCCTGCCAATCGGGCTGCATTTGCGCCGATTTCAACATTCTGCCTTGTCGAAGTACACTGCCCATGGCTTCAGCCCGTTGCTGTATTTTTTCAAAGCCATTTTTATCACGCACCATCATTGAATAATGCAGCATAGAATGATTATCCATTTTTAGTTTGTGGTGCTTCACAATACAAATATCGTGGTGGTAAAAACCGAAACTGAAAAAGTGCATTTCCTGTTTCGATATTTTCATTGCGGCACTGCTGTCCGGGTGATTCAACGCTGAAAACTGCAGGTCGAATAACTGCATGTAGAAATCTTTTGAACGCTTCAAATCTTCTACATAAAAAACATGGTGTTGTAATTTAGAAACCATAAGGAATTATTTTATTGAGTTGCGTGCCTAAATCAATTTTACCATCAGCCGAATAAATCTTTGTTTTTACGATGTCATTGTCTTGCAGATAATTAGCTTTCTTTTTATGGAGCACATTTACTTTTTTCTCATTACTCAGCAGCCACGTTGCAACTCCCTGCAGAAACTTACTTGGTGCTTTTATTACAACTCCGCCCGGTGTACCAGTTAAAAGAACGTCGCCTGCAGACAAGTCTTGAAATTCTGAAATTTCGGTCAGTGTTTCGGCAGGTTTGAAAATAAGTTGTGCAGTATTGGCTTCTTGTCGAAGCTGGTCGTTTACCCAAAGCTGAATGGTAAGATTGTTCAGGTAATTGAAATCTTCTTTGTCCAGCAGATAAAAAACAGGTCCCAAAGGCAACAGAGTGCGGCAACTTTTGCCTTTATACCACTGTGCATAATCGTCTTTGTATTGCAGGTCTCTTGCTGAAAAATCATTGGCCAGTACAAAACCCGCAATGTACTCATGTAAGTTGGCTTCGGTGATTTTTACAGGTTGAGTAATATCTTTTCTGATGATTAAACCTAACTCCACTTCATAATCCAAACATTGGCAGTCTTTTGGTCTAATCACAGGACTGAAAGCTCCGGTAATTGAACTTGAATCTTTTGTGAATAAAACATTTCCGCTGGATTTGTCGCTCAAACCCGATTCTTTGCGGTGCGAAGCATAATTTACGCCCTGGCAAAGTACACGCAATGGGCTCGAAACCGGTGCAAGGATTTCTACCTGTTGAAAATCAAATGTTTCCTTTTCCAAATTTTCGTCAATCAGATAAGTATGTGGTGCCTCTATGATTGCCACCAAATTAGGAGGTTGAAGAACAAGTTGCGAAATTTTTTCGCCATATAAAACACCCCACAGAGCGTTGCCATTTTTTTTGTATTTTACGATTGATATTCCCATAACAATTTACTTTAATTGATATTTAACAGTATAATTTCCTAACGCTTCCTTTACCTTTTCGGCAATGATATCAGGATTTTTTCCCGTTGTGATAATTTGTGCCACCATACCCCATTGAGGCGTCTGGTCTACGTTGATTTCAAAGTTTTCGATTTCGCTGATAGATTTCAATTCGTTGCTGAACACTCTTTTTATTTCAATTTGTGTAAGCTCGGGCTTGAAAATTTTACCTACTGCGGTAAGCGGAATGGCTTCTACAATAAAAATTTCTTTTGGTATTGCTGCTTTTTCGGCAATATTTTCCTGTGCAAAAGTTTTCAGTTCTTCAGCTGAAACCTGCTGATTGGGTCTGAGTTGCACAAAGACAACAGGCATTTCGCCCACCCTCTTATCGGGACTGCCGATAGCTGCTGCCATTGCAACAGCCGGATGTTGCGACAATGGCTTTTGAGTCAATGTTGTGTCCTCCACGAATAATCAGCTCTTTTTTACGGCCTGTTATCCAAAAATAGCCATCTGTGTCTTGTTTGCCTGTATCACCTGTGTTATACCACACCTCTTTTCCGTCATTTACCCATATATTTTCGTTATGCTGGACTTCTTTGTAACCGGGGAAAATGTTAATGCCTTTGCAAATAATGATCCCGATTTCGCCTGTTTCGGCATCACGGATATATTGTCCTGTTTTTTCCTCCAGAACTGCAATTTTCATTTGGTGGTGTGGCAATGCCAGACCAATGGACCCTACTTTGCGCTTGCCAAAAGCAGGATTGGCAGAATTAACGCAGGCACCTTCTGTGAACCCGTAGCCTTCTATGATCTTTACGCCGGTGCTTGCTTCAAAGCCGTTGAACAATTTAACCGGCAAAAGAGCCGCACCGCACAAAGCATACTCCAGGCTGCGAATGTCTTCCCGCTGCATTGGTGTCTCCAGTATCATCTGCAGGACGGTAGGCACGGAACTGAAAAAAGAAATTTTGTAATGCGCTACAATTTTCCAAAAGTTTTTGATAACGCCTTCGCCCCGATAGCCTGACGGTGTTGCCAACAAAATGCAGCCGCCACTTAAAAGCGGCGCGATGCCTGTAACAATAACGCCATTAACGTGAAACCAGGGTAAACCACAAAGAAGTGTTTTGTAGCCGGTTAAATCGGCCCAATTCATAAGCGACCACGCATTGGCAATCTCGTTGCGGTGCGTATGTTGTGCTATTTTCGGTTTACCTGTTGTGCCACCTGTGTGAAAGTAAGAAGCAATATTATCGGGCGAAATAGTACGCTGAAAAGAAAGGTTATCTTCCGTATACTGGTTTACCGTTTTGTGAAAATCCAAAAGGCGGATGTTGTGCGACGTTTTGGTCTTTTTGACTGTGAGCTGTACAATTTGTTTTGGAATGAAATCGAGGTATTGGGCAAGGTTTACGGTGATAACTGTCTGCAAAGTGGGAACATCGGCAAAAATGCCCGATACTTTTTCCCAAATATCGGTTTTAGGGAATGGTGACAGCGTAACCAAAACTTTTGTACCTGCTGCATTCATAATCTCCGCCATTTGCGAGGGTTGCAACAACGGATTTATAGCGTTCACAGTGCCTGCGGTTTCTGCACCGAAAAGTGTAAAAACGGTTTCGGGAGAATTAGGTAAAATGTAGGAAACAACATCGGTATCTCCAATGCCCAAATCACGGAACATATTGGCTGTGGCATTAATTTTTTTGAGTAACTCTTTGTATGTCCACTCTGCCGAATGTTTGAACTTAGTGCCTTGCAGGAAAAACTTTAATGCGACACGATTTGGATATTTCGTGGCATTTCGGGCAACCGCTTCGTAAGTGCTGTCTGGCAAATCAGGCAATGGCTTCTGCTCAAATTCCTGAACATCTTTTCTGTTTGCTATATTCATATTTTATTAATCTGTTTAATTACTAATAAGCTGACTAATACAACCAATAAAACAATGGACAAAACCGCTAATATATAGCTCTGCCAGGTTTTTTTTATTTTGATTAATGTATAAAAGACACCTGCCATAATAAGCAACAAACCAATAGCCGACCACAAGGCGTATTGCGTAAATAAACCTGCTGTAAGCATGACCTGCAAAACAGCAACTACATACATAGATGCCGTGCTGTAACCTGCCTTTTGAAAAGTGGACTTTGATTTGCCCACCAACTTGCTGATCATTGCCAAACCAAAAATGAAAGCAATGCTGTATGTGATTGAAGGTATCATACTTTTTTTATTGGTGTTGATTATATATTTTCCGTTTTTAGTTGAAATTCCCTGCACAGTTTTTTGGCATTGTTACCTGATGAGAACACATACAGATCGGGGCGTATAATGAAATAATGTGCTTTTCTTTCTGCCCATTTCCGTAACTCTTCAGTATAAGGTTCGCTGTCAAATACTACATATTTCAATTTTAATTTTTCGCAAAGGGCAGCAATATGTGGTTCTCTGTTTTTACCGATTGATACCAATGCCCATTCATTCGCTAAAAGCATATCGGAATAACTGTTCTGGTTAATTTTTACTTGCGGAAACAGGTAACGATTCCCCTTTCCTGTACCCCAGAAGCCTTTTCCCAGTGGATTTTTCGGCAGATGAAAATTGAGCAGCCAATTATTGATCAATGGGATTTTTGACAGCACTTTCAACACCATCCAAAGCCGTGTAGTAAAAATCCAGCCTACCAAAATTGCCAACCGGATATGAAACTTTACATGCGGATGCCTTTCTGTCTGATAAGTTTTGAGAATAGTATCAGGCCACTGCTTTTGAAGAACAGCATCTAATTTCCAGGAGAAGTTCATTACATCCCTGAAACCTGCTGCCATTCCCTGCCCGGTATAAGGCGGTGTGGTGTGTACAGCATCACCTGCCAAAATGATATTTCCACGTTGCCACTCTTTTGCCAAAACACTTTTTACAGAATATAATACACCGTGCTGAATTTGCAGGTTGGCGGTATCCACACCTATTTCAGACAAAAGCTGTTTGATTTTTTCGGGCTTTTGAATTTCTTCTCTGCTCAGGTCATTTGTGTAATTCAATTCCCAGCGTTTGTGGTTGCCTACACCATTCATCCTTACCCAGGGTTTCTTGTGGCTGCATATTTTTTGAACAGTATTATATTGATTTGGTGTAGGGTCCAGTTCCAACGCATCTATTTTCAAAATGTCTTTATCGAATTTCAAATTTTCCAAGCCAATGCCTAATTTATTTCGGGTAAAACTGTTGGCACCATCGCAAGCGATCATGTATTTTGCAGATGCAAGTCTTTCGGCATTTGAAAAAACGGTTACCTCTTCGTTACTTTGTTCAAAATCAGTAATGTCCTTATAAACAAGATTCACATTGGGAAAACGTTTGCAACCGTTTCGTAAAATAGTTTCCAGTTCGGGTTGCAGAAATAAAAAATGATCAGAAGAAAAGCCTCCCGGGAAAATGCTTTTGGCACGAAACAGTACATTGAATTTCTCATCAATCAGTTCTAAACCGTCTGCAGGTTTCAATTGTGGCAGCAATTCATCCAGTAAGCCAACAGACTGTACTATGCGAACAATTTCTTCATCCATATGAATGGCTCTCGGGAAACTAAATGCTTTTTCAAATCTGTCAACACCTAAAACCCGGTATCCACGCAACCCTAATGTGTTGCAGGTAAGCAACCCAACAGGACCTAAACCGCATACTATAATATCATATGCTTTGGTGTCATCTATTTTATCTTCTTGCATTACCTTGCTTTTTATATAGCAAAGTTCAGCAACATTTTTTGGGGAACTTTTTCGATATCTAAAAAAATGACGAGATCTTAAAAACTATTTTGACTTTTCGCCTCTGATTACACTTAATGTAGATTGGGTAATCCCCAGGTAGGATGCAATATGCCCAAGTGATGAGCGAAGAAGAATATTGGGATGCCTTTTAATTAATAATTGATAACGCTCTTGTGCAGATTGAAACTGGATAGAATAAAGCTGTTCGGCAAGCCGTTTAATAGTGCTAACCAAAACATGTCTGGAAAACCGTTGCAGAGCAGTGTCAGTATCCATAATTTTTTCAACTTTCATAAAATCTGCTGTTCTGATGATACCATTTTCCAACATTTCAAGATAATATGGGTATGGCTGATTTAAAAATATGTTTTCAATAGGAGCATAAAATTTAGTTTCATCAAAGAAATCGTGTGTAATATCCTTGCCGTCTTTAAGGTAATATAAGCGCATCATACCTTTTTCAACGTAAAATATTTTTTTTGATTGTTTACCTTCGCTCAATAATTGATACCCTTTTGGTAATTCTATATAATCAAAAACCTGATCAACAATATGTGCTTTTTCAGTAGAAAGGCCTGCGCCTCTCTGTAAGTATTCCAGTAATTGCATAACAAAATTTTATTTATAAAAACAAAGACTTCCCCACCAAAATCAGTTATCATCTGAAAGCAGGATAAATTTCTGCAACCTCTACATTGTACTTGATTATAACAGGCAAACTCTAGTGATTGAGGCTTCTAATACATAGGGATGAACTGCTACTTAGTCAATTAGTTGTTCAATTAAATTCATATCCTCTCACCATTTCTTCGGCTGTATATGATTGATAGTGATATTTCTTCTGTGTAGTTTTGCGGCTGTACAATATGGTGTATTATTGAACAATAACTAACCAGCTTTACAGTTATGAAGCTGTAAGCCATCAAACAATATTATTTCTTTATGTGCTAAAATAAGAAAAAGGCTAATGCAAATAGTAATAATATCATCTGATATTCAGTAAGAAGTTGTTTGATTAAAATTATTTATCTTTTTATCCGGTTCTCCTATAAACACCTTCCCCAGAGCTGCGAGGAATTTTGTCCAGCTAACTATCAGTAATAGCTAGTTAGATCTTTTAATGATAAAGCTCCCGTTCCTTCTATTAGACGAAAGCTTAATCCCTTTTTTCATATCGATATAAACGTAATAGGTGTTTAACAGGGCTTGTTCAGAGCTGCATTCAGAATTATTATATCTAATGTAAAGGAACTACAAGAAACCCAATAGAAAGGAGGGTTCAAAACCTTAATGAGAATTCGAACTTCTGAAGAAGCTCATGAGATAAGTCATAAGGACATTTTTCAAAAAATTTTGTTTAGACTTTTAAGGACTATAGCTTTAAAAATCCAACTATAAGGTTTTAAAGTTAACACACTTAAAAAACAACAATATGCACACATAAAAAAAAAAGACAACTAATAACGTTGTCTCCTTAAGTGACGCAGAAGTACAAAACTCGAACTCTTTGCTGAAGGATTTGACTAAACTGGCAGAGCTTTTTGTTGAATAAATGTATATAATTGAAAACTTTATAATGCTAAAAATATTATTTTATAAAATTGAAGTTTATTCAAGAACGGAGATCTTAATTCTCTCAAATATAAAATTGCTCTTTTTATTGATATATGATTTTCAGCACTGAGGATACTGATGGAATTGGAACCTGACTACCTACTTTTTCTATATTTTTGTTTTCTGGGTCTGGAACTCCGTTAAACAAAACTTGTTTATTCCCAGCACCTGGATACTGATCCACACCTGTTCCATTATCAAAAAGGTCGGTCTTAGAAGTTAAATCACCTTTCATATCTGATGTGATTGTTGATTCATTTGCATAAAACCAATCATTGGAATAACCAAACATTGTTGCATAAGCAATCTTATCTTCTGATCCAACAGCAATATTCATCTCTACTTTTGTCCCAGGTGCTATTGGTCCATTTCCAGCCACATATACACCTCTTATACCCTGCATTCCCTCTAATGAACTTTTAAGTTTCGATACATCTCCCATTTGAGCAAGTTCTTTCAACCCCTTTCCCATATCCTTTGCTCCTATTTGAAAAATAGGATTAGTATCTCCTCGATAAACTACTATGAGAACGGGAGAAAGTCCTGTAATGATTCCCGTTTTATTAATTACTTTAGCAGCCAGAGGTGCATTATTCCCAGTCTCTGCTACAGCAGTAATTTCTGCATTAGTTATAGATCCGGCTTTATAGAAAGGCGTAGAATTTATTAACGAGCCACCCAAAACATTCGATATTGCCCATACACCAGGGGAAAATGGGGTTTCATTTGCAGTACCTCCGGAAGTATTAGTAATAGCTAAAGTAAATTCAGATTTTGCTTCATTATAAGATAAAATCAACTTCATTAATGTAGAAGCATTCACACCCGGGACCATCATAATTGGGTTATTTTCGGCAGTACCTGTTCCATCATTTTTAGATCCATTATCCCATAATTTAATACTTGAAGAAACATCGCCCGTAATTGGCATTCCGTTATCCTGATATAATTTAAGACCAGGGTTTTCAGGAGCAAAAAACCAGTCCTTGGATGCACCATACATTGTTGTAAACATTAAACTCTGCCCTTTAGCTGCGTTAAAATTAAAACTAACAGTTTGTCCTGGAAGAATAACCGGAGGAGTGCCAGTTCCTTGAAATGTCCCACTTTGTACAAAATCTTTCACTGCTATTACGTTTTCTATCGTAATTGATCTTTGTTCACTAGAGTCTTCAACCATATCATTATCATCGCAAGATGTAAACAATGTTAAAATACCTAGCATAATTGTGAATAAAAATGGCTTTTTCATTGTATTATTTTTTAATTACTATTTATACTTTAATTGGATCATACTATATTCTTAACATCATATGATAACCCCTTTTAAGTATAGTCTTAAAAAACTTAAAAACCTGACAAAAAATATACAATTATTTTTCGACCCGTTTCGACACACTATCAATAACACTTTCTATATCAATATTATACACTGATATTTACTTTCTATTCTTAACAAAATTCCGGATTGCTTTATCAAGAAAAAGAACCTTTTTATTGTAAACAAAACACCATTTGCATAATAATATGTGCACAAAAAACTGTATTCGTTTGTGATTAGGAATTTTTTCAAACATTTTTTTCTCAATTAGAAATGTAATCTCATTGCAAGGCAGAATAAGTTTGTGTAATATTTTTTATAGATTCTCATCTTTCATTTTCAAACCAATTATATTCAATACATTCCCTAAGTTGTAAACGGCATCGTTGTAAAATTTTCCAATAATTAGCTGCGGATATATCTACTTTTTGACGTATTTCTTTAAACTTATTTTCTTCCAGATATGTTAATTTAATAAGCAAAAGCCATCTTTGGGGTAGTTTTTCAAGACATTTTTGTAAATATTCATTAAATGAAATATTATCTAACAAAGAGAAATCTTCATTTTCCCATTCATTGGCTACTTTGGTATCTCCCCAAAAGAGATCTTCATTAAAAAGGGTAATGATATACTTAAATGCACCAGTTAGCTAGATTACAAAATGAGTTTTAGATATGGCATAATATATCCAAGATAGAACCTCTAATTTAATCTACTTCTACTATTGGTACATTTAAGTATATCGTTACCATTTTAAATTCCTAGGGGATAAATCGGGGGTAAAAAAAACAAAAAGCCCCTATTTAAGGGGCGATTGGTGACCTCACTGGTACAAAACTCGAACTCTTTATTGGAAGATTTAAGAAGATTATCCGCTCTGTGAGAACTTTATTGATTACTTTTATAATGAACTTACGATGTATCGTTAATGCCCTGAATTCCTTCTTTAATGATGAGCTTTATGATAGGATTTGTCCAGTGTAATATCTCTAAGATAGGGTCAATAATTTAGTCTCTTCTACTTTTGGTTCATTTAATTATATCATTACCTTAAATATTCAAAAGTAGTTTGTATTTAATCATAGTTATCACTACTAAAGGATCTATTATTATTAATGTAATATTCTGTTATTACAAAATACAAAATATTCCAATATTTTCGATCCCGATAAATATAAACTATTAACACATGCAAAAGCTCTTCGGAAGTGCATTATTTCTTTGCACAGTCTTCAATATGTCTGCTCAGGAGGTAATTTGGCAAAAAGATATCAAATCCTCTACACAGGATTTTTTAAGCCAGGTAACCACAACTATAGATCAGCAGTATCTAATTACAGGAAGCAG
>NZ_JBGFFD010000005.1:0-327429 GCF_041224435.1 Chryseobacterium tongliaonense | reverse complement strand
TAATTTTTTCTGATCTTTTTCATACTCTTAAAGTTAAAGAGTATAAGAATTGTGTCCTAACAAAGGTAGCAACTCCACTCTGTGGACACGTTTATGATTCCAAATATACCCCAAGTTCCGAAGTTTATGATACAGCTTCCAAAAACCGTAACCTGGATGTTCTTGTGAAAGTTTTGTTAGAGCCTCAATTAATTCATCATCATTTTTTCTGCTTTTATAACGGTAGCTGCGCCTACTGATACCTATTGTTAAACAACTTTTCCGTTCGCTTAAATGGTATTTTTCGCGAATAAAGTTGACAATTTCACGCCGTCCAGAAGGCTTTACCACTTTTTTGACAGAACATCTTTTAAAGCTTCAATTTCTAAGCATCGTTCGGCATAGAGTTTTTTAAGCTTGGAATTTTCGGATTCCAGCTCACGCAGCTTTTGAATATCCGAACTTTCCATACCAGAATATTTACTCTTCCATCGATAAAAAGTACCTTGTGTAATGCTATGTTCACGGCAGATTTCCAACACACTTTTTCCAAGTTCCTGTTCCTTCAAAATCCCAAAAACCTGACTCTCTGAATATTTACTCTTTTTCATATTTAAATTTAAAGTTTTTTAAATCAAAAACTATATCTTTAAATGGTTACATTTTCAGGGAAGTTTACATTACCGTCCAGCTGCCTGTCATGAACCAGTTTTTGTCTTTTTACAAAGATATTTGTTGTGTAGCACTTTCCTGAAAATTTATCCTGCGACTTTGTCTTGTTGTATGTAGAACATATTCTACAAAATTGTACTGTATAATAGACTAATTTTGCAGAATTACCAATTGTACTATGAGAATATCTATATTGATTATTTTTTTGTTTCATTTTCAGCAATCATATGGTCAATATGTTTCTTCATGGTATAATACAGAGAATGGCCTTCCACAGAATAGTGTCAAAGCTATTGTAAAAGATAAGTATGGTTTTATATGGCTGTCTACAGACAATGGAATAGTGCAATATGATGGCTCGGTATTTACAATACATAATAAATTAGCAGTTACCAACTTACATTTTGAAAATTTCTATGGAAATGTGTTGAATGACAGTATTGTAATTTATAACAATAATGACGAGAATAAAATTCTTATAAGAAAAAGAAAAGTCCATTCTATTACAAAAAGCACTTTCACAAGAACATTTACTAAGGAGAAGTTTAATTTTTTAAAAAGGATATCGAAAAATTCTCCGGAATCCAAATACGGCTCTAATACCAAATACTATATAAAGACCAGCTCCGGAAAATATAGTTTTTATAATAACAGGATTATATATACCGATGAAAAAAATAGGCAGACAAAAGTTCCAATCGTTACTACCGATTTATCTACCATATTTCTTAATGAAGAAGATACTCTTTTTCTCGCCGATCCAAAAAACAGAAAAACTTACCGAGTTGATAAGGGAAAGCTAACAACTCTTACGAAGGCAACTCTTTTTAATGATCCTGAAACGAAAATATACTGGCAGCAGATTACCGGTCAGACTTTCATCATCAATAATGATAACATTTATCTTTTGCAGGGCTATAAGAATGATGAGTTGCAATTAAAATTTTTGATAACCTATAAGAATTTTGGAAATCAATTCTTTAATTCTATATTTTATGATAAAGATTTTAAAAGATTATATCTGGGAAGCGTAACCAAAGGATTAAACATTGTACAGCTGACCCAATTTTTCACAGCTCAGAAAAAAATTCATTTTGTGGATGAAGTAAGCAGTTCTTCCATACCATTTAATGAAAATACAATTATAGACCCCTATGGATATGAAGTTAATAAGCATGGGCTCGTAAAGAATCATCATTTCGGTGTTAATGACAAGCATTTTATGTTTTACGATGATTCAGGGAATATTTTGTACAAGAATGACGATTATGTGGTTAGAAGATATAAATCCACCCAATATACTACCACTCATAGCATTCATTTTCCGGGCTTAAAAGTTTTTTTTAAAAGTGCAGACCAGTTTGCCGTTTCTACAACAGATCTTACCCATTCCTATCTACATCTATTTGAAGACGAACAATTAAAGACTATAAATATTACGTTGGAGTTTACTGGATTTGTGAATTCATTTCTGCAATATAACAACGACGAATTTTTGATTGGATGTAGCGACGGTTTGTACTTAGGACGGCTAAAACAGAAAATTGCTGCCCAAGTAGCTAAAGAGATAAATGTAAAAAATATTATCAGAACCTCGGACGGACAGATATGGATAACCACCAACAAAGATGGTTTCTTCTTGTTTAGAGATAAGAAGCTTTTCAAAATGCCTTTAGACCAGAATTCATATTTAAATTCCGCACACTATATTTTGGGGGATACGCATGGATATTACTGGATATCTTCCAATAACGGGTTGTTCAGGGTTGCTAAAAAACAGCTTTTAAAATATTCTGAAAACAATAAGACTCCTGTGTTTTATTACCGTTTTACGAAAAATGATGGCTTATTAACCACTGAATTTAACGGTGGTTCTATGCCTGATGCCTATTCCTTGAAAAATGGTGAATTTGTATTTCCCTCAATGGAAGGATTTGTATTTTTTGATCCGAAGGATATCAAAGCGTATTATCCCGATAAAAAAAGAATATATGTTGAAAGAGTGAGAATTAATGATTCAGATATTACTTATTTTTCAAAGGATCTTATTTTAGAGAATAATTATAAGCATGCAGATATTTTTATTGATATTCCTTACTATTCAAATTCTTATAACTTAAGAGTTGAGGCAAAGATAGAAGGGCAGGATCCTGACTGGCAGCAAATTGAAATTAAAAACGAAAGAAAATATACGATAAGCAATCTAATCCCGGGTAATTATACTCTGCAATTAAGGGTTCAGGTTTCTCCGGAGGGCAGTTATGCATACAGAACCGTAAAAATTAAAATCAAACCACTTTTTTACCAAACTACAGCTTTTAAATTAGCAGTTACTATTTTATTTTTATTCATATTTATAGTAATCATCTACACAAGAACTAAATTTTTACAGATAAGAAATCGATTGCTCAAAAAAAAAGTATCTAATATTAAAATAGCACTTAAAGAAAGTACGCAACATCTTGAAGCCGTAAAAAATGATATGCAGAAAGAATCGGAGTATCAGAAAAAGCTGATAGAAGCTATCAGCCATGACATTAGTACTCCTGTTAAGTTTATTGCTATGATGTCTCAAAAATTAATCGATGTCCGTGAAGTTGATCTTCAGAAAGAATATTTCGACAGCATTCATCAATCTTCGGAAGAGCTGTATAATTTTACCATGCATCTTAAGGAATACAGTGATTTATTTGGAACTTACGATGTATACGAAAAGGATGAATATCCTATTAGTGAGATATTAATGGCCAAACAAAAACTATTTAATGAAGTTAGTAAATCACAAAATAGCAGAATTGAAATTATTGGAAAGGGCAACATTTATTGTCAGTTTAATAAAAGTATCCTATCGTGTATTGTCCATAATCTGGTTGATAATGCTGTAAAAAATACATCTGGGGGCATCATTTATATTATTGCTGAAGATAATCAGGAGAAGATCACTCTGAAAATAGCAGATACTGGCAAAGGGATGTCGCAGGAGCAATTAACTTATTACAATGGATTGTACCAAATGTCAATGAATGAGGATATTATAAAATTTAGAAATTACGGTCTTGGTCTACATATGGTTATTTATCTTGTAAAAAAAATGTATGCGGATATATCATTTTACAAAAATTATCCTGGTGGAACTGCTGTTGAAGTCAATATTTACAAAAATAAAATGAATGGAAAAAAGAATTTTAATAGCTGATGATCATTCTGTAGTAAGGGCCGGAACAGCCCTGATTTTAAGATCGGCATATCCCGGGCTTACAATAGATTCAGCAGAAAACTATGGACGTGTAAAAGAATTTCTCAAAACTAATCATTATGATCTTCTCCTTTTAGATATTGATATGCCGGGAACAAAATATACCGAAATGATTTCTGAGCTAAAAAATACTCAGAAAGACCTTAAGATTTTAATATTTTCCGCTTATGATCAAAATATTGCCATACAGTATATTCGCAAAGGAGCGGATGGCTATTTAAATAAGTTGGGAACAGAAGAGGATATAAAAAACGCTATAAAAACTATTTTAGAAACCGGATATTTCTACCCGTCTGAGCTTATTCCTTTTATCATAAAGAATTTTGATGGGGGGAATAGTATAAAAAAACTTTCTCCCCGTGAATATCAGGTATTTGAACTATTGGCTAAGGGAAATGGAAATTTAGAAATTTCGAACCATTTGGGTCTACGAATAAATACAATAAGCACCTTTAAAAAGAGAATTTTTCAAAAATTAAAAATTAACAATATAGCAGAACTCATAGAATTATATAAAAATTTACATTAGATGCAGCCTATTTGTGAGTTCACAACAATTTAAAACCCTTATTATCTGTCAAAATAGAATCTATAATTTATATTATAGATTTTTGTTTTTCCAGCCTGTATTGAGATACATAAAGCTCTGCCTGTTTGTAGATTTAGTTCTATAAATAAGCAGAACAAGCTGTATGTGTTATATTTCAACACGCCGTATAAATCAAATACCTTTACGATATAAAAATTGTAACCGGAATCTTTACAGTACGAAGCCTCTTTAAAAAAACAGATCTTTACAGCTTTAAAATGAAGTACTTTCTAATGATGGAGAGGGGATTTATTATGATGATTCCTATAATCTAAGATCAAATATAATTAAGAAAATAAATATTTAGACACTAAAACGAAGTAATGATAAAAGTATTAACCAATCCCATGAACGATGAAAAAAATTAAGCACTATTGTTATGTCTTTGCTCTCATAACAGGAATTGCCGCGCAGGGTCAGGTAGGAGTTGGCACAGCTACTCCTGATCCTTCTTCCTTGCTGGATTTAAATGCTTCCAACAAAGGATTGCTTTTGCCGAGGGTAGCACTAACCTCTACAGCAGATATTATAACGGTTCCTAATCCTGCAAAAGGACTGCTTGTGTATGCCACTCAAAATTCTGGAACAGGCATTACGGCAATACAGAAAGATACGCTGTATAAGTTTGACGGTACCCAATGGAAGCCTCTTACGACACGAGAGAAATTTATCTCCAATGAATTACCTAAGATTGTTGCTGTAGGAAGAAAAACAACCACAGAGCCCTGTACTGGAGTTGTCACCAGACCGTTTAGCCTCAATCAAAGAAGCAGCAACTTAACTGCCGCAGGAGGCCTCACCGCTCCTCAGAATGGATATTATATGTTTTCGGTGAGAATAGTTCAATTAATGCCGCCAGTTCCCAGCCAGCCTTTTAGTCAAAGTCCATATATCAAAGCCCCAGGTCTGGCTACCTATTCTTATTTGTATAGAGGGGCGGGACTTTCGGCCCAGCCTGCCTCCATATTGGGAGTTATTTATTTAACACAGGGAACTATCACTTCAGGCTTCGAATGGCACCTAGGAAATAATACCTGTACTGCCGATGGTAGAATTCAAGGCCAGGAAGTGACTTGGGAGTATTTGGGAAATCCTTTATAAACTTAAATTTGATACTATAAAAATGAGAAAAATATATTTTTCAGTACTTTTTTCCTTCCTTTTAACCGGACAGTTAATGAGCCAGATTGGTATAGGTACTGCTGCTCCTGCACAATCATCAATTTTGGAAATGTCCTCCGCGAAAAAGGGCTTTTTAATCACTCGGGTCCCTTTAACTTCAAAGACTGATATAACCACGATTCCCAATCCTTCAATGGGCATGTTGACCTTAGCATCGCAAAACTCCGGTACTGGTGAAAACGCAGTATATGAAGGGCGGTTATATAAGTTCAATGGAACAGGCTGGGATGAAATGGTGGAAGATGGAGAAATAGCTTCGGGTAGTTTATTTCCCGAGCTGGTAGCTGTCGGAAATAAAACTATTAATACTACAACCTGTACAGGTGCTGTTATGGGAAATTTCCAGTTGACAGCTCTAAAGAATATAAAAACAACCATTAACGCTAATGGCTCAATAGTGGCCAATAAAACGGGCTACTACATCTGGAGTGTCAGTATCAGGCAGTTCATGCTGCAATCAGCCTACAGTCCTTTTCTGCTTCCGGGGATGCTTAACTATGCATTCAGAGATGGAAACACAACAACAAGGGCGTGGCAAACAACGGTATTTACAGGATCTGTTTATCTACGCCAGGGAGACATCTCAGAACCTTTTCAATGGCATTTAGGTGGAACATGTGTAGCTGCTGATCGGATAGGAGAACAGCAGGTCGTTTGGCAATATATAGGAGAATAGATAATATAGATTACAATGAAAAAAAAGATATTTTGTTTACTAATAGGTTTGGTAACAATTACCATTAAAAGCCAAGTGGGAATAGGAACGGCCACTCCAGATCCATCTTCGATATTGGAATTATCCTCATCAGATAAGGCATTGATACTCCCAAGGGTTTTTTTGACATCTACGACAGATATTACCACAGTAACCAATCCGGTCAAAGGGTTGTTGGTATACAACCTTTCAGACTCAGGCACCGGAACGAGTAGGGTATATAAGGATTTAATTTATTTATATGATGGGGTTTTATGGCAGGCATTAATGGATTATAAATTAGCGACTAATACGATCAATTTGCCTGTATTATATTCAAGGG
Organism: Chryseobacterium tongliaonense; assembly: GCF_041224435.1. Taxonomy (NCBI): domain Bacteria; kingdom Pseudomonadati; phylum Bacteroidota; class Flavobacteriia; order Flavobacteriales; family Weeksellaceae; genus Chryseobacterium; species Chryseobacterium tongliaonense. The sequence continues at coordinate 320,714 of NZ_JBGFFD010000005.1, read as the reverse complement.
GCCGAAAAACGACCGTTACAACCTGTACAGGATCAAGCGGTGGAAATTTTACTCTCGATGTGAGAGATAATAATATGGGGGTGTCCGGAACAATTACTGCTGATAAAAAGGGGTTTTATAAATTTACAGCACGTATTGTTCAGTATTTTCAATTGGAATTCCTCCCACTCTTGAGTACACCTTCTGGGACATTCAGTTATAATTTTCGGGGAACCGCAGGGTATCAGGATAGAAAAGTAACGACTTCCGGAGTAGTCTATTTAGCACAAGGTGACACCAGTTCGGCCTTTTTCTGGGGATTAGGGGGATTCAATGTATGCAACGCTACCCACAGAATTAAAGAACAGGAGGTGATCTGGACCTATCTGGGAGATTTATAGTGTATATAGAAAACAGGTAGTTCCTATAGCCTACAAAAGCCTGTGGAGTTAATATTGAATAAGGTTATTGCGATTGCCAAGTTAAAATTATTACTAGTGGTAGTAAATGCAATAATAGTAATGTTGAAAGGGCATCGAGGTTCGCTATGACTCTTTCCAAATAGTTTAAGGAGACGTTTATTTATTAACGTCTCCATTTTTTTGTATTCTGTGCCTTGATTTTCTGATCCATAAAGAATGTAAAAGTTCGGGTCACAAATTTTTATGGGCATAAAAAAAGGAGACAACTATTAAATGAACTTGCAACTATTTTTGAGACAAAATTTATATACTCTTTACGCTACATTTTTAGATTGATTAGACATTAAATTTTGATACTCTTTTATGGTTAAATTTCCTAAAGCCGAATGCCTTCTATGAGTGTTGTAAAATGTTTCTATATATTCAAACACAGAGTTTTTAGCATGATCTCTAGTTTCATATTTATTTTGATAGACAAGTTCGGTTTTCAGAGTTTTGAAAAAGCTCTCAGTTACAGCATTGTCATAACAATTTCCTTTTCCGCTCATGCTTCGGGTAATGTTTTTTCCGACTATTGATGTAAATTCTGTACACGCATATGCATTCATCAATTTAAATTTCATTTTACTAAATTTGAAAATCCAAATTGAATTCTAATAAACGTGGAATCAACAGATAAAATCGAATCTAATTCTCTATTTCAGCTTTATAAAGCATTGGAACTTCCTGTGGATCTGTTCGATGTTACAGAGGGCTTCACTATATTCAATTTGAATGCAATTCCCTTCAAACTACCTTATCAATCCACTTCTTACCGCCCTAATTTTTTCTCTTTTTTATTCGTGAAGGATGGAAGCGGACGATATACTATTGATGAGCAGACTTTTGAAGTTGAACCCCATTCCATTTATTTTACCAACCCAAGTAATTACCGCACATTTAGCTGGACACAGATAGAAGATATTTTATTAATAACTTTTGACGAAACCTTTTTGAAAAAGTACATCGGAGAAGATGTTTACACCGATTTCCCATTTCTTCTTACTGAAATTGTTCGCCCAAAAGTGGTAACAGATAGCTTTTTTAATGAAGTTGGTGCTATAAATATCCAGATATTAGATGAATACAGAAAAAATACATCTAGCAAATACAAAATTATCGGTCATTTATTGGCGATACTTCTTTTCAAGATCAAAGAGCATATCTGGATAGATTATAATCCGATATATGAAGGGAATCGCAGTTCCCAGATTGTTATATCTTTTAAAAGAATTTTAGAGCATCATTATCGTGATCTAAGTTCAGGGAAAGCGGATATGGTTTTTCGTGTCCAAGATTATGCCGATGCCCTCAACCTGCATCCCAATTATCTTAGCAGTGTTATCAAAAGCAAAACAGGGAAAAATTTAACTGCCTGGATTGCCGAGAAAACACTGACAGAAGCAAAATCATTATTACAAAATGCAAATATTCCTATTAAGGAAATTACCTACAGATTAGGATTTACAGAAACTGCCCATTTCAGCAACTTTTTTAAAAAGTATGAAGGAGTATCTCCAATAGTGTATAGAAAATCTCATCATTCATAATTTTTGCATTAAGTATTTTGATAATAAGATATAGATCGATATTAAAAATAGAGCTATATATTATATTTCGAAGGTATATTAGATGCCTCACTTTCCCACATTATTGAAAACGATAATACAATTTTAATATAACTGAATAAAATTGCAATACACCTGTTTAATGGGATTTATATTCAATAATCTTTCAGTTATTATAGAAAAATCCCGGTTAAAACCATCGCATTTTTCATTCCTAATATTCATTATTCCCAGTTCTTTAAATTTTGCAATATATGCTTTAATATTCGCAACATTCGGAGGCAACACTCTTTATACCTTTGAATCAGAAAATTACGTATAAATACAAATTCGGTTGCCCATACTCACTAGATCTTTAATTAGATGGATGAAGGAAAAAGTCTCAATAGCGAAATGAGCAGCCAATTAAGCGCCAAATAAAAATTAGAAAAAATGGGACGAATATTCATTACAGGATCTTCAGACGGCCTTGGCATGATGGCCGCAAAGTTATTGATCCAACAAGGACATCAGGTAGTGCTTCATGCGAGAAATGAGGACAGAGCCGAGGAAGCACATGAAGCCAACCCCAAAGCAGAAACGGTGCTGACTGGTAATCTCGCCAGCATTTCGGAGACAATTGATCTTGCCAAAGAAGTAAACAAACTTGGAAAGTTTGATGCTATTATCCATAATGCTGCAGTTGGTTACAGAGAGCCACGAAAAATTATGACTATAGACGGCTTACCGCACGTATTTGCCATAAATAGCCTTTCGCCATACATCCTCACCGCCCTTATTGAAAAACCACAAAGACTTATTTATATGAGCAGCGGGCTTCATCGTGATGGAGATAGCAGTTTGAACGACCTTTTGTGGGAACAAAGGAACTGGAACGGCTTTCAAGCTTACGCAGATTCTAAATTGCACAATGTCCTTCTTGCTTTTGCTGTTGCCGGAAGATGGAAAGATGTCGCTTCGAATGCATTAGAACCAGGCTGGGTAGCGACTAAAATGGGTGGAGCCGGGGCTCCCGATAGCCTTGCAGATGCACCACTAACACAGGTTTGGCTTGCTTCTTCAATAGATGCTATGGCACTAAAATCAGGAGGATATTATTATCATAAAAAGCCACAAGCTGTACATCATGATGCTAGAAATACGGGAATACAGGAGATGTTCATCGATAAATGTGCCGAAATCTCGGGTATAGAACTACCTGAATAAGAGATACTCGCCTCTGTGTTGGAATTCTTTAAAATTTGCAACTCATGCTTTAATATTCGTAACAAGGCAGCGCACTGCCGATTGTACCTTTGACTTAAGGAAATAGAAATCTTACCAACAAAAAACTGGACTGCCATTAATCCTACTAAAAGGGAGCAGGAAGGTTTGATCAAACAAAAAAAAATAAAATGAAAAATTTAGCAGAAAAAGTGGCAGTAATAACTGGTTCATCAAAAGGAATCGGAGCTGCCATTGCACTAAGATTGGCACAGGAAGGTGCCAGCGTAATCGTCAATTACAGCGGCAACCAGGCCGCAGCAGATGAGACTGTATACCGCATTACTTCAAGCGGTGGGCAGGCCATTGCTATCAAAGCCGATGTGAGCCGCAAAGAAGAAGTTATACGTCTATTTGATGAAAGCATTGCGCATTTTGGAAAAGTAGATATATGGATAAACAACGCTGGGGTGATGCTCAACGCACTGATCAAGGACCTTTCAGAAGAACAGTTGGAAAAACAGCTGGATATTAATGTGAAAGGTGTCTTCTACTCTCTTCAACAGGCAGCAACCAAACTTTCTGATAATGGAAGTATAATTAACCTTTCTTCAACGGTGACCCGAACTTTATTTCCGACCTATGGAGTATATGCAGCCACTAAAGCTGCTGTAGAACAGATGAGCCGCATATTTGCTAAGGAAATTGGTGCAAGGGGTATTAATGTCAACTGCGTACTGCCCGGTCCCACAGGAACTGATTTATTCCTTAATGGAAAATCAGAAGAACAGATCAAACAGCTTGGTTCATCCAATGCATTTGGTCGTCTGGGAACCCCGGAGGATATAGCTGAGGTCGTTGCATTTCTTGCATCTGACCAGGCAAAATGGATCTCAGGACAGAACATTGGTGCAAATGGCGGAATAGCCTAAACATATGAATAAATCAAATCTAAAAAAATGAATACGTTAGAAAATAAAGTAGCCTTGATTACAGGCTCCGGAAGAGGCTTGGGTAAAGCCATTGCAGAGCGTTATGCCGCATTAGGCGCAAACATCGTACTGAATTACTCAAAAGATAAATCGTCCACTGCTCAGGTAGAAAGCAATATCAGAGCTATGGGAGTAAAAGTGATCTCGATCCAGGCTGACGTCAGTAAAGTTGCAGATATCAAACGTCTCTTTGAAGAAGCTAAAAAAGTGTTTGGTAAAATTGATATTGCGGTGGCAAATGCTGGGATAGAAATGGTGGAAACGCCTGTAACGCAATTTACGGAAGAACAGTTTGACCGTCTGTTTTCAATCAATACCAAGGGGGCTTATTTCACCATGCAGCAGGCTGCATTACATGTCGAAGATAATGGGCGTATTATCTACATTGCGTCCAGTACTACAGCGTTTCCTGTACCGGGAATGGCGGTATATGGGGGAAGTAAAACAACCCCTAGATATTTGGTTGACGTATTATCAAAAGAGATCGGACACCGCGGGGTAACTGTCAATTCGATTATACCATTCGCCGTGGACCACTCGGGTATTTTTGCAGAAGAAGGCAGTTACCCGGACCTGAGGAAATCACTACTGGACAGCTGTCCGATGGGCAGGCTTGCAGAGGTGGAAGATGTTGCCAATGCAGCAGAATTTTTTGCAGGCGGCCTATCCTCATTCGTTAACGGCCAGCACCTATTGGTCAATGGTGGAGCAAATCAATAGGGCAAATGAAAATCTTCAGGTCTTTATTGCCGTTCCTGCTGCTGTGTAGTATTAATGCATGTGGGCAGATTGGTAATCATAACCACAAAACAATCAATAAGATGGAATACAATAAGATTAACAACCAGAAAGTCCTTGCTGCCATCGAAGACTGGCAGAAAGGTGACAGTGCAAAATGGCTTTCACATTTTAGTAACAATGCCACACTTTTAGACGATGGCCATCCCAGGGATATTATTAAATTTTCAACAGAAGCAATCGGAAAAGAGCGTTTTACCTCAATAGATAAGGTTGAAAACAGTGGTATGGATATTTATGGGAAATTCCATAGTGATACCTGGGGCGATTTTAAAACCTACTTCAAATTCAGGATGGGTGCAGACGGAAAGTTTGACCAGTTGCTTATCGGACAAGCAAACTATTAGTATAGCCGGATAAATTTCCGGAGGATATAATTTTAACATAAAAAAATTTCAAGATGAAAACATTAGAAAACAAAAGGGTAATTATTCTTGGCGGCAGCTCTGGGCTTGGATTGGCAACAGCGCAGGCAGCAGCAGCTGACGGTGCTGAAGTAATCATTGTTTCAAGCAATCAGCAGCGCATCGATAAGGCACTAGCAACCTTACCCGACAACAGTAAAGGATTTGCTGTGAGTCTGGATAAAGAAGAAAATATAAAGTCTTTTTTCAACAATATCGGCAACTTTGATCACCTGGTCTACACCGCTGGAGAAAACATTTCCATGAGCATGGTGGAAGATACGGAGATAGAAAAATCCAAAGATTTCTTCACTATCCGGTTCTGGGGTGCCTTTGCAGCCATTAAATATGGTCGCCCCTATATTAATGAAGGTGGAAGTATCAATCTGATGAGCGGTAATTTCGGACAGCGTCCTGCTGCGGGATATAGCTTGGGCGCGACGATCTGCGGGGCAATGGATGCCTTTACACGGGCGATGGCCGTTGAGCTTGCTCCCATCCGAATCAACAACATTGCCGCAGGTATTATAGATACAAACCTATGGGGTAATTTGAACAAAGAGGATAAAGAAAACTTCTTCAGTCATCTGGAAAAAACCCTTTTGCTGAAAAGAGTTGGCCAGCCAACGGATATAGCAGATGCATTTGTATACCTTATGAAACAGGAATATACTACAGGACAATCAATAGTCATTGACGGAGGAGCCGTATTGGTGTAGCAAAAACAATATTATAATACCTGCATACGATAAAAAGTGTCTGAGCGGTATGTTTTTAATAACGTAAATGATAGGGACAAAAAAGACTATATAGGTTAATAAAGTCTCTTATTGCATAATGGATATATAGCATGCAATTTTGCATCTTAAAATTCATAAAATGAAAGCAATAGATTTGTTTACACCTTTGGATAAGGAAGATTTTTCTTTGGCAAACCGCATTGTAATGTCATCATTGACACGCGGTAGAACTACGAATGCACAATTGGCGCCTACAGAACTTCATGCGGAATATTATGCCCAGAGAGCTTCCGCCGGCCTGATACTTACAGAAAGTGCATGGGTAAGTCAAGATGCAATGGGCTTTATTAATATCCCCGGTATTTACACACAGGAGCAAATAGACGGATGGAAAAAGGTGACCGAAGCGGTACATTTGAACGGTGGGAAAATTTTTCTACAGTTGGCACATAGCGGATCAGTATCACATGCTGATTTCTTTGACGGAAGGCTGCCTAAGGGCCCATCTGCAATCAATCCACAGGAAAAATCCTTTACACCTCACGGATTTAAAGATACGGAAACACCTGAGGAATTATCCAAAAATAATATAGCCAGGATTATTGACAGCTATAAGATAGCAGCTGAAAACGCCTTATCAGCAGGGTTTGATGGTATCGAAATTCATGCACAACTTTTTACCCTGATCCCTCAGTTCCTCAGCAGAGCTACCAATCATAGAAATGACGAGTATGGCGGAGGTATAGAGAACCGGTCTAGGATACTGTTTGAAATTTTGGAAGCAGTGATAACCATAATGGGAGCGGACAGGGTTGGAGTAAAATTCACACCCTCTGCTTACAATCCCGGGATTATTCGCCCTGATGCCGATACACTCGAGGATTACAAGTATCTGTTGACAAGGTTGAACAGATTTGGACTTGCTTACCTTCATATTGTGGGTCCTTCAGTTGATCTTTCCGATACTCCTTTAGCAGAAATCAAGGATGATTATTTCGGATTTTTCAGACTGTACTATAATGGGACACTCATAGCGAACCTAGGCTTCAATAAATATACTGCAAACGAGATCTTGCAGACAAGAAAAGCGGACCTGGTATCATTTGGTACAGCATTCATAGCCAATCCTGATCTTGTTGGCCGTTTCAAAAATGACTGGACATTGGCCGAGGCAGATGCCGATACCTATTACACGGGAGGAGAAAAAGGTTATACGGATTACCCTTTGTATCAGTTAAAATAAAATAAGATAAGATGGAAAATAATGAAAAAATAGTCCTGGTGATCGGAGGAAGCCGTGGTATTGGAGCGGGAATAGTCTGGCGGTTAGCGGCCAAGGGGTTTGTGGTTTATTTTACCTATACAAAAGGAAAGGTGGCTGCCGAAGAACTAGAGACACTTGTTTCGGCAAACGGTAGGAAAGCCTATTCTTTACAAGCGGATGCCACAGATCAAAATGCGATGAAAGGTATTCGTGATCATCTTGTAAAGTCTTTCGGAAAGATAGATGCTATTGTCAATAATGCAGGAGTTTTCGAGACAGGAACTTTAGGTGAGCTACAGAAAGATTCCGCTGTTCTTGACAGAATGTGGGAGGTCAATGTACTTTCGATGGTCAGGAATATGGATGCTTTTACCGGTGACATATCTGAGGGTGGCCGTATCGTATTAATTGGTTCCGGCGCTGCAGATCGAGTTGGAAGTGGTGGAGTTGGAGATTATGCTGCCGGGAAAGCTGCGTTGGCTGCATATACAAGAGCATGGGCACGCGATTTGGCCAACCGCAATATAACGGTAAATATTGTTCAGCCAGGATTGATCCAAACTGATTTGGTACCAAAAGATAGGGAGGTCGTTCAAAAAATGTCTCAGCCTATTCCTTTAAAACGTTTGGGTACCCCGGATGAGATTGGCAATGTGGTGGCATTTTTGGTTAGTGAAGAAGCGTCCTATGTTACGGGTGCCATTATCAACGTAGATGGAGGATTGGGGTAATCCTGTTTGATATATACAATCATAACATTAAGCAATAAAAAAAGATTTTGAGGAATGTATGTATTAGGGATAAATTTGTCCCTATCAAGGGTTATGTGTTAATTCTTAAATTTGTGATTATGAATTACGAACGAAAAATACCTGTGCCAACAGAATGTGGATTACATCTTACCAAGGAAATCCTAGGTGGAAAATGGAAAATGTCGTTGATCTATGCAATAACTTCCAGTATAAAAAGGCCTTCGCAAATAGAAAAAGCTTTTCCGGCACTTACAAAAAGAGTTTTGAGCAGGCAGCTTAAGGAGCTGGAACTTCATGGTATTATCAAAAAGAAGATTTTTGAGCAAGTACCGCCTAAAGTAGAATATTCATTGACAGAATTGGGAGAGTCTTTACTACCCATTATTGATATGATGGATAGCTGGGGGAACGAGCACCGTCCTTTTCTTGAAAAGGTGATCAATGAAACAAATCCGGTTATCACTATTGATAATGAAGCATAGTCTGCTGATTTTAGACTACTGGAGAGAAGTAAAATAAAGCCTCACCAACAGCAAAGGAAATGTACAAAATAGGCAGATGAAATCGAACAGCATCCCTGGAAGAGTAGCTAATAAAGAGGCAGCTGGAGGAATCATTGTATAAACTGCGTCAGCCCCGGTAAATTTAGAGGTAAGGGGATCAACGTCGTTTACAGAACCGATGGCAGCAATCGCACCTAAATCTATAATGTTTTTTAATTCTCTCGGCATTGCTGTGATGAGAGTCACCTAGTGCCCGGGGCAATTAAAACAGGGTGAGCGGCTAACTAATGTGGTCTATTGAGCCTGTTAGTGTAATTTTCGTAAGTTTTATTTATATCATGTATGATGTTATATAATGAAAATTATAACAAAACAAATTTAAAATAGGCATATGTGATATAAATATTATATATTTGCATCATTAATGATGTAAATATGAATAAGGTTGTTAAATTAGTAAATGATTGGGCGAAATTCGAGGAAGTTCACCCTGATGGGGAAATGGTTGATTTTTGCCGGTATATTTTAATTAAAGACCGGGAAGGGAATAACGGTTATACGACTCAAGACAAACTGGACCCACAAGACCTTTATAGTAAATTTTCAAAACTTGTTGGGCGGATTGCAAAAATACACATGAACTTGTCTTTGGCCATACTCAAGGAATATAATATTAATAGTTTTGAAGATTTCCCCTTTCTACATTCCATAGCTATGTTGGGAAACCCAAGAAAAACTGATGTTATTACTGCTAATTATATTGAGCTCTCGTCAGGTTTGCTAATCATTGATCGTTTAAAAAAGAATGGATGGATAATCGAAAATAATAATGAAACCGATAAGCGTTCCAAAAGAATTTCATTATCTACAAAAGGGAAAAAGGTATTTAAGGAAGTACAGGTTCGGATGAGCGAATTCAATCAGCAGTGCTTCGGCGCTATCTCTGATGACGATATCAGTTTATGCATGCGTTTGATGTCTCCTATTGAAAAAACTTTATCAACTTCTTGGACCACAAGAAAAACCGAAAAATAAAGAGGTAAGTTAAATTGACTTAATTTAAAGAAAAATGGTTGTATGAACGATTTTGAAATAGAAAAGTATTTAAACAGAATAGGCCCGTCGTTAAACAAGAACATGACGACAATGGACAAGTTAAAGATGTTGCACCTGCATCATCCTTATCAGATTACATTCGAGAATATAGATTCATTTACCGATACTGTACCCTCCTTAGACTTAAATGTAATTAGTTTAAAAGTGTTGGAAAACAAAAGAGGGGGATATTGCTATGAACAAAACCTCTTATTTCTAGCGGTTTTACAAGAAATAGGAATTAAGCCCAAAATTCATTTAGCCCGAGTTTTATGGAATAATCAAAACAATCAGGAAACACCCCGTACGCATATGCTGCTGACTGCGAACGTAGAGGGAAACCCATTTTTAATTGATGTTGGTTTTGGATCGATGACATTGACCGCTCCTATGCAACTAAATATCACCGAGGCGCAACAAACACCTAACGGGATCTTTCGAATAGTACCTCTTAGGGGCTTCTATCAACTGGAGGTATTGAAGGGTGAATGGCTGCCTATTTATAGATTCTCTCTTGAAGAAGTTTATCATTCTGATCTTGAAATGGCAAATTGGTATACTGCTACATACTTGCACTCCGTTTTTAAAAGATTTTTAATCATTAGTAAAGTTGACGAGCTGGGTAGATATTCTTTATTTAACAATGAGTTTAATATCCGCTGGAATTATGGTAAAAAGGAGTCAGGCAGAATTACAAGTTTTGAACAGTTAAAAGATATTTTATCAAATATCTTTAATCTATGCAATCTATCTAATAACTCACTTGAAATGATTTATAATAAATTGAAAGAGGAACCACTAAAGCTGGTTGAAGGTAATTCTTAATTTGTATTCTGACCATAAAAAATTATACAATACAATGAAAAACATTAAAAATCTTCAGGTCATATTTCTCATCTTACTAGCAGCCTCAAATTTGTGCGCACAGGATATCCAGCAAAAAATAAAAAATATTGTTGATTCCACCTATGCTGCTAATCCAAAAGCTGTTGGTTTTGCAGTTTATGTTGAAGCGCCGGACCAAAAGTTATCTTTTGGCTATGCTGTGGGCTATGAAAACAGAGATACTAAACATAAACTCTCCACAGAACAACCTGTACTGATAGCAAGTACAACTAAGCCCTATGTGGCGGCCTCCATATTAAGACTTGTTGAAAAAGAAAAACTTGACATCAGGCAACCCATCAAAGATTATCTGAGCCAGCGATCAGAAACAGAACTTACCCAGGCAGGTTATAATACATCCCGTATAACGATAAAGAATCTACTTTCACACACTTCAGGCATCAGGGATTATGTTGATGCCGAATATTTCAAATTTATTGGTGAGCACCCAAAATACGCTTGGACAAGGAACGAACAGATCGCGAGGGCTACAAGGCTTGGAAAACCGCTTGCACAGCCGGGTGAAGGTTTTAAATATGCAGATATCAACTATGTACTTCTAACCGAAATAATTGAAAATATTACCCATCGTCCCTATTATCTTTCGATCAGAAAGCTGCTCAACTACAAAAATAATGGACTGCTGATTACACGCTTTGCCAAGTTTGAAAAAGAAACAAAAAATACTCTTGAACAAGCCCACCAATATTGGGATGAATTTGGATGGGATACTTATAATCTTGATCCATCGTGGGATTTATATGGTGGTGGTGGCATAATTACCAATGTAAGAGAAATGTCAACTTATTTTCAGCAACTGTTCAATGGAAAGATTATTAAAAATAAAGAAGTACTCGCTTTAATGACACAAGATGTTCCTCCTAATTTAGAGGTAAATTATTGCCTTGGAATCCGCAAAATCAAGTATGCGGGGCTTTTAGGGTACAACCACGGAGGAGGACTAGGAACAGACCTTGTTTATATTCCCCAATTGAATGCCTCCATATCAATCGTGTCCCTTGAGGCTGGACATCGTCCTGTTGCAGTTGAGATCAGTAAAAAGATAGTCGAGCTTTTAAAGACAATAAAAAGTCCACTTTAAATTTGTTTAAAGTAATGAAACTATGTATAAGAAAGTTTTTGATTATATTGAACGCCATAGCATAAGCAAGCTCTCCAATGAAGAAAAGTTGGAAATAGAGGGTTTAATGGTGCCGATTAAGATAAAAAAGAAACACTATTTTCTTAAAGAAGGCCAGGTCAGTGAATATGCCGGATTTGTAGTCAAGGGTGCATTGCGTATGTTCAGTATACATGAAAACGGTATTGATCGTATCCATCAGTTGTTTATTGAAGACTGGTGGGCAGTCGACATGAAGAGCTATATGAGTTTGAAACCTTCCGATTTTTTTATTGAGGCTCATGAAAATACTGAGCTCTTTGCGGTACCGAGAGATAAATTCGAGACAATCCTTGCGATTCCCGCTTTTAAGGAAATGTTCTGGCGTATTAATCAGAACCATCATATTGCCGCACAACGGCGCAGGGATCACGCGATACATCTCAGTGCACAAAAACGCTATAAAATCTTTTCACTTTTGTATCCTCAGCTTGTTGAAAGATTTCCCACTAGACAAATTGCCTCATACCTTGGCATCACTCGCGAAACATTGACCCGGGTGCGAAAAGGATTTTAATTGTGTTTTTCTTTGGTGAAAAATTTAATGCAAATTGCCAATAATTCAAATTTTAAAATATATTAAAGCCAATTTTAGGCTAAACGGCATATTATTATATTTTGCGTATTAGCAAAGAGAAGGTTTTTGTAATTGTCAACTAAATAAAAAACTGTTATTATTATGATCAATTATGCGCTGATTCAAAAGGTCTTTTGGTAAGTTGATCTCAAGTAGCTGTTTTATTACTTAAATCAAAGATTTTTTGCTTATTTTTCCAATCATCTGATATAAATGCCGATGTAAGAACTGCATACTTTCCCGAAGAAGTAAAGTTGCATTCTTTTCCGCCTTTCTTTTTCTCTTTATACAATCTTCCCATGGAAAATAATATCTCCATTACTTCACCATTTTCGGTAATTCGCACTAGCTCTGATAACTCCATTCCTGGTTTTTAAATAGCCACTATCTCTGTCTCCGATTCCAAAAACATAAGAGGAAAATGATATGCTTAAACAACTGAAAATCAACAACTTACAATAGTCAGGCAAAATCACCTAAATATAACCAGTAATCAAATTCTGTATTGATTTTTCTCAAGAATTTTTCTTAACTACATTAATCATATGATCAATATCAAACGGTTTTTCAATAAAGTCATCAGCTTTACATGCTTCGGCTGTTTTAGGCAAATCATAAGATGTAGAAGTCAAAACAGCAGATAAATCTTCGGTTTGAGGATCATCTTTTAATTCTTTAATTACTTTTGATCCCTTTTTACTGCCTTTTATGTTATCATCTATTATAACCAAATCAGGATCGATCTTGTCAATTGTTTGGATTGGTTCAGTAGTCAATGAAGGTATAACATCAAAACCCTCGTCTTCCAAAATTTCATCCATTACTTCAAGGACATGTTTATCATCTTGGATAAGCACAATTTTCTTTTTCATTTTGCAGTATTTTCACTACAAAGATATAAAAATGAATGCTTGGGAATTTACAAAAAAATATTTAAAGACATAGCAAATATTAACTTCATTAAAATACATCCTTCTCTTTTAATAGTATTTGCTAAAAAGCTCTTAAATCACAGCTACAATAAATCATATAATTTTATAAATAAAGGAAATCGTTAGTAGCCTTTCAGCAAATAATTTATTGGTTTCTACCTGAATTCTCTACTTGTAAAATGTCTAGAATTTTACAAGTAGAGTCACTATTTTTTATACAAAATAATAGATTTCGTTGCCAGGGAAGCGTCATTAATAATTAAGTTAGATTTTGATTAAAGTCTGAATAATTGTTCGACTTTTTATTATAGTTTGGGGTATTAAGGCATATTATATATTTTTATCCATTATTGTCCGATAAAACAGTGTTAAAAGATATTGATGAAACTGTAAATGGGTGCTGTAGTAAGGCTGGCTTGGAAAAATTATCAGAAAAAAGGATACTTACATACCCATCAAAAATTAGAGATACTCCATCAACTCTACTGTTATTAAGCAATACTGGCTCTAAATAAAGTTACTGATATAGTTTTATGCAACCAGTTCATGATTCGATCCTATTCTTCAAACATTTATCTACATACATCTGCGGAATTTTCTCCTGTTCCAGCCTGTTTTTTTCCAGAGTCTTTAAATACTGGAAAAGATCGTTTTCCTCTTTCCTCAAGAGGTTTAGATTTTGGGATTATTTCTTGCGCCACTTACTGCATAATTTTGAAAAGTTTCAAAAGTCTCCGGTCCATCATGACGCTTTGGGTATGCGGATGGTATGATCGTAGCTGATGCAGAACCTGAAAGCCATGTTCATCGATATCGCCCCAGAATTCCCATAAGATCTATTTCCATAACGTGTGAATTTCTATTGTTTTTTTGTAATTTGGTAAAAAATATTTAATAATTTATTGTATAGAAAATTATAGCATTAGAAAATTATTCATCAAAAGCTTCGACCTTTAATTGAAATTATTAGAGAAGCTTTCTCTATATCTGCTTCATCTTTTTGAATTTTATAAAATATAAAATTAGCTTTTATAACGAATTTAAAAATTAATTTAAAGTCATAACCATATTTATAATTTACAGATCATTGTCCATATATCTTTCAAGTGAATTTATTAAAAAATGTAAATAACGGGTCCTTGTACCAGCTCTAAACTTCATTTGATAAAAAGCATGATGTATATCTCCTAAGTTTACTTTAAAAATATCTTCAAACATATTAGATATATTACTTAATCCTGCTCTTCCGTTAGAAATACTGTTAGAAGTATGAAGTGCATAAATCAGCTCAATAAGTGCATTTTTTGACTCAGTCCATGAAATTTCCGAATCGCCATTCATTTTAAAGAAATATTCATCTTTGGGTTGTATTTTCATTTTTTTTGATGATAAATATATGTGTAGCCAGTTTAATGCGATTATTTTTGCAGTCTCATAATCATAATACGTGGAGAAGTTCCTATCAATTTCAAAAACATAACTATTTACACCTGCCATAATGTCTATTTGACCTAATCTAAAGTATTTTTCATCAAGATCTGCGACCAGAACGATATTAAACAACGTGGAAAGTTTAAGGAAAGCTTTAAAGGTAAAGTCTGGACGATACGGTATACTCGATAAACCGTATGTTATTGCAATAAATGCAGTTGATATGTTGGCTCTAGATAAGGATGATGTAATGGATTGTTTGATGGGTTCAACATGTATCGTACCTGAATTAATTACCAACCAAAATGCATTTCAGGAATTTCGGGAGCATGACGGATTTTTTACAGGTAGAAATGACAAAGGTCTGAATACGCGGGTAAGTGCAGCAATGATTACCAAAATACATCCGAGTAATTGGAGGGATTCAGATTATTGGATTTTTGAAAATGAAATGGCAATACTTCCTATAAATTTAAGGAATTCATCACTAATCACCAGATTTATTCAAGATGGTATAATTTATAGAACCAGCGGGAAATCCTTTGGTGATATCATTGTTTACTGAAATGATCTTACTGACATTGAGATCGATTTGAAATGTCTTTTCAATTATTATTGAGTTATTTTTAGAATATCACTACCTTTGTAATAAATATTATTAGTTTGTGGGATTCTGTTACCCCATTGTCCCTCAGAAAGTATAAATATCTGTTTATCAGTAATTTTTACTTTTTGTATCGGAAAGTAATAAAAATAATCCTGAATACAACATGGGAAGAATAAAAAGGTAATGCTAAAACTAGCATGCTGATTTCATTAAATTTTAGGCTATGATATACTTGACCGGTACCGCTAAGTATATCATAGCCATAAAAAATTATCTGCGAATAGTAACACCTCCATCAACCGACAGGTATGAACCTGAAATATAAGAAGCTTCGCTTGAAGCCAGGAAAACAATAGCGTTTGCTATTTCTTCGGCTTCTCCGATTCGTTGCAGAGGAACCGCTGCTGCGATAGCATTTTTAATATCTTCCGGCGTTTGTTGATTCATCGGTGTATCAGTTAATCCGGGAGCTACGGTATTTACCCGAATTTTCCTGTCTGCCAATTCTGTTGCTGCTGTGCGTGCAATTGCATCAACTGCACTTTTTGTTGCTGCATAAGCTCCCATTTGTGCATATCCGCTAATTGAAACTCCGGATGAAATAAGAATAACAGATGCTCCTTCTGCTAAATGCGGAATTAGTTTTTGTAAAGTAAAGAATAGCCCTTTCACGTTGATGTTGAACAAATCATCAAACACTTCTTCGGTTGTTTCTTCTATTAAATATTGTTTTGCAATTCCTGCGTTCAAAACAAGTACATCAACTTTTTTTCCGGTTTCTGCAACTTCTTTTTCCAATATTGCAATGTCTGCCATTTTAGAAATATCAGAAGCTAAGGTTTTTAATTTTGGGCTATTGATTTCCGCAGATGCCGTATGCAAACTATCAGTATTTCTTCCTGTTATCAAAACATCTGCTCCTTTTCCAATAAATGTTTTAGCGGTTGCAAACCCAATTCCAGCACTTCCGCCTGTAATCACTACATTTTTATTTGTGAAATTCATTTTTTAAATTTTAAATGATTGAAAATTTATTTTTAGTCCGGACTTTAAATTTATTTGTTTTTGAAATCGATTTCTTTTAACGATACAAATTTAAAACGAATAAATTTCTTTTAGTAACTTTGTAACAAAAAGAAACAGTAACTTTTGAGTAACGAAGTAACTTATGAAGGACATTAAATGCTCGGATAACGACACAAACAGAAAACAAATTATGGCTGTTCATGATGCAATGGACGTGTTGAATGGCAAATGGAAAATCTCAATAATTTCATCGGTTTGCTATTACAACAAACGGCGTTTTTCTGATATTTTGAACGATGTGAAAGGTATTTCCAATAAAATGCTCAGTAAAGAACTGAAAGAACTGGAAATGAACCAACTCATAAAACGGATAGTTATCGACACGCAACCCGTAATGGTGCAATATCAACTGACAGAATACGGTTTGACTTTAAAAAAAATCATCGATACTCTGGCTGATTGGGGAACTGAACACCGAAAAGTAATTGTTGGGAAGTGAAAAAAATAGCATTTTTAGACCTTTAAGTCCGAACAACGCTGAAGTTGGCGATTACGAAAAGCAAATTACAACCCATGCCATTATAAGACAAACAAGGTACATCCTGCAGGTAGAGTTTCATATGTTTTTTTCTTTCTTAAGGTTTTCAATAAAACCCGAAGGCGTTAAACCTGTTTCTTTTTTAAAGGCATTCAGAAAAACCCGAGGACTTGTATACCCACATATTTCCGCTAAATAGCTAATTTTATATTCTCTGTAAATAGCATTTTCGTAAAGCTTTTTCGTAATATATTTAATTCTAAGACTATTGATGTAAGAGTTGAAGTTTTGGTTTTTGTAATTTTTAATAATCTCAGAAAGGTATTTTGTATTAGTATTAAGGTGACTTGCGAGCCTGCCGATTGTAAAATCACTTTTAAGATATTTTTCTGTTTTTTCAAATTTAGATATTCTATTTAATAATTGATTGATGGTTTCTTCGGCAATTGTTTTTGGAGCTTTAATTGTCTTTTCTTCATCTTTTTCTTCTTTAGAATTTTGTATTTCAGTTTCATGTTTTATTTTCATTATGAGTTCCTGAAATTTTTGCTGCAGAATTTTATTCTTATTTTTCCAAAAATACCAAACTCCACCACCTATGAACATTATTATAATTAAGAAAATATAAAGGTAGACTTTAAGGGTACTATTTTTTTCTTCATCTTTTTCTTTTTTAATTTTGCTTGCAACTTTATTTACCGAATGTTTTTCTGCAATTTTTATACTGTCTTTTAATTTTATTAGAAGCTGACTGTATCTTTTTCCTTCTACAGTATTGTTTTGTGCTAAATATGCTTCCGTTAAAACCTCATAAAAGTTCTCTCTGCCGTAAGGAGAGGATATCTTTTTTTCTAAATTTAAGCCTTTCAAAGCATACCGGATAGCTTTATCATTATCCTTTTGATCAAAATAAAAATCTCCTGCTATTCTGTATAAATTCATTTCATTAAGAGGACTTATTTTTCTGCTTTCAGCAATCTCCAGTGATTTTAAAATGTATTTTTCTGCTTTTTTAGGATCGCTGGGCTGCATGATCCATAAATAATAAAGTGTAAGATTTGCCTGTATAGAGGTAATTAAATCATATTTTTGTTTTGATGATATTTTAGAATCTTTATCAGAAATTTTTTCAGCTTCATTTAATCCGGTTAAAAGACATAAACGAACAGAGTCGGATTGTTTTTTACTTTGATCAAAATAACTGGAATAGTTAGAATAAAATAGGCTGCTATAATAATGACGAATATCATTATTCTTAATTTTCTTCAAATATATTTTTGATGTTTGATAGGCTTTATGAGAATCTTCCAAAAAGCCAAGATCTCCAAATGAGCCAGCTCTCATCTTGTACATATTTGATACTTCTTGCGGAGGCGAACTTTCATTAATATATTTTTCTAAATCTGAAGAAACTTCAATAGCTTTTTCAGCATTATCTAATGTTGAATAAGTTCGCATTAGTTCTACACCGATTAGAAAAGCAATACCATATTTATTTTCCTTTGCCGTTTTGTAGCTTTTTTCTAACTCTTGGATAGTATTGTTTACTACACCCGTATTATCTGTTTCGCTTTGTATTCGGTGCAGTTCATTTTTCAGTTGTTCTTCAGATACTTTCTGACTTTTTCCTAAAATAAACAGATGCAGAACAAAAAATAAAAAAATAGAATTATGAGATCTCATTCGCCTTTAGTTGGAATTAAATTAGTGCTTTTTGCAGTAAATATTTTATTGCAGAAATAAGTTTCACAAATGTATGAATACCTACTTGCATCTATGCGAAAAAATTACCGGATGGATATGATTTTATTTTAATTATTTAATTATCAGTGTTTTGTAGGCGTATTTCTATCGGTATAATTCAGGAATTATACCGATGCAAATCTTGTATTCCTTTTCTTATAGTAATAATATTGCCACATTCTTCAATTAACTGATCGTATATCATGGTTGAAATTTTTCAAAAGAATTCCCTATAGATTCTGAAATACATGGATGGTGCCCAATCTTCCCTGCTTTATAATGGGAAGATTTTGGTTTTATTAATTTGACAACTTTGATATAATAAAATGCGACTGTCAGACTTGAAGAGATTCATCATAAACAGATCAAGGCAGACCGCAGTAAGAATGGTGATTTCAGGAAGAGTAGCAAGTTGAAGTATCTACACGTTTCCGGTGTTGAAACAAGGAAACCAAAAGGCAGTCTGAAAAAGAAAAAAAATTATCAATTTAAAACGAATTATTATGAAAAACTATTTATTATTTGGAGCTTTATTTAGTTCTGTAACCTTATTCTCACAAATAGGAATCAATACAGACACTCCGCGGTCTACTCTGGATGTTGTAGGAAAAGCAACTGACACAAGCTCACTGGACGGTATCACTGCTCCCAGACTTACGGGTGATCAGCTAAGGGCTAAAACCTATACCACAGCACAAACAGGTGCTTTGGTGTATGTTACCTCAGCAGATACAGCTCCTGCAGGTCAGACAATTGATGTCATCACCACAGGATATTATTACTTTAACGGGACCAGGTGGGTACCTGGTTCAGGTGTTGATACAAATATCTACAATGCCAATGGTACTCTTTTAAGTCAACGTACACTTACTCAGGCGGGTAATTCACTCACATTTACCAATACACAAAAAACGACATTCTCAAATAGTGTCGGTACTGGTATAATGCAAGATTCGGGAAGTGGGAACAGAGCTTCAATCGGACTTTCTAACAACGGATCCACACAGCTGTGGATGTATACAGATACGAATGCTGCTTCGCAAATTTTAGCTGTTGGTAATAGCACCTCACTGGTGATAGGAACCAATGCTACTACCAACCCAACACCACTTACTTTTGTTACAAGTATGGGGGCAGGGCTGGGAGGTTCTGAAAGAGCCCGTATCACGCCAACGGGAAACCTGGGTATAGCTATAGGCTCACCTACCGAAAAATTAGATAACAATGGAATTACTAGATTGAGAGTACTTCCTCTGAATGGAAGCACCAATGCCATCAATACAAACAGTTCCGGTAATCTGTCCGCTGCACAAGATCAGACTTTTACGGCTACCAGAACCGTTGTAGCAGATGGCAATGGCGTATTGGGATATGTAGCAGGTATTCCTTCAGATGCAGGAAGTTCAAAAGTGCTTGTAATTGCAAACGCATCCGGAACACAGAATGTTGGAGGTCAGTTTATTCCTAATGCTGCTATTGGTCAGTTTACAAACGAAAGTCTTGATATATATAATGCATGGACTAATAATGTTTTTACGGTACCAGCCAATATGGGAGGCATTTATATAATAGTTATGCAAAATTCTAATAGCCATGTTAGTACCGGATCGGCAACACCTACATGGCATACCATGGCATACTACGAAAAAAGTACGGATGGAGGAACAAATTGGAATACAATGATCAAGCACACCTATGCTGATCTTGCAGGTACCATCGTAGACAATGGCAATACATTATACTGGACAGGCTTTTTAAATGCAGGAGATCAAATAAGAGTTCGTTTCAGTTGTAATGCTACCACAAACAATATTGTGAATTATGGAGGGCTTTCCATAACAAAACTTGCTCAGTAGCAGGCATCAGATTATCAATTCTCAATGAAAACCTATAATCGGTAATTTGCATACGACAATCATTGTTTTGCATACATTCAATTTTTAATTTCTGCTGAATTTTGTATCAATAAAAATCAACGATATGAAATTAAATCAGGTCAAATTAGGAAGTCAGGGATTAATGGTTCCGAATATGGGTTTGGGATGTATGGGAATGACGGGTTTCGGTGATGCAGACATGTACGGGAAAACCGATGAAAAAGAAGCTATTGCGACCATTCACCGTTCTCTGGAATT
Organism: Chryseobacterium tongliaonense; assembly: GCF_041224435.1. Lineage (NCBI taxonomy): Bacteria > Pseudomonadati > Bacteroidota > Flavobacteriia > Flavobacteriales > Weeksellaceae > Chryseobacterium > Chryseobacterium tongliaonense. The sequence continues at coordinate 299,901 of NZ_JBGFFD010000005.1, read as the reverse complement.
GGGCGGAAATTTTCTGGACACTGCCGATTTATACGGTCCTTTTAAAAATGAACAACTGATTGCAAAAGCTATTGAAGGTAATCGCGACCAGTATATTATTGCAACAAAATTTGGTTGGGAAATTGATGACAACGAACAGGTAACCTGGAAAATCAACGGATCAAAAGATTATGTAAAAAAATCTGTCGAACGTTCTCTGAAAAATCTAAAGACAGATTACATCGACCTTTATTATATGCACCGGCTTGATAAAAATACACCTGTTGAGGAAACTGTCGGAGCAATGAGTGATCTGATAAAAGAAGGGAAAATCGGTTATATCGGCTTGTCGGAAGTGTCTTCTGAGACAGTGAAAAAAGCACATGCAGTTCATCCGATTTCTGCAGTACAAAGTGAATATTCTCTTTTTGAAAGAACGGTTGAAGAGAAAGGAGTTATCAAAACATTAAATGAACTGGGAATCGGGTTTGTAGCGTATTCACCTTTGGGAAGAGGATTTTTGTCAGGGAATATTAAAACTATTGATGATTTGCCGGAAAATGATTTCCGAAGAGGAATCCCCCGTTTTCAGGAACAGCATTTTCATAAAAACATCGAGTTAGTGGAAGCGATTGAAGCTATGGCCAAAGAAAAAAACATGACTTCATCTCAATTGGCTTTAGCATGGATTATCGGAAAAGGAATTCTTCCTATCCCGGGAACGAAACGCAGAAAATATCTTGAACAGAATATTGAAGCGGCAAGTATCCGGTTGAATGAGTCTGAAATTCAGAAACTGGAAAGTATTGTACCTTTGGGAACAGATACCGGTGCAACTTATGATGAATTCGGGATGGGACTGTTGGATTATTAATGTGTAATTTTAATTCATTGGAATAAATTCAACCTCATTGGTTTCAAAAGCCAATGAGGTTTATCTCTGAAACACAATATGTTGCAATCCGGCTTGAACGAAGCTCTTTTTGTAGGTAAAGCGGGACAAAAAAGCAGAATGCCTAGGATGCCCGAAAAAATAAAAAAATTTAAAAGTTATGAACACGATAAAATCTATTTCGGCATTTCACAAGTTGCTTTCTCTTCCCGAACCAAAGCATCCGATGGTAAGCGTGATCAATCTTTCTGAAAGTGTTTTCATTGAAGATGATATGTGGAAAGGTTTTGTGAGCAAGTATTATTGTGTCGCTCTGAAGCGTAATGCAAAAGGAAAAATAAAATACGGACAACAGCATTATGATTATGACAAGGGTGTGTTGAGCTTTACGGCTCCCAATCAGGTTCAGTATCTGGATCTGAAGACGATGGATTGTCAGAATACGGGTTATTTGCTGATTTTTCATGAAGATTTTCTTCTGAAGCATCCTTTGGCGAAAACCATTTCATCTTATGGATTTTTCTCATATGCCGTGAATGAAGCTTTGCATTTATCTGAAGACGAAGAAAATAATCTGCTTGAAATTCTGCAAAAAATAGATAAGGAGTGCCAACATATCGACCATCATACCCAGGAAATTATCTTATCACAGATTGAATTGCTGTTGAATTATTCTAAACGTTTCTATGAAAGGCAGTTCATTACCCGAAAAAGCGGCAGCCATCAGCTTTTAACGAAGTTTGAATCATTTTTAAATAATTATTTTGACAACAAACAATCTGAAAATGGCCTTTTAACCGTTCATCAAATTGCAGAAGCAATGAATCTTTCTCCCAATTATTTAAGTGATCTTTTGAGGATCCATACCGGGCAAAATACACAGCAGCATATTCATGAGAAGCTTATCAGTAAAGCAAAAGAGAAGCTTTCGACAACAGAACTTTCCATCAGCGAAATTGCATATGAACTGGGATTTGAGCATGCACAGTCTTTCAGTACGCTGTTTAAAAAGAAAACAAATATGTCGCCGTTGGAATTCAGGCACTCTTTTAATTAATCAATCATTAAAACTGCATAGAATTGTAGTAATATGATGAAATTTTTTAATGCGGTTTTAAAATCGCATCAGGCCAGGATATCACATGAATAAGAAGCATTGGATAAGTGTCTGTTTCAGTCTGTTTACATGGAACCTGAACCTAAACAATTCTCTTCACTAACCTTGAAATTTTGACAGTAATCCGGAAAAAATATCACAATATTTCAACTGGTATTTTTTTTGCTGATTTTTATGTACAGCTGGCCAGCTGACGTGTTATTAAATAATTGTTAAACTTATTTAAAAGGAGATTACTATGAATAATCTAATGAAAAGAAACGGAAACAGCAATTTGGGCTTTTCAAGCATCTTTGATGATTTTTTTGGTCGTGAACTTTTTAACTGGGGCAATAACAATTACTCATCCACCAGTACAACCGTACCATCCGTAAATATAAAGGAGAACGGAGATGCGTACGAAGTGCAGGTTGCAGCACCCGGAATGGACAAAAATGATTTTCAGATCAGGTTGGATGGTAACCTGCTGACCATTTCATCAATGAAGCAGGAAAGCAATGAGAGAAAAGACGATAATTTCACACGGAGAGAGTTCAGTTATCAGTCCTTCCAGCGGAGCTTTGAGCTTCCAAAGGATGTTGTGGACCAGGATAACATCAATGCGAAATATGAAAACGGTCTGCTCATGCTTACCATTCCCAAGAAGGAGGATGCCAAGCAGAAACCACCGAGAATGATCGAAATATCATAGAAAGAATAAATTAAAATGGCTACCCTTGGGTAGCCATTTTAAAATTACTCCCGCCGGAAAAATAAATGGCCTTGAAGTCATGATCAAGAAATAATTTGAGATCAACCCGATAGATAGACTGCTGATAAGTTGATTGAAATCATATTTTGTGTTTTTTTTATTTCCGAAATTCGATTAATAAAGATCAATTATTAACAATATGTCGGAATTACTATGAAAAAGAATTTTTTTGACAGGTTTGCAGATCAGGCTACATGCTTTGCGGGAAGTCCTGGCGCATTTATCGGAGCAAGCTTATTAGTGATTATTTGGGCAGTTACAGGACCGTTTTTCAAATTTTCGGAAGTATGGCAGATGGTAATCAACACCGGAACCACGGTTGTGACCTTTCTTATGGTTTTTCTGATCCAAAAAACTCAGAATAAAGATTCAAAGGCTATACAGATCAAGCTTAATGAGCTTATTGCTGCACATGAAAAGGCCAGCAATCGAATTGTGGATATAGAAGATTTAACGGAAGATGAGCTGGACGAACTGCACAAATTTTATGAAAAATCAAGAAAACTTTCCGAAGACGAGAAGTCATTAGAAAAATAGAGCACATTGTCATAAAATTATTGTAATTAATTGAAGTTGTGTATATTTGCTCTATTAAAATTGTTTCTTAAATATTACCGGGCGCATTCTGCGCCATTTTTGCCGGCTTGTTCAAAGACCGGTTAACTAATTGTGTATTAATTTTAATGAAACAATATGAATCTTATAGATCCTTCAATCGATAGCTTTTATACCAAAAGGCAAGAAGAAAACAGACTTTCCACTGGCTTAGGTCCATTGGAATTTGAACGGAATAAAATATTAATCAACCGTTACCTTAATCAATCTTTCCAAATTGCAGATGTTGGCGGAGGTCCCGGGCATTATGCGGAGTGGCTTGCCGGAATAGGGCATAGCGTAACATTAATTGATCCAGTAAAAAAACACATCGAACAGGCAAAAAAACGCTCAGGACGAGGTTCCCGATTCACATGTTTACAGGGGGAGGCCCGTAAATTACCTTTACCTGATTTAAGCCAGGATCTGGTTATTCTTCATGGGCCCCTCTATCATTTGCAACTGTTGGAAGAACGCCTGGCTGCACTTAAAGAAGCCAGAAGAATATTAAAAAAAGATGGCATTCTCTTAGGATTTGCCATTACACATTCAGCATCTGCAGTAGCTGTATTACAAGGTGGGCTTATCCATGATGCAGAGCTCTTCGAAATGTGCACTTCAGAACTACAGTCCGGTACTCACTTCCCACCGGAAAATTATCCATTAATGCTTCCGAAAGGATTCTGTCACCGGCCTTCTGACTTAATTGCTGAGTTTGATATCGCCGGACTTGAGCCGATCGAATTATTGCCTGTTGAGGGTATTGCATGGCTAGATGGAAAATTTTTTGAAAGTTGGGCAGAAACCACCAAAAGAAACAAGCTTCTGGAATTGATTAAACTAACTGAACAGGATCGGGAACTGCTATGTTTCAGTCCTCATATCATGATAGCAGCAAAAAATAAAAACTAATAAGTATAAATCTCTAAAATTTATGAATATGAAAAGACTTAATTTACGAAAACAACCAGCTTTTACCAAAACACTTATGGTATTGATTGGTACATTAATAGGCATAGCCGGTTTAGGACAAACCAGTACGATAAAGCGGCTTGATGGATCTACACTATCTGCTTCACAAATTGACGGTACTGTTACCCGCCTGATGTCGGCAGCAAAAGTCGAGGGCCTGCAGCTTGCCGTACTAAATAATAATCAGGTATCTTATCGAAAATCCTATGGTTTCAAAGATAAAGAGAAAAATATCCCGCTGGATACAAGCACGGTGATGTACGCTGCTTCTTTCAGTAAGGCTGTTTTCGCATATATCAACATGCGGCTGGTTCAGAAAGGCCTGATTGATCTGGATAAGCCTTTGGTACACTATTTAAAAAAGCCGCTGCATGAATACGGAAACTATGATGAACTCGAAAAAGATGCACGCTGGAAGAAGATTACCCCGAGAATGTGTCTGAGCCATACGACCGGATTACCGAATGTTTGGTGGATGAATGTTAAAACCGGGGAACGAGATACCACATTGGTTAACCGCTTATATTTTGAACCCGGAAGCCGGTATGCCTACTCCGGGGAAGGGTTCAAGCTGTTGCAGCGTATTGAAGAAGTATACCTGGGAAAAGATCTTGAAACAATGGCTCGCGAAGAATTATTTGTTCCTGCCGGAATGAACAGAACCAGTTATCTTTGGCAGCCTGAGTTTGAAGCCAATTCAGCAATTGGCTATGATGAAGCCGGGAATCCCGGTGGCAAAGTGCTTTCACGAAAGGCCGTGGGAGCCGGATCAATGCTTACCACTATCAGTGACTTTTCGCGCTTTATTTCTTATGTCCTGCGTCGCGAAGGACTAAAGCGTAAAACTTTTCAAGAGATGCTAAAGCCACAGATTCGTATTCATTCCATATATGAATTCCCAACTATGCTCGATGAAACTACAAGCCGTGATGATAAAATAAATCTGTCATATGGATTAGGCTGGGGTGTTATCAAAACGCCTTACGGAACCGCATTTTTCAAAGGCGGGCATGATGACTGCTGGCGTAATTACACCATCAGCTTTCCTGAAAAGAAAACCGCTATCGTAATTATGTGTAATAGCGGAAACGGTGAACGTATATTTAAGGAATTACTGGAAGAGTTGATCGGTGATACTTTTACACCATGGGAGTGGGACCGTTTTACTCCTTACAACACACCTAAAAAGTAAGATTAATTTTAAAGGCACCCTTTCGATGTTAAGGGTGCTTTTAATACTTCTGCAACACCGTTCGGATATCATTGAAAAATGGTAATTGATCAATTAAATTCTGGAATAATCAATTATCATCCTTTAATTTTTCTGCAAAAACTGGAAGAAATTAATTCCGTTATAATTGTATAACTCAACTTCGTGTTTTAATTACAAATTGTTGTAAAATAGATCGTTTGTCCAGTTTTGTTTTAAGAAAATTAGTAGCTTAGATGTAATTATTATCAATTACAAAGTTGTTTTTCCCTTAATATCCACTGATTGTGATAAACCATTTTTGATCAATAACGCTCATTTTTTGTGTTGGAAAGTAAGTTTTTCTGATATTTTGAAATATCTTTAAGGTTTTCATTACTAAATTTGTAAAAAATACATTTTTAATCTATTCATAACTTTCAACAATAATCTTGAAAGTACGTAAAAGTTTTGGGATATATATTAAACAATTATTTAACAAATCAGAGGCAACCGGTTTTATTGCAGACATCTAAGTAAAATATAGGCAATTATGAAAGGAATATTTACAATAATTATGTGCTTAGTCCATATTTCAATAACATTTGGACAACAACCTGAAGTCGAAAATATAGACAGTATTTCCAGTTATTTCAAAGAAGTTAAATATGCAACTAAACAAGGATTTAAATTATGGAATAAGGATTTGTATGGAGGAATTCTATTGGTAAATCCCGGAAACCGACAGCTATACAGTAATGAACCTGATATAAAGAATAGTTTAAAACTACAAAAAGATATTTATGTGGGTACATTACCCGACAGCATTAATATTGCAAATACTTCAATTCGATGGAATGATAAAACTTGGGCAATGATAATGCTTCCTCTTTCTAAAAATAGATATGACAGAATTAACTTACTCGCGCACGAACTTTTCCATACAGTGCAGACTTTTTTGGGATTTCCCCAAAAAAACAAAGAAAGTAACCATTTGGAACAAAAAGACGGAAGAATATATTTACGATTAGAATTGGAAGCTCTCAAAAAAGCAATTCTTTCTGAAACACAAAAAGAACAGGAAAAACATTTGACCAATGCTTTTATTTTTAGAAAATACAGAAACGCTGTTTTCCCGGGATCTAATGATATTGAAAACCAGCTCGAACTTAATGAAGGCCTTGCAGAATATACAGGTTTTATAATTAGTAATAGAAATAAAGAGCAGACAAAACAGCATTTCATCAATAGTGTAAATACTTTTATCAAAAATCCCACCTATGTTCGGTCTTTTGCCTATAACACAACCCCTATGTATGGTTATTTATTAAGCCGAAAGGATAAATATTGGAATCAAAAAATATCAGCTGAGAGTAATCTTACTGATTTTTTTATTGAAAATTTAAGCATTAAAATACCCACTGATTTAAAAGCCAGTGTTGAAAAAATTCTTAAAACATATAACGGAGAGTTGATTATTCAGGAAGAACAATCAAGAGAAGAAAAAATAAAAATAAAAATAGCAGAATATAAATCTAAATTTATTGAGCAACCACATTTTGAAATAGGTTTTGAAAAAATGAATATCTCTTTTGACCCGCGTAATATTCTTCCGATCGAAGATAAAGGAACTGTTTATCCCAATATGAGAGTAACCGACAATTGGGGTATTCTTGAAGTTAATAATGGCGCTTTAATGTTCCCTGACTGGAGTAAAATGTCAATCAGCATTCCTACAAAAATAAATGATCAATTAATAGAGGGGAACGGTTGGTCATTACAATTGAATAAAAATTATGCTGTTGTAAGAGATGAAAAAAATAACAATTATATTCTCATCAAAAAGTAAAAATATTACACGCAATGAAGATTGGAAATGCAGCTCTCTTTACTTTTAATTTTGAACGAAAAGAATAAAAGATCGGGTAGGCTCCCATTGCTTTCCCAGGGTACCAATCAATTTCCGGAACTTCTGAAAAAAGGTATTCGATAAAGTTATTCAGATATGAGTTTGTCGGTATCATATATTTGTAATCGGTTAAATGTTTTGTGGTATTCGCACCGTATATAAACCGATTTGCCTTTGCATAAATTACAATTTTTTACTCCAAAAAATAAAGTTTACATAATTTTAATATAAAGAGCTGTTTGAATAGTTAGGGATTTATTATTTTTGATTTTTAAGTTTAATTAAATGAAAATATTGTCTTTTTATGAATTCATACAACTGTCAGAAAATGAGCAATATAATATTGTTTTTAGCAAGGGGAAGCGAATCAGTTCTTCACTGAAGGGTGAGGTTGAGTTTACATTATACGAGTTGTTTAATTTTTATGTTGAAGTGGCATATCATTCTAAAGATAATAAAGTAATTAATCTTAATAGATATATGAAAATTCAAAATTAAAGAACGTCATTGTATCAATATCCCTTCCGTTCTGAAAAAGGTTATGAAGGAAAATATAACGTGATGGAATTTCGTCCGTTTCATGATCGGATTGTACGTCACCAGCTTATCGGAGTAAAAAGGATTGCAGAAGTAAGCAGCTTTGGAAAACATCAACTATCGTGGATTATTATTCAGTCCATAAATATCCCATAAAATAAGTTCTTGCCTTACCGGCAATTATGACTCTGTCATTTTGATTTTCGCAGTATAATTGTCCCTGTCTTTCAGAAAGCTGTATAGCAAAAAGGTCTTTTTTTCCAAGTCTTTCTGACCAGAAAGGAATTAGCGAGCAATGCGCGGAGCCTGTCACGGGATCTTCAAGAATGCTTGCCTGCGGTGTGAAAAACCTTGAAACAAAATCACTGTTAGTACCTTTTGATGTTACTATGACCCCACCTGGATCTAAATTAATAAGGTCGAATATTGATCTGTCTATTTTAATGTTTCTTATATCATCTTCCGTATCATAAACAAGAATGTAATCCCTTGATTCAAATATTTCTTTTGGCTGAATGCTTAATGACCTTGAAATAATATCCGGTAAATCTGATTTTATTGGCATTCTTGAAGGAAAATCAAGATAATAGACATCATCTTTGAGGATGACCTGAAGCTGGCCGCTTTTTGTTTCAAATATTATTTTATTGCTGCCATAATTTAGAATTGAAATCAAGCAATGGGCTGTTGCAAGAGTAGCATGGCCACATAGGTCCATTTCAAATTCGGGAGTAAACCAGCGTAAATGGACATCTTTACCATTATTGATAAAAAAGGCTGTTTCAGCAACTGCATTTTCCCGGGCTATTTTTAAAAGGATTTCATCCGGCAGCCAATTTTCTAAAGGCACAACACATGCGGGATTTCCTCTGAAAAGCTCATCTGTAAATGCATCTATTTGATATAATTCTAGCTTCATATTTTTTATAATTGATAAAGATAATTCATTTTAACGTTCATATTTTGCATTAGGAAGGATGCCATTAAAACAATCATTAGCAAATCAACAGCAGCCGATATTCACCGTCATTTTCAACAGGAGCTCTATGAACACAGGGTAAAACCTTTTGTCCGGGATGGTCCACCGCCAATCGCCAAAGATGTCCTGATTCCAGATTGACAGGTTTTGCATTGGGTTTAGGCTGATAATGCAGATCAAAGAAATAGTCTTTCAGGAAGGTTTCAAATACCGCTTCCGGACCGTCATATAATTCCTTAAGCTTTGCCCGGATTTCCGGAATCAGAATTTTTTGTTCAGCCTGATTATTGGGTAGGATCTCACTGGCAGCACCGTGATAGGTACATAAAAATGTGTCTGTCATAATAGGGGAACGATCGACATGAAACGAATATACATCTGTTGAAATAAAATCGAACTCATCATCCCGTTCGTAACTTTTGAGTAAATTGAGAGTAGGTGATGCGCCGAAATCTGTTAATGACTGTAAATCTTTTAAGATCGTTTCTCTTGCAATATTGCCTTTTTCCGATAGTTTTAGTTCTGAAAGGTCTTCAACGGATACTTCTGTAATATTCTCTTTTAATTGAAGTTTGGATACGATTTCTTTAAAATCTCCAGCCAGATTTCTCTTCCAGCATATTGCATTCATAGTTCCCTGAAAATCGGTATTTATAAGTTCAGAAAATGTAGAAACCACCCCAATTTGATTGTTCATATGTAGAAATAAAGAATTTTGTCACTTGATTCTTTGCAAAAATAAGAATATATCAGAAGTGATCTAAGATAAATTTGTTTTGTAAAGCGCAACTAATTATCAATTTAAATTAGAAACTAAATGCTGTTAAGGAAAGCTGAGAGGTCATCATCCTTAATCAATCCAAGCTTGGATTTTATTTTTGTTTTGTAAACTCTTATAGTTCCTGTGGTTGTATTTTCAAGAGCCGCAATTTCTTTAGAAGAGAGGTTCATAACAAAATAAGTACAAAGTTTTAATTCTTTATTCGTAAGACCAGTGCAACGGTTAGATAGCCTTTCAACAAATAATTTATTTTCCATAACGCTTTCGTTGAAAGAATTGTAGCTTCTTTTATCAATCAAAATGAGGTTATTTACTTTTAAAAGCAGGTCTTTTAATAATTGTTCCGTATCTGCATTTTGTTTATTTTTTGTTTTTTTCAGGCTTTCCAGTAAAATGTTTTCAGCATCAATTTTGAGGCTAAGGGTCCGATGCAGGTTTTTTATTATTTCTTTTTGTAAATTCTTATCCTGTTCCAGGATTTTCTCATTACTTTGAAACAGTTCTTTTTGTTTTTGTGTTATTTTCTTTTCGTTTTTTATTTTGATTCTTATATTGAAAATAATGATGGTCAGAATAATGATGCATAAAATAGCAAGGCTTGCTAACCACAGTTTTTGTTTTTTTTGAAACCGGATGTCATATTCGTATTTATTGTCAATATTTTTAATGATTAAGGTATTCAGATTATCAGAAATTTCCTGTATATTTTGTTTATTTTCATCATTAAATACATGGTATAATTCAGTGAGTTTTATAGAAGTAATCTTCAGCTCCCTTAAATTATTATTTCCGGTATAATAGCTTTGAAGGATTTCATATAATGAAATTTTATCAGTGATATTATGTAATTGGGGTTCAATATTGAGCAGATAATCAATAATCTTTTTCTGTTGATCATTTTGTCCCGTTTGAGCGTAAATAACAAATAATTTTCTCGCTGTTTGGATGCTCAAATGATTATATTCTTTTCTGTCTTTATAATAATCAAATTGTTGGATCAGAAATTTTTCGGCGTTTTTATCATCTTTCAGCTGATAAAAGTACCAGCCAAGATTGTCTTTCATTGAATTAAGAAATTCGGTTTCTTCTTTATTCGGATTCTTTTTACTTTCCAGAATTTTAATCCCTTTTTTAGTTTCTTCGAGGGCAAGATCCGGCTTTTTCAATTGAGCATAGGTAAGCCCGAAATTATTATGCATAGAGGCAATATATAATTTCTGATCAGGGGTGAAGTTTTTAAGGGCCTGCCGGAAATAATACATTGCTTTAGAATAATTTTTGTCATTATAATAAAACCTTCCTTTAGCATGGTATAAATGGGTGAGATAATATGTTTTATTGAGCTCCCTGTCAAATTTTATACTATTGTCAAGAAACTGCATGGCGAGTTTTGGTGACGTATTTTCAAGCTCCAGGGCGAGGTTAAAGTTGCAGATCATTGAAATAAATGTATACCTGTCATTATTAAGCTTCAGCAGCTCAAATACAACAGGAACCTGTTTAGAATCATTATGCTCTTTTAAAAAAAATTCTGCATATCTGGAACTTATCAGGTATTTTTCATCTTTGGTCGTTTTGAACTTTGCAAATTCCCTTTTTTGGATTGCCTTAATCTTACCGGGCTCTTTATAAATTGGTGAAAGCTCTTGCGTTAAATTATAGAAATATTCATTTGCATCATCTTTTTCCGCGCAGGAAACACATAAGAACAAATAAAATAGCAATAGAAAAAATTTCATAAGTTGATCATTTTCAGTTTTTAAAAATCCAGTGAATCATAATAAGAAATGCACCAATTAAAATCAGAATCCATGCGAGTAAATTATGAATAGCTTCAATCGATTCTTTGTTTGCAGATTTCTTATTAACAGAATTTTTTTGACGGATAGTCCGGTATCTATAAATAATACCCGTAAATAAAAATGAAACCCCTGTTAGAATAATGAAATTTTTCATCATCTTTTGTGTGTAAGTATATGATAGTTAATTGGATAATGTGACTGGTTGTAGGGATGGAATTACTTTATCCTGAGAATCTGATATGTAAATACAAGACCTATGTGTACAGCTTTTTCCATTTTGCAACTGTATTTCTGCTCAGCTTAAAATATTGGGCAAGCTGGGTATTAGAATAATTATTTTTTTTTTGATATTCAAGAATCTCAAAAATTGATTGTTGATCATACGAACGAAGTTGTTGATTGATCTTGGATGTTTCTTTTTTCGTATGCTCAAATATAAGAGCATTGAGTTGTATGATATCTAAGATGGAAAGTTTGCTTTTGTTTAAAATTTTTTCACAGAATTTTCTTTTTTGAGGAAATTTCTTTTCTATAATATCAATATAAATACGTTTATAATCGGGAGTTACATTTTTCATAAAAATATTTTTAAGTTTTTTATTATAAATGGCTAATAACACATTACAAAGAGTTGATGTTTTTACCTTTAATGATTATGTTTTTATTTTTACAATATTTTATTTTTTTTGTTTATGAATCCACTTGTATAAAGTAGTTTTGGGTATCTTATATTCTCGTATGATCTGTTCTTTTGTTTTTTCTCCCTTCTCTATAAGTTCCAGTATAAAGTCTATGATTTCCTTCGTATAGAGGTTTTTTCTGAATTGGGGAAGTTGCGTGTTTTTTTCAGGCTTTTTACCACTGGAAGGAGGGGAGAACAGGATAAGATGTTGACTGTAAATTCTAAAAAAATCATATTCAAGAAGCTTGCTCCACCGCAGTAATATTTTGGTAGAAAGGTTTTCCGATCTGTACATTTCCCCGATTTCCTTTTCAGTACATTTGAGGAAACTGCATATGCGATGTTCATTTACACCTAGTTCCTTTACCCGTTTACTGATTAGATCTCCAATATGGATGTGTTCAAAATTTTTCATTGATTTGTTTTAATCAATCTTTAAATAGTTGCCAGAGACCGCCTGTTTTCTGATAACATACTGAGGTATTCATATATCCTAAAATTTCACTTTCCGGAGATAAGTCTTTCTTAAAAAAACTTCAGCCGGACAATATAAAATATTTCAATTCTAATACTGTAAGGCTGAAGTAACTTAAATCACATTTTGAAAAAATTTCACAAAATTAAGTTCCGGATATTCCCAATTTTTATTATCGAAAATCCTAAATAAATTTTATATTAGTGTTCTATGATCATTTCTGATCATAAGCATAACCGTCCAATGACTTACCTGTTTGGCTGGCCAATAACTTTTTTGCATCATATTGAAGTTACCTTAAAAAACATCACATTTTTGAAAAATAAAGTATTGGGCACCTTTTGTAATCCTGCTTACTTCATAGTTGTAATATTTATTTGCAACCTGATCATAAATGCGGATAGTAGCTACCATATATGAAGTATTGCCCCAGCTGTATCCTGGAATATCACTGAAAGAATTACTTGCTGATCCACCGACACTTCCATTGGTGCTCTGACCGGCTGCTCCACCTGGCTGCCACATTAAAGTGGTTATTGTTGCATATTGCCTTGTTCCTGAGCCGGTCCACCTGATTTGAGGTTTGTGATATCCAGAAGATGTTGGGTCTGGAACAATTTTAAATTCAAAATCTCCAACATTAAAGGGTGCAGTACTTGTGCTTGCCGTAATTGTCTGGTTTAGATTTTTATAAATAGTACTTCCTGTTGTAGCTGTTGTGGCTTGAAATCCTTTCCAGACTGTACCATCAAAATAGTAATTACCTGCTTGTGTTACATTGACTGTCTGTCCGCTTGGAGCTGTATCTGCGGCAGTTGCATATACTATAGCTCCTGTTTGGGAAGCGGTGTACGTTTTTGCCCTCAGCTGACTTCCCGTGATTCTAGGTGGAATGACCCCGTCCAATACTGTGGTGTCTGTCGGTTTACCTGTCACGTCCAGAGTTGCAGCAGGGGCAGCAACGCCTACTCCCACTTTGTTATTAGTTTGATCCAGCATTAGTATTGGGGTAGTGGCTTCTGTACCTGAAGTTACAGTATTAAAGTAAAGCCCTTCTACCGCATTGGTAGTACTTCCTGTCTCATGACGTATATTCAATCCATAGCTTGCATCCGATTCCCGGAATTGCAGTACACCACCACTGCCATAGGCATTTCCGTTGCTATGAAGACGAAGGGTAGGATTAGCTGAGTTAGTTGTATTGTTACCGATCTCCAGATTAACCGCAGGCGTAGTATTGTTGATCCCCACATTACCTGTGCTGGTTACACGCATTTTTTCAGTATTGTTGGTGCGGGTTACAAAATCTACGTTATCTGTAGTACCCACAAAGTTGGTGGCTGCTGCTGTGCCGGTGTTACCGGTCAGTCCCCAGTTATTATTTGAAGTTGTTGTACCACCACCATTAGTAGCTCTCCAGCCACTGTTACTATATACGAATTCAATAGCCTGGCCCATAGGTACCTGTATGCTGTTGAGTACAGCAGGGAAACCTCCGGTTGTATTGTTATAAACGATCAGACGCTGCCCTGCATTGGGAGCTGCAGGAGCAGTAACTGCTATATTGGCAGTAGCAGCTCCGGTGAGCTGTACTTGTGAGGTATTGGCTGCAATGGTAGCAGCATTTCCTGCAACAGCTACTGCGGTTTCACGGTTGGTGATTGCACCGTTTACATCGAGTGAAGTTCCGGGTATAGAGGTTCCGATACCTGCATTACCAGCAGCAGTGATACGCATCTTTTCAGTATTGTTGGTACGGGTTACAAAATCTACGTTATCTGTAGTACCCACAAAGTTGGTGGCTGCTGCTGTGCCCGTGTTGCCGGTCAGTCCCCATCCTGCTGCTGCAGAAGAGCTACCTACCTTTTGCCAGAGGCTTCCGTCAAAATAATAGTATCCTTCACTGGTGATGTTAGCAGTTTTGGTACTTGAAGTCCCTACTGCCGCAGTAGCATATATGATGATACCTTTCTGGGCAGTACCATATTGTGCATCGGCTGCTTTGATCTGGTCTCCGGTAAGACGCGGGGCAATGAAACCTTCAGCAGTGGTTCCGTCTGTTTTTTTTGCGGTAACATCCAGGGTACCCTTTGGCGTTTGGGTATTAATGCCCACCTGGGAATAAGCAGCAACTGAAAATAAAATACCGGCTGATATGAATAATTTTTTCATTTTTTTAATTTTTCGTGTTTCTTTTAATAAATAAATTGTTAAGTTGTAGAAAAATTTTTTAATAGAGTACATAAAGCGTTATGTAGAAGTCTGTTATTAATTTTGCAAGTGCCCAATCCACCTACCCCCACTGTTTTGTGAATAGATAGGCGGAGCTTTTGTAGTGATAAAATTTTCATAAATAAATTGTGTTTTTAGAATCCTTTTATTTTTATTTGGGCGGTAAATTTCAGTTATACATCATTTAATAATAAAATCAAATTGGTATTATATTTTCATATCTCCTACGTAAATGCAGATATTCATTCAATTGTAATCAACATCTGTTTTTTTAAGATGATCATCCGCTTTATTAATATTATCCAATTCCCTTCAATTTTTTTTGAATACCAATACCTACTTATGCAAACAAAAACCAATCTAACAGGGAATTATTCATTTTTTCCGGGAAGTAATTCAAGAATAACCTCACTTAATTTAAAATAGGCATGTAATTTTATATTTTTAAATCAGTATAAAATGACTCGGTAAAACTAAATAGAACTACAAATATTTGTTGATTTTCAGGTGTTAAAAATTGTTATCATTATTGTTTTTTTAGGTTAAAAATTGTTATATTTTAAAATGTATATATTTGATTATTAGTTGTTTGTGTGTATTTTGTTGCTGTTATTGTTTTATTGCTATTTTAAGCTGTTTACTAACTAATTATTAGCTAATCTGTTATATTTTAATACAGATAAAGTAAAAATTGATGTCTTATCAAAATGTCTTTAAGTTGTTTATTAAAGTGAATTGGGAAGTAATTGAATTGTTTTATAAAATATCATTTGCATCCATTTACCGAGATTAATGATTCAATTTAATAATACATTTCCACTGCAAAAATCTCTGAGAATTAAGCTTTTGCCTTATGACCTTGTCAGAATTAAATTCTTTTCAGGTAAACATTTAACTGTCATAGTAACAGATATCACTGGGATGAATTCCATAGGTTTGAGTAGCCATCATAGACTGAAAATAAAAAAGCCTTTAAATAATGTATTTAAAGGCTTTTTTTATAGAGTTTACCAAATACTATTTATCATATAGATTTGATCACCAGTTGTGCACTAAACAGGAATCAGAAATATATTATTTTTTGTATTGTCCGGGAGCATAATGTTTTGCTGACTTGGCTCCGGTTACTTTTTTTACCTGCCCCGGAGGAAGCCCATGATTTCCATTAGGTTTCAGTCTGGGAGCACAGGAAAAAACAAATGATCCCAGAAGAACAACGAGGCCGATTTTTTTAATTGTATTCATAATACTGTTTTTCTTAATTTATTAAAATATTATGCCACAATGTAATTAATAGATATTGTTTTATAATTAGCATAGATTTATGATAAAAAATATAGTTATTTTCATGATTTTAATAAAAATGTTGGAAACTGAAAAGATCTTAGTTGCAGAAAGAATTTCTGGAAAATATTGTTAAGGTTCAGATGGGCTTCAAATGTTAAAAAGTAAATATCCCAATATCCCGCCACCCAATACAATAAATGCAGTATTAATTTTATTGAATTTAAAGACAACGAATAGACTGGTTATTGCAATCACTATGGTACGCCAGTCAACGATACTGTCTTTCGCCATCTCGTAACATACCATAACAATAATGGTTACGGAAGCTACATTTACTGCGTCTAAGAATGCAGATAGCAGTTTTGAATTACGTATTCTTTTCATCAGTGGATGAAGCAGTGCTACAAATATAAATGAAGGAAGAAAAATAGCTACAGTAGAAATAATGGCGCCTGAAATTCCATTAATCTGGTATCCGATAAAAGTAACGGAAGAAAAAACAGGCCCGGGTGTGAATTGTCCTACAGCAATGGCATCTATCAGCTGCTGTCTTGTCAGTAAACCCGTTGTTACCAGCTCGGCATCCAAAAAAGCAAACAGTACATATCCGCTGCCATAAAGTATGGCACCGATTTTCAGGAAGATCAGGAAAAGATTAAGATTCTTAGCTGAGACTATACCAAAATCTGAAATTTGCAGTAAAGCAAAAGGAATAAACGAATGCATGGTAGACCGCTTAGTCATGAGATACAGCATCATACCCAATATACCGGCCCCGAATAACAGAAAAATCTCATTGATTCCCCATATGGACATTACCAGTACAATGCCGCCGATAGCCCATAGTTGAAAGCTTTTCAATGATTTTTTTGCCAATGGATAAATTGCTGCCAATATCACAGCTATTATTGCCGGTTTTATTCCGTAAATAAAAGGTTGTACTTCAGGAAGCTGGCCGTATTGTTTATATATCCATGCAAAAAATAAGGTAATGATAACCGCAGGACATATAAAACACAGACCTGCTATAATTAATCCTTTCCAGCCGGCTCTGTCCTGCCCGATATGGATGGCCATTTCTGTGCTGTTAGGTCCAGGTATCAGGTTGGTGGCTCCTATAAGATCAAGGAAATGTTCTTCAGACATCCATTGCCGTTTTGTTACTACTTCCTGTTGCATCATGGCAATATGGGCAGCAGGTCCGCCAAAGGCTGTAAATCCTAATTTAAGGAAAACAGCGGCAAGTTCTTTCAAGTCATGCTTTTTTTCCATGTTTTTGTAAACAGAATAGCTGTATTGTATTTATTTTTCGGCAAAGCTGTAATATTGTTAGCAAATCTATTAAATTTGGTCTGAATAATTATTGCAATTCAAGCCATTCATGAAAAGAAGAGACTTTTTGAAACAGTGTTCAGCTGCGGTACCCGGTTTAATGTTAGCGAATTCGTTGCCTTCATATATGCATGGAATGCTGGCAGATGGAAATTTACCACAACATAGATCACTGTTTGAAATATTCAGTAAACCGGAAAATCACTACCGTCCGTTTGTGCGCTGGTGGTGGAATGGCAATAAAATAGAAAAAGCAGAACTCGCCCGCGAGCTCAGGATTTTAAAAGAGGCAGGCATCGGGGGTGTAGAAATTAATCCGATATCATTTCCTTTACGTACTGATGATATGAATAAGCCAAGTGTGGAATGGCTGAGTGATGAATGGATTGAATTGTTGAAGTTTACCCTTGAAGAAGCTAAATCATTAGGAATGATCTGTGATTTGCTCGTTGGTACCGGGTTTCCTATGGGGGGTGATTTTCTGGAGAAAGAAGAATGTTCACAGATTGTGGTTTTGGCTGTGAAAAAAATAAAAGGTCCGCTGACAACAGAATTCTCACTGTTTGATCTCTATAAAGAAGCTGATCCTGCCATTACCAATCCATACAGCGGAAGAACGATGGAAATGCTGGAAGTAAAACTCGTACCTGATCCGCTTAACAACCTGGACGAAGTAATCAATCTGTCGGACCAGATTAAAACAGGAATGATCAAAGTTTCCATACCCAAAGGTGACTTTGCTGTTTATGGATTGGTTAAAATAGAGCGCTTTATGAATGTTATTCAGGGTGCTCCGGGCGGAATGGGTCCGGTGTTAAACCATTATGATACTGCTGCCATAAAGAAGTACCTCAATAGGATGAGCGACACTATTCAGCAAAAAACAGGTCCGCTTGCACCTGACGTACGGTCTTTTTTCATCGATAGTCTTGAGACGGAAGGTGCCAACTGGAGTCGTGATATGATGAGCGAGTTTAAAAAAAGACGGGGATACGATTTATATCCTTATTTGCCTTTTGTCCTGTTTAAAACCGGCAGCATGGGAAATACCACAGGTGTCAATATCCTTTACCCTGTTAAAATGGGTCCGGGATTTAAAAAGATGACAGACCGGATGCGCTATGATTTTGAACTGACCAAAGCCGAAATATTCGAGGAAAGATTTGTGAATACCTTTGCAAAATGGTGTAAAGACAATAACATAAAATCAAGAGCACAGGCCTATGGACGCGGCTATTTTCCGCTGGAAGGAAGCTTTGAATTGGATATCCCCGAATGTGAAACCTGGCTGAAATACGGTATAGGAGAAGATATCAGTGAAGAAAAATTCATGCAATATCCATGGCATCAGGGCCGGGGAAATACCATGATCAACAAAATAGTTTCCTCAGCTGCCCATTTAAAAGATAAAAAGCTGATCAGTTCCGAAGAGCTCACCAATACAGATATGGTTTTTAACGAAGCACTGGAAATTCTGAAAATAGCAGGCGATCAGAGTACAATATCAGGAGTTACCCATCCCATTTTTCACGGGTTTAATTATTCTCCGCCGGAAGCAGCCTTTCCCGGCTGGATTACCTATGGTGGATATTTCAATGAGAAAAACACGATCTGGCCCTATTTTAAGCATTATGCAGATTATCGTGCAAGATTGTCTGCCGTATTGCAGCAGGCGACGATGTTTGCAGATATTGCCCTTTTAGCGCCTTTTGCAGATCAGTGGTCGGAGTATGGGGCACAGAATGAGCCTTTTCCTACTATGGTGTCGCCGGCTTACCAGGCTTTAATCTGGGAATCTATTCATCAGAATGGCAATGCGTGTGATTATATTTCTGAGCGAGTGATTAAAGATGCAGATGTAAAGAAAGGTTTCCTCACTTATGGAAAAAGAAAATATCACACCTTATTTCTGATTGAAGTGCATAGCCTGGATACAACCACAGCTGAAAAACTGTATAAATTTGTAGATAACGGCGGAAGAGTTTTTTGCATTGAAGCTGTTCCGGACTGCTCTACGGGTTGGAGCGATTATGAAAAAAGAGATAGGGAAGTGCAAGACTGGATCAGCAAAATGAAGGCTTATCCGGACCGATTTATTTTCTTAAATAAACCTGCATCTGATTTCCTGAATTGGTATAAAAATGTTCAGGAAAAATATAGCATTAAGCCTTACGTAAAAATCCGTGAGCCGAAGACGTTTATCTCACAGGTACGCTACCAAGTTGATGAAGCTGAGCTTTTTCTGTTTAATAATTCGAGCAGCAAACACAGCACACCACTTGATATTACATTTGATAAAAATGTGATCAGACACAAACAGGCCTGGTTATGGGATGCAGTAACGGGTAAACGTTTTAAACTGGAACTACATGATGAGCATTTGCATATCAATTTAGGCCCGGCAGATTCTAAACTGATTGTCTTTGATCATCATAAAAAAGGGATTGCCTGGAAAGCCAGTCCTTTAGCCGGAAAGAATTCAAAAGAACTTGACAATAAATGGGAAGTTGAATTCAGGCACTATGATGGGACGGTTAAAAAAGAGGAGCTGGATCAACTGGCTGACCTTAAAGAGTTGCCTGCATATTCCCATTTTGCCGGAACGATAATTTACCGCAATACATTTCAGCTAACAGATCATCCCACCTTAAATTACCTGAACCTGGGAAATGTGTATGGAATTTGTGAAGTACATGTTAACGGAGCAGAAGCGGGAACACAATGGTTCGGACAAAGAATTTATCCGATAAACAATTTGCTTCGTGAAGGAGTGAATGAAATCGAAATTAAAGTAGTTACAGTGATGGTCAATTATATGAAAACCCTTAAAGAAAATGTGGTTGCCCAGTATTGGACGAATCTGAAAAGAAAAGACCAGCCATTACAATCTATGGGACTGGTAGGCCCGGTGACTGTTTACTAAAAAATATACTTCTTATTATGAATAAAGCTTCAGAAAATCTGAAGCTTTATTCAATATAGTATCTTTTAGTTATGATTTACCAGCCCAAATAATAATCCGGGCTCAGCCAGATGGGACGATCCAGTCCAAAATATTCCTGGAGCATTTTTTCCGCTTCACAGAAAGCGCCTTCAACCCAGCCCTGCTGATCGGAATAGGCCTCACCGCAAATATGGATCTGCTCATCAGCTACCGGTTTTCTCATATAAGGCATCACATTTTTCACCGAGTAACCGGCTTTCCAGGCGTGGTATCCTGCACCAAAAGGATCATCGGTCCAGTCTTTGAAATAAGTTACATACGGCTCAGGTATCGTTACATCCTGGCCGTGAAGCTCCCGAAGCTGATTCATTAATTCACCTACCATCAGTTTTGTAGCCTGAACATCATCCAGCTGATGAAGTTCTTTCAGTGATGCTGATCTGGCAGCTTTTACTTCAAAAAGCAACTTGTCATCAGAAAGTGCTTTCCAGAAAGTCTCGGTTTCCATATCTCCGTAACTTCCCAGCAGCATCGAATTATCAGTCTGAGGATCTGTACCGAAATAATAGCACTGTCTCATGGGTAAATCTGTAATGGAATGTCCGGAATCAATTCCCAGTTCTTTCCACCACGGATACTCAAAGCCCATTAATATTTTAAAGGCCGGCTCCATAATAACAGAACGGATATTTTCATTCAGAACTGAATTTTCATTAGTATTGAAAAAGAAATTATTCTGGTCCAGAAGCTCAAGGGATTTTCTCGGCATGGCAAGAACCAATCGGTTTGCATATACTTTCCATTGGGTATTGGTTTTCAGATTAAGAAAGGTCAGCTGGTATTTATGAGTATGGGTTAAAGGATGTTGCTTGGTGAAGGTAAGCAGCCTATTTTCAGACCAGATGCAGGCGCCGTCGTGTTCCATATAAGAATTAGCTATTGCATACGCTATGCTGTCATAGCCTTCTTCAATGGTTTTGTAAATTGTTCCTGCAGAAAAATCGCCCACCATATAAGGAAATGCTTCTGCTGAATTCCAGTTGATTGTATTGGAATAATATCCGCCTGCATTCGCTAAAAACTCGTAGCCCTCCTGTGAAACCTGGTCCTTAATTAAATTCCAGAATCCCAGATCATTTACTTTACGCCCATCATAGGGAGAATTAGGAAAATTGTATGCCAGTTTCGGCTTTATATCATCCCAGTCTTTGCTGTTCAATTCAAAAGAATAATCATAAGGAGAAGACCCTCTGATGATTTTATTACCATAGGTTTGAGCTACCCACGGATCAGCCATTAAAACATCATAAATAATTTTGTTAAACAATTGGTCTGAGCTGAAACCATAATCATCATCATTCAGATAATACCGGGTCGGCAATTTTTTATTTTCTCCCTGGGCTACATTCCAGGTGTCCTGTTTAAAACGCTCTTTTCGAAGATACATAAGCAGTTTTGTCGGATCGCCCATAGGAAACGGAATAGGGGTCATTTTATCTTTCAGGACAGGGATACGTTTAGCGGGATCCTGTTCTTTAAGCGGATAACCTTCAATTAATGTGGTCACAATCTCCTGAGAAGTAAGGTAGCGCATACCTCCCAGTTCGCCCCAGAAATTCATTCCCGGCATAATGACTGATTCCAGCCTTCCGCCCAGTTTACTGTTCATATCAAAAATTTGTACTTCGCCCACTGTAAACTTTTTATCGGTTACAAGGCGATAAGCGGTATATAATCCGGAAGTTCCGGCACCGATAATGGCTACTTCTGTTTTTAAATCAGGATGCATTCCTGTATTCAGAGGTGTATTTTTATTCATGATTGTATTGTTTTTAAATGGCTAAAAAATATTTTCGTCCTAACTGAAAAGGACTGATATCAAAATCCGTATGCCCGTCTAAAGTAAGATCAGACATGATTTTTCCTAAGAAAGGAGTGAATTTGGCCGCCCATCCGGTAGCATATACGACAATGTTTTTATGGTTGGGCACATAGTTGGGAGCAAAATCAATCAGAAGTTCCTTATTCGGTATCGTACTTAAGGCAATAAGGCATGTAGAGGTGTATTCAGGCTCAAGACTTAATCCTGTCATATAAGTTTCTACCCATTCGGAAGTATAGCCCAGCTCCTGCGGATTAGGAATTAATGTCCTGTCATTTGGCTCTTCCAGAGGTTTTATAACGAAATCCGGTGCTACGCGGATATATTCAGGATAATCCCAGTCAACAGAAGGAAAACCATAAAACTGGTTGCCGTTTTCACCCTCTGCATTCTGAAATACAAACCAGGTTGGATACTGTATATCCGGATCGGTCTTTTTAAAATAAGCCGAAGACATATTCCAGTAAGTAGCTTCTATCTTAAAATCCAGCAAGTTGATGACACTGTTGATGTAAGGGCCGGGAATGATTGCCAGTTTTTCTGTGATATAAATTCCGTTGGGCGTAATGACTTCAAAAAGTTTACCCATCTGATTGATTTTGAGCACAGGCGAATTGTCTTCCAGGTGTACGGTTTCTTCTTTTTCGCACAGGCTTAAAAGCGTTTCAATCGTTGCTTTAAAATTGATACTGGCACCATCCGGTTGAAACAGTCCGGTATACTTTTCCGGAAGATTTTTGAAATGGTATTTTTCTTCAATTTCTTTTGCCGTCAGGGTAGTGTAAGGAACATTTAAAGCTTTCAGTGCTTTTTCCGCTTCTGCGATATTTCCTTCGGTGGAATGTACTTCCGGGTCTCCGAACCAGAGCGTGCCTACCTTATCAAGCAATGGTATTCCGGCTTCTTTTTCCAGTTCATCCCAATACGGTTGTGCATCCAGGGCCATTTGTACCATATATTCATCAGGATATGGAATTCTGAACTGGCGTGATACTCCTGCAGAACTTCCCAATTGATTGACGAAAGTAAACTGTTCCAGTACCAGGGTTTTTGCCTTTCGCTTACCCAGATGATATGCCGTAGCAAGGCCAATGGCTCCGCCGCCAATGACGATTACGTCATAATTTTCTGTATTCATGGTGATTGTTTTTAGTTTTTATAATTATTCAGGTATACATCTTCAGACCTTAGGATAGCAATTGCCGGCCCTATTTTTTGATAGGGTTTAAACACACGAATTTTAAATCATGCATTGTACATCCGTAAAAATAGAGTCGGCAGGTTAATGCTATGGCTGGTTTGCTTAAATTTATTCTATGCTGTTTTGCACATTGCATCCCATGTGGTCCAGAAATGGGCATTAATAGCACCTGGAGGCGGGTTGGTACTGTCTGCAACAATGCCTACCATTGAAGCACAGTTGGAGTTACAGCCTATTTCATTATGACTTCCCTGTTGAGGCGGTATCTGACGCCATGTGCCTGTAGAGCCGTTTAATAATTCTACCTTAATTTCAAAGATTCCCGAAAGATTGGGAGTCTGAATTTGTTTCATCGGATTCTCGCTTGAAATGGAATCGCTCCAGTTTCCCTGTGAAAATGTTACACGCCATGTTGAGATCATTTTGGCGGTATTGTTTTGCGGAGAGAGATAAACCCAGAATTGAGCACCTCCTCCCAACTGTAGCTGACCAGTTGAGTTTACGTTTGCGTTTGTTGTTTCCATGTTGAATGTTTTGGTTGATTAGTTTTTTGCTTAACGGTTTATATGATAACCTTTAATCTTCTATTCAAAGTAACAAAGAAGGAAGCACCTGTTTTAGAGTACAAACAACCAATTAACGGTTTGAGTATAAATACTTAATCCGGGTCAGACATTTTTTTAAACAGTATTTTGATAGTACATTCGGATTTTTCTTTTTAATTTTAATACATGGAATCATTTCTTAAAGCTCTCCGATCATACACACCGGTTTCTATGGAAGACGGACTGTTTTTTTATTCGTTTTTTGAACGCAGAAAGTATAAAAAGAATACCCTGCTCTTACAGGAAGGAATGGTTGCCGAGGAAGTCTTTTTTGTACTCAGCGGAGGTCTTCGTCAATTTTTTTATGACGGGAACGGAACAGAAAAAACCTGTAATTTTGTATTTGAAAATGAATTCTTTACCGATCTGGAAAGCTTTTCCCACAAGAAGAAGTGTACAACAAATATCATCACCACTGAACCGGTCGAATGCCTTGTGATAACCTGTAAAAGTCTGGTCCACTGTATGTCCGAATTGCCGGCTATCACTTTATTATTCAATGCTATCATCGAAAATGTGGCTACAGCCAATATAAAACGCATCCAATCTCTGCTTTCACAATCATATGAACAGCAGTTTGAAGAGCTGATCCGAAACAAACCGGACATTCTGCAGAGAATCCCGCAACGCTATATTGCCCAATATCTGGGAATTGCTCCGGAAAGCCTCAGCCGTATCCGTAAAAAAATGCTGGTTGCCTCAAAATCTTAACACGGGTTATCGTTTTGAACATAAAACAGGGTGTAGCTTTGGAGTATAAAAAAAATAATATGACACAGGTTATTCTTGGTGCCGGTGGTGATATCGGTACTCTATTGGCAAAAGAACTCAGACCATTTACAGATCAGATACGGCTGGTGGCCCGTTCTCCAAAGCAGGTGAACGGTGATGATGAGCTATTCTCGGCAAACCTCCTTGATGCAGAGCAGGTAGATAAGGCCATTGCAGGGTCTGCAATTGCGTATCTGGCTGTAGGATTAAAATATGAGCTGAAGATCTGGCAGAAAGACTGGCCGGTAATTATCCGGAATGTCATTGATTCCTGTTTAAAACATCAGGTGAAGCTGGTCTTTTTTGATAACATTTATATGTATGACCGGAATGCAATTCCTCATATGACAGAAGAAAGTCCGATGAATCCGCCATCAAAAAAAGGGAAAGTGAGAATGCAGATGGTACAGGAAATACAAAAAGCAATATCTCAGAAAGGATTACAGGCTTTGATTGCGAGAAGTGCCGATTTCTACGGTCCAGGATCAAAAAACGGAATTCTGAATGCCTTGGTTCTTGATCCTGTTTCAAAAGGAAAACAACCCAAATGGCAATCAAAAGCAGATAAGATACATTCCTTTACCTACACTCCTGATGCTGCAAAAGCAGTGGCAATCCTCGGAAATACAGAAGCAGCTTATGGTCAGGTGTGGCATCTGCCGACTTCCTCTGAACGATGGACCGGGAAAGATTTCATTTCTCATATAAGTTCCCTTAAAAATAAAAAAGCTTCCTACATGCTCCTGGGAAAAGTGATGTTAACCGTTGCAGGCTTGTTTGACAGCACTATTCGTGAGCTGGTCGAAATGCAGTATCAGAATGACCAGGATTATTTTTTCGACAGTTCAAAATTCTGTAAAACCTTCAATTTTACACCAACTCCTTATGAGCAGGGAATAAAAGAGGTAATGAACTCTTTATAGTTTATTATTTTCATTATTTAGATAAAACAAAAAATTGTACTGAACCTTCTGCTGATTTTAATATTTTAGCATATTAAATCATATTGTACAGTGAATATATTATTGAGAAGAAAATCTGAACATAAAAAACTGATGGAATTATTCAATAGGTTTATCCTTTTTGTAATGCTTATTTTACCATGGGCTGGCTTTGCCCAGACTGATGATCATCCAGGCTTCAATCCTATCTATGATCAGGTTGTTAAAAAAAACTTTTTCAAAGCCGGTGAACTTTTTTCACAGAATAAAAAGAACTTGTCTGAAGAATATCAATATTTTTTCGGGGCAGTACTTGACAATGCATTTAATAAACCGGAAAGTTCTAATCAGAAAATTCTGAAGCTGGCGACTTTAAAAACGGCTCTTCCGGATTCATTGATGTTTAAGATCTATCGTATAAAAGAAGACAACTGCGTGAAGTTGTACGATTATTCAGGGGCAAAAAATGCAGTCGAAAATACCTTAAAGAAATATGGAAAAACGCTTCCGGAGGATGAGAAAAAAGACTTACAGAATAATCTGAAAATCTGGTCCGCCCTTGAGAATGAGCCTAAGCAGAAGGTGATCATCAATGCTGATACCCGATTAAAAATGGTTAAGGATGCAGCGAATTTAAAGAACCTTCAAATAAAGTCAGGAGACGATGAAATGAATTTTATTTTTGATACGGGAGCCAATATTTCAACCGTTTCCAGATCGGTGGCCCAACGTTTAAAAATGAAGATTATTCCTGCCGATATTGATGTACAGGCTGTAACCGGAGCTACTGTAAAAGCAGATCTTGCCCTTTGCAAAAAAATGTCATTAGGGAATATTGTGATTGAAAATGCTGTATTCCTCGTATTTGAAGACGCAGCGCTCAGCTTTCCGCAGATAAAGTATCAGATTAATGGTATTTTGGGCTTCCCTGTCATCGAGGCATTAAAGGAAGTGCAGATCACCCGGGACGATTATTTCTTTGTTCCCAGACATGAAACAAAAATTAGTTTGCCTTCAAACCTTGCGATCAACGGACTTTCTCCCCTGATTTACATAGACGGGAAGCATTTTACATTCGATACCGGCGCGACCCAGACAATTTTATATTCCACCTTTTATACAGAGAATAAAGCTGAATTAGAAAAGCAGTACCAGCCTGTTAGTATTATGATGGGCGGTGCCGGCGGAACGGCAGAGCATGAAGGTTTTAAAATAGACCACACTTTTCATATACTTGGAAAGTCCATTTCATTAAAAGGAATCAGTGTTTTGAAGAAAAGTATCCATGATCAGACAGTCTATGGTAATATTGGCCAGGATGTGATCCGTCAATTCGGAAAAATGACCCTGAATTTTGATCGGATGTTTATTAAGTTTGATTGAAAATAATGGTTAAGCTTTGCAATGAGCAAATAAAACAATATGCTAATTATTTAAAAATCAGCGTTTAACAATCATATCATCTTGTTTTTAAGTTCCTTGTATTTTGAACGTCCTATCGGTAAGATTTCTCCGGTCTGAAGCAGCAATCCATACCGGGAACCCGGATTGATTAATATTTTTTCGGCGAGCTGAAGATTGACAAGGTAAGATTTGTGAATGCGTTCAAACCAGTCGGGAAGGAGTTGTTGTAAAAGTTCGAGTGACTTATCGTGCAATTCCTGCTGTCCGTTTTTAAGGTGTAGTTCGGTGTAAATTCCGGCACCCTTGATGTATATAACTTCTGAAATATTCACCAGCCGAATTTGTCCGGCCCTTTTTACTGCCAGGTATTTAATGGCTTCATCCTGTTTTACTGCCGGATTGATAAACCGGTTCAACGCCTGAAAAAGCCTGTCCTGGTCGAAAGGTTTTGGAACGAAATCAAGCACCCCATAAGCAAAAGCATTGATCGCTTTATCAATATTAGCAGAAACAATGATCGTATGAAAAGAAGCAGCAACCATTTGCTCCAATACCTCAAAACCGTTATCACCATTGAGATTGAGATCCAGCAGCAATAGATTTGGGGTTTGATTTGCAATTTCATCAAGTCCTTTTTGCAGAGAGTCACAAAGCGTAATGCGGGTAGGTTCATTCCCGAAAAATTCAGTGGTCATGCGCTGCAAACGCCTGGCGATGCGGGCTTCGTCTTCTATGATGAGTATATTCATGGTTTTAAAATTTGAATGGTGGATGCCCAGCCGTATTCCGTAGCTCCGGAACCAAAGGTCCAGTTCTGCCGGTAGCTTTCTGTCAGACGTGCCCTGATGTATTTAAAGCCGTTGCCTCCCGTCCGGTCTGTTAATATCTGCCGGTTTTTTGCCACCGTTTCAAAAACATACTGATGTGCCTCTTTCGATACCGAATAACGGAGGATGAATTTAACGGTATTTCCTGACATCGGTTCACTGTGGGTAATGCCATTCTCCAGCAAAGTATGAATAACGGCTGGCGGTATAAGCTGTGTTTCATCAATCCCGGTTTGTTCCCAGATATAATTGATTTCCTTTCGGAATCCCATCACGGAAAGATGTTGCCTGCAGAGCTCGAGTTCTTTGGATATAGGAATCAGGGTCTGGTCAGAGATCTCGTTCATAATATCAAATTCTGCTGCCAATGCCTGTATGAAACGTGATCCTTCTTTGGGAGATTCTTCTACCCAATCCATCATGGAAGTCAGGGTATTTCTTAAAAAATGAGGCTGGATATTTTTTTTGAGCAGCTCCAGTTGCAGCCTTGAAGAAAGTACTAATGCATTCTGATGCTCCGCTTCCATAACACTGGTACGGATGGAATGCAGGTAAAGCATACACAAGACGATCAGGGTAAAACTGATGAACAGCCCGAAGTCATAAAACATATATCTGTTGACCAAAGCGCTAATCAACAACCCGGCCAGTACGATAAAGCTTCCCTTCTCTTTTTGGATAATACTGTTCAGCACCACAATAAAAGCAGTGACCAGCATGGCAAGACTGTAAAACCGCGCGGTCAGGTCATAATGCCCATAATTGTAAAAATAAATAAACAGCAGGGTCAATAACAGGGCAGCCATGAGCCATCTCCCTTTTTTAAAGTTGAATTGAATGATAAAATACCATGGAACGAGCAATGCATTGGCAAAAGTCAGCCAGCCGATGACTTCCAGTCGTATAAAAAACAGGGAATATGGGATAACCACATGGAACTTCAGGTATTCCAGGATCAGTAAAACAAAAAAAAGCAGGCATATGGTTCCGAAAATCAGGATATCCCGTTGTTTGCGCTTGCTGTTCACATAAAGAAAAAAGTAATAGATCGCTGCAATGAGGAAGGCTCCGGCCATTAAGTTCATATAAGACATGGTAACCAATGGATGGGTCAGTAATGTAGGATAGTTTTCTATACTAAAACCAATGCTGCGCTGTACATGCGGAAGTAATGACTGGGAACTGCGCAGGGCAACCATATGAGGACCCGGCGAAATCAGATGGTCCGGGATCCTGTAATAGCTGCTCTCCGTACCCGGTATTTCAGGTTGTCCATTTTGGGGCAACTGTCCGTTTTTACCAATGAGCACCCCATCCCAGTAGACTTCAAAAGCACCAAAGGATCCTATCTGGAGGCCAAGAGGAAGGGCACTTTTTTCTACCTTGCGAAGTTCTAAATGCGTTCGCGACCAGAATATCTTATCCGAAGTATTTCCCCGGGTTTCCGACCAGTCCTTATCATTGAAATTTTTTGCTGCCCATGCCGGATTATCACCTGTTTTATAGACAGGTACTGGGTCTTCATTACTGATAACAGCTGGAACCAGGAAACCAAGAAACGTTAATAGAAATAACAGTTGATGCATAATGTAAATATACAACGGAATACCCAAAATCTGATGGCTGTTTAAAAGCTGATAGAGCCGTTCACATGTTTTTAAGCTAAATGCCTGTTTCCGCACTTTAAATTTACATTATGAAACAGATAATATTACTCTTTGTCGTACTGATTACTGCCCAATACTGCCTTGCACAGGGATCAGAAATAACGGGGACGGTGCACGAAAAACCGGCTCTGCCTATACCTTACGTAACTGTAATACTAAAAGAAAACCAGGAAAAACAAATTGCCGTTGTTATCACCGATAGTAAAGGAATGTTCCGCATGGAAAATATTCCGGCAGGAAATTATAATATCAGTTACAGCCTTATGGGTTTCAAAACCATTAATCAGCCTGTACAGGTCAGTTCCGGTGTTCCGGTAAAAGTCGGGACAATCATTTTAGAACCTGATGCAAAACTGTTGGAAGAAGTATCAATGACTTCCCAACGAGCATCTGTCAGCCTTAAACTGGACAAAAAAGTATTCGAGGTAGGCAAAGATGTTCTCTCGCAATCGGGGGCGGTTACTGATCTGCTGAATATGGTTCCTTCGGTGAGTGTAAGCCCTGTAGGTGCGGTCAGTCTTCGGGGAAATACAAATGTACTGGTATTGATAGACGGGCGACGTACCGGATTAACGCAGGGAAATGCCCTTGAGCAGGTGCCTGCCGATCAGGTGGAACGTGTGGAGGTGATTACCAATCCTTCTTCCAGATTCGATGCAGGAGGCTCGGCAGGAATTATCAATATCATCCTGAAAAAGAATAAGAAATCAGGATTTAGCGGCCAGCTCCGGGTAGTTGGCGGTATTCCCAATGAAACCCGCCTGAGTCCCAGTCTTAATTACAAATCAAATAAACTTAATTTGTTTGGAACCTATGGATTACGGTTGTCAGATTATGTAGGCTTGTACACCATGCAGCAGTCTACCGGGCTTTTGGATACGCCGGTTTATCTGAACCAGCGACAGGATGAAGACAGACACGATGATGCAAGATTACTTTACCTTGGGGCGGATTATCAAATCAACGACCATAATACACTTACTGTTGCATTTTTAAGGAATGCGACCAATGATCATGACAAGACCAGCTTAAATTACCTGTATTCAGGGAAGAATGGCTTAATCGACAGCAGTCTGGTCCGTAAAGGTGAATCATGGGAAAAACGAAGTTTTAATCAGCTGGAAGCAAATTACACCCGTACTTTTGAACGGGTTGGAAAGAAATTTACCGTTGATTTACAATATGATTTCTGGAACAGCAGTAAAGATTGGAACCTGGCAACCAGTAAGCTTTTACCGGTAGCTGTTACCTTGCCGGCCATCAGGACAAACTCAGCCGGTGGAAGTAAAGATTTTATGATTAAAACAGATATGGTGCAGCCTCTGGACAGCACTTCTGTACTGGAATTTGGTCTGAAAGCAGAGAACCGCAGCGTAACCAGTGATTTTATTGCCGAACAGCAAAATGATGCAGGATGGAAAATCATTGACCAGATTGACAATCATCTGTTGTATAAGGAACTGATTGGAAGTGCCTATGTGCAGTTTTCCGGGAAAGCAGGAGATTTCAGCTATCAGGCAGGTTTGCGAGGTGAGCTGACCCACATCGGGATCGAAGACCTCAAAGGGAGTTACACCAATGATAAAAATTACAACCGTCTTTTTCCAACATTAAATGTCAGCTACCGTTTTAATGAAGGCACAACTTTGCAGGGCAGTTACAGTAAACGGATCAACAGGCCTTCTCTATATATGATTTATCCTTTTAATGAGTTAACAGATCTGAGCACCCGCTATGTCGGTAACCCTGATCTTAATCCGTCTTATGCTGATGTATTTGAAATCGCTTTTCTTAGAAACTGGAAAACCCTCACTTTTAATCCTTCATTCTATTACCAGCGAAACAGCGGAGTAATTGAAGATTATACCTACAGGGATGCCAATGGTCTGTTTATCAGTATGCCGGTCAATATCGATAAAGAAACACGTCAGGGTTTTGAATTATCATTATTGTATAACCCTGTCAAATGGCTGCAGCTAAATACCGAGCTTAATCTGTTTCATTATGCCAAACAAGGAGCTTATCAGAATCAGAGTTTTGATTTTTCAGGCAACACGCTCACTGCCCGTTTAAGTGCCCAGCTGAAGCTGAAGAATAAACTTGCTTTCCAGACCGTTTATAATCTGCGGGGTGCCAATGCCACTGCGCAAACCCGTACCAATGCTCTTCATAGTATTGATTTTGGATGCAGCAAGACTTTTTTAAAGGATAAAGCAACGGTGACATTTGATGTAAGTAACCTGTTTGAGCTGAGAAAATCCAGCAGCGTGACTAAAGGGTCAGATTACGAAATCAATCAGACCAGTATTCCCAATGCTGCCCGTTATCGGCTGACACTGGTTTACCGGCTTAACCTGAAAGATAATCAGTCTGTCCGGCAGGCTAAAAGTGTTAATCGTGATTAATAAAATAGAGCATCCGTAAATGTTTAATGGAATCACCTGTAAACTTTTGTAATGTCATTACTTCGCCGGGATGAATAGAGTTATACTATTGCATTAAACGGTTGAACCATACATAAATATCCATATCGGTGGGAATATTTAATTTTTTTCTTAAATTATATTTTTTAGTTTGTACTGTTCTTACTGAGATATGGGTATATTCGGCAATCTCTTTTGTAGAAAAGTTTAAATATAAATAGGCACTGAATCTTATTTCAGAGCTTTGAATATCTGAATTGACGGCTAATATTTTATTTGAAAAACCGGGATACAGCTCATTGAATCTTGTCAGGAATTCAGGTTTGTTTTGCTTGGCGAGAAGCACTATTTCTTCGAATAATTCATGATAATTTGTCTGAGATACAGCCGGACTTACAGGATTGTCTTTTTTATCAAATTTTCTGCTTTTATATTTTTTATAAAAAAACAGGCTGAGAAAAATCAAAACGGAACAGAGTAGTATGATGGCAACGAGGATGTATATAAGTTTCCGGTTATTCCCGGTAAGTTCTTTTTTAATGGTATTGTTTTTATTATCGATGATTTTCTTTACAGAAATATTTTTAGCCTTGTTTTTTTCATCTATTTCAAAGATCTTTTTCGAATAATAATTAATACTGTCTGTCTCATTTGTTTTTTCGTAAAGATGCAGTAAAACTGAGTAAATATCTTTCTGCAAATTTTCGATAGGATAATATTTTTCAATGATTTTTTTGCTGATCAGGTAGTGTTCCTGTGCTTTTGCATAATCTTCTTCAGCTGAATAAATTGTCCCTGCATTAAAATGAGTCAGGTATTTGATATCCAGATCTTTTACGTTATTTAAATTTTTTAAATCTCCAAGGGCTTCCTGAATGTATAATTTCGCAGAATCGATTTTATTCAGGTTAAGATAAGCTATTGCCAGTTATGAAGTGGCTTTATAGCTGTTTCCGATTTGATTTTCTCTTTTTATAGAAAGTTTTTTTAAATTACTTTCCTCCCGGCATGTTTTAGAGAGTTTGTAAGCTTTTTTGTAATATTTTATGGCAAGATCGTTATTCTGCAAATGGCCATAAATATTTCCGTTCAGAACATTAATCCAATAATTAAAGTAGGGATAGTCATTTACCTTTTCCGGAAATTCTTTCAGTTTTTCAAGGGCAGCCGTATACTCTCCTGTAGATTGATAAATGCTGCACTGTAAGGTTTTTAAATGGAAAAACGCTTCTAAATCGGAATCTGAAGTAATCAATTGATCCTTTTCAATTTTATCCAAATAATGAATAGCCTCAACAGTATTATTATTCTTAAAAAATATATAGGCTATTTTAAGGTATCCTGATCCTTCACATTGAGTAAATCCTGATTGCCGGCAGTTTTTAATGATATTTTGGATATTCTGTATTTCCTTTTCACCGGCAGAATTTAAGGTGATATCGTTTATTTCTTTTTTCCAGTGGCTTTCTTTGTCAGTTTGAGCCTTACAAAGAGCGAATAGAAATAAAACAATAAATAAGAGATTTTTTTTCATTACAAATGCTTTTTCGGCTCATCTAATTTACCAATAACGATAAAAATAATAAAATGATATTAATAAATATAATACGTACTTGATATTTTAACATACGTATTACATACTATGTGCTGTAAATTAATCCTTTAAGTCTTTTGAATGACTGGTTTTCTGATTAGTTTTGGCAGAGATTTTTTCAATATGGTAATGGCAGGTTATAAGTCTGCATTTATCGTTATCACAGGGATTTATTTTAATATTTAAGAATCGTTTGAAAAGCCCGGTCAGTAAGACCGGGTTTTTCTTATTGTAGTTTTGATGCCAGTAAACCGCTTTATATAAACAGAGAATTTATCCGGTAAAAATCGGATTTTGATGATCCTGTTTAATTATTCCATACTTATTGCATACTGTTTATTGATGTGTTGTATTTTTTGAATAAAAACCATTTATTTAAATAATTACTTTTGAATTGTTAAAATTTTCAGCTGAAATTTAAGATAAGAACAAAATATTTAAATTATGAAGAAAAGAATTTTACTTGTTTGTGCATTAGCCGGTGGATTGGGAAGTATTCACGCACAAAGATGGGAATCGGTTTCGCAAAAAAAATCTCAAATCCGGAAAGAAGTCGAGGTTCAATATGCCTATAGGGTTGATGTAACTTCTATCAGACAAATTTTAGAAAATGCGGTAGAAACGGGAAGAGATGCTAAGGCTGTTATTATTTCACTCCCTACAGCGGAAGGGAAGATTGAAAAGTTTGCCGTATACAGCAATCCCGTTATGGAAAAGGCGATGGCTGAAAGATATCAGTTGGGATCTTATGTAGGAGTAGGGATTGATGATCCGTCTAAATATCTTAGATTCAGTACTTCACCCACTGAAATTCAGTCAATGATTGTCAAAGACGGGATATTTCAGTTCATAGAACCCATAACTGCTGATAAAAAAACGTATGGTGTCTTTTATAAAACGAAAAGAACGCAAAGCGATCATGGTTTTGAATGTGATACAAATGAGGCAGGTAAGAAAGATATTCAGCGCTTAAAGGAAAACGGCAAAAAAAAACTTTCCGGTATCGGGATTACAAGCAGGCCTTCAAGCACAAAATACAGGACCTATAGACTGGCTTTATCCACTACCGGAGAATATACCCAGTTTTTTGGGGGAGTTGCAGGAGCTGTTGCCCAGATGAATAATACGATCACCCGGGTCAACGGTGTTTTTGAAAAGGATTTTGGGATTCATTTAATAATTCAGGATCTTCCGGGGATTATTTATGCCAATCCGGTTGCAGATCCTTATTCAGATTCTGATGTGGGCGTAAGCAACGCCTTGTGGAGTCCTGAGCTGATGAATACCCTTAATACGAATGTAGGAAATGCCAATTTTGACATCGGGCATTTGTTCGGAGCTTCCGGAGGCGGAGGTAATGCCGGCTGCATCGGATGTATATGCAGTGATGATATGACGCTGAATGCAGATGGAAGCCCGGAAAATTATAAAGGGTCAGGCTTCACTTCACCAGCCAATAATATTCCTCAGGGAGACTCATTTGATATTGATTATGTTGCTCATGAGCTGGGACATCAGCTTGGCGGAAACCACACATTTTCAACCAGGACGGAAGGTTCAGGAGTAAATGTAGAACCCGGAGGCGGAACAACCATCATGGGATATGCCGGTATTACTGATGATAATGTGCAGATGAGTTCAGATGCTTATTTCCACTACTCATCCATAGACCAGATCCTGACGAATGTGGAAGGCAGACAGGGATGCGGGATTTCTCAGGATATCAACAATAATACGCCACCTGTCATTGCTGCTCTTGTTGCCCGCAACATTCCCAAAGGGACTGCTTATTATCTTGAGGCAGCAGCCAATGATCCTGAAAATGATCCTGTAAGATATACCTGGGAACAATATGACAGTGTAGACCAGTCTGCATCTGTTTCAGGTGACAGCGGTTGGGGATATAATACGCAGGGTGCTTTATCCAGATCATATTTCGGGACAGAAGTAGGGAAGAGGTATTTTCCGAAACTGCAGTCAGTGATAGATGGGAAGCTGACGGATAAGCAGGCATGGGAAACGGTATCATACATTCCAAGAACCTTACACTATGCCGTAACGGTGAGAGATCTGAATCAGGCAAGGCCAATGCTTTCCTCTTCTGAAACAACAGTAACCGTCGGAAATGACGGGCCATTCAAATTTAACGGATTAACCACATCTTCAAAACTATATAATAATGCTTCCAATGACATTGCATGGGAAGTCGCAAACACAAATAATGCTCCATATAATGTGGCGAACGTTAAAATTGACTATACTGCGGATAATGGAACGACATGGACGGATCTTGTAGCTTCTACTCCTAATACAGGAAGCTATTCAGTACAAATGCCCGCTAATTTAACCGGAACCATTAAATTGAGGATATCGGCTTTAGGAAATGTATTCTATGCTGTATCTCCTGCAATAACGGTTGGTGCTGCTCCTACATCTGCAGCCGCTGCCCCGACTGGAGTTTCCGTAAATGATGCTGAAGTATTCAGAACTTCTGCCAGAATATCATGGAATAAAGTTCCGGGAGCAACCTATTCAGTGAATTACAGAAAAACAGGTGACGTAAACTGGTTAAATGCAGTCAGCAATTCCAATTCCGTAGTATTAAACGGCCTTGAAGATGAAAGAAATTATGAAGTGCAGGTAGCGGCAGTAGTGAATACCGTAGCAGGCGGTTTTTCCGGTACTTATGCATTTAAAACTAAAGGTTTAAAAACAGGTGTCGATTATTGTATTTTAAATACCGGGATCAATTCAGTGGGGGCTATTGGAAGAGTACAGGTTTCAAATATCAATTATGTAGATGCTACTTTCAGGTCTTATAAGGATTTAAGCGAAGATGAGTCTCAGATAATCACCCTTACCAAAGGCAATTCATACCCTATTACTGTTTTCGGGCTGTATCAGCAAAATGCTCCAATGGTATACAATGTATGGATAGATTATGACAGAAGCGGTACTTTTGAAGCAGGCGAAAAGGTTTATACAAGCGGGAGTGTACTTCCTAATCAGAATGGTATTGGAACGGCAAACGGGAACTTTACAGTGCCGGCTGCAGCTTATGCAGGCGATAAACTGTTGAGAATGAGGATAGCCAGTAATTTTAATGCAGCACTTGCGAATGCATGTGGCACGCTGCCAAGCACGGCAGGAGGTATTATGGACCTGACTGTTAAAATCTCTGAAGTACTTGCTGCTAAAGATGTAAAAAATACCCAAACAGAAATAGAAATTTACCCAAATCCTGCCGAAACGTTTATAGGAATTAAAAACTTAAAAGGTAAAGCAGATTATACCATTTTCTCAGCTGACGGCAGATTGGTGCAGCAGGGAAATACAGCCAGCCAGATCATTAATATAGCAGGCTTAATAAAAGGTATCTATTTTATAACCATCAAAGAAGGAACAAAAACCTATAATTCCAAATTCATCAAAAAATAGAAATACAACACCATTTTTATATACTATATATCCAAAGAGGAAACTCTTAGAGTTCCTTTTTGGATTTTGGAATCAGATCTTTGATTTAAGGGCAGTGTTATATGTTTCAGGAGTTTGATTAATGTCAAAACATTCATTTCTGAATTTGACTTTTATCAAATTGATTCATGAACACGAATAAATATCTTTAAAAAAATTATATATGAAAACAAAATCGATCTTTTTATTATTACTGTTAACGTCTTTAAACTTTTTCTGTCAACAGTGGCAGACCGGAACCCTGCAACATACATCAGGCCTAAGGGAATATTCCATTTACATTCCTTCCAATTACAATCCGCAAAATCCGGCTTCTCTGGTATTGACTTTACATGGGTTGGGAGATAATATGACCAACTTCAGAAATATCGGATTTAATGTTTTGGCAGAAACCAATAACATCATTGTGGTTTGTCCTCAGGCACTTGCTGATCCAATGGCCGGAACTTCCTGGAACTCCGGAGCGGGCTACAGTTTTTACACCCCGAACGCCAATGTGGATGATGTAGGATTTATCAGTTCACTGATTGATAAAGTGGAACAGGATTACAGCATCAATCCTAACAGGGTTTTTGCCTGCGGATTTTCGATGGGTGGTTTTATGACGGAGCGTCTGGCTTTGGTTTTAAACAATAAAATAAAAGTATTTGCATCAGTGGCCGGTACTTTCGGAAATGCAATATTGCCTGTTGCAGCCGGGACCCCGGGACGTGCCGTTTCAATTGCCCATTTTCACGGAACAAGTGATAACACAATTGGATATGTAAATAATAATTTTGGAAATTCAGTGGATCAAATGATCAGTTACTGGAAAACCAATAATCAGTCAGTTTCCAATCCTGTTCATACTATACTTCCCGATACGGCAAATGATGGTTATACTGTTGATCATTACAGATATGTAAGCCCTAATAACAACTCAGTAATCGAACTGTTTAAAGTGAATAATGCAGACCACATCTGGCTTACCGGGCAGAATGATATTTCGTACACTCAAAAAATTTGGGAATTTTTCAATCAGAACAGTAGTGTTTTATCAGTAAAAGAAGCAGCACCTAAAGCGGAGTTTTCAATAACACCGGTTCCTGCCAGAGATTTTGTAATGATTTCATTTTCACAAAAAATATCCGATTGTGAGCTGTCGGTTTCCGATATGACGGGGAGAAAAGTATATTCCGAAAGAGTTAAGCCGGTTGGCAGTCACTATAAATTAGATTTACATGCAGCCGGAATTAAATCCGGAACCTATATCGTTTCAGTAAAAACAGACAATGGGGCCGATTTTAGTAAAAAGCTTATTGTTCTTTAAAGATAAATTTGTGTTTTTTTCTCACACAGATGTGTGTTTTTCTATCCGTTTTTACTTCTGTCTTACTTTTTGCTGTTAAATTTCATTAATCGACAGGAGAAAAACGGATATTTTAATTTTTAACCGTTTATATATGAACAAAATTTTTATTTCTTTATTTTTTATATGTGCATTTGCGGTGAAATCACAGACACAGCAGGCTTTATTCATAGGAAACAGTATGACTTATTTTAATAATATGCCGGAGCAGTTTAAAAATATAGCTTTGTCTAAAGGAAAAACAGTTGATGTTACTTCCCATACCGCAGGTGGAGCAGGCTTTGTGCATCACATTAATGATGCAGCCATGTATCAGGTCATCAGGTCAAAAGTATTTGATTTTGCCATTCTGCAGCCCGGAACCTCAGAATCTGCCGGAGCTTCTTTTCCGGTAAGCCTTACAGCTGAAAGAGGGAGAAAAATCCGTGATTCTATTAAAAAATACAGTCCGTGCGCCAAAGTTTTTCTTTATGAGATCCCTTATGGAGTTCCGTCACAAAATGATTATGCCACTTATTTTAATTTTCAGGGAATTATAAAAGATTCTATTACCAAAATGGCAAATCTTATGCAGGCGGAGATCATTCCTGCCGGAGAATCTGCACGTGCTCATTATACAGCCTCACAGGATCTGGCTTTGCATGGTTCTTTTAATGACATTCACCCGAACCTCAACGGAAGTTATCTGGTTGCTGCGTCAGTGTATGCCACCTTATATCAGGAAACCTCGCTGCCCTCCACTTATCTGGGCGGGCTTCCTCAAAATACGGCAGAATATGATCAGCAGATCTCCGGGAATACGGTGTTGACAAATCCTGCTATGTGGCTGATGAACGTCTATCACATCAATGCAGGATTTTCTGCGTCAGGAAACAATCAGCAGATTACTTTCACAAATACTTCCTCGAATTATGATACGGTATTATGGAATTTTGGCGATGGATCAACATCTGTAGCCGTCAGTCCCGGTCATCAGTATGCCACAGCTGGAAGCTATACGGTTACTTTAACGGTATATAAAAACGGATGCTCTTCCGTTATCAGCAAAATCATCAACACAAGTCAGCTTATGGTTTCCGAAACAGATTCCGTTCGCTTTAAAGTGTATCCGAATCCGGCTTCGGATTTCATTTTTTATGAGTCAGATAAATCTTTGGATAAAATTGAAATTTATGATTTGGCCGGACGAAGATTAAAAGAATTAAACCAGCTGAGTGCTAAGGGTAAAATTGATATTAATGCCTACCCGAAAGGCTCTTATGTAATCCGGGTTTATTTTGGGAATAAAGAGGTTCAGAGTGTGAAAATTTTAAAGAAATAAAATGATTATAAAAAACTGATGATGTCACTATAGAATGTGTCGTACTGC
The DNA here is from genome assembly GCF_041224435.1 of Chryseobacterium tongliaonense. Lineage (NCBI taxonomy): Bacteria > Pseudomonadati > Bacteroidota > Flavobacteriia > Flavobacteriales > Weeksellaceae > Chryseobacterium > Chryseobacterium tongliaonense. Next base: position 259,938 of record NZ_JBGFFD010000005.1, on the reverse strand, counting down.
CTTCAACCAGACATGGATTTTTCTCGATATTACAATTTTCTTTTAATATTTTTATATAAATATGAAAATTAGAAGGCAGGGACACATTTCCTGAGTAAAAGGTCAGCTATTCGTAAATAATAGCTGACTTTTTTATTTTACAAAATTTTTAATTTTCTTTTTAAATACAGATTTTTTACTTATTTCTGATGAGTTGATTTTAGTGGACTCTGGTTCTGATGAGCTTCTCTGAGGGTGTTTATGTCGGTCTGGAAATCTTTTATCCGTGATCAATTTCACCTTTGGGGGAATTCCCCTGTTTTTTAAAATTCAGTTTTTTCCCTGAACGTTGATCTCTTTTTGTTTGAGAAATTTGTATCAATAAAAGTAATGAAAACAGCAGGTTACCTAAGATTCTGACTGCAATATACACAAAGTACAGGATCAGGACAGGAAAAATCTCTGAAAAATTAAGACGACCAAAAAACTAAAATTTTAATAACCATAAAACAAAGTATATGTCAGATAAAGTAAACAGCCAGACTACAGATGCGGTAACGCAAACCAATGTTACAGTGCTTGGTGAATCGCCGGCACAAGCCATGAGTATGCTCTACCAGATGGCAACTCATGCCAGCGGAATTTCCATACAGAATTCGGTGACCAACCAGCAGAATTTAAATCAGCTTAACCCTGTGATTATTGCGGATGCCATTAACATCTTAAAGGGATAATTTAAAACCTTACAAAAATGGATACCAATACAAGTACAGGCCAGGCTACAAATCCTGCAGAGAACGCAGTAGTATTTGTAAACAACGAAGTATTAACCCCGCCGGCTGCTTCTCCGATGATCGGAGCTGCGAAGATCATTATCGACCAGTCTACCGGGATGATGGTTCAGGATTTACAGTCCTTTCTGAAAGGTTTTGAGCAGCTGGGGCTGATTGCATTAAGCAGATTGGCAAACAATTTATTAACATACGGAACTCCCAGTATGCCGCCGACAGGAAACGGAGGAAGCCAGACCACAGAAAGCAATAATGCAGAAATACGTGATATGGGTAATGGAAATGAAATGATGCGGGATCTGTTTAAAATGGTGAGTGAATATGCAGAGGCTAAGACCAGGATTTCTACCACAATGTATACTACAAGCTCTGATACAGGCGATAACCGGAATATGACACCCTCAAATGCATTTTCTCATGAAGATCCTGAAAAAAAAAACATCTGACAGAAGCTGTTACTGAGGAGGTTCCAAAACCGGAGGAAGGAGTGAGGAAACATTTCCCTTCATTAGATAAAGAAGACGAAAAAATCGTGCTGAAATCTATAAAACTGACTGAGCCGCTTGTAAAACCGGACATTCAGGAAGCCGTGATTGCAGCAGAAGAAACGGAACCCGACCGGCCCATCAAAAAAAACATAACAACAAAACTAATTGACAAACTAAAAAAAATAAAAGATGAGTTATTCAAACGAACTTAAACCTGCCCAAATCTTAAACCTGCGTTCTTTACAGGAACTGAACGAGAGCTTTTATTTGCTTCGGGAAAGCGATACCGCTTATTTCAGTATGAAAAAACCTGAGAATAATATAAACAGGGCCGTATTCACTCTGGAAACCTCCAGCATCAATATTCAGCCGACAGTAAGGCTTGTAAGCTGTGTAAACAAAAATAAAAAATACGGTTCCTATCAGTCATTTGTAGTAGAGCCAAAAGATAAATCTACCGGAATTACTGTCGTTATGATGAAGCTGGATGATCCCAAAACCTTCTATTGCAATGTCAGGATACTTCCACTGAATACATTAAACGATGTTGCCGACAAAGAAGCTGATTCAAAAATTCTGACAGTAAACCTGGAAAAAGCCAACGTTATTTTAAAAACCGATATCACGATCAGCCCTTCCAATGCCGGTGAAGCCATGTACAGTACCCACGATGTGGATGTCAACGGAATTTCCGATCTGGTGACCCAAAGTGAAATAACGGAATTAAAAAGGGAGCTGGAATTTCAGGGAGCTAAATTAATTGCCCATTACTGTCAGGAAATACTCAGTGTCATCGTGAATGAAACTGCCGCAAACAGTGTTGCCATTCCTCTGCTGGCTGAAGATTATATTTTAGACCTTCCGTCGGATAAATTAAAGGAATTGCTTTCCGCCAATGTGATCGTGGGAAATTTATGCACTGAAATCGTAGGAAGCAACGTCATTAAAGACCTGAACAAAGACTGGACGGCAGCCAGCGCGTTTATCAGTTATTTGCTTTAAATACCTTCAGATGCAACCTCATCTGATCCATAACTAAATACCATTTATAATCATGATTACGAGAAAAAACCGCAGTAACGCCGCTCCGGCTGATCCGCCGAAACCGGAAGAGACTGCAGAAGAAGTCACCGCAGAAGAGATCATTCCTGAAGTTCTTGATGAGCGTGTATTACCATTTATCATTAGTCATGAAGATGAAATCATCAATTACATCAAAGAAAAAGCTACTAAGGAAACCATGAAATCGCTGGCTCCTTTACTCGCAAAACTGGAAGAAGCCGTAAAACAGCAGCAATCCGCCCAACCGGCAGTGTCAACCACAAATTCCGGTGTAATGAACTATGCTGACCAGTTAAAAAGCATGCAGGAAATTTCCAGGGAAAAAATCAAAGCCAAAGAATTGAAAGTGGCTGAAAGAATCAATAAACTACAGGCGAGAATAGCCGGAATGAATAAATAATACGTCTAACCAAAAAACTAAATTTCATGGAAAACAACAGAAACGAAGTCAATACAGAAGTGGTAGGAATGTCAGCTGCCGTTACTAGCGCAATGAATATGCAGGTAAGCGCACACTCTACAGGATTAATGTTTGAACAGTCCGTAGCCAATCAGCAAAAAGATTTTCTGGTGTCATTAAGTAATTCTGTCATGGGCTATAAAAAAGTGCTGGGGAGAAAGCTGAGATATGAAGAAGCCGCAGCACTGAGGAAAAGCCGGTTTGGTGATTAACTTTTCATACTCACCGACAAAAAAAATCATAAGATATTACGGATGCGGTTTTTCTTACCCTGTACATCTCTGCCCGATACCTCAACATAGTTTTTAGTCAACATTCATCATCGTGCAGATTTTAAAATGCTGTAAAACGTAAACAGGCAAACAGGCACTCTATCCACAAGATCACAAAATGTACAGCATGCGTACAGTGGCAGGAAACTTTTTTTCAACTGATGTTGAAAATTTGATAACCGCATCCTTTTTCAGGAATTCAAACGATACAAACAATACTCATTAAAATTTTTATTAACCGAGATCAGATCTCATCAAAAAACTACAATTATGGCACAAACAGTTAGCCCACAGATCACAGATGCAGTGACGCAATCTAATGTAAAAGTGGTAGGGGAAGCCCCGGCAGTAGCTTTAGGTAATGTTTACCAGGCAGCAGCACACTCTACAGGAATCATGTTTGAAAATGCGGTAAACTCGCAGAATCAGCAGAACATTTTAGGACAGGCAGCCACTACCCAGGGCATCATGCAGATTTACAGCGTAGATACCATAGCAGATGCTATTTCTATTGCGAAAATGCTGAATGCTTCTTAACAGAATCCCGACCTGCTAAAAAAACAAAACAAAAACAACTATTGCAGCCGGAAAATCCGGTTGTATCTAAACTAATCATCAACTCATAAACAATTAAATTATGGCAACAACGGTCAATGAACAAATCACAGACGCAGTTACCCAGTCTAATGTAAAAGTGGTAGCAGAAGCTCCGGCAGTCGCTTTAGGTAATGTATATCAGGCAGCGGCTCACTCAACAGGAATTATGTTTGAGAATGCAGTGAATTCCCAAAACCAGCAGAATATCCTGAGCCAGGCAGCCACTACGCAGGGTGTAATGCAGATCTACAGCATGGATACCATAGCAGACGCTATTTCCATCGCTAAAATGTTAGGAGCATCTTAACAGAAAAACAATATAACCAATAAACAAACCCGGCAATTGGAAAGTCCGATTGCCTTCTCATCCAATCATAAACCAATTAAATTATGGCAACAACAGTCAATGAACAAATCACAGACGCAGTTACTCAATCCAATGTAAAAGTAGTGGCAGAAGCTCCGGCAGTCGCTTTAGGTAACGTGTACCAGGCAGCAGCCCATTCAACAGGAATCATGTTTGAAAATGCAGTCAACTCGCAGAATCAGCAGAATATTCTTGGGCAGGCATCCACTACACAGGGTGTAATGCAGATTTACAGCATGGATACCATAGCAGATGCTATTTCTATTGCAACCATGCTGGGAGCATCCTAAACCCTTTTTTCTTCGCCAAAACTGGTAAATAACAGGGGATGGCAACAATAATCAATGTAACGAACAACCGGGATAGCAATATCCCACAAAAAATTAAAAATCATGTCACAAACAGTTAATCCTCAAATTACAGATGCAGTTACCCAATCGAATGTGAAGGTAGTGGGAGAAGCCCCGGCGGTGGCCTTAGGCAACGTTTATCAGGCGGCAGCACACTCTACCGGAATCATGTTTGAAAATGCAGTCAACTCGCAAAACCAGCAGAACATTTTGGGTCAGGCAGCTACTATACAGGGTATAATGCAGATCTACAGCATGGATACCGTAGCAGATGCGATCTCTATTGCAAAAATGTTAAGCGCTTCTTAATGGTGTGTTTTTAGAATTTTATCTGTCAGGGAGCGCATTTTAAGTTCTCCCTGATTTTTAATGAATATATATTATAACTTAAAATCTATACAATGGAGATCTACAGATTTATATCAGCATTACAGAATGACAATCGGGTCAACTATACTCTTCACAAATGGTTTTACAGCGATGGGCAAAGGCAGTTTCCACCTATGCGGGCTTTCCGTTTTGTGTGGAGTATCTTTGGTCTTTCTATTAATAGGCGGAAGCATCATTATGACATACTAAAAGAAGTGGGTGATGTTTCCGAAAAATTGACTGTACCTAAATTTTATAAATTTTTAACGAGCCGGATCCATTTAACAGTACCCTATTCCGTTTTAGGCGGAAATAATGAGCTGTTTGGTCCGAGAATCAATGGAGGCATTGCCACTGCAGGCGGAGGCGGAACCGTATTCACTGAAAATGATGACGAAAACTTTATCCTGACGAATACCGCCATGGAAAAGCATATTTTTGAGGGGGGAGAAGTGAAGGCTAGGGTATTTGAAAAAAATAATAAAGTGTATTTAGAAATCATTGGATCGGGAGAAAATAATTTTGCATGGATTAATGAGGCAGTGGGTAAGCAACTCTTTATAGGGTTGGCTGATTTGGCAGTCAATAAATTTAATAAAGAATAGGTTATTTATCCAACAGTACAATTTCATTCGCATCCACAATATGATTCTGAACAGCATAAATCACGAGTCCGGCCATGTTTTTTACACAGGTTTTGATCATCAGGTTGGTTTTATGGGTTTCTACTGTTTTAGGGGAAATGCACAGATTGTCTGCAATTTCTTTGGTGCTCATCTGTTGGCAGACCAGCTTCAGGACATCTATTTCCCGTTCCGTCAGATCATCTTTAGAATACGCATGAAACTCCGGAAGTTTGTTGGATAACTGTTCCCTCATTACTTTTACCTGCTCATCAGAGAAATAATGCCCGGTACGGTGCACAGCATTGATGACATTCAGTAATTCATCGAGCTCAATTTCTTTGGGCAGAAATGCATGGGCTCCCATTTTGAGCATTTGCCCCATAAAAGACCGGCGGTAAAAGCTGGAGAGAACGATGATTTTAATCTCAGATTCCTGTCGGGATAAAGCTGACATTACTTCTATTCCGTCACCGTCAGCCATTCTCAGATCCAGCAGGAGGATGTCTATAAAATCAGTATTACGTTCACTAAGGAAAAGGTTTCCGCTTTTTGAGGTATGCACCACTTTATACCGGTCATCTTTCTCAATATAATTTTTTAAAAGCTGTACAAAAAGGGAATCATCGTCTACGATTCCGATTTTAATGTTGATGTTTTCCATGTTTGTTTTTATTTAATAATGACACAAATAATAAATTTTGTTCCTTTTTCAGGTTGGGTTTTAAGCTTATAAGCCGCTTTCATCTGCTGGGCTCTTGAGTAAATATTTTTCAGGCCGATTCCGCCAAATTTATTTCCGGCAACAAAGCCACAGCCGTTATCTTCTATTGCCAGAACCAGATACTTTGCTGAGATTCTCAACGACAGATCGATATGCGTTGCATGGGCATGTTTCAGAATATTGGTGATCAGCTCCTGTACAATCCTGAAAACATTTAATTTCACAGAGCTGCTGATGTGAATATCCCTTTTTATCCGGTGATGATATGCGATCCTTATATTTTCATTCACCTGCTCAAGATAATCTGCAATGAGATCACTCAGCTCAATTTCGCCCAGATCGGGAGGAGTGAGATTGTGTGATAATTCCCGGATAAGCTGCATCGATTTCTTCAGATCAGTATTGAGCTCATTAATATCCCGGTAGCCGCTGTTGAGCCGGATAAGGTTCAGGCGCGAGATGATGTTGTCATGTAATTCCTCTGCGAGCCGTTTCCGGTCTTTTTCCTGCAGATACAGGGTGTTTTCCCAATATTCCGTCTGTGTATTGCGTACCAGCTGCATCACCTTCCTTTTATTTTTCTTAATACTATTCATATAATTTACAACCAGTACCGTTATAAATAATGTAGTCAGGGAGAGTATCCCGATACCTATCCATATCCATTCTGCTACCAAGCCCTGATTTTCCCAATTCGACATCCCAGATTAATAAAAGCAATATAAAAAGACCATAGCAATACGCCTCTGAAAAGCCAGATGGGAGCTACCCAGGTAAGGTGGTTGCTGATTAAAAAATTAAAGGTTGTTGAGATCAGGCTTTCAATCGAAAAAAATAAGAAGACCGTTATATTCACAATCAGCAGATCCCTGTCAACCCTTGATTTCCTGATCACATTCAGAAAATAAACCGCTGCAAAACTGCAGATGATGACCGTACTGATGATATTGGAATAAAAAGTAACGGATTTAATATTTTGTACATACACCAGGTTAAGAATCAGGCACATTGTTGCATAAACGTACACGACAAGCTTCACCAAACGCGGGATTCTGATAAAATAAACGTTGTAAATCTCCGTCAGCATGATTAAGCCGAAAAACTGGCTTAATGAATAATTATAAGTGTTGAAGGTGTTCAGCTTCATCAGGCGGCCGATCAGGTCAGACATTTCCAATACAGATTCACCAGAAAGAAACAGGAATAATACCGTTTTTAGTTTTATCCCGGTCTTTACAAACAAGATCAATCCTGTAAGCAGGGTTATATTGATGATAATCTGTAAATACAGGGATAAACTGTTATAGGTGAGCATCGCTTTTGAGCAGAAGTTGGTAGTCTTCAATCGTAGAGATCGAGAAAGGTGGCCGCGGCGTAGAATAATCCTGGGCATCCTTGCTGATCTCATTGATGGTAAGGTCTTTTACGGTGACGATTTCTATGTGGTAATCGGTAATCGGGCTGATTTCCTGGGTTTCATTGGTGAGCCCGAAAAAGCAGGTGCATAGCTGGTCGTCTGCAAGGTTCAGTCTTTCATAATCATCAAACGGGATGTAGATGAGCTGGAAAAAAGGCTGTGTTTTCTGTACCTTCAGCCACGGGCTGCCATACATATTCCAGGTGAAGTTCCGGTAGATGGCAGATTCGGAGGTGATGGGCGGTTGGGTCACCATAAGGTCTGTATTGGGATCGATACCTGTAATCACATCGGGTGATTTGCGGGTGAATTCTTTTACCAGGATATGACTGAAATCACTGTCTGCATCACTTTTGGAATCAATCAGGAAAAATTTCAACACGCCCTGGTCAATCCCCACATAGGCATGAATGGCCTTATCTGATTCGTTGGCAAGGTTGTTTTTCCATTCTTTGATTTCCGCTCCTGAAACACTGAAGTGTGTTCCCTGGTTCAGGTAGTTGAGAATCTCGGTTTCGCTTTCCTGATTTCCGTTCTTAAAGGCGTCTGTAAGGATCTTCCATTGCTGTATGGATTGGTAAATAGCATCAATTTCCATGAATTATATATTTGTGAATGATAATAAATTATGGTTGAAATTTACAAAAAAAATGTATTTTAAATCACGCGGTTAAGAAATAGAATACGAAATCCAAAAAGCTTTATTCAAATATGGCCTTATAAGCGGTGAGCCCGTATTCAATGATAGTTACCATAATATTTTGTGACTCATCAGTATATTCCTACATTTACCTTTTTGATTTCAAAAGATGAAGAAGACCATCCCGATGTATGATTTAAGCGGTATTTCCCAACACGGCATTGTTGTGGAAGGTATTGACAAACGTACCAAAAGTCCTGATGACAATCTTTTTGACAAGGGAATTCATAGGGACAGCCACTATATTTTTTCATTTCTAGAAAGCGGACACGTAAAAATGATGGTCGATTTTAAGATGGTAGAATCTCAGGAAGCTGTTGTTTTCTGTGTACTGCCGGGTCAGGTGCACCAGGGGCTGATCATGAAAGATGTTACCGGATGGTTTCTGGCGGTGAAAGTAGATCTGGTTCCCGATTTTGTACGCTACGTTTTTGAAGAATGCCTGGTCGAGATACATCCCCAAACGATTGATGCCGGATGTATCAGAAAGCTGAATACCTGTGCTAAAATGCTTCAGGATTCCTGTACAGAAGAGATGCTTTCTTCCAAAGAAGGTTTCTTTATCGTTCAGTCTTTGCTGAATGCCTATACCGGAATGTTTGCCCATCATTTCCTGAATGAGAACAAGCCGGAATCATCAAAAGAAACACGGGCTTTACAGCTTACCCGGCAATTCAGGGTGTTGGTTAGGAAAGAATTTAAAACCCTGAAAAGTCCATCACTATATGCCGAAGCCTTACATATCTCCCCGGGTTATTTAACCGAGGTGGTGCGGGATATCACCGGCAAATCTGCCCTGTACTGGATACAGAAGGAAATTCTGGTGGAGGCGAAGAGGCTGCTGGTATTTACAGATCTTACGGTAAAGCAGATTGCCCACGAATTGGGATATATAGATCATACTTACTTTACCCGCCTTTTTTCTAAGCTTGAAGGTCGGTCGCCATCAGACTTCCGGAATAGCAGCCAAAAATAGGGTGGTACCGCGAATTGTCCAATCAATTCCCTGAAACAGCTATCGGTCTGTTTTGCTTTTGTGGCTTCCTTTGCTATAAAATTTTATATGTCAAGTTTACCCAAATGGCTCAATGATACACTGGAAAATGTTTTATCATCCAAGTTTAAAGAATGCACCGTCACCGAAACCGAAAATATCTCAGTTCACCTTCGCCGCATCCGTTTTGCAGCAGACCTCAGCGGGATTTATTTTGCACCCACTTATGCGATAGGGATCAGGATCAATGAAAGGGAGTTTCGTAATTATTCGCCGTACAATTTTGATGTGGAGAAAGGCTGTTTTGATGTCCTGTTTCACCTGCACGACACCTCTGCGGCAGGGTGTGATTTTATCAGCAGCCTTTCTGTAGGTGATGCTGTAAAGATTTTAATCCCAAGAGGAAAAAAGTTCTTCGATCCGGAAGCCAGGATTCATTTTTCTATCGGTGACGAAACCTCATTGGGAAGCTCCCTGTCTGTAAAAGAAGCCGCTGAAAAATTAAACAGTTCATTCCTGTGCCTCCATGAGCTGGATGAGCCGGAGCCTCTCGAAAAGCTAGACCTATACGGATACTGTATTCCCAAAAACAATATCGTGGATATCATCGAAGAATTAACCGATTTTCTGATTGAGGAAAAACAGGCCATTAGCAACGATGAAGTGATCTTCTACCTCACCGGCAACGGCGAAACCATGGGGGTGATCCGGAAATTTCTGAAAGGAAAGGGAGTGGCAGCGAAGTGTATCAAGTCGCAGGCGTATTGGATAGAGGGGAAGAGGGGATTGTAGTTAATATTTAGTCCAATAAGATATCTACTAAAAATGTTCAGCCCAACCCCAAAATTTTCTCTATATTTGCGCAAAGCACATACAAATCACTATGGAAAAGCTAAGAAATCTAAGAAAGCAGCGAGGATACACTCAGGAATATATGTCTAAAATATTATCTACGGATGTTTCCAATTATTCCCGGAAGGAGAGTGGTGATGTAAAGATCTTTGATGATGAGTGGGAGAAGCTGGCGGCAGCATTAGACGTTCCGGTGGAGGAGATTAAAGAAGAAAGAATGGCTAATGTTGTAAATTTTAATGATACTTCGACTAATTCAGGTGCTTTCCTAAATAATTATTACAATGTTCCAAATCAGGTGATGGATAACCTACAAGACTACATCAAACTACTGAAAGAGCAGGTAGAATCTCTAAAACAGGAATTGGAGAAATATAAAGCTGAGAAATAGTTTGTTGCTGTTTTAAAAGCATAGTATAAAAAATAAATTAACTATATACTATTCTACATTTATTTTTTCTTATTCTTTGATCAGTTTTTATCGCAAAGAAAATGATGAATCAGACTTATTAAGATGAGCAAGTTTTAATCTATTAAAATAGATTTTAAAAGAATGCTTCATAGCAGCTTTGCTGCTTTTCTTTGCTTTTCTTAAAATATAGCAATCGGATTTAAAAGCTTTGCGTTAATAAAAAAATGATGAGTGTAAAATCGCATACAGTTGCCAAAAAAAATACTGCCTCAACCGGGGCGGTATTTTTTTGTAATAAACATTTTCATTTCCCTGCTCTGTTTTATGAATATTTTTCGTCAAAAAGAAACAAAAACAAAGATAAGTGTCTGCCGGCAGTTTGAGACCGGATACAGGGGCTTCAGAACCGGATACAGGTTCTTAGGAAAGGAGCTGAAAGGATTAGGGAAGTAAGGATAGCCACTTATTGAAGTATTTGCAGGATGTATTGTAAAAATTACGGCTTCCCGTAGCCGTGAATTGAAATAAATTCTTATCATTGTGTCTGAAAACTAATACCAGCCGCAACTTCAATGGAAACAGCCGTTAAAGATCATATCTTACACGTTTTGAAATCTGATAAATTCAAAAACATTGTTGAATCTCAGGATTTCTATTTTCAAAAAGTAAAAGACTTTTTTGAAAGATTCTTAAATTTCAGTTTTGATGAAGCTGAAAAACAATTTCTTTTGGAAAACAGGAAAAACTACGAGGTTCTAAAGGAAATTTTAGAAAACGATGAAAGATATAAAGAATTTGGAAAGATTATTTTGTCATTAATTTCTTACTGTGATTCAAACGCCTACAAAAAACAGGAACTAAACGGCTACGAAGACAAAAGAGTCCTGGCCCTTGCCTATGTAAGGATGAATCATTGGATTGAGCAGTTGATTACCTATAAATTTGGAGAAAGCATTCCCGATGGCTCCATTAAAAACGCAATCAATTATCTGGCAGACCCTGTAAATAACTTCACAATGTTGAGTGAAAATCACAGAAAAGGCCTTACGGAGAATTTGTTTAAAAAAACATATCATTCCCGGGACTTCAAAAATGATTTTAATCTTTTTTTTGATAAGCTGGATATCACAGTTACTAATCCCGATAACCACTCCCACTTATTAAGCAGGATCGTATACGAAATAAAAAATGCCTGGAAAGATACCGTCATTGGCATCATGGCTTCTGATGGTACGGGTTGGCAGGAAGATCTGATAAAAGATAAAGATACTTTAAACTACGCCATACTGTGGAATTCCAAAAGGCCTTCCGGCACGGCCGCTACCATTAAATTATTGAAAGAATGTATTGAAGAAAACGGTCATTTCAAATTATTTTATACATTTAACGGTGCTGTGCAATACGTAGCAGAGGTGATAGACTTTGTAGAAAACGAAGCGGAATACAATAAATCCGGATGGAATCGTAAATATGAAGATATCCAATGGTATAAAAATGATTATAAGGAATATAGTGATGGGAATAAAAACGCAAGTATAGTTTTTTGGCGAATAAATTTTATAAGGTAGACCCTGTTAAAATCAATCAGTTCAAATTATTTAAAGACTATTCTTATCCTACTCAGGATAATTTAAGCCCCATCGAATCCTATATCACAAATACTGAAAAATTTAAAAATGCAAAAATGGATAATCATATCAATCTTTTAAAATATAAAAAACAGATCATCCTTCAGGGCCCTCCCGGAACAGGAAAAACAAGGGAAGCCAAACTGATTGCAAAAGAGATGCTGGGGCTTCCATCGGTAGCAGACCTGCAGGATCATCCGCAGTTTAATCTGGTACAGTTCCACCCGAGCTATACCTATGAAGATTTTGTGAGGGGTATTGTGGCAAAGCCCAACGAAGAAGGCGAAGGAATTATCTATGGAGCTGAAAACAAAACATTGGGCAAGTTTGCGGAAGAAGCGAGGAAAAATTTTTTAGGCCATCACGGGAAAACAAAGAATAATATTAATTTTCAGAATAAGCTGAATATCTTGCTCGATAAGATCAACGAAAATATAGTCAGCGGTTTGGTCTATCCTTTCGGGGAGAAGATCACGGCCCAGATTGTAGCCATTAAAGAAGACGGTTTTATATACAATTTTCCGGACCGGGAAGAGATTAAATATAAAATCCTTTTCAGCGATATGGAGAAAATATACAACAACTGGAACGAGATCTCAAAACCCATCGACCTGAGAGATCAGGAAATCAGGCTCGGGCTGACTATGAGGGGCAAATATCCTTATTACTACAGGATTTTGCAACAGCTCATTGCCACCAACGCCAATAAAAACAACCCCGTTATCAAGGAAGACCTTAAAAACTATGTGCTGGTGATCGACGAGATCAACAGGGCCAATGTATCATCCGTCCTGGGTGAGCTGATCTATGCCCTTGAATACAGGAATGAAGTGGTAGAAAGCATGTACGAGGTAGACGGCAGCAAAGAGCTGATCCTACCACCCAACCTTTACATTATCGGAACGATGAATACGGCGGATAGGAGCGTAGGGCATATTGATTATGCCGTGAGAAGACGTTTTGCCTTTGTCACCCTGCCCCCGAGAAACCTGAAAGCGGAAGACGGGATGCAGAATTTTGATGAAAGCTTATACCATCAGGTTAATAAACTATTTGAAGAAAACTGCTCTTCCGAGTTTGAAAAAGAGCACATCCGGTTGGGGCATTCCTATTTTATCGATCAGTCTGCCGAAGGTAACGGTGCAGGGATGGCCATAAGGCTGGAATACGAGATCAAGCCGATTCTGTATGAATACGTCAATGACGGTATGCTGATAGGTGAAGATATTAAAGAAAAAATAGCCGGTTTACAGGCTTCATTATAATGGGAATCCGTCTCTCTGAGCATAAAAGTTTCATTGTCTCCCGGATTACGGAAGGCGAAGAAATTTTAGACAATGATAATCTCTTTCTGAAATTATCCGGAACTTCCTATGAATTATTCAAAGACGTAAAATCAAGGCCGTATAATGCAAACGGAAACAGCTATTCCGTAAAAGAAGAAGCCGGGTTTTACAGCATTAAAGCAGATTATTATGTAGGATTAGACTGGCTTGGAAATACTGGCCGTACCGTTTATGTAGAGCCTAAAATGAATATAGGCTTAACGGAATATTTTAATGACTGTCTCAAATCTGATGAAAATACTCCCGAAGAGTATAACACAGATTACAATACGAGCAGCGTTGAGGTTAATTATCTCGACCTCCTGCTTCAGATCATGTCTCTACCCCAAACGGCAAATGCTTCAAAAGACGTGATCCGGATCGATTGGGAGGCAAAATATATCCGTATAGACCGTAAAGACGACAGGCTTACACCATTCCTTATTGTACAGTTTTTGCAGGTGCTGAAAACAATTGTAAAGAAAGGCCTGAAAAAATCATATTATAAGGTCCGGGCCAATTTAAATAACAGGGTTAAAGGCAAAATACTGGTTGGCGAGCACATCAAACAGAACATTTTTAAGAGTCGGTTTACCTCTACGTTTTGCGAATTCCAGGTATTCGGAGCCGATAATATTGAAAACAGGTTTCTGAAAAAAGTTTTGGAATTTGCAGCCAGCTACATCGAAAACAATGAGCTTTTATTTTCCTCCAATATCGATTCTGTAAAGAATATTTTAAACTATTGCAGACCCGCTTTTGAACTGATCGGGGATGAGATTGAAGAGAAATATTTGAAAAACACCAAAAGGAATCCGTTTTTTAACGAATATCAGGAAGCGGTACGGATCGGGCAGTTTATTTTGAAACGTTTTTCATACAATATAACCAAAACCGCACAGCAGAAAATAGAAACACCGCCGTTCTGGATTGATATGCCGCAGCTGTTTGAGCTTTACTTTTATTATCAGCTCTTAAAAGCAAATCCTGCTGACGAAAAACATATCCATTACCAGTTCAGTACCTACGGAAACTCACTGGATATTCTCATCAGCAAGCCCGGTTTCGAAATGGTAATTGATGCAAAATACAAGCTGAAATACAATAAAAGCCACATCCACCAGGATATCCGGCAGGTCTCGGGATATGCACGCCTGAAAAAAGTGATTCATCAAATTAAAGCAGATAATCCCGGTTGGGAAGACCATAAAACCATCGACTGTCTGATCATCTACCCGGAATTAAAGATGCCTTCTGAAGAAGAAAATAAGACCACGGAAAAATTCAGCTTAGAGAATATAAAAAAACAATTCGGCGATCCTGAAAACCAGATAATGGCTTATGATAAGGTTTTTAAGCTGGGGATAAGTTTACCGGTAGTATAATTATTTCTTACTTTTGTTTAAGTCTCCAACGTATAAATTTAGCTGTTGATTCTGGATCACTTTTAAACCAAAGATCCATATCCTTTAAAAGTTCTGCGTTTTCTTTAGACATGATCACGTTATTTTTTAAAAGCTGCTGTTTGTATTCTTTTAAAGTTTCTGCTTTGGTTTCAGACGTCTTGGAATACACAAAAAAGAATACCCCAAAGCTTATAATGAGCATCGCAAAGGAAGACAGCCAGACATAAAGGCTCAGATGTGGAACTTTTAAACGCGAATTAAGACGCTTTATGTTTTCCTCGGTTTTCTGCTTGTAAAAAGAATTTAAATAACTCAAATCCGGCTCTATGCGCATTGTTTTGAGCTCTACGATTTTATATTCGAGTTGTGTTATGGCTTGCTCAATTTCGTTCGTTATTTTCTCTGCATTAAAAGATACAGTTTCCATTAATTTCTGATTAGTATTTTCTTCCATCTTAATTTATTTGTATTGTTTGATTTATAATTTATTCTCTTATATGACCCTTCTGTAAACTAAATTTAATTAAGCCTTAAAAATAGCCGCTGATTTTTAATGAGCATTTTATATATCTATGAAAAAGCTTTGTATTATAAGGGTTTAACATAAAAAAAATAATTCTCAATCAGGTTGACTTATTTTATATTTTTAAGACGAATTTAAATATTTAATCATTAAAAAAAACAATTATGAAAAAAACAATTTTATTAGGTGCAATTTTATTGGCTGGTGTGGTATCAGCGTTTCCTTTTAGGACGTCTTGTGGAACAGTAGTTCAAGTAAGCGATGCAGGTATTCAGGATATGTCTTATACACAGGTTGTAAATACATTGAAATTAATCAATGGAGTTAATTGTGGTACAACTGATGTAAATATTGTAGTTTACAATCATTAATTTTCTACGAAAAAGTAAATTTTTACATTTTGCTTTTTTTAATTAATATTACAATGAAAATATATTATACAATAATTTTAATTTTCTTTTTAATGAACATTAAAGCTCAGATTGGGTTTGATGTTGTTTATGAAGCTGATTATAAGTTAGTTTATAAATCTCTGACAGTAAATCCTGTTACTCAAGAAGATTCTTTTGCTCTACTTATAAATGAAAAAGAATCATATTTTAAAAATATGAAAAAATATATTGAGGACTCTTTAAAATATGCAAAAAAAATCAATGATAAAACTGATTTTAGAGTAGGAATGAAATATGCTACGGACTTTCCGGAATACATTGGAACCACTGCGGGAAAAATATATGTTACAGTTCCTATTTCTAACAAAGCATTTAAGTATGAGGAAATTAATAATTTGAACTGGAAGCTATCAAATGAGTTTAAAACCGTAGGAAAGTATAAATGTCAGAAAGCAACTACTCAAAAATATGGCAGAACATGGGTTGCTTGGTTCACAGAAGAAATCCCTTTTCCTTTTGGTCCTTATAAATTCAATGGCTTACCTGGATTAATAACCGAACTTTACGATACTAAAGATGACTATCATTATTTGTTATATTCATTTAGAAAAAGAAAGTATTTTGCAAAATCCACTAATATGGAAGCAAAAGCAACTCCAGTAAAAAAATCAAAAATTTTTGACTATCAAAGAAAAGAAATTGCTGATCCCAATTCCTATAATAAATTAATAACTGATCCTGAAACGCTTCGAGTTCTTATGAAAAAGGCACAGAAAAGAGCAAAAAATTACAATCCTATTGAATTAAGCATAGATTAATAATTACAACTTTAAATTAAAAACGGTCAATGAGAAAACCTCATCGACCGTTCTTTTGAAAAATAAAATATATCAAAGATTTAATCTTTTATGACCATTTTCTTGGAGTCGATTACCTTTCCGTCGGCAGTCATTTTATACAGGTAAGTTCCGGACTGAAGGTCGGAACCTGTGAGGTTGATAGCTCCATTTCCTTTTTCACGCAAAGGAAGGGTTTTTACCAGCTGGCCGGAAATGCTGTAAATTTCTATCGATGCTGTTTTAATATCTTTTGGAAGATAATATTTGATGCTTGTTTCGTGCTTTCCGGGATTGGGTACATTCTGAAATAATGCAGGCATGTCTGAAGATGAAATCAGAGTTGATGAAGTTCCTTTATTCAGAAGCAGCTGTTTCAATTCTTCTACTATGTTTTCAAGGTTTTTAACACGGTCTTCCAATTGTTGGATGGTTTCATCAGAGCTTGCCACCCTGTTTAGGGGCGTATTGGAAACCATTACATTTCCGTTCGGATCTACTACAAGAGCAAGTCCGCTTCCTGTAGGCAGGTTCTCATGTCTCACCGTTCCTACCGTATGGAAATTGGCTGTTGGAGCAGTAGTACGTACGCCGACACTTTGGTCTATAATAAGCATTGTAGGAGTAGTAGATAAACCGAACATGATCGATAACGGAATATTATTCGTCAGTTTAACACCTCCCGTTCCGGATCCGATCACGAAAGAACGGTTTCCGGTAGCAGCCAGGTCAATCCCGAATCCTCCTGAATAAACATCTTTAAGGTCAATGCCTACACCCAGTGCAAACTGATTGTGATTTCTGATGGTGTTTTTCCATCCCAGTGCTACGGATTTTCCGGCATTATTCAGGACTACATTGGCCTGTCCGCCGATAATATTGGCACCACCGCCATTGGTAAGATCATTTTCCCAACCGCTCACCAGAGAGCTGCCGGCCTGCGAACCAAGGATATTGGAAATACCGTTTACAATACTTCCTTTTACTTTTGCCACATTGGAATTGTTGACTGCATCAACGATAAATGAACCGGTTTCGTTAAGAATGGCCTGTCCGGGATTGGAAGATGCACCATTGGTTCTCAGGTAAAATGGTCTGGGATCTACAGTACCGGCGTAGTTGGCAGGAGTAATTCCGGGGTTTCCGGTAATCTGCCATTGAGCATTAACGATGCCTGCTAAAAATACCATAGCAGCTGCCAGTCCATTTTTAATGGATAATAATTGTGTTCTCATAAATTTGAATTTGATGGTTGTTAGTTATCACTAAGTTATGAAATATAATGATCCGAAAATGAGTTTAATCACTTCGATGGGATGTTTATATGTGGATGTTTATCAGGAATATAGTGTTAAGAATAGAATGTCGGGTTATTTTTAATTTCTATAGTATTTATTTATGAAATCTAATTATTTGGATTCCCTTTCATATAAAGGATTATGTCTGGTTTTAATGATTTAAAAAAAATTCCAGTTTCCGGATAAAGAAAAGATCAATTACGGCTTCCCGTAATTTTTTTTGGGTGCTTGGTTGTAGTTTCGGGCATTATAAAATTTACGGTTTTACACATTAAACCTTAAAAAATTAATTGTATCATTATGAATAAAAAAACTACACCTACAGATCTCTTTTTGGGAATTCTTGCATTATTGCTTATCAGCGTAAGCTTTTATCAAACCTGGCTGGGATTACAGCAGATTTTCGGACCGGCCTCGTTTGTCATTGCTTTGGTTTTATCTTTATTGCTTCTTTTCCTTTGCTGGATGCTCAGGTCGGCTAAACTCGAAGGCAGGCCCACCGGAAGCCTTGTCGGAATCTACATTTTTATTGCATCTTTTTGTTTTATTGCCAATTTTAATGCGCTTTACACAAGATTTATGAGAACGGATATTTATACTGATGAGCTCCGTGAAATCAACAAACATTTTGCCGACCTTGAAAATGATGTGGAATCAAAATTAAGTTACAAATACAATAAAGTAACCACTCAAAACATCGAAATCAAAAAAAAGCAGCTGATGGAACAAATTAAAGATCCCGGAAATAAAGGTATCGGAAGCCGTGCCCAGTCATTGATCAGGGATATTGAAAGACTGACGGGGCAGAAGGTTGACCTGCTGACGCCACAGGGAAATGATTATGAAGATCTGTCGGAAAGAATGGGATTGCAGATTGATAATATGATTTCCGATCTGTCTCCTGAGGAAAGAGCATTGAAAACAGATCTCAATAATGCTGTCTTAAAATGGAATAAAAACATCCAGAATGTATTGCTTTTGTCTAAAAAAGATAAAGATGACCTTTCACAGGGCATAATCGATGAATCTCTCACTGAGTACAACAAATTGGGAAGCAGGGCTCAAACTGTTTTAGGAAACGAAAAAATCCATTTTGAGCCGGCAGTTTCACAGACCCAGGAAGTAGGAAAGATCGGTTTTGCATTTGAGCATGCGATCAAACATTTCGGAATGTATCAGTTTGTGGTGTTGGCAGGATGCATTCTGCTTGATTTTGTGATTGTGATTATCATTTTATTGGTGACCGGTCCAGGGAACCACAGGAATAACAATGGCAGTGTATTTACCAATAAAAGAAGCGGAAACACTCTAATCCCTAATAACAACTAAGCCATGGAAAATAATAATGAAAGTTTAAGACCTCTCTTATTTGAAAGCGAAACGGAAGAAACTTTAAAACCACTTTCACTTGATTTACGGAAAGAGAGTGATGATTCACAAAACGATTTTATTCCTATTGCTACAACAATATCAAATGATATTAAAAATAAAGACAGCAATTTTGTTTTTTTCTTTGGAACGGCAGAATCCGGAAAATCAGTGATTTTATCAACAATGCTGTATTATCTAAGGTCTCACGCCGGAGTTTTAAGGCCTAAATTAGGAACACCCAATACAAAAGAAGCCAATGTACTTCTGTCTGATTTTTTTGAAAATATTCGTCAGGGAGTTTTACCGAGCAGAACTACAAAAGATCAGGTAACAAGGCTTGATCTGGTTTTTGAGCCTAACAATAAATCTAAAAAAGTATTGCCGATTGATCTTACATTTTTGGAAACTTCAGGAGAAAACCATAATGAAATCAGAAGAGGAGGAAGCTATCATAGCAGTATTGAAGCTTTTTTGAACGCTAAAGTTCCGATTACGTTTATTATTGTGACCAGCTATGAATCTGCCCATAAAGAAGACAGTGTAATCAATGAGTTTTTGGATGAGCTGGAAAGAAAAGGCAAGAATTTAAAATCTGTAAATGCTGTTCTGGTTATTTCCAAATGGGATAAGTCCGGAAGAATGGATGTGGAAAGTGCCGAAGAGCTCGACGGCTTCATTCATGACCGTTTGCCGATGACTTCCCAGAGAATTAATACGTATGGACTAAATAAAACGTATTACACCGTTGGAAGCGTACAAAACGCATCAGGACAGGAACGGATCAACTTACTAAATCTTTCTACAGCGGAAGTATTGGCCAAATGGCTGTACAAAAGTATTGTAGGGTATGATTTAGATTATGAAGGAACTTTTTGGGAACGTTTAAAATTCAGTTTTACAAGCTAATGGGCAGTACATATTTTTTCTCAGCGTTCGGTACTTTTGGTAATCCGAACGGTTTCCGGCAGTCTTTCTTTTTAGGCGGAAATGCTGAAATTGCAAAAAACATCCGGACATTTGATCTGAAAACCGATGCCATACAATTGTTTCCGGGAAGCAAACTGTACGGCATGCGGAAAGAAAAAATCGGTGGAAGCCAGGTGATTTCCTATTCCTTGTATACTTTCGCAAAAGAGCAAAAATCACACAGGGCAGGAACTTTTATAGGCTCAAGTTTAATGTTTATTGATAAAATTGCCGGTGAAAGTCTGGTTATTGATACATTGAACGAATTTCACGATGATCTGGAAAAGAAGAATGTAGCAGATGAAACCATTAGCATCAACCATTCAGATTATTTTTCTGTCAGCAAACCGAAAGATTTTGATAAAATAGGAATGCAGTTAAAAGAAGTTGATGACTTTAATGCCGTTCAGAATAATAACAATTATCTGGTTGTTTATAGTGAAACAAACCCACCTCAGCTGCAATCACTTTTTAAAAAAGCACTTGATCTTTTGAATGTTTATGAGGTAATTTATTTCACCCAAAGTCATGAAGTAGGCGAATTTGTACAGCAAAAAGGGATCTTTAAAATTGTTGATATGAATGGCTTTGAAGGCGAAATCAGTAAGCTGCATGAGGAAAGAACAAGAATCCTTAAAAATACGATTGATGAATTTGAAAAAGAAAAACAAATTCTAAAAGATGAACGTGAAAAATTAATTGATGAGGTAAAAAGACAGATTGAACAGAACGAAAAACGTCATCAGGAAAACGAAAAAAAGATCAGAGAATCTAAAGATGGAATTCACATAATCAATCAGGAATACGATCAATATTCAATAAAAATTGATGAATTGATTCGTGATTTGAAGTCTGACGGAAAGTTGGAAACTATAAAAAAGCTGTACAATGATAATAAGAAATCATTTAACTCAAAAATTAATCAGAATAAAAGCATAGAATCTCTCAATTCGGTTTCATCTGCAAATTGGGGAAACCAGGGAATGTCAAAAGCGGTTTCTCCGTTTGGGAATAACCCTGAAAGATTCGGTAGAAATGATAGGAGCAGAAGGGAAAAAGAACCGAAACTGAATGGATATAAAATTGCAACATTTATTTTGAGCTTTCTGATCATTGCATCCGGTGTGGTTTATTTTATCTTTTTTGATAAAGGAAATTTAATGGGACTTTTAAAAGAAGAAACATCTGTT
This sequence comes from Chryseobacterium tongliaonense, assembly GCF_041224435.1. Taxonomy (NCBI): domain Bacteria; kingdom Pseudomonadati; phylum Bacteroidota; class Flavobacteriia; order Flavobacteriales; family Weeksellaceae; genus Chryseobacterium; species Chryseobacterium tongliaonense. The sequence continues at coordinate 238,546 of NZ_JBGFFD010000005.1, read as the reverse complement.
GTTCCTGAAAGTGTGATCGACACAGTTGCCATAAATCCGGGTCCTGCAGAAACTGTACCAGCTGTGGTAGAGCCAGGTTTAAACCCTTTTCCGATTTCGGAATTAAATCCTCATGACAGGCATCTGATCAATATGAAAATAAAGCGGGAGATGAAAATGGATAGTTTAATTGATATTATTTTTAAAGAAAATCCTTCAAGCATAAATGAATATTACAAGTATCAGAAACGGGATTATGCGATCAATCTTTATAATACAAACATACGGAGTTTTACCATAAAAGATATGGATACCATTTTGACAGATTCTTTAATTGTGATTCCGAATTATACAAAACAGATGACTACACTTCCCTGAATTTCTGAAATGATTTCAGAGAAAAATTAAAAGACCATCGTACTGATGGTCTTTTTGTTAATCAAGTTTTTCAACCTTGATGTACGTTTTTCCCTGGTCATCTTTCCATGAAGGGCCTTTTACGGAAATGGTATTGCCTACCTCATAGCGTTTGTACTGGCTGCCACTTTTCTGGAGATTTACAATACTGATAGTTGCTACATATTCTTTACCCGCCGAATCCTGAATGGTGGTCATATAACCGTCTTTACCGTTTTCAATTTTGGTGATTTTTCCGGTTACTGAGATAGTATCATCTGCCTCGGTGCCTGAAAGTTCAGATGCTGTAATCTGAGTGACCCCATTATTATCCCATGAACTTCCTTTTACGGAAATTGTATCACCTACTTCATAGCGCTTAAACTCGCTGCCACTTTTTTGAAGATTGACGATGCTGATGGTTGCTACGTATTCTTTACCGGTTGCGTCTTTAAAAGTAGCCATATAGCCGTCTTTTCCGTTTTCGATATGGGTGATAGTGCCGCTTGCTGCAACTGTTTTGTTGGTGTTCATATCTGTTGAATGAGGGGTTTTATGGGCTGTACAACTTTTCATATTGAATATTCCCAGACTTAAACCTGCGATCAGGATTGTTTTTTTCATGATTGATGATCTGTTTATCGTTATTAAGAGCTTTAAAAATATGTATTCTTATCTCAAAGCCCGTACCAAAGAGCCTTTGAATCGTAAATTAAAAGCTTCGTATGTTAAATCAGAAATAAACGAAATCTTGCATGAACACCATATTATTTTTTTCTTCCGTAAAGTAAGATTCTTTTAAAGGCATAAATCGCAGGAAGTTTTGTGAAATTTGCAGCAATACGCTTTTTGAATTCCGTAATAAAAGTAATCTGCTGATCTTCATTCAATTTTTCCAGATACGGAATCAAGGCTGATCCTGAAATGAAATCAAATAAAATCTCATGATTTTCTGCGATGATAGGATAGACCTTTTGAGAAAGATTCAGGTCTTCAATACCGTTATCAAACAGGATTTGAGCATATTCATCGATGGTAAGCACAGCTGAAGGACGATTCCAGTTGTTTAACTGAGTTTTGAAAGGTTCCTCTGATGCCAGCTCAAACAGGATTTTATTCAGTGTATTTCCCGGCTGATAAGGCATTTGTATGGCTAATTGTCCGTTGGCTTTTAATTTTAAAATCAGCTTTGGAAACAGGCTTTGATGATCATCAGACCATTGCAGGGCTGCATTACTGAAAATCAGGTCCCAGTTTTCATCAGAATCAAGTATTTCTTCCGTTGTAGCTTTTCGGAAATGAAGCCGTTCATGTTCCAGTGCTTTAGATTTTTCAAGCATTTCTGAAGAAGAATCAATTCCGGTAAACTCGGCTTCCGGAAATTTTTCAGCAAGAATAGCGGTCTGTTCACCCGTACCACAACCCAGATCGATGGCTTTCATGGGAGACTCTGCAACAATAAGATCAGACAGATCATAAAAAGGTTTGAAACGGATATTTTTAAACTGATTGTAAATTTCAGGATTCCAGGGCATAATCTGTAATTTTAAATGATGACTTCAATTTAGCAATTCCTGAATAAATCAATGAATAAAGAGGGTTAAAAAACTCTTAAAAGTAAGTGATTCGGGATTCAGAATTTAAATCTGGTAATTCTGTTCCCGTTCTACAATATCTGGTTGCTTTCCTTAATACTGTTCATTACAAAAATACTTTTTGTTTGTCCGATACCTTCAATTTCTGAAAGCTTATTCACAAAAAACTCATGGAATTCATCCATATTCGGGGCAAGAATTTTTAACAGAAAATCGAAATCTCCACTGATGTTATAAAACTCAACCACTTCTTTCAGCTTGCCCACTTCTTCGATAAATCGGGTAGCGATCTTTTTATTGTGAGCATTCAGGGCGATCATACAGATCACCATCATTCCTTTATTCACTTTTTTGCGGTCGAGTATAGCTGTGTATTCCTTGATGATTCCTAATTTTTCCATACGTTTTATACGTTCATGGGTTGGTGTAGGGCTCAGGTTGATTCGTCCGGCAATATCCCGCACGCTGAGTTTTGCATCTTTCTGTAATAAGCGCAGGATGGAAAGGTCTTTTTCGTCAGGGGTATAGTTTTCTGTTGCCATTTGTTCTGTTTTTAAAAGGTGAATATTATGTTGTGAGTTTATTTGTTCTTTTTATTTTTAAATATTAGCAAATTCGTTCCAAATTTACTTTATAATTTTTAAATATGTTCTAATAAATTTAATTTTGCAGGAAATTTGAATGGTATGGGAACAAAGAGAAATCTGATATTGGTTTTGGCATCGGTAGGAACATTTGTAGAGGCGTTGGATATTGCCATTATTAATTTAACGATTCCTTCTATTCAGGAGCAGTTCAACATCGGGGCGGAAACAGTACAATGGCTGCAGACGTTGTATGTTTTATTTTTCGGAGGTTTTCTGATTATTGGCGGAAAGCTTTCAGACCAGATCGGACGCAAGAAAATTTTCTTAATCGGTGGGCTTATTTTTATGCTGACCTCTTTAGGTGCGGGGCTGTCAACAGATTTCCAGGTCCTGGCAATATTCCGTGCTTTACAGGGGTTGGGAGCCGCTTTTATAATGCCTTCGGCTCTATCAATTGTGACCAATACTTTCAGAGAAGAACAGGAAAGAAACCGTGCACTGGGTATTTTCAGTTCCTTTGCAGCCATAGGATCGGGAAGCGGATTATCAATTGGTGGGATTATCAGTACTTATTTAAGCTGGCATTGGGTGTTTCTGATTAATGTTCCTATTCTTTTGGTTACTCTTATTTTAGCCTATCGACATCTCCCTGCAGATGAAAAATCAGAAAAAGGACAAAAAACAGATGCGATTTCCGGGATATTGCTGGTTTTAGGACTGTTAAGTTTAACCTATTCTACCCATGAACTGATACAAATCCATGAAAAACCTTTTTTAATCATTGGTTCTATGGTGTTGTCGGTTTTACTTTTAGGATTTGTGTTTTATCGCCTGAAAACAGTGGCACAACCTTTAATTGACCTGCAGTTATTCAGACATCAGTCATTACTGGTTTCCAATCTTGTTTTCTTTACTCTTGGGGCATTTTTCATCGGGTTTCTATTTTTGATCTCATTGATGCTGCAGAAAGATATGAATCATAGTGCTGCTTCAGCAGGGTTAATGCTGGTTCCGTTCAGTATTCTGTCGGCATTAGTTGCAAAATTTGTTTTGCCTCACATTTCAAAAAGATTAAGTGCTGTTCAAATGGGAATTTTCGGATGGATTTTTATGCTGATGGGAGGTATTGCTTTGTTCATCTCCGTTTATACCAGACATCCGCTTGCGGTGGTCTTATTGGGGGCAGCCTGTATTTCAGGGATCGGAATGACTTTCTGCTTTACGGCCTTATCCATTTTAGGGATCAGGGATGTAGAATCTGCAAACTATGGAGTGGCATCAAGTTTAAGTACGACCAGCTATTTCCTTGGAGCGGGTATAGGATTATCCTTTATGACACTAATGAGTCAGGTTTTCCCGTCAGAACATGCTGTTGGTAATTTAAGCTTAGGGATTTTAATAAGCTATGCAGTAGCGGCAATTATCATATTGATTGGTCTTGTTTTCAAAGAAGCTAAAAAATCCCGGAAATTTATTGAGCTTTCCAAAGGATAAAATCCCCCAATCTTTAAAATCTTTGTGAGATAAAAAATTATTCAATAGAAGCGGGCTTTAGCCCGCTTAACAATTAAAGCAATCTCCAATGGCTTTAGCCCAAATCTAAAATAAATTTAACCATTAAGAAAATTGAAGGTTTTAAGATGAGTTAAGAACTATCTTGTGATATTTTAAGCTGGTTCCATGATTGAAATTATCAGGAAAAAATCAGTGAGAGAAAAAAGAAATTTATTCAATAGAAGCTGGCTTTAGCACACTAAACAATTAAAGCAATCTCCAACGGCTTTAGCCCAAACCTAAAATAAGTTTAATCATTAAGAATTGAAGGTTTTAAGATGAGTTAACGGAAAACAATTGAAAACTCAGTATGAACAGTCTGAAATTAATTTTAAACAATCTGTTTTAAAAGCCGTAGAAGAAGTTTCCGATGCCTTGGTTCAGATTCAGAAGCTGGAAGAGCAGCAGAAAATTGCGGAAGGATTGGTTGCAAAGTCAAATGAAGCCGCGAAAAAAGCTGATATTTTATTTAAATATAATTCAGCTACTTATGTGGAAGTAATTCTGGCGCAAAGCAATAAACTTCAGTCAGAGCTGGATCTTGCTTCTTTAAAAACACAACGGTTAAATGCCATTACCACACTTTATCGTGCAGTAGGTGGCGGATGGCAATAAAGTAAAATGAAACCTGTTGCGTCTTAGAAGATACAACAGGTTTTTTAAATTAATATTGATATGAAGAATACAAATATAGATCAGGGCATCATACTTATTCCGGACTTCAATGGATTTACCGAATTTGTATTCAATACGAAACTTTATACAGGCGAATATATTGTAAGACAACTACTTTCCATATTGATTGATGTGAACGATAACTATTTCGACATTTCCGAAATCGAGGGCGATGCGATCTTATTTTACCGGTACGATTCCAACCCGTCCTACCGTAAGATTTCAAAAATGCTTCTGAATATGAAGAATGCCTTTAACCGGAAAATCGAAGAGCTGAGCGAAATATTGAATACTTCGATAGATCTTTCTTTGAAATTTATTATTCATTACGGAAAGTTTTCACAATACAAAATCGGGAATTTCAGAAAGCTGTATGGTAAAACGATTGTTGAAGCCCATCAGCTGCTTAAGAATAATTTTGCCGAGCAACCTTCTTATGCGCTGTTCAGTAATTCTTTTTTTGAAAACAGCCGTGATTTTGAAAATCATTTCAGCGATCAGCTTTATCTGCCCGATGTGGGTGTCATTCAGTATTTTAAAAATATAAAACAGCATATCTAATTTTTTCCTTGTAAATTGCTATTGCTGAGCCCGGATCACTCGGGCTTTTTTATTTTATGAAATATGAACCATTAAGTGCTGTTAAGTTATTAAGAATATTAAGAAAGTTACTGATGTTATTTTCTGTAAAAAATTGTTTGAACAGAGCAAATTCCGTCACTTGATATGTAAAATTTTATACAAAAAAAGCTACCCGAGGGTAGCCTGATTTATAAATAACTTAAATGTTTTATTTCAAGGTAAATTTCACTTTCGTTTTAATAGCATCCGAAGAATTTCCGATTAATGCTTCAAAATCTCCGGGTTCTGCTACCCATGCATGTTTATCAGCATCGAAGTAGCTTAAAGCAGTTTTATCAATAGTGAATGTCACTTCTTTCTGCTCTCCCGGATTTAAAAATACTTTTTCAAAACCTTTCAATTCCTTTGCCGGACGTGGAAGGGAAGATTTCAGATCACTGATGTACAATTGGGCAACCTCAGCACCTGCTTTTTTTCCGGTATTTTTTACAGATACCGTGAAAGTAATGTTACCATCCTGGGAAACGGTTGTTTTATCAGCCGTAGCTTTTCCGAATTCAAAAGTTGTATAGCTTAATCCGTGCCCGAAGCTGAATAAAGGTTTGATCTTTTTTGTATCATGCCAACGGTATCCGACAAAAATTCCTTCATTATATGTAATATTGATCGGGTTTTTCTGATCTTTTCCTTTTCCTGCTGCAAATTCTTCTTTATTTCCCGGATATTCTCCCAGCTGATGAGCTGAATTATCTTCAAGTTTTACAGGGAAAGTAAACGGCAGCTTTCCGGATGGATTGGCATCACCGGCTAATACTGAAGCAATGGAATTTCCGGCTTCAGAACCCAGATACCATGACTGCACAATGGAAGGAACTTCTTTTACCCACGGCATGGCTACAGCATTTCCTGACACTAAAACGACTGCAAGGTTTTTATTGGCTTTAGCCAGAGCAGAGATAAGATTATCCTGATTATAAGGCAGTCCGTAGCTTTTTCTGTCATTTCCTTCACTGTCCTGGAAATCGGCTTTATTCAATCCACCGACAAAAATGACAAAATCTGATTTTTTTGCAAGTTCTACAGCTTCGTTCAGCAATTCAGCTTCAGACCGGGTATCTTTTAAATCCTGTCCGGATTTTACACCATTGTACTCACCACCGATGTCTCCCACATATCCTCTTGCATACTGTACATCAGCCTGTTTTCCGAATCTTGCCTTGATTCCGTCTAATGGTAAGGTTTCATATTTCACTTTTAATGAAGATGAACCTCCACCTACAGTCATGATTTTAATGGCATTCTCACCGATAACGGCAATTTTCTTAGTTTTATTGATGTCTATGGGAAGAATATTTCCCTGGTTTTTCAATAAAACAATTCCTTCTTCACCAATCTCTTTTGCAACCGCTTTATGCTCCTCAGAAGCAATATTTCCGAAGGGCTTATTTCTGTTCATTGTTGTTTTATAAGCCAGATTAAGCAATCGGGTTACTTTATCATCAAGCTCTTTTGTTCCTACTTTTCCGGATTTGATTAAATCCAGGTAAGGTTTAGCCAGATAATAATTGTCGTAAGCGTTTTTCGTTCCTGCTGAAAGTCCGTTGGTCCAGCTTCCGAACTCAAGATCCAGTCCGTTGTGGATGGCCTGTTCGGTATTATTTACAGCACCCCAGTCGGAAACCACAACCCCTTTATATTTCCATTCACCTTTTAAAATATCATTTAGAAGATACTGGTTCTGGCTTGCATATTGGTTTTTATACATGTCATAAGCACCCATGATCGTCCAGGAATCTCCTTCGGTAACAGCAGCTTTGAATGCCGGAAGGTAGATTTCATACAGGGTTCTGTCATCTACCGTTACATTACTTGTATGACGGAACATTTCCTGGTTGTTTAATGCAAAATGCTTTACACTGGTTGCTACCCCGTTTGACTGCACTCCCTGAATATAAGGAACGACCATTTTAGAGGTCAGGTAAGGGTCTTCACCCATGTATTCAAAATTTCTTCCGTTCAGTGGAGTTCTGTAGATATTGACACCGGGTCCCAGAAGAATATCTTTTTTTCTGTAGCGGGCTTCTTCTCCCAAAGCTTTACCGTAATTCCAGGACATTTTTTTGTTCCAGGTAGCAGATAAAGCCGTTAATGCAGGATAAGCAATAATAGAGTCGTTTGTCCAGCCTGCCTGGTTCCATTCGTCCCACATTACTTCAGGACGTACACCGTGAGGGCCGTCTGTAGTCCAGAACTCAGGGATTCCTAATCTTGGAACACCGGATGAACTGAATTTTGACTGAGCATGAAGCATTGCTATCTTTTCCTCCAGGGTCATTCTGGAGAGTGCATCCTGAACACGCTGCTCAACGGGTTTGGATTCATCCAGATAAATGGGTAGAGTATTTGTCTGAGCCATTGAAGAAATTGAAATAAGAGTGAATAAACTTACGATGGCAGTTTTCTTTAACATAAAAACCTTTTTATTGATTGGGTAACAAAAATACATAAAATATTTATTATCTCAAATTGAGATAATGTATTTTATCAATAATTTTGTGAGTGATGGTGATGAGTTATAAGTTATAAGTTAAGAGTTAAAAGTTGATGGCTGGGTTATAAATTACCATCTATCAATCATCAATTATCATTTATCACCACAAACTCATAATTCATAATTCATAACTCTTAACTTATAACTCATCACCATCACTCTAAACCTACCATCCTTTCACCGCGCCGCCTTTAAAAACGTCTTCCGCTTTTTTCAGCACTTCATCAGATTGATAAGCTTTCAGGAAGTTTTTTACTTTTTCATTATTTTTGTTGTCTTCTCTGGAAACGACTACATTGACGTACGGAGAATCTTTGTCTTCTTTGAAAATTCCAGATTGAGCAGCATCCAATCCGGCCTGGGCAGCAAAATTATTGTTGATAATCGCAATGACTACTTCTTTGTCGTCCAATACTCTGGGTAATTGGGGGGCTTCGATTTCCAGGATTTTCAGTTGTTTCGGGTTTTCGGAAATATCCGTGACTTTGGGTAATAAGCCAACTCCTTCTTTTAGTTTTAATAATCCGTTTTTCTGTAAAAGAAGCAATGAACGGCCACCATTGGTAGGATCGTTAGGAATAACAACTGTACTGCCGTTTTGAAGCTGGCTGATATTTTTTATTTTTTTGGAATAGGCTACAATCGGATATACAAAAGTATTTCCCACCACTGCAAGTTTGTAACCTCTTTGTTTGGATTGCTCAGTCAGATACGGAACATGCTGAAATGCATTGGCATCTATATCACCGTTGTTTAAAGCTTCATTGGGAATAACATAGTCGTTAAACGAAACAAGCTCTACATCCAGATTATATTTTTCTTTTGCTACTTTTTTGGCTGTTTCAGCAATTTCCTGTTCAGGTCCTGAGGTGATCCCGACTTTAATGAAATTGGGATTGTCTTTTTTAGTTGAATTACATGCATTGAATATTAACAGACCTGCTGCCAATAATCCAAGAATTTTAATTTTCTTCATTTATAATTAATTTTTTAATACTATTTATTAGAGTTTTGTTAATCGCAAAGACGCAAAAAGATGATTATTCAAAGAGTTTTTAAGGCGCAGAGATTTTAAATAAACTTTGTGTCTTTTCGATCAACTGATTTTATCTGTGATCAAATCTTTTTGCCAACCGGTCTCCGGAAAACTGGATCATAAAAACCAAAGCTACCAATAGAGCCAGAACCGTATTCATGATCACCACATCATAGCCGATATAGCCGTACTGATATCCGATCTGTCCCAATCCGCCGGCACCCACAGCACCACCCATCGCAGAATATCCTACCAAAGTAATCAGGGTAATCGTTGCATTATTGATCAGGGAAGGCAATGCTTCCGGGAGCAGAACTTTTTTGATAATCTGGAACGGACTTGCTCCCAGAGCTCTTGCAGTTTCAATCAGACCGTGCGGAACTTCAAGAAGGCTGTTCTCAACCAGTCTTGCAATAAATGGCGCTGCTCCGATACTCAAAGGAACCAATGCTGCATTGACTCCGATTGAAGTTCCTACCAATGATCTTGTAAAGGGAATCATCCAGACAATCAGGATAATAAAAGGTATTGACCGGAAAATATTGACCAGAACCGATAAAATTTTGTTGTAGAGAACATTTTCCATAAGCTGGCCTTTTTTGGTCAGGAATAATAAAATCCCTACCGGAAGTCCTAATACAAAACCGAAGAACCCTGAAATAAATGTCATAAAAACCGTCTCCCAGATGCCTTTTGACAAAAGCGAAATTACCGTATCACTAAGCATATCCTTTTACTGTATTTTGAACTTTGTTCTGGTTGAAATAGTAGATCGCCTTTTGATTTTCTTCATCTTCACCCTGCAGCTGTAGCAGAAGCTTTCCGAAATTGGAATTTCCGAGGTATTCTACATCCGCTTTCAGAAGTTTGTAAGGAATTTTATAATCGTCGTAGATCTTTGACAGCAATTTTTCGACAGTTACATTTTCGTTCAGCTCTATTTCAACAAGAGGAAATAATCCGTCTTGTGGCTCTTTTTGTAGTTTTTTATTTAGTTCTTGTGGTATAGTCATAACACCTGAATTTAAAAATTGTTTAATGATGGGGTTTTCTTTATCAGAAATGATCTCACTTAAAGTTCCTTTGGCTATTAATTTTCCTTTATCAATGACGGCGACGTGGTTACAGACAGCTTTGATGACTTCCATTTCGTGGGTAATCAGCAGAACGGTAATTCCCAAACGCTGATTGATGTCTCTTAACAGCTGTAAAATGGATTGCGTTGTCGCCGGATCCAGAGCGCTCGTTGCCTCGTCACAAAGCAGGAGGTAAGGATCGTTTGCCAATGCCCTTGCAATGGCTACTCTTTGTTTTTGTCCGCCTGAGAGGCTTTTAGGATAATCGTTGGCTTTGTCTTCCAGTCCTACGATTTTTAAAAGTTCGCTGACCTTTTTCCGGATTTCGGATTTATTGGTAGAGTCCAGTTCCAGAGGTAACGCTACATTTTCAAAAACAGTCCTTGAAGAGAGAAGATTAAAATGCTGGAAAATCATTCCTATTTTTTTACGCTCTTTTGCAAGTTGTCTGGAATTTAGTTTTGTAAAATCTTTACCATTGATTATGATCTGTCCGTGGTCAGGTTTTTCCAGAAGATTTACCGTACGGATCAGGGTGCTTTTTCCGGCACCTGAGAAACCGATAATCCCGACGATATCACCCTGCTCAACATTCAGGCTTACATTATCCAAAGCTTTAAAGCTCTGTTTTTTCTGGTGAAATGTTTTTGAAATGTTTTTTATTTCTATCATTTTTAATGTTGTTCTTGTTCAATAAAAAAAGACCTTACACCGTGGCAAAGTCTTTCATATATGTCATAATAAAAGTAAGTTTAACCACAGTAACATTGAGACACAGGCATCCAGCAATACATCATCATATTGATGGTCTGTTTTTTTACGTTTTTATTTTTAAACTCTACTTTCATTTCTTTTTTAATACGGTGCAAATATAGGACATATATTTTTATTAGTCCATTTGTTTTATAGACTTTTATGTGAAGTAATTTTAATATTGAATTTAATGTATTGATTTTTAGAGTTTTGTAATTTGACGAAGTCTTGGTGAAATGATAAAACTCATGAAGGTTTTAAGGACCTTTGTTTTTTAGGCTCAAATCATTGAGAATATCACTCTTAATAACATAATGAAATGGAGTATAATTTTAACCATTAAGATTTTTAAGGAATTAAGCTCAGCTAAGAGATTCGTTCTAATTAGATGTCAAATAATGTTAGGCACATCAGCACTTAATATTCTTAAAAGATTAATTAAACTCTTAATGGTTATAAAACTTTTCTTTCAGAACTAAATTCAATTTAAAAAATAACACGTCAAGTTCTGACGTTTTCCTGCAATAGATTTGCTTTAGAATTAAATCACGGATGAAAAAATTATATAAATCCACGAAACAATTTCATTTTCAGGAGATGTGAATAATATTTTGGATTATTCTAAAATGTAGAATATAATACGTCAAGTTTTGTCGTTAACTGTAAATATTTTTGCTTTAGAATTCAATCAGAATGTATAATATTCCGGAATACACTAAATTTAATACATAAAATTAACACCAATACCAAACACAAAAATTATTAATCATGGATAAACCAAGTGAAAGCAGAATTAAAAAACTGCATCCGCTCGTAAGAGATGAGGTTGCATTAATTATTGAAGAATGCGACCGTTCTCTTACCGGGCGGGCCAAGGTAAGGATTACCCAGGGATTGAGAACCTTTAAGGAACAAGATGAACTTTACGCTCAGGGCAGGACAAAACCCGGGAAAAAAGTCACCAATGCGAAGGCCGGACAGAGTATTCACAATTACGGATTAGCGGTAGATATCTGCCTTATTATCGACGGAAGAACAGTGAGTTGGGACACTGCAAAAGACTGGGATAATGATGGGGTAGCCGACTGGTACGAATGCGTGAAAATATTTGCAAAACATGGCTGGGAATGGGGTGGAAACTGGAAAACCTTTAAAGATCTCCCGCATTTTGAACGAAGGTACATCTGGAAAGGTGACCGTAAGATCAATGCAACCTGGAGGAACTTACAAAATTTACCGAAAGACAAGAACGGATATGTAGTTTTCACGAAATAGCCACGCTATAATTCATTGTTGAAAACAACCCATGCAATTGATGAAAATTGATTGTACAGGAGAGGTTTTGTCTTTACCGAAACTTAAACCGCTCCGGGAATTTCCGGTTACTTTCTTTTTTTTATTAACACCAAAACAAAACAAAATGCCACAAAACACGACTTCGGGGTCACTTCCTACAACCCCCGACGGCAATGGGCTTAATGTAAAACCGGATCTTATGCCGGAATCTTTCTTCTTTCTGGAGAAAGGGAAAAGCTTTACACAAAGCTCATCAGACAAGTTTGGAATTACAGGTCCCAGTGGAAATACTGTTTTCCGGACCACGTCCAAAATAAACGGTTATAACGGAAAAGTATTTACCCTATGTCAGGGACAGATTTTATTACAGCCTTACGGAACAGATGCCAGTAAAATCAATGTCATTCTGAAACCTTTTAACCAACCGATTAAAGGACTTGCCATTAAATATATCATTTACAGAGGAATGAACAGTGCTGATTTCTTTGATACCACCGGTACGATCAAGGGGATCGGAACAACCGGATTTGTAGATGTGATCAGGAAAGAATTTAAAAGTCTCTATGATATGTTAGGGATTGCAGAACCTACCTTTACGGCGCAATATCTTGGATATCCGGCTGTCGGTTCCACTGAAAATCCTGATGAAGTTCTTATTGATGATTATTTCTTTAAAATTTCTCAGGCGGTCAATAATAACGGAACGGTTACAGAGCCCGCAAATAAAGCCTATGAACTGCCCATGATTCCGAGAGGAACCCATCTTGGTACGATTAACGGACAATTAGGGATTGATATTGTATTGAATGAAGGGGATTACACGATTGAAAACGATCCCAATCCATTCAAACTGAATTTAACCTATGCGCGTAAAACAGACCATATCCTGGATCCGGCTGCCGGAACTACGGCTTTTAAAAGTAAATTGATCAGGGAATCCGCAACTCAGTTTCTCGATATTGCGGCTTTCTACGGATTGCATACACAGGGTAAGGGAAAGATATACATTAAAGATCAGCCTACAGCGCAGACCAATGATGATATTTATAACCTGATCGCAAACTTTGCAACCGCCAAAACCACTTATCTGTATATCCAGAGCAGCAGACAGAGGTCTTATAACTTTTATGGGAACTACAATTTAAGTGCTACCAATACCAACAACATGAAGATCGGAACAATGGTGAATGATCTTTCTGAACAGAAATTTGATGATGGCTGGCCTTTAAAAGAGTTTACTGAACGACCTTCATTAGTGATTCAGCTGACGACCGATAACAATGATGCTGCAGCTTTATATGTAAAGCAGGGCGTTCTGAGTTCGACCACACCCAACGAAGATTATTTCATCAGAGGCGGGAATTTATTGCAGGAAGCCGGCGATAACATCAATACCGACTTCACAAAACCCATCTCTTTTGATCTGAAAAAGACGAGCTCCAATTTTACGATTGGGTCTTTTGTGCAGTTGATTTATGAGGGGAAGGCTGTTCGTGTATCAGCAGTAGGTAATACTTCAGAAATATTCTATATGAAAGATATTGATGATGTTTTTGGACTAATCAATGCTAATCCACATATACAGCCTAAAAATACGAATGAACTTCGATATATAATTGACCAAAATTTATTGTTGATTGATTTCGAAAATAAACAAGGAGGAAAAGATATTGCTACCACAACCACAAAAAGAGTTGAAGATATAGTGATGAAAAATGATTCACAAAGTTTAAAAAGAATTACTTATGAAACTTTGTTAAATAATATACGTCAAAATATTGGTAGCTTTTTTGAAAGTAGAACTGCTTACAGAGATAACAGTAATAATGGGACAATTATTTATAGTGATAAAATGAATAATTTTTATCGTCCAGAAAGTCCTTATTTTTTTCAGACTGAAATATATACTGATTCTGAGGGGAATACTATAACAGGCTTATCTCTACATCTAACGGACGGTACATTACCTAGTAAAAAACTTTTAGGCATTACAGATGATGAGAATAATATCTTCATTACTCTTATTGGTAATGAGATTAATAACGCAAAATTTTATTTTAGAAATGAGTTAGAAGATGAAAGCGAAAATTATACTTCTTCTAATGGGGTACAATACAAGAAATATTATTTATCAATAATAGGAGAAAATCAAATGGGAGATCTTGTTGTTACAACTCCTGTTGACAAAATATATGTTACAACAACAGATAATATGGTTTTTGCGTCGGAAGAATACTCAAAATGGATGCCTTTAGTTATATCAGATATTGATAATAACATTTATGAAAAAATTAAATCGTAGAAATGGAGTCAGCAGTATTAACAATTAAAAATGGAATTCCTGTAAGATTAAAAGGAGTTTCTCCACAGATTAATGGAGCGAATTATGAAATTGTACCCACTTCCTATAATATAAAAGGTGAGTTACTTACATTTGATTATAAAGGTGTAGGATATGTATATGTGGGTGAGATTGACTATTATGAAAGTGACCGGAAACATAAAAATTTCAAAAAAGGCTATTGTAAGTATTTAGCATATGTAAATTATAAGAAATTTGAAAATCAGATAGAAAATTTGCTGAAATTAGAAAACTGGTTTGAAGACTTTGAATTTGCAAAGCAAGGCGATCTGTTTAAGATAGATAAAGTGGAGTTTAATGGGAATCTAAGTAATGGGTATAAAAAGTATTATATATATTCAAAATATGAATTTAAAATAAATAATTTAGATTTTGATTTTTCTAAAAGTAATGAATATCCAGTTGAAAATCTTGATTTAAGTAGCCCTAATTATAGCAAGAAAATTAGACTTGATCGTGATACAGAATTTAATTATTCCAATATAGGAGAGGGACTTTTTTTTACTAAAAACTTTAAAAATAAGATCGATTCAATTAAGATATCTCCATTGTCTAAGGAGGTATTATATGAAGGAATAATCAAAATATGTTTTAGGATTGATAAAATATATCGTGAAGTACTAGATATTTTATCAATAGAAAAATTAACTGATATACAGAATCTTATAAATAATATCCCACCAGGAGTAGATGCACATAACTATATAGACAATGTTGCATCTCCTATCACAACATCATATTTCACAAAAACAGATAAAATTATAGCTCATCTATTGTTGGATTGGGGTTATAAAGATTTAATAAATACAAAAGAATTAGCTTTAGATGTAAGCGAAGATCAGTTTTACAATGGGCTCTATAAGCCTTTTAATAACTATTATAATGCTCTTGTAAATCTTCATTATAATATTTCATACAAAAACGAAAATCAATTTTTTGATTCTCCTTCAACATTACCAAGTACATGGGATATTGGTGTTTTATCGGAACAAGATAATAAAAGATTTCAATATTTAAGTCTTGTTTTGCCGTCAAGTGCCATATCACTGTTAAGTGCTTCTGAAAGAATCAAACTTATTGAAACTTATGCTAATCAAGCTGATCTTTCAACTGAAGCACAGGTTAATATTTTAAAAATTATGCATTCCTTTTATCTTTTCCCGGAAGATGGGGAAGCTTTTCTTGAATTTCTTTTAAAAACAAGAGATGGGGTTCATACTTATTTTGAAAAATTATTTAGGCTTTTTGATGATGCTACGATACAACAAATTTCTCCCGTCGTCGGTTTTTTTGCTAACGAAAAGACCCACAAAAGAAACTTTATTTATGGTCTATATGAAATATGGAAAAAAAGTAAATATGATTTTAGATTTATACCCTCTGGTGTAACCCCAACACCTGATGGTACTAATCCCAACGCATACTTTCAAACCCCACAAGGAGAAAAATACTACATATCAGATGGTGATGATAAATACTATGTGACCTTGGAATTCTCATATGAAACATCCAGTAATACTAGTTTTAAAATTAATACTGATACTAAATATACCATTAATAAAGACTTAAATAAAGAAAAAATAACTATAACACGAGTTATAACTCATAATAGGAGTAGTAAGGAATTTATATTTTTAGATCCAAATGCTGCAGTGAAAGTGGAAAAAAAAGATATGGATTTTCATCTTTATCAACCAGTTAATATGATAGGTTTAAAAGAGTTTGATGATCTCAAAGAATATCTCCCACAAGATCCAATTTTACCAGCTTTTGTATATTATTATTGTGAAGAATATGATAGAATAAAAGATATCAATGCAGCATGGTCTTTAGGAATAGATATATCGACAGAGATTTTAATCTTCTTTGCAACAGGTGGAATAGGGCTTATAAAGGATCTGAAATATTTAAAATATGTTACTAAAATTGGTAAAGCTCTCCGTGCAACATCAGCTACTCAAGATGTTGTATTGACTTTAAGAGGAGCAGAAGCCGGATTTGAAGTATTTTCAGTTACTGTAGCAATGTGCTATAGCGCTGCAGATTATATTGCTAATACTACTGATAGCGAAACAGCAAAAAAAGTAGCTCGCTTGTTTTTTTGGTTAACCATGTTAGGAGCCGGTGCTACTATCTATGCAAGAAGAAAAGCAACTATTGCTGCGAGAGAACTCGTTTCTGATCCACCAGTATTCAATGCTTTATCCGATGAAATTAAGAAGGTAGCAAATCATCTTGTTGGAGCAGAGGACATGGCAATAGTTACTTATAAGGCCAAACTTCAAAATGAATATCCTTATTTTTATAATTACTATATTCAATTACCAAATATTGGTGGTGTAGATTATCAAAAAATCTTTCAGGCAGAATTTGCAAATCTTAAACCTGATCAATTTATTAAGCTAAATAGTTCAACAATTAATACTGTAGCTAATTGGCGAAATATGTATAATAAATCTATCATTGATAGAAAAATGGTTGAAGTTATAGCAAACCAAGGTAAGGTAGATGATATTGTCAAGTTTTATGTAGAACCTATTTTGAGAAGTGAATTAGAGCCGTTGAATTACGAGTTAAGATGGAGGTTTTTGGATAATTTTGGTAACGTTAATGATAATGTCTTCTTAGAGCTAAAACAAAAACCACTGGGAATACATCTTTTGTTAGATACCAAAACATTATCCAAAAGCTCAATTGATATGTATGATGCTGATGATGTTTTAGATATTCTTGAAACGAGATTACCTAATGAATCACATTTGGGATGCTTATTACAAAAAAATAGACTGAGTTGGGCTAAGACCATTCAAAATTATCCTACTAATATTGATGTACAGTTTATACAAAAAAATAAGCTTAAAGAAATGATTAATAATTTCTCAACTTTTTTTGATAATGCTAACCCTATTTATTATTCAGATTTCAAACAAAGAAATCGTCTTTTTGTGAAAATTGATTGTTATCAAAATTCTACTCCTGTTGGCCCTTCTATAGCAGAAAATTATTTATCCGGAGATCCTATGGGGATTGAGAATATTTTTACTAATGTTGCAAATCTAAGAAATAGATTTGTAGAACCAAGTAATTATGAAAAATATAAGGCTTTTGCTAAGAACGCTTTTGATAATGAGGGTAGATTGAGATATAATGATACAGAAGTTAAATTTTTATATAATTTTTTTGAAGAACATTTTCATAAAGGTAATAAATTCGTAATTGAAATGGAATCTATATTATATACTTGTAAAAACTGTCAAAAATATTTACAGGCAGCTCAAAATTATGCAAAATCTCAAGGAAAAATAATTGAATTTAAATTTATAACACATCCTAAAGCGATTACATTAAAGGATGCTGGTGAACTGATAAAACAATAAAAATGGAAATACAATTTTTAAAACATTTACAAAATAATCCTGCGGCATATCCTAATGATCCTGAATATGAAGGAAGGATAAAACCAATCTCTCTTACAGAAATTCAACAGCTTGAAGTAAAATATAACAATGGAAATGCTTTTCCAAAAGTTTTAAAAGAGCTTTTGTTTCTTGCAGGAAAAAATTGTTATGTTCTTGATTACAATATTTTTGAAACTCAAGAAGAACTTCAAGATGCTGCCAGAGCTTGGTTGCAGATGTATAATAGAGTTATTAATAGAAAATTTTTTGTTGTTGATGCATATAATGCTGGTGATCAATTTCTATTTATATATCTTGATGAAGGAGATGATCCAATTATTCGACAAGCGTATTTGCCTTTAAGGAATGATACTCAGTTTGTTACTACTTTATTGGGACGAACTCTTTCTCAATATATAAAAGATCAGATAGATGTTATGAAGCAAGGGTATAATCCTTTCTAATTAAGAAAAATAGCTTAACAAAATTTTCCTATAAAATAGACATCGGTAACCCCAAATTACCCGAGGGTATACCCTCATGCTTTTACAGAAATAATATTCTGACATTCTGAGGTTTTTTACAACCAAAATGATTCTAGAGAAAATGTAATACTGTGGCCGGTTAAAGCACCCAACTGCTTTGACCAGGAGCTTTGTGCTCAAAACTCCGGCCACCCAAACACAAAATATTTTTTATGCCAAATCAAACACCAGTAACACACAGGTATTACCCTAGGTTATCCTCTGTGATTACAGAAGACGATATCCCGGATATTCTGGGATTCATAAAACAGGGGGTCACCCACCTCCTCGATAAAATCTATTATAAAGATTTACAGTACAGTAAAGGGCCGAAAGGAGATTCGGCATTTTACAGCTTATCCATTGTATCCAAAAGAATCGATATTGAAATTCCGGGAACGGGTATTTCTTTGGTTCTGAATCCGGATATTGAAGATAACGATTCCAAGATCTCCGCATTTCCCATCACCATTGAGTACCAATGGAAGATCCTCGCATATCTGCGTTACTTTAGCATGGGAAATTTTTCCTTTCAGCCGCAGGAGATTTTTGAAGTGGCTCTCAGGGTTCTCAATATTACGGAAGAACAGGCGATTGCGCATTTTGTCAACACGTTTGTTGAGGCTGACCAGGACACTACACCACTTAAGCAGTTTGTAGATTTTCTGAATACAAAAGAAAACTTAGGACTGATGATTCCTACTGAAGCAACAACCGTTACAGATGTTGTTAAAGACATTTTTGGAAAAGCAGGTGGGAGATATGCTTCATTAGTAGCTTTCAGTGCCTATTTATTAACCGATGATCTTCAGGAAACAGGAGCGAGGGTAAAAATGTTCTTCAGAGCTTTGATGCCACAGGATATTGATGAATTCATCAAAGAAGTCATTGTTCCTAAATTCAAGGCAACGCTGATGTTGTCTGCAGCCATCGAGTTTCCCAGAAGTATTTTAACGCCGGTTTACCCATTAAGTCATCCTACAACTCCTTTAGATCCCATTCCGGCAGACGGAAATGGAGATCCAAAAGTGGTATTAAGCTTTGCGGAAGCATTATTTTATGCAGATACCGAAAGAGGGTTCGGATATAATATGGATCTGGTACTTAATACCAATTATCCTGCTCAGATCGGGAATACAGGTTTTGTGATCGATATTCACAACCTTAAAATCGACCTTAGCAAAAAAGAAAATATCGCAGAAGCCGATGCCGATGGAAGACCCAAAGAATTTATGGGGGTTTACATGGAGTATACCGAGATTTTCCTTCCTAAAAAATGGTTTAAGAAAACAGATAACCAGACGATTGGTATTTCAGCCAACCATTTACTGATCGGAACCGGAGGACTTTCAGGAAATATTGCGATCAGGGCAACTTATGCTACCCAGAAAGTAGGTACCCAAACCAATGTGGTAAGCTATTTTGAAGAATACTTTGACCTTGATTATTCTGACCTGAAAGTAAAATCGATGTCGAATACCAATCCGGTAGCGATTGCCAGTCATGATGCATTGCTGACTTATATGAATGCACTGCCTTCTCCTTCTCAATTGAAATTTGTTTATCCGATGGGATTGACAACCAGTGCGGGAGATTACAGACGATTTGAAATCGAAGCAGAATACTATCAGTTTATCAGCAGCCTGTCTTTGCAGGGAGCAGGTAATACTTTATGGTTTGACCTGGGGAAAGATCCGGAAAAATCATGGCAGTTAGGATTCAGCCATTTTGATATTGACTTCCATCAGGGACAGGTGGTTCATTCCTCATTACGTGCCGGTTTGAAAATTAAGAAGTTCAAAGGATATAACGGTGGAGACTTAACGATCGATGTGATCGGGGAATGGGAAAGTAAAGAAAACTTTAAGCTTTCAGCAGCTTTCTTGCCATTTGGTTTACCGATGAATCTTTTTGATATTTTGACGTTCTATCTTCAGAATATTGAGATCGGTAAAAAAGATGATAACTTCTATATCGAAGCCGATACCAAAATTACTTTCCCGACGGGTTCTTTCGGTGAAAAGCTGTTAGGAAAAGAAGGAATTGATCTTCCGGCAATCCGTTATTATGCCAACGGTAAATTTGAATTGGGCGGAGGAAATTCCATTATCCCGATCAATCTTAACCTGAACATCGGTCCGGTAACCATGGCGGTATCAGCCATTCACATGGGAACGATCCAGAGAGTGTTTAAAGGAACGATGCGTAGTTACAACTACATCGGTTTTGACGGGGGGATCAACGTAAACCCTCTTGGCCTTGATGTAAGAGGAAACGGAGTGAAATACTATTATACCAATGATAATGAAAAACATGGCGGATTAGGAGATCATTATTTCCATATCTCAACACTGGAAGTGGACCTGGTGATTCCGGGATCGGCCAGTGCAGCCGCTGCTGTGGCTATTATTAAAGGTTCATTAACGATTCCTGAGCCGGGAGTTTCTACGGAATACAGAGGGAAAGTTGCCCTTCAGTTACCGAAAATGAGTATCTACGGTTCTGCCGAAATGGCTTTTGATCCTAAATATCCGGGATTCTTTATCGATGCCAATGTAGAATTCCCGTTTGTGATTCCGCTCGGCTCATTCGGTATCTTCGGGTTCAGAGGATTGCTAGGTTATCGCTACATCGCTCATAAGAGTGCGCTCGGAATGTCTGAAAATGACAGCTGGTACGACTATTATATGCATCCGGAAAGAGGGATTCATATGGATAAGTTTATCGGTCCGCAGCAAACTAAAAAATACAGTTTCCCATTCTCAATCGGAGCTGGAGCTTCCCTTGCAACATTAGACGGCCGCCTGGCTTCTCTTCGTGCGATGGTATTACTGTCGGTACCGAGTATGTTTGCGATTGATGCAGGTTTAACAATCATTAGTGAGCGACTCGGATTAGCAGAAGACGATCCGCGGGTACCGCCATTCTATGCATTTGTGATTGTAGGGGACAATTCTCTGGAGATCGGGGCAGGAGGTAACTTCCAGCTCAACAAAAACAACGGTTCATTCATTGATATTAAAGCCGAAGTTCAGATGGGGTTCTTCTTCAAGAACCAGAAACCTTGGTATGTCAATTTCGGAACCAGAGACAAACCGATTACAGCTGCATTATTTAAAGACTCAGTCAATATCAAGGCACAGGCTTACCTGATGATCGCTGCCAAAGGTATAGAAGCCGGAGCCCGGGTAGATTTCAACCTGAATTTAATCATTCTGAAAGTCTGGGCCGCTATTGAGGTCGGAACCAAAATCAGTTTTGAACGGCCGCAGGTAGGAGGTTATATTTATGTAGAAGGTGGTGCGGAGCTCAACCTGTTTATCGTAAAAGTTTCCTTATTCATCTCGATTTATTTCAGGGTGGAATTGGTAAAACCGTTCCTGATCCTGGCTGAATTTAAACTTGAATTGAAAGTCAGACTCTTTATCGTTAAAATTACCCTTAAAGTTCATTTGACGATCAAATGGGAAAAAGAAAAAGAAACGGATACCACTCCGATTGCGCCGATTACCTATGAATCTGATCCGCCTACGATAGATTATCCGAAGGAAGCCAGACTTGACAATGCAGTAAAAGGAGTTAACATGTTGACGAATGAGGAATTTATTTTAAAACCTTTACTGGTCAACGTGGTGCCTGTTCCTGCGGCGGTGGTTGCCAATGCAGAAGTTCCGTTAATTCCATTAGATACATATGTAGATATTAAAATCGAAAAAGGCCTGATTCCAACCGCTGCGGCAGATCAGAAAATTGGTGGCCATACCACCGGAGCAAGCGGTTACAACGATATGATCCCACCGGAAAAAACACAGCCGGGAGGACACGTGATTCGTCAGGTGAAGCATCAGTATTCTATTGAAGATATTAAAATCAATATTGAAAACAACGGACAATGGCAGGAGTATAATCCTTACAGAGCGGTTCTTACGGAAGCTGAAGCAAATCAGATCCCTAATCTTAACAGCTTTAAAATAGGATACTGGCAGAAAACCAATGAAAAGTATGATACCATCAGGATTTTATCATCCAACCCGTTCTCATTCCTTGACGGCGGACAACCGGGATGGTTTATTCCTGAGCAATATGGTATTACCGCTTCTTCATTATTCTGTACACAGCATACAGATGTGTGGCATGAATCCAACGTACTGGACAAGACTGTAGGAACGGTTTATTACCAGCCGACCATGTATGCCAATGAATATATTAACGGGGCTTATTACAACTTATTGGGAGCTACGACAAACAATGATTATATGATGGTTTCGAATGCATCAAACCCGCATGGATTCCCTAAATCATTGAAGCTTACCAATGGAAATACAATGGTGATCACACTTCCTGAGCCGTCTGCGAAAGTGAATCTTACGCTTTCAACAATGGCAAGTGATGTGACGATCAGGTTCTATAAAGATGTTTTCTCGAATGCGATTTATCAGAATTATGAACTGATCACTGAGATGACGAAAACAAAAGCTGAGCTGGATGCCATCGTAGAATATAATTCGGAAAATTATTCAGATAAGTATGTAAGCAAGATAGAAATTATCCCGCATCATGCGAATCAGGCAGACATTGATGCTATTAATGCACAAATCGATCAGATCTGGGCAAATGCAACGGCCAATGCGACAGGTGCTGTAACTTCAATTGTATTGTCTCCTTCAGAACAGAATTTACATGACGAATTGGTTGCCCAGCTTAATTTCCTTAAAGATGCAGGCTGTACCTCTTCCCAGTGCAATGAGCTTGATTTTGATGTGATACATACGGTAAACAACTATAACGGGGTGATGAGTTCAGGAATTGTAAACTTCAATTATTCAGCTGTGATCAATAACCTGGTAGAATTTGAGACGATGTACATACAGGTGACCGGTGAAACCGCTCCTTATGTGGATTTCAATACCCATTCTGTGATCTTCCTGTATCTGCCGAATAATCCGTTTAACTCGTTTATTCAGTACAACAGCCTGATTACTAAAATATCTGCTACAGCTGATAATATTGATATCTGTTACTCCAACGAATATCCGAAAGAGTTTATGAATAAAGCGGTTATTATCAAAGTCAGCAAGACGAGCCATAAACCGATTCAGCTTAAATTTACTCCCAACTGCGGATGTGATGCCATTCCGGAACCATGTACCAAAGATGCTTTGCTGTGTGAATTCCTGAATCAGATTACTTCTGATCTTAATAACTGTATCTCATTTAATTTCCCGGATCTGCGAAGCAACTGGAAATGTTTTGAAATATTGATCAACGCATTATACAATTTTGATAAGGAACATCCTGAATACGAATTGCTCAACGGGCAGGCTTATATCAAAGAGACCTTATATTTCCTTGAAAACTATCCTGCATCTGATGATGCTACCTTAGCCGGTGCACTGGCTTTAGCCCAGAAAATCTTCGAAATTATGTTCCAGTTAGGAAACTGCGGATGTAATAATGATAATACTGACTATGTAGCCAACTGCTATACCTTATTACAGCAGGTTTCATGGATGACGGCAGCAGATTATGAATATCAGCAGACCATTCCGGGGCAACTGGCGGTTCAGCAGGATATGCAGCTGATGCTTGATGCCATGGAAAAAGTGGTGCAGCCGGTGTGGAGACCAAACAGTACATATTGTTTACATATCAAGATGAAGGATAATATCAACGATGATACCCCTAAAATCTTTGACTATTACTTCGCATTCAAAACAGCAGGACCTATCGGGCATTTTGAAAAGAAAAGATTGGATTATATCGATACCGACAGCGGTAAAAAACCGGAAGAATATCCGATTACATCCCTTAAATCATACATCGATATGAAGAAATCATATCCTAATGCAGACGGAGATTTGCTGATGGCAAAACCGATGTTCTACGGGAACCAGGAATGTGAGATCAAATTCTTCTTTACAAAACCGTATGTCTACAACATGCTTAAGACATGGGAGAAAATCCCGGCTCAGGGCGCTCAGCAGGAACTGAAGAAAATGAAGGGAAGCATCAATATCGTGATTAAAGATCCGGTTACGGACGTTATCGTTCCGTATCCTCTACCACAGGACTGGACACAACATGAAACCGTACCGGTAATCGACTCGGAAACATGGCAGCAGGGCACAAACCCGAACATCCCTTTAGGAGTTCAGCAGATGATCAACTATGTTAATTATGTTAATCAGCCTAACAGCCCTATTACGTGCTCCATTACTTTAGGAGATCCGGTGCCGCCAAAATCATATGACTATTCCGTGGTGCTTACAAACCTTAATCCTGAAAAACTGTATACGGCAATTGTATACAATGCTTTTGATGACAATGATGATGGTGCGTTTACTCCTCATATGAACGGCATAGAAATCGTTTATGAAGAAAATCAGAAAATTCATGAGTTTGTTTTCAAAACCTCACGATATAAAAACTTCATAGAGCAGGTAGAAAGCTACAAGCTGAAAGAATATGATGACAATAATGCTTTAGTAGCAGAAAGAGATGCTGTTTACCAGATTCCGGTGAATGTCAGTCAGCAGCAGTTGGATAACCTGTATACCCTGGTTTCGGGAGGTGTTGAAAATGCACAGCTGGTCGGCCTTGTAAATACGTATTCAGAAGTATTTGACAGAGCTCTTGAAGGCGTATTGGGATTAAAACCTTTAGATCCGCCTACAAATACCGAGTTTGTGAAAATTGTCAACAGCAACAGTGATGTTGTAGCCTTGCTGATAAGAAATCCGGAGCCTTTCAATGACCCGAAAATTCCTTTATCGGAAATGAAAAACTGTTTCGAGGTATTGAGCCAAAACGATCTGGTGAATAATGAGTTCAAAATATTGTACTCAAAAGATTACTCACAGATCCTGGTGATGCATCAGAGCAAGAAAATAGTAAACAAAAAATTAAACTGCAGATTCAGATACAAATCCTGGAACGGTTCAGGCTATGATATCGAATCTATGGTAACAGTTAATGAAATACAATTATAACTAATTAAGTCACAAAAATGAGTTTTTTTAAATATCATAATTACAATACGTCTGATGTCAATATCAATTTTACCTATGCACACAATGGGAAGATATTTCATGCAGGTAGAAAAAACGAAGAAGGAATAATCACAGTTCTCAAAGAAAACGGAAGTCTTCTGTGGAACAAAACTTACTCCATGCCAGAAAGGCATATTGTTTTTAAAAAAATAACTCCTTTCCAAACCGGTTACTTGCTAACCGGTCTGGAAAATGGAAGTATCCCTTTTATCTTACGTATTGACGAAGACGGGGAATTTATCTGGTATAAAAGTTTCCCGGATGCAGTAGTTAAAAATGCTTTGTTTCTGGAAACTCTTGAGAATCTTATTTTCCTTGTTTATCTGAATGAGGAAAACAGACGAAGCTATATTTTATCATTAGATGAAGAAGGAAATGTCAGTAAAAAGAAGGAAATCTCAGTATATGGCGGTGATGCCGGTTTTGAAGTGGAAGGTTTTACAAGATACAGTGAAACACTGGCCATCTGTGGAAACCAGGTCCTGAAAGAAGAGAAACAGGGTTTTTTATTCAGGCTGGATCCGATGCTTAATATCCTCGATGCTAAATACAGTTTTCTTTTTGACAGTGTTACACCGATCACTTTAGACGGCGTTTATTATGCCAATAATAAATTATATGTATCAGGTTTATGGATTGACAAGCCGGTTTTAATGCTGGCTGATGAACAATGGGGCGCTTATTATTTGCTGAATGTCAATAAAAAAACCTCTTTCACATTCGGTCCCGATTATTTCTATGTGTACAATGATAAAAATGAAATCGTACATTCTACATATGATTTTGTACACCAGTTTGTAAAGCAGCTTGATGTAACAACAATGGCTATGGATCAGATCGTAAACACCAATGTCCTGATCCGTGGAACGATAGGTTCTACTAATTATTCAGGATATATAGATCAGGCTATTGATAACTGTAAATCGTTTCCGATAGAATTCTGGAGAAGCTCTGTTTTTGAACAGAAAATGGAGGATACCGCTCTTCAGCTTATAGATATGCCTTATAAAATAGAGAAGAATGACATTAAAGTAGTTCCGGCTTCTTACACTGGTGAAGATGTTTGTGATACAGGCGGCGGAACATCTATTGTTTTTAATGAGTTTTCCGGATTGCAGACCCCTAATTTCTATCTTCAGGGTGCAGGGTCAAGAGGCGAAGACAGTGCCAAAGGAATCCATTTGAGATGGAGCTTCGGTGGAAAGCTGGGCGAAAACCATTTGCCGAAAGGAAACCTGGCTTCTACAGCCTATAATTTCAACAAGCCTGATGATTTTGTCAGAATATACAGGACTCCGTATGTGAAATCGGTATTTACCTTAGATTTTTCGGTTGCTCCGCAGTTGGTGGATGACAACCAGAAAATGTGGGTGTATAAAGCCAACGGCAATACCAGGATGATCTATGTTTATTTTAAGAACAAAGCAGTATACAACCAGGTAAAACAAATCATTAATCCACTTATTGAGCCGTTAAAATTTGTTGAAAAATACGGTAACGAAATTATTGAAGTTCAGTGTAAAACAGACCTTTTCTTTGCAGCACGATTAAAAGTCAATAATTATCAGTCATCTTCTTATCTGGAAGTGGAAGCGCTTTCGGTGTCCGAAAATAATTCGGTTTCCCAGCAGCACCTTACGTACAGAAAACCTTATTCGGGTAATGAAATAGGCGATGCTTATTTCAATGCTGAAAATGGTAAAACACTACGTTTCAGAGCAACAGATTGTTATACCCAGGTCATTGAATTTGAATTCTATTCGGATTTTATCATCAGCAGAAACAATGCAAACGCATGGAAATTACAGGGAGAATTCTCTTTAACGACCAATGATCATGAAGTCTTTGACAGGCTGGAACCACAGCCGGATACCAACCCGGTAAACGGAAAATGGTTAAGATACAACGATGGAGCCTACACCAATGTAGACAATTACATGAAAAAATGGGAACATCCTTCCCAGGGGCCGTTAGACAGGGATATTTTCACTGTAGTCAAAAACTATGTGGCATTAAGTGATGCCCAGCCGAATCCGAAAGCATATGAAACGATCGATTTTAATTTTGCCCCTTCCGGTACAGATCCTTTTGTAGATATTACCAATGATCCGCCTGAAGATGGTGAAACGCAGGTTTCCAATTTAGATATGCTGAATATTGCAGCACTGGATTATCACGTAGCCAGAATGCTGGGACTTGGGCATCTTGATATCAAAGATGATACATTCGGAAGTGAATTTATTTATATCGCAGAATATTACACCAATAAAAATGTAGATATTAATAGTTCTGACAAAAGCTATCAGTTGCTTTCCATGTCTCTTCCGGTTTCTACGGAAATCGAAAGGCTGTCTTTGCCTGTCAACCTGATGAAGCTTTCCAAAGGAATGGATTCCAATAATCCTAATTCTGCGAATTTATATAACAGTGAAGGCTATTCTTCAGATGGAAAATACCGTTACATCAGTGTTTACAATAATCAGATTCCTGATTTCCAGGTCAATCCGACATTTTTTGAATCCTATGTGAAATTTGATGCCTCATCATTTACCAATCCGGTATACGCAGGCCTAGAATACCGTCTGGTAGAGCCGGGAGAAACCGATGATTACATCTGGGTAAAACCTGAGCTTTCCCACGACACGCAGTATAAGAATATAGATAATACAAGCAACGGGGGAGATTCTTTTGAAACACTGCCGATTCAGATTCCTGATACATATGTGCCATTATATATGCATAAACAGGATAAAAGCGGTACCTATTATTACAAAGGATATGGAATCAACTGGTTCTCGAGAGCTCAGTTAGGAGAAACCGAATTGTCGATTGATACGGAGATTAAGCCGGCCAATAAACTGTTGCCGCCTTCCGGAACTACGGCATTTAATATTCAGAAAGAGTTTCCGCCTACCTTTACTACCCAGGATGATCAGAAGCGTTTAAAAGCTATCACTGATACGGATAAAACATTGGTAAGGCTTACTTATGATTATCATATTTATCAGGATGGGATAGGATATTCAATTCCGTTTGATTCTCCTTTATCCAATGATGATTATATGGATCCGAATACACTCTTTCCTGATAATAAGGAAGTATTTGCAGATGAGGTTGAAATTTATTTCAGAAACTATACACCGAAAATTATTTCAGCCCAGGCATTTGCCGTAGAAGCTCATCCTGCCAATCAGTTACTGGCTGTTATTAAAACAAAAGATTATGTTGTTCCTGGTTCAGGAGCTACTCTTGGTAACGTTCCGGGAGGGCCACAACCACAGCCTTCAATTCAGCAGGAGACATTCAAATCTGAAATTCCTGCAGGAACAACGATCAATGATTTTATCGGAAGTATATTCTTAATGGGATCTGACAGTTATATCATCAACGGGATCACTCAGGCTCCCGCAGGACTTGTTTTTACAGTCTTCAAAAAAGCAGCCAGTGAAGCGATTATTGCAGGTACAACTCCTCTGATTGATCAGGCAAGTTTAACGCTTCCTGTGATCAATCCGTCTACAGAAGGTCTATTTAATGTGACAGAAAACATGCAGAATACCTCTACATGGGGCACTAAAAACCCGAATTCCCTGAAAGTGAAAATCGGTACAAATGACTGGAGCGTACACAGGGAAATAATCAGTATGCCGCAAGCCAACGGAACACCTCAAAGATATCTTGAAAAAAGCAGGGGTTTCTGGAAACAGGCTACCGTAGAAAAATATTTTGAGAAAATAACAAAATATCAGAACAGCTTAGGAACCGTAATTGACTATCCGGATACTCAGCCGTTTGTACACCAGGGAGTTTATAAAATTACGTTCCCGGGATTTAAAATGGCTCAGCATCCACAGTTTTTCTCCAATTTAAACTCTGTAGAATGGTTAAACGGTATTGTAAGAATGTTTACCAACCTTGATTATAATAACGGAGAACCTACGGAATCAAGATCGATTTTCAAAGTGGTGCGAACAGAAAATATCGGAACCAATAATGATCTGGTCTTGTATGTTTATGACGAAAACTTTGAAGTTATAGAGGATGATGTAACCCATCTGCCAAAATTCCTTGAGGTAGGGAATACCGATCCTAAACTGACGGATCCTGTGACCGGAACAGACGTAAAAGTCAATTATTATCCGTCATATAAGGTGTATCTATATAAGAATGTTGCGAATAACCTAATTGAAGATGCTATTTTACCTTCAGGAGATGAAGATGTAAGATATTCTGTTTTCGGTTTCAAAAGTGTGGATAACGACACTCTTGATATGCAGGGTGCTAAATACAAATCTAAATTCAGTATTCCTACAGTATTGTTTGCCAACAGGATTGTAGAGCCATATCCGCCAAAACAGCCCACGGGTTCAAAGTATGCGACAAGACCTGATAAATTCGGTAAATCTACGTACAGCTTTATTACGGAATTTACCCATAAACCATATGCTACACAGTATTTCAGAGCAAATAACGGTCTTTTACTGGCTGCTTTATATGAACAGGAAACAATAAAGAATATCAAACAAAACCTTAATGCATTGGGCGGTACTGATGAAGTATTTTTTAATGACAGATGGATGAATTTTGTAGATTTTGATATGCTTACCAATAATGTGAGTACAGAATATGCGCTTCTTCCTGATGTAGGCCCATTACAATATAAGTTACCACTTCCTGACAGTGAGCATTTCTTCGATGAGATCAATGCATTTATTGAAGAGCATAATGATTTTTATGATTTATTACCGGGTACTGCCTATTACAATGATAAATTGGTAGAAGCTGACAGAGGGCATAAAAAATTCAATCAGATCATTATCAAAGCAATCCCGACCATTTCAGATGAGCTGAGCTTCGGGCAGTTTATCAAAGAAAGAATTTTCAATTGTTTCTTACCGCTTACGGAAGTTCCAATGATCTATCAGCATATTAAGAATCTGAGCTTTACAGATCCTTTAGGACACAGACCGAAAAATAAGAAGCAGACCATCCGTGATGCAGCAGGTTATTTATTGCCGACCACTCATGCTGATTTTGATATGGCACCCATGGCAGCAGTGTACAGCCAGGCTCCGAATCATTCAACATTATTTACGGATTTTGCACTGGATGGTGCTTCAGATAACTTCTACTTCTACGGAGTAAGAGAAATGGGTAATCAGATGCAGATGGGAGAATTCAGTACATTTTTAGGTCCGATCAAGCTGGTGAATACCAACCCTGCGGAACCGGCGAAAATTCTGAGTCTGTTACCTGTTGTTGATAATGCAACCCTGGGAATTTCTGCAGGCGTAAGAGTGGAAATCAACCCTTACCCGGAAGTTCATAAGATCAATAAAGTGACGCTGTACAGAGCGACCAATAAACTGGATGCCGATTCTATCCTGAGTATGGAAATGATTAAAGACCTGGATATTGCTGATGTGGAAATTGATGCCAATAACGGTTCTTGGGTGATCTATGATGATTTTGAAGGCTTTGAAACCAAGCCTTATGGAGATTTACTCTTCTATCGTGTGGTAGTTTCAAGAAAAGTGGAATATTCTGTGACCAATTATTTTGTGAATCCTCCGGTTTCTGAAGTTGTGGTAGAGCAGGCTCCGTCACTCCCTTCAAAAGTATTTGTATCTACTTTGGTGGAAAATTATAATCCGCCGGCTCCGGAACTGAGATATCATTCCGAACCTGTAGTGTCAGATTTTATTGATACGGTGATTTTATCATGGGATCAGGTTTGTTACAAAGGGAAATACCATCTCTATAAGCTGAATAATCAGGGGAACTGGAAAGAAATAGCAAGGATTAATACCGATGCTAAAGACATTTCAAAAGCGAACTTATACCTTTTGGAAAATAATCCGGTTACCAACATTGAAGAGTGGAAGCTGAAAGAAACATTTGACCTGACGGTAAATGAGTTCTTCTTACCATTGGAAAAATTGAATATGGATCCTATGCAGATCAAAGATGCAGATGGAAATATGTTGTATCACCATTTCAAAATGGTTTCTGAAAATACATCGAATATGATCAGTACGGAAGAGAAAATCCTGACAATTTACAAAGAAGAAACCTGGTCGGATATCGGCGGGATCTCATCAAACGGATTAGACGGAATGATCCTGCAGGGAACATTTATCGTAAGGCCTAATATTTAAAAGTTAAATCATGGCAAAAAAAACAATCACAGAACTAAAAGACTATTTCGAGGCCGGTAAACGGCCTACGGAAGGTCAGTTTGATGATCTTATCGATAGCTATGTTCATTTAGATAACAATGAATTCGTTAACTTAAAATCATCTGAATATGAAACGAAACTTGAATTTCCTGCCAATTATCAGGTAGGGGATTATGTAGAGTTTTTGGGATTCGGATCCATAGCAGCTAACGCATCAGGTTTTTACGAAATATCAATTGCTTATACCAGAGGTAATATAGCATCAGCAGCTACCCATATAGCATCAGCTTCACACTCTAATCACGATTTGTGGAGAGAATGCGGAACCATTAATAAAAATAATTATGTAGATGGAAATGATAATGTGTGTTTTACAGTAGATGTTAATGGCGGCTTATCTAAATTTAGAGTAAGAGCCTTAAAAATACGCGGTAATACAGAATCAAAAATGCAGGTGGTTATTAAAGTAAGAGCTATTAATAAAAATCAGTCGTGGCAGGCATTGGATAATAGGGGTAATACCACCGAAGCCGTTGTGCGTCAGCCAATGACAAACGAATGGGATCTATGGGTGGGAAATACTTTTTCATCAGAAAGTGCAAAAATAGGATTGAAAGTAAACAATGAAGGGAATGTAGGAGTTGGTACACCACTTCCTGAAGCAAAATTTCATGTAAAAGCTCCTGATAATCGGGGAGATGTGGATTATACTTCGGGATTATTTGACAGGAATGAAGCAGCAGGCGGCAGCAATAAGATAACAATAAAATACCATTCAAGCGCTGATTTGGAGGTCAATTCCGGATACACGGGCTCAGGATTCAGATATGGAAACTACAGTGATTTTAATATCGTAAATAATGGATTGAGTGACACTTTCGGAGCAATTAATTTCATTACCAACGGACAGGTCAGAAATACCATTACTGCCAACGGAAACATCGGGATCGGAACAACAAACCCGGAGAGCAAACTGGATGTCAGATTCGGAGGTGAGCCTAAAACAATAAAGTTCGTGGAAGCCGCCAACACCGTAAACACGATGAATTCAATGCTGCGTTTCACATGGTATAACGATACAGCTGATCTGGGAATAGTAAGAGGCGGTAGCGGTGATATCAGAGCAATGGCAGTGAGAGTGAATCAAAATGAAGTGGCAAGATTTGCATCCGATGGCAATGCAGCATTCCAGGGAAAAGTAGAAGCGAAGGAATTTCTGGTTTCTACAACGCCTACTGCCGATTTTGTTTTTGCTGCAGACTATAATCTGAGAAATGTGCAGGATCTTGAGAAATTCATCTCAGAAAAAAATCACCTTCCTGAAATTCCATCTGCACAGGAAATGACAGAAAAGGGGCTGTCAGTTGGAGAATTTCAGATAAAGCTGCTTCAGAAAATAGAAGAGCTTACCCTTTATATGATTTCTCAAAATAAAGAAATTGAAAATTTAAAATCAAAATTAAATCATGGCTAAAAAACCAATCACAGAATTAAAGAACAACTTTAAAGCAGGTAAAAGACCTACAGAAAGCCAGTTCGGAGATCTTTTAGATAGCTACATACACCTGGATTCATTTAATCCGGCAGCTTATCTGCCTCTGGCAGGTGGAAAAATGACAGGAACAATTAATCTTGGAAATACGAGTACAAACTGGATTTCAAGGGATATGTCTGATATGAAAGTTAACTCAGGATTTTCAAGATATTTTACAAAGCTTATAGGTTCTAATGGAGATGTAGATGCATTTGGGTATTTTGGAAATGTATCTGATACAGGAGTGGTTACACTGAGCTGGGGATATATTGGTGGTGCAACTTACAATGGCAAAAACGCGATAAGATGGACATCAGATCAAAGAGTTGCCATTGGAGCAAGTGCCTCAACAGTTCCTACAACAGGCTATGCATTAGATGTTGTAGGGAGTTCCTATACCAGAGGAAATGTAGATCTTACAGGAACCATAAATTCAAAGTCCGGAGAGCTGACAATTCAGAGAACAGGAGTTAATAGAATCAGAACCAATACCAACAGTCTGATTTTATCAGGCGATACACCTGCGGGGATTATTTATTTAAGACCTCAGGGAGACACAGTAAGTGCAGGCCAGATAGTAATTAATCCTGCAAATACCCAGTATCTGGATTCTTATAATCTATACTTTGGTTCTCAAACAGCAACAGGTTCTGCGATATTTCATACCAATCTTGCAAATTCTACACAAGGTTATGGGTTATGGGTAGCTCATAATCTTCAGTTTAATGGAACTGATTTTATTCAACCGAGAGGAAGTTTGAATTCATTGGCTCTTACTGTTAATAATCATAAGAGTTTTTCATTTAATTTTGCACCGGCTAGTGGTAGTTTTGGGGCTGTAGTTACTCCTACTGAAGTAGTGAAAATTAACACCACCGGTACCATAAGTACTTTAAACCATGGTAATTCAAGTCAGTGGAATGATGCTTTTACACAAGGCCTGTTATATAGAGGATTGGTAGGAAATGTTAATTTGAATACGGTTATTACACCAGGATATTGGGTGCAGGGCGGAAACGTCAATGCCACTCCGGAAAATAATCATCCTGTGGCGTTAGCCGGCCTGTTAAAAGTTTTTGCGACAGGAACAAATATTGTTCAGGAATATAATACCTATGCAGGAAATAATGACTCTTACAGAAGATATTATTATAACGGAACGTGGTCTTCATGGGCAAAAGATTGGGATTCCAACGACTTCTCCCAGCAAACCATCAATAACTGGAATACTGCTTTTGCAAGAAAAAATGAATCCGGGCAGGTAAAAATAACATATACGGGGCTGACTGCATCTAATTTTACAGCAAATACCTATAAACAGCTGAATATTGGCAGTGCAACTCCAACTATTGCAGACTCACCAACAACAAAGTATCCGAACAGCAC
Organism: Chryseobacterium tongliaonense; assembly: GCF_041224435.1. Taxonomy (NCBI): domain Bacteria; kingdom Pseudomonadati; phylum Bacteroidota; class Flavobacteriia; order Flavobacteriales; family Weeksellaceae; genus Chryseobacterium; species Chryseobacterium tongliaonense. Next base: position 204,034 of record NZ_JBGFFD010000005.1, on the reverse strand, counting down.
ACCCAATAATTATAAAGGAGTGTTTGATTCGACAAGAAACGGTGGCTCTACATCATTTGCAGGAAGATTAATTGAAAACCCGGTTTCAGGCCAGAATCATAGATGGAGAATTATCGGTAATTTTTCCGGTAGAACGACATCATTGACAGAAACACAAACGCTGTATCTCAGACTCAGAAATCCTGTAAGCGGGTTTACCGTTATGGGCGGAGTAATCACACTTGCTCCCCAGCAGACAACAGGAGAGTTTTCCGTATTATGTGATACGATTGCTGATTCAGCGTCAATAGCTGCACCCAACGGATATATTCTGGAAGCAGTAACGACGTATACAGACGCAAATTTATCTCTCAATATAAGTTCAATAACAAGATTTTCAGAAGCAGTTGAGTCTTAATAGAAGACAACAATTCATCTTAACATCAGATTAATTTGAGGAATATTCGGAAGATGGCAATCTCATTCAGGGAAAACCATCTTCCGGAAATTTCTTTAGTAAAAAAGATGGAAACAAAATCTCAATGAGAGATTCTCAGATAAGCTTACTTCAGAAATAGGAAAGCTTGTTCTTCATGTGATTTTTCAAAATAGAGAAGTTGGAAATTTAAAAAATTAAACAATGGCTAAAAAAACATTAATACAATTAAAAGAATATTTTAAGATAGGCAAAAGGCCTACACAAGATCAGTTCGGGGATTTGCTCGACAGTTTCGCCCATTTGGATGGTCCGGAACTCGCAAGGCTTATAGAAAATATCAATACAGAAGACGGCTATTTACGCCTAAGGTCAAAAAATGGAGCTCTCATTACTCAGATATCATTACAGGACATCAGAAATAATATGGGTTTAAGCACCTTTGTGCAGACTATTAACGGGCAATCCGGGAATGTTACCTTAGATCTTGAAGGACCTACTGATGTAGGAAGTACCAGGGAGGGAATTGCAAAGTTTTTTACAGCAGAAAGCAGCAATAATATTTTTCATATAAAATTACCCTATAAAGTCAATACTCACAGTGCCATGTTTCATATCAAAGCTACAGGATACGACTTTAATGGCGCGGATATTATAGATGTAACCTGGGTGGGATACTGTTATCAGCCTATGAACTCGGTGATTAAAAGCAAAACTCACGTTAATATCAGCACATCAATTACCGCCGGGCAATATGTGGGATCAGATTCCAATGTATATTTATGGTTTAAAGTTCCGGATACTTATTATTCTACCTTTAAACTGGATTCTATGCGTGTCGGTAACGGAACCTTGCTGAAACAGGGTGACGTTCAGATTATTGCAAGCCCACAGGCACAGCTGTAATTTGGCATTAACGGTTTTTTCTGAAATCCATCAGGGAAAAGTCAAAAAAAATGCTGAAATTTGCACCCCTTCCGATAATTCCGAATATTCATGAAACTTTGTATTGCAGAAAAGCCGAGCGTTGCCAGAGATATAGCTAAAGTATTGGGTGCCACAACACCGAAACAGGGCTATATGGAAGGAAACGGATACTGTGTGACATGGACGTTCGGCCACCTTTGCACCCTTAAAGAACCCCACGACTACGGCCCGGAACTCAAATCATGGAGCCTGATTTTCCTGCCCATCATCCCAAAGAATTTTGGAATAAAACTTATTCCGAATAAAGGCGTAGAAAATCAGTTCAGTATTATTGAAAAGCTGGTCGGAGAATGTGATGAAGTCATTAACTGTGGTGATGCCGGACAGGAAGGGGAGCTTATTCAGCGCTGGGTATTGCAGAAAGCAAAATGCAATAAACCCGTTCAGCGTCTCTGGATCTCATCCCTTACCGAAGAAGCCATTAAAGAAGGTTTTGAAAGCCTGAAACCCGCAGAAGATTATAAAAACTTATACCTGGCAGGAAATGCAAGAGCAATAGGAGACTGGCTGCTGGGAATTAATGCGACCAGACTGTTTACGAAGAAATTTGGTGGTAACAAAGCTGTACTTTCTATCGGAAGAGTTCAGACTCCCACACTGGCAATGCTCGTCCAGCGTCAAAAGGAAATAGACGCATTCACCACTGAAGAATATTGGGAACTGAAAACCAAATACCGGGATGTCATCTTTAATGCTGCAATTGACAGGCTGAAAACTTTAGACCGTGCAGAAAAAGGTTTGGAGTACCTTAAAGTAAATCCTTTTGAAATCGTCTCTTTTGAAATTAAAGAAGGAAAAGAAAAAAATCCGAGGCTTTTTGATCTTACCGGACTTCAGGTGGAAGCCAATAAAAAATACGGGTATTCTGCAGACAACACCCTGAAATATATTCAAAGTCTCTACGAAAAAAAGCATGTGACTTATCCGCGTGTTGATACCACTTATCTATCCGAAAGCCTTTATCCGAAAATAGAAGGCATTCTTCAGAAAATGCATTTTTACCGGGAACTTGTAGCTCCTTTATTACAAGCTCCTGTTCCAAAATCGAAAGCGGTTTTTGATGATGCTAAAGTGACAGATCACCATGCCATCATCCCGACTGAGATTCCGCCTTCCCAAAATCTGAGCAGGGAAGAAAAACTGATTTATGACCTGGTTGCCAAACGTTTTATTTCCGTTTTTTATCCCGAATGTAAAATTTCAAATACCTTAGTGGAAGGACAGGTAGGAACCATTCCTTTTAAAACAAGCGGACGGCAGATTCTTGAGCCGGGCTGGAGAGCCGTTTACGCCAAAGATGCCAAAGAAGAACCGGCAGATAAAGAAAAAGATAAAGAAGAAGAACAGACGATCCCTGAATTTACCGTTGGAGAAACCGGGCCACACGATCCTATGATTCATCAGGGAAAAACCTCCCCGCCAAAACCTTACACGGAAGCTACATTACTGAGAGCGATGGAAACCGCCGGAAAACAGGTGGAAGACGAAGAACTTAGGGAATTATTAAAGAACAACGGAATCGGAAGGCCTTCAACCCGGGCTAACATTATTGAAACCCTTTTCAAACGAAAATATATCGAGAAGAAAAGGAAAAACCTTATCGCCACTCAAACCGGAATTCAGCTGATCGATACCATCGAGGATGAACTTCTCAAAAGTCCTGAACTGACAGGGGAATGGGAATTGAAGCTCCGTAAAATTGAAAGCGGTGAATATGAAGCCAACCAGTTTAAGGAAGAACTGATTCAGATGGTAACCGAACTCACCAAAAAAGTAGTGGACGGAAAAGGAAAAGTAATCCAGCTGCAGGAAGAAGAAAAAATAGTTGAAAAGAAAAAAAGAGAACCTGCTCCCAAAAAAGAGCTTCAGACCTGGGAAGAAACAAAATGCCCGAAATGTAAAGATCACACCCTGATAAAAGGAAAAACAGCTGTGGGATGCTCTGATTTTAAAAACTGTGGCTTCAAGGTTACGTTTGAAATTTTCGGCAAGAAACTTTCTGATAAACAGCTTTTAGACCTTGTCCTGAAAGGGAAAACTTCAAAATTAAAAGGCTTTACCACTCACCCCGAAGGCTTAACAGAAGGTGCACTTTCATTATCCGATAATTTCACTGTAGAATTGAACTAGATGTAAACCATCCCGTCATTGCGAACCGAAGGTGAAGCAATCTCAAATTAACCTTTCAATTTTAACAGATATCTTTAAACCGTTAAGAATTCAGATAAGCTATTAAGATATTTAAATCTGCTTTGCTTAAGTTTTTTCTCATCTTAAAATCAGAATGATTCTCTTAACTTCCCTTAATCTCTTCACAAATCTTAATGGTTAAAAGTGATATATACATTTTGTTACACTACTCAAAGTGAAGATTTACTGCTTTCAGTCATTTAGCTTAGAAACATCTGTGCAAATTCGTGAAATCCGTGGTGAAAAATTTTTGACCCATTAAGAACTCAGATAAGCTATTAAGATATTTAAGCCTGCTTTGCGTAAGATTTTTTCTCATCTTAAAATCAGAATGATTTCTTAACTCCCCTTAATCTCTTCAAAAATCTTAATGGTTAGAAATGATTTAAATTTAAGTAATATCAGTGCAAATTCGCGGAATCCGTAGTAAAAGGACTTTGTCTAAGAGGTCACATAAAGCAGAATCAAAACATTTCAACATAAGTCCATATCTTTACCATAAATAAAAATCCATGACGCCAGAAAAAAAGAAACTCATTACCGACAGTTTCAGCCGCTCGGAAACTTTGAAATTCTATAATGCAGAACTTCTTGAAGTGGAAACGGATTTCGTTTCCATTAAAATTCCTAAAATGGAAATGATGACCAGAAAAGCAGGAATGTTCAACGGTGCAATGATCGCTTCCTTGGTGGATGTTTCTTCAGGATATGCTGCCGTAAGCCATTATGAGCAGGATTGCTATGTGGTTACCATAGAATTAAAGGTCAATTATCTGCGGCCGGCTATGGGAGATGCTTTAGTTTCAAAATCATATGTAATAAAAGGCGGAACTAAAATCATTGTAATCAGAACGGAAATCTACACTGTTAATGACAATGAAAATTCTGAAAGTCACGTAGCCACGTCATTGGTTACGATGATGAAAATAAAATAATAAAAGCCTGCCTGTAAAATCAGATTTTACAGGCATTTTTTATACCCAAAGGATCATGCAGGATAAATTTTTTAGATAACTATATACTATTTTATACTTATTTTTTCTTGCTTCTTTGATCGGTTTTTATCGCAAAGGAAATGATGAATCAGACTTATTAAGATGATCAAAGTTTTTTAATCTATTAAAATAGATTTTAAAGGAATGTTTCATAGCAGCTTTGCTGCTTTTCTTTGCTTTTTTTAAATATAGCAATCGGATTAAAAAGCTTTGCGTTAATAAAAAAATGATGAGTGTAAAATAGTATATAGTTGCCATTTTTTAATTGATAGCGCGGTTATTATACAGCACTTACAAAATTAACATAGCATTAATCCAAGATGAATTTATTATAGATACTTTTGTGGAGCTGTTTTTACCAGACGCACAATGGCGCAATTCAAAAAGATATATTCTGAATATAAACATAGAGTTTATTTCTTCGTCAGAAAATACATCCGGAGAGATGAGGATGTGGAAGACGTTGTGCAAGATATTTTTGTACATGTCTGGAAGCACATGGATAAAGCGAATAATCAGTCAGCCATAGAAGCCATTATCTTTAAAACCAGCAAACAGGAAGTGGCTCATTTCTATCGGAAAAATAAACTCATAATGGTCTCCTCAGATCAAAATGAAATTCCTGAAAATGAAGATGAAACCACTGATGAGTTTTATACCGAAGAGCAGATCTCGAAAATAGAATCCCTGCTGGAAAAACTCCCCCTGAAAACCAAAGAACTGTTCATTCAGCACAAAATTGGAAATCTCAGCTATTCCCAATTAGCCAAAGAAAATAAAATTTCTAAAGTTGCCATCGGCAAACACATCAACAAGGCCATCAGTTTTCTGAAAATTAATCTGCACTAAATTTTTTCACCTCCGAATATGAACTATTTGTTAAATCTCAGTCAATGAGGTTTACGATTTTCTGTTTCTGCGTATTTACGATTAAATAACCTTTGTAAACTTAAGCGAGAATACATACCATATGAGTTTAGAAGAAGAATTTGAAAAAAACTGGAAATCGGCTTTTGAAGAAAAAAATAAGATAGATGATATCACAGACCGGAAAATCTGGACCGGCATCGAAAAGAAAATTGAAAAGAAAAAATCTGTAAAGAAACTCTATTGGGCAGCTGCAGTATTGATTCCTCTTTTTAGCCTTTTTGCCCTTTTTAAAATGACTACAACTTCAGAAACTGGAGTTGATAAAAAATATGTCTATGAAACCCTGGAAAACGGAAAATCATTTAAGCTTCCGGATGGAAGTCAGGTGGAGCTGAGGCCGTACAGTAAACTTACGTTAAACAAAAATTTCGGTGAAAAAAGCAGGGAAATGGTTTTTACGGGACAGGGGAAATTCAGTGTGGCTAAAGATAAGACGAGGCCTTTCAGGATCAATGCAGGAGAATTTAATGTTCAGGTTTTGGGGACACAGTTTTTTTTAGATCAGAAATCTGAAGAGAAAAAAGTAGAGCTGTTTGAAGGAAAAGTAAAGATTGAGCATGGCAGTACGATTACGTACCTGATGCCCAAAGAAATCTGGACCAATGACCGGCAGAGACAGGATTATCATTATTACCATCCTGACAGGCAAAGAAACTTCACATTTGATCATTCGGCTTATTCCCAGGCTATCCAGGAGCTCGAAAATACCTATAATATCAGGATATTATATCCGGCTGAGTTTAAAAATAAAAAAGTAAGCGGGGCATTTACCGGAAATCTTAAAGAAGTTCTTTCAGTAATAAGCTTTCCGTTTAATCTTAAACCAGAAAAAATCAATGAAAAAGAAATCATATTAAAATAAAAAAGCACCGATATTGGCGTATCGATGCTGATTAATTCAATTTAAAAACCGGTAAAAGTTTAAAAATTAACATTTGCGAATTTATGAAAAAAACAGCAATTAGTATTACTGTGCTTGGGATTTTGTGCGCAGCCCAATTATCTTATGCATCAGAGATACACCTTCCTTTGCATTCTTCCTATGCAGCTGCAGAACTGCCAATGACGAAAGTCCTGGAGAAGCTCAGCAAAAAAACAAAAACTCAGGTGTTTTATTCCGTTTCAGATCTTGAAGATATTCTGGTGGATGACAGTAAAATCGACTACAGTTCTTTACAGAAAACCCTTGATTATTTACAGAAAAATTATCCTGTGGAATTCAGTATTCAGAATAATATCATTACAGTCAGGAAAACATCCGGCAGATTAGTGGTACAAAACAAACTGAATACAATTTCCGCCTCAAAAAACGATACGGTTTCAGAGCGGGAGAAAAAAATTGAAGAAGTTGTACTGATCGGGTATGGGAAACAAAATAAAAAAGATATCTCAGGATCCATAGCCTCGATAGGAGAAAAAGACCTGAAAGGAGTTGCTTCCGGAAACTTTGGTGATATGATCGCAGGAAAAGCTACAGGAATTCAGATTACCCAGGCTAATGCCAACCCCGGAGCGTCACCCAGTATTCGTATCCGTGGTATCGGAACCTTAACTGCCGGAGCCAATCCCTTAATTGTTGTCGATGGATTTCCCCTAACCGAAGGGACCAATCTCAATTCTATCGATCCTAATTCAATTGCTTCAATTGATATTCTGAAAGATGCGGCCTCTACAGCAATCTACGGATCCAGAGGAGCCAATGGAGTGGTTTTGATCCAAACCAAAGAAGGAAAAAAAGGCAAGTTGGAATATACCCTTGATTCTTACTATGGAATCCAGACCAGAAGTGACAACGAAAAGTTTGTTAATGCCTATGATATGGCCACTTTCATGAAGGAAGCAAGAGATAATAACTATCTTTCTAAAGGAGCCAACAGAAGTGCTTCTGACGATAATGCCACAAGGGTTTCTAAAGGAGCTAGTCTGAGAGAGCTGATTCCGGATTATCTTGCCCCTTATTTACGTAAAGAAAAAGGATTGGTGGATACCGACTGGTATTCTATTGTTTTAAAACCAGCCCCGATAAGCAACACCTCACTGAATGTTCTGGGAGGAAATGACAAAACAAAATACTCTTTCACCGGAAGCTATCTGAACCAGAAAGGAATATTAATAGGAACGGATTACGAAAAATATTCAGGGAATATCAATTTGGCTACCAACATGACCGATCATCTGAAATTCGGAGTTTCCATGAGCCCGTCTTTTGCCCAGGGAAGCCTTTTTGATATGGTCAATGGCGGCCGTACCTACAATCTTCTGCAGATGGCGACGACCATGTATCCTTTCTTTGCCCCGAGAGATGCCAACGGAAATCTCAACATTTCCCAGCAGATCAAAGCGAATACACCTACTGACGGGGCTTTGGTGGAAAATCCGGTAGCCATGGCCGAAATGACGAAAAGAAAATATACCCTGTTTAAAACATTCGGGAATATATTCGGAGAATGGAGTTTTCTGAAAGATTTTAAATACAAAATCTCTGCAGGCGGAGATTACACAAGCTACGAATATAATTTCTTCGATCCTTCAACAGTCGGTAGCTACAGAACGGCAGCTCCGGATGTTACAACAGCCAGCAGAACCGAATACATTACCAAGAATTATCTGATCGAAAATTTACTGACGTACGATAAAAAGATCAACGACCACTCATTCAATGCTATTGCAGGGCAATCTTACCAGCAGGAAGAATCTAATAAAGTAACCACTTTAGCAGCTGGTTTTCCTGATAACAGCATTACCAATATCGGAGGCGGAACTTCTTTTAAAGTAGATGTAGATCAATATAAATGGACCCTTATTTCCTATTTTACGAGATTCAACTATTCTTATCAGGGAAAATACAGTCTGATGGCGTCGTACAGAAGAGATGGCTCTTCCCGTTTCGGAGTGAATACCAAATGGGGTGATTTTTATGCACTGTCCCTGGCCTGGACTTTAAGCAACGAAAATTTCTTTCCTAAAAACAGATTCTTAGATCCGCTGAAATTAAGATTCAGTGTGGGAAGTAACGGGAATAACCAGATCCCGAATTTCGGGGCACTCTCTTTGATGGCCCAGGAAAATTATGTGTTTGGAGGGATTTTAGCGCCCGGATACCGTTCTTCCACCGCTCCGAATCCTAATATTTCATGGGAAAAATCAGAATCTAAAAACTTCGGAATTGATTTCGGACTGTTTAATAAATACCTGAATGTTTCAGCAGATTATTACATCCTGAACAGGGATGGTTTACTTCTCGATGTACCCGTTCCGCAGCAATCAGGATACAGCACCTCTCTGCAGAATATCGGAAAGCTAAGGAATAACGGACTGGAAGTACAGCTGTCTTTAAAGCCTGTGCGTATCAGGGAAAGTTTTGAATATACCAGTAATTTCAGCTTTTCAATGAATAAAAATAAAGTACTGGCTTTAGCCAACGGGCAGACCCAGATTGTAGCCGGAGCCAATAATTTTGCCATCACAAAAGTGGGCGAGTCGATTGCTGAAATGTACGGTTACAATATCACAGGCGTGTATAAAACCCAGGCGGAAATTGACAACTCGCCACATATTTCCGGAACCTTAGTGGGAGATTATATCATGGAAGACCTCAATAAAGACGGAAAGATCGATACGAATGATAAGAAAAGCTTTGGTTCGGGCATTCCAAAATATGTTTTGGGTTTTACCAATTCATTCAAATATAAAAATTTTGAGCTGAACTTCACTTTATACAGTGAGCTGGGAAGAAAAATATACAATGGAGATATGGTAAGCATTACCGAATCCGGAGAAGGGTTTGGCGTTCCGTCGCAATATTATTTTGATAACCGATATAATGCTGTAACCAATCCCAACGGTATTTACGCAATGCCTAATATGAACTTTTCAAATAACAGGAAAGAAGCAAGGACATCCAATATTTTCTTTAAAAATGGAGATTATGTAAGATTAAGATCTTTAAAGCTGGCTTATAACCTTCCGGATCAGTTAATTTCTGCTTTAAAAGTGAAATCAATACAATTATATTTTGTGGGGAACAATCTTTTCACCTTCACTTCTTACAGAGGACAAAATCTGGATGCTAACTCAGACAGCATATTGACCCAGGGATATGACAGCGGTTATTATCCGATCGCCAAAGTCTATTCTTTCGGGATGAATATGAAATTTTAATGACTGCTCAATGAATAAATTTAAAACAATGAAAAAAATATATATTCCTTTATTAGGACTGTTTTTATTACAATCATGCTCTTCAGACCTTTTGAATACCTCTCCTGAAAGCACCAAAGTAACTGCAAATTTCTATACGGATCAGGCACAGCTGGAACAGGGTGTAAATGCCGTCTATGCAACGTTACAATATACCGGACAATACCAGCTCGCCATGCTTGCCATAGGAGAAATCCCTTCCGACAATACCTATGATGAGGTTCCTGCCAATGACAGCTTTACCTATGGTGAATTTGATTTTTTTACCATTCAGCCCAATAATTCCTTACTGGGAAGCACATGGAAAGATAATTATATCGGAATACAGCAGGCTAATATTGTCCTGAACCGGATTGAAGGCATCACTATGGATCAGACCCTTAAAAATACCCGGATCGGAGAAATGAAATTTTTAAGAGCATTGATGTATTTCAACCTGGTCAGAACTTTTGGAGATATTCCTCTGGTAACTAAAGAAACAACAGACGTCAATGAATATTTCGGGCAGGGGAGAACTTCTGCAGAAACAGTATATAATTTTATTGAAACAGAGCTTAAATCAGCTGTCGATCTCTTACCTGCAGTAGCTTCCCAGAAAGGGAGAGTGGCAAAAGGAGCCGCATTGGGAATATTGGGGAAAGTTTTAATGACGAGAAATAAGTATACCGAAGCCCTTCCTTATTTACAGCAGGTAGAGCCATTAGGATATAGCCTGCTGTCTGATGTGACCAAGATTTTTGATCCTGCCAATAAAAATAATGCTGAAATCATCTTTGATGTTCAGTTTACTTCAGGCCTAAACGGAAACACAGAAGGAAGCCAGGCATACCAGATGTTCAGTCCTTCGGGGTTTGTATCGGGAGCAAAAGGGCACAACCTGCCGACAAAAGAAGTGTATAATATTTTCACTTCAGGAGATAACAGAAGAAATGCTTTTATAGGACTGACGCCCAACGGAGTTCCGTACAGCAAAAAATTAATGAAAACATCTGATGCTATTGCAGATGGTGGCAGCAATATAGTTGTACTTCGTCTGGCAGATGTGTACCTTTTAATGGCAGAATGCTATGCCAAAGCCAATGATTTTACCAATTCAAACCTCTATTTAAATAAAATTAAAACCAGAGCCGGATTGAGCCCTGTAAACTTAACCGGTCAACAGCAGTTAGCAGATGAAATTGCACTGGAAAGGAGAAAAGAGCTGGTAGGAGAAGGACACCGATGGTTTGATCTGGTGAGAACCGGAAAAGCAGTGCAGGTAATGACTGCTCATTTTCAGAATACACCGGGATACAATACGGCAGTGATTAAAGATTACAATCTGCTGATGCCTGTTCCCCAGGGTCAGATTAATACAGATCCCGCCATCAAACAAAATCCCGGATATTAATTCAAATACTTTAAAAATGATTCATAAGAAATTACAATATATTAAAAAGATAAGCTGCGTATTGGGACTTTTGATAGCCCAGTCAGGCTTTGCACAAACCAATTATTTCAAACAGGGCATTCCTGAAAATAAAATTCTGGTCGTTGCCCACAGGGGAGACTGGAGAAATTATCCTGAAAATTCAGTTAAGGCCATAGAAAGCGCCATAAAAATGGGAGTTGATATTGTAGAAATAGATCTGCAGAAAACCAAAGACGGACAACTGATTGTAATGCACGACAAAAAACTGGACCGTACAACCACCGGCAAAGGAGAAATTTCTGAAACCAATCTTTCTGAAATACAGTCTTTATTTCTTAAAAACGGAGCAGGTATGCCGACCAGGGAGAAAGTTCCGGGACTTGAGGAAGTGCTGAATTTTATTAAAGGTAAAAGAATTATGCTCAATTTAGATAAAGGCTGGGATTTTATTGAAGACGTAAGAATACTGACAGAGAAAACCGGGACAACGGAACAGATTATTTTGAAAGGAAACAAAAAAGCCTCAGAATTAAAAAAAGAAGTAGGAAATAAGCTCGATCATATCATCTATATGCCTATGGTATGGCCGGAAGATTACAGCATTTATAAAAGAGATGAGGTTCTTAATCCCGCAGACTACATCAGGGATTTTTCTAAGATTTTCAGTCCGGTTGCGTATGAAGTGATTATTAAGGACGATACCCCGAAAGCAGATGAGTTATTAAAGCTTATCCGTAAAGCTCATGCAATGATCTGGATCAATGCTCTGTGGCCTGAATTGTGTGCCGGACATGATGACGACAAAGCAGTAGATCACCCTGATGAAAACTGGGGCTGGATGATAAAAAAGGGTGCAAATATTATTCAGACCGACAGGCCTGCAGAATTGATACGGTATTTAAAATCAAAAAATTTAAAATATGAAAACTAGCAGATTCATCTACATACTTTTATTCATCTCAGGAATAGCTCTGGGCCAGAATAAAATATCTCTTTCAAAATTTCCACAGGATAAAATAATGGTGGTTGCCCATCGGGCGGACTGGAGAGAAGCGCCGGAAAATTCTGTAATGGCCGTAAAAAAAGCTATTGAAAAAGGAATCAATATGGTGGAAATAGATCTGGCCCTCACCAAAGATAATGTCCTGATTTTAATGCATGACAATACCATCGACAGAACCACCACAGGAAAAGGAAAGCCTTCCGATTATACCCTGGAGGAGATGAAGAAGTTTTATCTGAGAGACGGGTTGGGAGTTCCGACTCAAATGCGGGTTCCGACCCTTGAAGAAATACTTGACGTAACCAAAGGAAGAGTATTCATCAATCTGGATAAAGCATTTGATTATTTTGATATGGTATATCCTGTCCTGAAAAAAAGAGATTTGTTGGATGAGGTTCTTTTTAAAGGCACGGCAACTTATGAAGAATTCAATAAAAAATACGGACCGATAAAAAATGAAATTCACTATATGCCGATCATCAGACTTTCTGATCATGAAGCACTGTCTAAACTAAACGATTATCTGGACCATTATAAAGTCTATGGTTTTGAGCTTACTTTAGGACCGGATGAAAGCCACCTGATCAATTTTAAAGAACTTCAGGAAAAAGGAGCCCGTGTCTGGGTCAATTCACTGTGGCCACAGCAAAGTGCGGGGCATAACGATGACCTGGTGCTTGAAAATCCGGATGCCTATGAATGGTATGTGAAAAAGAATATCAATATTATTCAGACCGACAGGCCTAAAGAATTAATCGGGTTTTTAAAAAAGAAAAAGCTGTATTCTGCCGTAAAATAAATCACTATATTCTTCACACTCATTAATCATCTTATTAATGAGAAACAGTTGCCTGAGCAATCCTTAGGCAACTTGTTTGTTTTTATATGATCAGGATATTAAAGAGGTGGTTTCTGTTCAATATATAATTTCGGGTTCCACCTTATCCGGTTCATTAGTCCTGCAATATCAGGCCTGTATACACGTACATCATAGTTTAAAGTTCCTGCGGGAAAATTATTAATCCCGGATTCAGTAAACATCTGTGATTCACCTGCTAATATATTCGGGAAACTCCAGATGCCGGGTTTAAATGTTTTTGCAAAGAAAGGCAGCTCAAAATCAGTAAGAGGAATGCCGTTTTGATCACAATACCAATTGACTGTTGCGTAACGTTTTAAAACAAAAGGACTCAGTAATCCTTTGCCCGAAAGCTGTTCCAGCTGATCATTAAGAATTTTTCTGTTATTATATCTGAAATGTACAGGTTTTGTCTGAATAAGCGAAAGCGACATGATTTTATAAAACTGATAGTATTTCCTGTTGTAAATAACCAGAGTTGCTACACCCAAAGCTGTTGCAGAGGTCATAAGCGTTTTATATGATATCCCTGTTTCTGTAATTTGATCTTCGTCCATGAAAATAGTTTTAAAGTTATAAAGAGATCTGTAGTTTTGGATGATCCGTTACTACAGAGACTTAATATTTTGATGAAGTAAAGTTCAGGTTTTCATTAAAACAAGAGAAGAGGGAAAATACCCATTTAAAAAAAACAGGTGTTTCCCCTATATGAAATTTTAAACCTGAATAATTCTATTAATGCTCTGATAATAGCCGTATGGAACGAGTTTTGATAATCATTTACCAACTATTAAAAATAATCATATGAACTTAATTATCCGATTACTCGTAACTGCAATCGTTGCGTATCTTTTAACCAAAATTTTACCGGGGGTACATTTCGAAGGATTTTCAACAGCAATTATCTTTGCTATTGTTTTAGGAGTTTTAAACCTGATTGTAAAGCCTGTACTGAGTCTTTTAGGACTTCCGCTGACCATTATTACTCTGGGGTTATTTGCCTTGGTAATCAATGCTTTAATTATTCTTATTGCCGATTATTTCATTGACAGTATGGTGGTAGACGGCTTCTGGTGGGCACTTATTTTCAGTATTGCACTCTCTATTATTACTTCTCTGGCCAATTCCATGTTTTCAGACGGGGATTAATCCTGCAGAATTTAAGTATAACAAAATAAAAACCGTTAATTCTACATTAACGGTTTTTTGTTTTTTTATTTCTTAATGAACTTTAGAAGAATCATATTTCCCTGCCGGTCATTCAGTTTTATAAAATAATTTCCGGAAGTAAGTTGGCTGATGGAAATCTCTTTTGATGTAAATGCGTTCTTTGAGATCACTTTTCCGCTCACATCTATGATTTCATATTCCTTAAAATCTTTATTGGTATTGATTTTTAAAATATCAGAGACTGGATTCGGATAAACTTTTACCAGGGTAGAAGGGTTGGCGTGAGCTTCATTCGTATTCAGATACAGACATGAAGGCGGATTGCTTATTTCGCCGTTGGTGAAATCATAATATATGGTACTTCCCATGGGAATCAGATTGGTGCTGACGGTCCCGGGAACATTTGGAAACGGCATACAGTTATTAAAACTTACATTGGCATTTTCAAAATTTCTTGTGGTCTTGTACCATCCTTCACATCCGGTGTTGATCATGGTAATTCCGGGCCATTGAGTATCAATTACAAAGCCATCGATAGAATTGGGATTTACCATATCAATCAATATACAGCTTCCGTTTGTCCATCCTGACGGAGGTTTAAAATAAACAGCAGCAGTCTGAACAGGTCCTGTATAATATTTTTTACTGAATAGGGTTGAGGTATTTCCCTGTCCGTCAACTAAAAATGCTTTAATTTCTTTGTTCTGGTTAATGGTGATCTGGAAATTATTGGCTGCGGAATTGGAACTCAAGGTAGGAGTGCTTCCGTCTGTCGTGTAATATATTGTACCATTCCCGGAAACGGTAACCTGATAAGGATTATTATAATGAGTAGCTATCGGGGTCATTGTGATTTGTGAAAAGAGGAACACAGAGGAAAAATGAAATACAATGAATAGAATTTTTTTCATGGTGATTAGTTTTTTGGATAACATAAAATTAATTAAATATAAATTATAAATGCGCTTTCATTTGAATTTTAAACACATTTACATACCTTTGACAATCTTTGATTTAAACAGGAATTTATGAAATCGTCATCAGGTTCCATAGATCCATAAAATGAATATCTACATATGAAACTTAAGTACAGCCTGCTTGCTTTGGCAGCTCCACTTTTAATGAATGCACAACAATTAATGACGCCTGAAATCCTTTGGACTTTGAAAAAAGTTGGAGTACAGGCAGTTTCACCAGATCAGTCTTCACTTATCTATAAAGTAGGTCAGGTTGATTTAAAAACAGAAAAAACAAAAAACGAGAACTATTTTCTTAACGTTCTAAATAATCAGTCTTCCAAGATCGATTTGGGTAAAAAAGCCCTTATTCAATGGGATAAAAACGGGATCTATGCCCAGGAAGGAGACCAGATTTATCTTTCAAAAGATAACGGTAAAACCTGGACTGGATTTTATACCATTGGTGAAGCTGACAATATCGTCATTTCTCCGGATGGTAAAAAAATTGCGTTCAGCAAACAGGTTTTGGTTGAAAAGCTGATGGGGAAAGATAAATATAGCGATACCCCGAAAACAACCGCACAGGTTTATACAGATCTGAACCACAGACACTGGGATTATTTCAATGAAGGAAAATACAATCATGTTTTTGTTGTAAATGTTTCAGAGAAAGCAGATGCTGCAAAAGATTTATTGGAAGGTAAAACATGGGATTCCCCGCAAAGGCCTTTCGGTGGGGCAGAAGACTTCATCTGGAGCCCCGATTCTTCCCAACTTTTATATGTAACCAAACCGAAAAGCGGTAAAGAATATGCAACAAGCACCAATACTGATATTTTTGCTTATGATTTAGCTTCAGGAACCACAAAAAATTTAACCGAAACGAATAAAGGTTACGACGTTAATCCTAAATTCAGTCCGGATGGAAAATCCCTGCTATGGCAAAGCATGGCCAGAGACGGATATGAAGCGGATAAAAATGATGTGAAATTAATGGATTGGAAATCCGGGAAAACAGATAACCTTACCAAAGGCTGGGACGAAAGCGTTTCAGGAGATGTTTTCTGGGGTGGAGATTCAAAAACAATCTATTTTACAGCTGCATTTAAAGGCACTAAACAGCTTTTCTCTTTGGATCCTAAATCGGCAAAGGTTCAGCAGATCACAAAAGGGGATTTTGATGTAAATGAAATCTTCACAGACAACAAAAATTCATTATTAGTAGGAAGAACAGATGTAAATCATGCAACGGATATTTTCTCTGTAAATCTTAAAAACGGAGAAATGAAGCAGGTTACCGAAGCGAATAAAGACATGTACGCTAAGCTTGCCCAGGGAAAATCTGAACTGAAAATGGTAAAAACTTCGGATGGTAAAGAAATGGGGGTGTGGTTCCACTATCCACCGAACTTCGATCCGAATAAAAAATACCCGACCCTTGTTTATTGTCAGGGTGGCCCTCAATCTGCACTGACGCAGTTTTTCAGTACAAGATGGAACTTTGCCCTGATGACGGCAAACGGATACATAGTAGTAGCACCCAACCGTAGAGGAATGCCGGGCTGGGGAACAAAATGGAACGAAGAGATTTCTAAAGACTGGGGCGGACAACCGATGAGAGATTATCTGGCAGCAACAGATTATGCCAAAACATTGCCTTATGTTGATGGTGACAGAGTAGCAGCGGTAGGAGCCAGCTATGGTGGATACAGCGTATTTATGTTAGCCGGGATTCATGAGAACAGATTCAAAACATTCATTGCTCACGACGGATTATTTGATATGAAATCATGGTACTTAACAACGGAAGAGCTATGGTTTGCAAACTGGGATCTGGGATCACCTTGGGATAAGCCGCAACCAAAAGCATACACAGACTTTAACCCAAGCAATTTTGTTGAAAAATGGAATAAGCCGATCATGGTGGTTCAGGGTGGAATAGATTTCCGTGTTCCTTACGAGCAGGGACAGGAAGCCTTCCAGGCTGCAAAACTGAGAGGATTAAAAACGAAACTGGTTTATTTCCCGAATGAGAATCACTGGGTACTTCATCCGCAAAACGGATTGGTATGGCAGAGAGAATTCTTCGACTGGCTGAAAGAAACTTTGTAATCTGACAAAATAAAATATTAAATAGAAACGGGCTTTAGCCCGTTTTTTTGTTTTAATTTAACCATTAAGATTTTGTTAAGCAGTTAAGAATATTAAGTTTATATTATACTTATAATAGAGATTAAAGAGCTATATTTCTTATCGTAGATAGTCTTACTTTGCTGAGTGTTAATGTCTTTGCGCTTTTAAATTTTACAGTTGTTTTGTAAAAACTCTTTGCGTGCTTTGCGTTTAAATTGATTTATTTTTAACTGAAATAATTTTCTCGCAGATCAAGCAGATAGCACAAATTTTTAAATGAATTATCTGCAAAATCAGCTTAATCTGCGAGCGTATAATTAAAGCATTCTACCAATAGTCACAGTTATAGCCTTACTTTGCTGAGTGTTAACGTCTTTGCACCCTTAAATATTACAGTTGTTTTGTAAAAACTCTTTGCGTGCTTTGCGTTTAAATTGATTTATTTTTAACTGAAATAATTTTCTCGCAGATCAAGCAGATAGCACAAATTTTTAAATGAATTATCTGCAAAATCAGCTTAATCTGCGAGCGTATAATTAAAGCATTCTACCAATAGTCACAGTTATAGCCTTACTTTGCTGAGTGTTAACGTCTTTGCACCCTTAAATATTACAGTTGTTTTGTAAAAACTCTTTGCGTGCTTTGCGTTTAAATTGATTTATTTTTAACTGAAATAATTTTCTCGCAGATCAAGCAGATAGCGCAAATTTTTAAATGTATTATCTGCAAAATCAGCTCAATCAGCGAGCGTATAATTAAAGCATTCTACCAATAGTCACAGTTATGGTCTTACCTTGCTGAGTGTTAACGCCTTTGCGCCCTTAAATATTACAGTTGTTTTGTAAAAACTCTTTGCATCCTTTGCGTTTAAATCATATTTACCCAAAATTTATATATTTGAATCATGCAAAACAGGATTTCCTCATTTCCACCACTTATAGATCCTTCTTCCCGGATTTTAATTTTAGGCTCAATTCCCGGAGTAAAGTCTCTGGAAAAACAGCAGTATTATGCCCACCCGCAAAATAAATTCTGGGCTATTATTTTTGAATTGTTCAATGAAGAATTTACTACAGATTATACAGAAAGACTGAATATTTTAAAGAAACACCATATAGCAGTCTGGGATGTGATCGATTCCTGTGAAAGAAAGGGAAGCCTTGATTCTGAAATCAAAAATGAAGAAGCCAATCAGATTGCTGAATTACTGGAAGAGTATCCCAATATCAAAGCTATTTTCTGTAATGGTGGAAAATCTTATAAAAATCTTCAGAAAATTTTAGGAAAGAATTATCAGCTTCCTATATTTTTATTGCCTTCAACAAGCCCGCTTCATACGATCTCGTTTGAAAAGAAACTGGAAGAATGGAAAGCTGTTTTGAGTTTTTTATAAAAATTGATTAGAATTCTCGGAAAATAATACAGTTTCAAAACTCTCAAGTTTCCAAATACTCCTTTAATCCCTTTAAAAGCTCCAGCTGATTTTTAGTCCGGTCTAAATTATGGTCAGGATATTTTGTGGAATAATAAACACTTCCATCTAAATAATCAGTCAGAAAGCGCAAAGCCTGAATGTAAATTGCAGCCTGTGCAGCATAATCGAGGTTATCAGCTTCTTTCCGCCTGAGTTTCTCCTTTAGATGAAAAAGAAATCCTTCCTTTACGGCGTTGTAAATTTCAGGGTTGAAATTATTTTCAGCTTTTCCGTCATCTTCATCCGTGGTGTTGGTATATGATTGAATCATCGTTCCGAAATCATAGAGAAGGGTAGAGATCATCACCGTATCAAGATCAATGACGGCAAGCGGTTGATGATTTTCATCAAAAAGGATGTTACTGATCTTAGCATCGGCATGAATAATTCTACCGGGAAGCTGTCCCGTTTTTTCCATTTTAATCCATCGGTCAGGTAAGTGCAGAAGCCGGTTGACTATTTCTATTTCAGCTTTGGCATTTTCTATGAAGTGCGGAGCTGCATGTTTTAATGAATATTGATAATCTGTTATTCTTTTTTCAAAATTGATGAAATCGGGCAGAGTATCTTCAATGTTGGGAAGCTTTTCGGTATTAACAAGTGCAAGAAAATAACTGAAAGTTTTCGCTGCCTTAAAAGCAGTTTCTACGGAAGGTACCGTGATAAAAGTGACACTGTTTTCCATAAAGCTTAACATCCGCCATGGATCTCCGTTTTCGTCCCTTATTAAAAATTCATTTGACAAAGATGGTATTGGCTCTACTATTCGAAGTTGATATTCACAGGATCTGAGAATGGTGTTGATCCTGAGATGGTTATTGATGATGTTTTCAGGTTTTTTAAAAACATTTTCATTGATTTTCTGAAGAATAAATTTCTCTTGGCTGTCCTTATTTTCTACACAAAAAGTTGTATTGATCAGTCCGTTGGTAATGGGACTGACTGTATAGTTTCCGATATCAATAAACTTTCGGATGACAGAATCTAATTCCATAAATCTTTTGGATATCTTTTGAGTTGGGTTGCGGTTTCCAGATAGTTTTTCAGGGTATTTTTATCTCCGGAATAAGTCATTCCGATCCATTGTGAGGGCGAAGTTTTTACCAATACCTTTATCTTTTTTTCATCAATCATTTTCTGTACTGCAGACGGAATATAGACTTCCTGAGCAGGTAAAGGATCTGATTCAATAAAAATTCTGAAATAAGCTTTCAATGAATCAAAAATCACAGGATGGAAAACAAAGAAATTCATAGAAACCAGAGTGTCAGGGTCTGCTTCAATATCTTTTCCATTTTCAGTATAAACAATCAAGTTGTTTTCTTTCCGGATTGAAGTCTGTTCCTCTACATGAATGAGATAGTTTTCCGGATCTAAAGTACAGATTCCTCTGGCGACCGTTCCGTTATCGCTTAAAGTCGTATAAAGAGGATATCCGATCAGCTCAAATTGTGAATCTGAAATGTGGTGAAGGTCTATTTCTTCTGAAGCCAGCTGATAAATTTCTTTTCCGTAAAAATCATCCGCATTGATCATGACAAAAGGCTCATTGATAAACTCTCCGGCACAAAGTACGGCGTGGGCTGTTCCCCAGGGTTTCTGCCGGGCTGAATAATCAAAACTTTCAGGAACATACTTATTCATTTCCTGATATACCCATTGCAGCTCAAAATTCTTATTCTTTGAAATATTTTCTAACCGTTCTTTATAGCTCTCCGGGATAAAATGATTGATGATAATAACTATTTTGTTAAAACCGGCTTCCAAAGCGTCATAGATAGAATATTCCATAATGGGCGAGCCGTTGTCTGTTATTCCGTCTATCTGCTTAAGGCCTTTATATCGGCTTCCTAAACCGCCGGCTAATATGAGAAGTGTTTTTTTAGAACTCATCTGTCATTCCAAATACAGGTTTACGGTCTTTCCATTGCCCGTTGGTGAAATCAGGAATATCAACCACTTTTCCGCCTTTAGCAATTGATTTTTCGCTGAGCGGAGTAATCGAATACCAGGTTGCCAGATCATAGACATCCATTGGGAATTCAATGTTCCGTTTGATACATTCGATAAAAGTATTCATCACAAAGAAATCCATTCCGCCATGGCCGGCGCCTGTAGCCTGCCCTTCAAATTTCTTCCACATCGGATGATCATATTCACCCAGCCATTTCTCGGTATTATCCCATTTGTGGGTATGATTCATTATTTTTTCAAAATAAATATGTCCCTGGCCTGGTCCTCCCGAACCGAAATCCTGCCAGAGTCCATCTGTTCCCTGTACCCTGAATCCCAGGTCATAAGGCCTCTGCAGGCTGGTGTCATGGGTTAAAAGGATGGTTTCTCCGTTAGCACAGGCGATCTGGGTCGTTACAATATCTCCCTGGTTGAATTTTACTTTGGCATTCGGGTGATTTTCCCCGCCTTTAGGATGCTCCACAATATATTTATGCAGACCAAGTGATTTCGATGAAAATGAGGACAGTTTTGTTAATCTGTTTCCGCGGTTGATATCCATCATTACGGCAATCGGTCCAAGCCCGTGGGTAGGATAAAGTTCGCCGTTTCTTTTCACATAATGTTCGGTTCTCCATTTTGCTTCACTGAAACCCTTTTCACCAAACTCAACTCCTGAATTGTAAGGCGTAATTCCGTCATTGAATAAAACCCCGCGCAGATCGTGCTGATAACCACCTCTTCCATGTACCAGTTCACCAAACATTCCCTTACGTACCATATTGAGTATCGCCATAATATCTCTCCGGTAGCATACATTTTCCATCATGAAAATAGGAACTTTGGTTTCTTCGTATACCTTTACAAATTCCCGGCAATCACTAAGCTGTATCGCCCCGGAAACTTCCATTCCTACAATTTTCCGGGCACGCATGGCTTCCACACCTTGCGTAAGATGCCATTCCCACGGGGTAGCGATTACTACGGCATCTATATTTTTCAGTTGCAATAAATTCCGGTAATCATAATCACCATCAGAAAATTCCCTGGCAGCAGGCTTATTATTATCCTTTAAGATCTTTTGGGAAGCAGAAAGCATTGTTTTACTCGGGTCTGCAAAAGCAACAATTTCCACATCATCCCGTTTAGCCAGCAATCTTACATGCTCCTGACCGCGAAGGCCCACTCCGATGCATCCCACCCGGACTTTTTTATCCAGTCTGAAGCTGTCAGAATAAGCGAATAAAGAATGAGGTAAAACAAGAGTTCCGAAAGTAGCCAATGCCGTCGTTTTGATGAAATTTCTTCGGGAATTATCCATAGATGAGGTTTTTTATTTTAAAGATATTAAAATATCGGCAGGAGAGACAATTTCTCTGGTGTTAAAATTTATTTATTCTCTTTACTGATCATAATTGGCATTATATCTTAGGGGATATTTACTTTAAACTTAATTTTATAGCCGGAATTATTTTTCAATCGCATATACCTCTTCATAAGGCTGAATCAGAACCCATCCGCTTCCTGAAAATTTCATCTGGAATTCTTCGCCGCTTCCTCTTCCGATCAGGCTTTTGAAAGATACATTGGTTTTTAAATCCGGGTTCAGGTTTCCGGACCATGCTACCGTAGCATTGGGATCTGTGAAAACCGGACTGTCCGGAGTGACCATCAACGTCAAAGGATCTCCGTGAGTTGTAATCGCAATATGCCCTGTTCCTGAAAGCTTCACCTGGAATAATCCGCCGGACATCACGCCTGCAATACTTTTCAGCATGGTGATATCGCTCTTTATACTCTGTTCATGGGCTAAAACATCATTTCCATTGACACATACCGCTTCATTATTTAAATACAGAATACGAACCTTTTTTCCGGAATCAGCAACATATAATTTTCCTGTCCCTTCAGCTTTCATCAGCTTAGATCCCTCACCACTGATGGCTTTTTTCAAAAGATTTCCCAAACCGCCGGACAGCATTCCCTGTCTTTCAAAGTTGATATTTCCTACGTAGCCTACCATACTTCCTCTTTTAGTCCATACAGATTGGTTGTTTAGATTGATTTCCAGAAGCTGAGGTTTTTCAAGCTCAAAATAATCTCTTTCCTGTGGATTCTCTTTGGTCTCATTGACGAAGGCTTCTATTGAATATTTGCTCATATACGGTTGTTTTTTAAGCAACCAAATTACATCTTTTTTGAATGCACAAGAATAGTAATTTTTAACCATTTGAAGTCTTTGTTAAATAATACTTGACAAAGGGGTATTCAATGTCGTATATTTGCACCTCGAAAATTACACTTGTAATTGTATTAAATTTTTAAACCGTAATTTAAAAAATGAAAACATCAGATTTTAATTTTGATCTTCCTGCAGAATTATTAGCAGAACACCCATCAGAGCACAGAGACGAAGCCAGATTAATGGTTCTTGATAGAAAAACTGAAACTATCGAGCACAAATTATTCAAAGATGTAGTAGATTATTTTGATGAGCATGATTTATTTATCTTCAATAATACTAAAGTTTTCCCGGCACGTTTATATGGAAATAAAGAAAAAACAGGGGCTAAAATCGAAGTTTTCCTTTTAAGAGAGCTAGATAAAGAAACCCGTGTTTGGGACGTTCTGGTAGATCCTGCAAGAAAAATCAGAATTGGTAATAAATTATTCTTCACAGAAGATGAGTCTTTGGTAGCTGAGGTTATCGATAACACAACTTCAAGAGGTAGAACGTTGAGATTCTTATTTGACGGTTCTTACGAAGAATTCAGAACTAAATTAAAAGAATTGGGAGAAACTCCGCTTCCAAAATACATCAAAAGAGCAGTAGAGCCTGAAGATGCTGAAAGATATCAGACAATCTATGCTAAAATCGAAGGTGCTGTAGCAGCACCAACTGCCGGTTTACATTTCTCAAGACATTTGATGAAGAGATTGGAGATCAAAGGAATCGACTTTGCTGAGGTGACTCTACACGTTGGTCTGGGAACTTTCAACCCGATTGAAGTAGAAGACCTTTCCAAACATAAAATGGAATCTGAAGAAATCATCATCGATGAGAAAAATGCTGACATCATCAACAGAGCGGTAGACGCACACAGAAGAGTTTGTGCAGTAGGAACCACCACTATGAGAGCATTGGAAACTTCAGTTTCATCAAACAAAAAAATCTCTGCATTCAACGGTTGGACGAATAAATTCATCTATCCGCCTCACGATTTCGGAGTTGCTAATTCGATGATCACTAACTTCCACACTCCAAAATCTACCTTATTGATGATGATTGCGGCGTTTGCAGGAAGAGACTTTGTAATGCATGCCTATGAAGAAGCCGTAAAAGAAAAGTATAAATTCTATTCTTACGGTGATGCAATGTTAATTTTATAAATAAGATATCAGATAACAGGTTGCAGGTAGTAGTCTGCAACCTGTTACCTGAGATCTGCCACCTCCTTACAATGAAAGATATCCGTACATTATCGTTAGACCAGCTTAAAGACTATTTTCTGACTTTAGGGGAAAAACCGTTCCGTGCGAAGCAGGTTTACGACTGGCTATGGAGTAAAAACCTCCATTCGATTGATGAAATGACGAATCTTTCGAAATCTCTCCGTGAAAAAATTTCCGAAGAGTATACCATCAACCCAGTTTCTGTGGATCTTCTTCAGAAAAGTTCAGACGGAACCATTAAAAACGGTGTGAAGCTTCACGACGGATTATTGGTAGAGTCGGTTCTTATCCCTACGGAAACCAGAACAACAGCTTGTGTTTCATCACAGGTCGGATGCTCGCTCAACTGCGAATTCTGCGCGACAGCAAGATTAAAACGAATGCGGAATCTTGAAGTTGCCGAAATTGTAGATCAGGTGGCTTTAATTGACAGCCAGAGTAAAATGTATTTCGACAGGCCTCTTACCAATATCGTTTTTATGGGAATGGGAGAGCCGATGATGAACTACAAAAACGTAGTGGAAGCCATCCGCAAAATTACTCAACCCGAAGGCCTGGGAATGTCTCCGAGAAGAATTACCGTTTCCACATCCGGAATTCCAAAGATGATTAAAATACTTGCTGATGACGAGCTGCGTGTGAAGCTTGCCCTGTCTCTTCACTCAGCCATAGAATCCAAGCGTAACGAAATTATGCCGTTCTCGGATAAATTTCCGTTAACAGATATTATGGAAGCTCTTCAGTACTGGTACAAAAAAACAGGCTCGGTCATCACATTCGAATATTGTGTCTGGAAAGGCATTAACGATGGCGATGAAGATATCAAAGCTTTAATTAAATATTGTAAACAGGTTCCGTCAAAAGTTAATCTGATTCAATACAACCCGATCGGTGACGGAAAATACGACCAGTGCAACAAACAGGCAGAGGAAAACTACGTTCGTCAGCTTGAAAATGCAGGAATCACCGTTATGATCCGTAAAAGCCGCGGTGGAGATATCGATGCAGCTTGTGGTCAGCTTGCCAACAAAACAGCCGATTAAAATTTTATTAAAAAAAATAAAAAATATTCTTAAAAATTTCTTAAAACCCTACCTTTGAGTAAATTAGTCAGTAATGATGGATTACTTTTTAGGTGAGGACGGATTAGAGAATGTCTATGCTTGGGCAATTCCCTTTCATGCCACTGTTATATTAGCTGAAATGATCTATAGCCACGTTTCCGAGGCTAAGCTGTATAATGGAAAAGACGTGGCAACAAGTGTCTATCTGGCATTACTCAACTTCGGTTTAGATCTTGTGATGAAGGTTTTTGCGATGGGAGTCATGTTTTTCTTTTATGATCACCGGCTTTTTTCCTGGGATTTTACCGTCTGGTACTGGCTGATCTGTTTCGTTATTACTGATTTCGCCTACTACGTCCTTCATTATGTAGATCATCATTCAAGAGCTTTCTGGGCAGTACACATTACCCATCACAATTCCGAATACTTTAATCTGACAACAGGTTTCAGAAGTCCTGTATTACAGCCTCTTTACAGGTATCTGTATTTTTCACCACTAGCTTTTTTAGGTTTTAATCCGTGGCATATCATGGTCGTTTATGCGTTGGGACAGGTCTATGGAACGTGGGTGCATACCCAGACTGTGAAAAGTATGGGAATTTTAGAGTATATTCTGGTAACACCTTCCCATCACCGGGTTCATCATGCCTGTAACATCAAATACCTCGACAGAAATATGGGAATGTGCCTGATCATCTGGGATAAAATGTTCGGAACGTTTGAAAAAGAAGATCCCAATGTCCCTGTAAAATACGGAATATACCCGAAAATGCCCGACAACAGGCCCGATACCGTGTTGTTGTACGAGTGGAGAAAAATATGGAAAGATATCCGGCAACCCGGACTAAAGTTTTCCGACAGGATCAATTATCTTTTTAATTCTCCGGGATGGAGACACGATGGTGCCGGGAAAACCGTGCGTCAATATCAAAAAGAGCATCTGGAAAGACAGATTAGAAAACAACAGAAATCAGCCTGACTGTTTTAAAAAAGGTTTAAACCATTAAGAAATAAATAAGTTATTAAGATATTTAAACCTGCTCTGCTTAAGATTTTTGTACCTTAATTTAAAGGATTCTCTTAACTAGCCTTAATCTCTTCAAAACCCTGGATAACATCTGTGAAAATTTGTGAAATCCGTGGTTAAAAAAATTAAACCATTCAGAATTCAGATAAATTATTAAGGTATTTATGCCTGCTCTGCTTAAGATTTTTGTATCTTAAAAAGATTCTCTTAACTCTCCTTAATCTCTTCAAAATCCTGGATAACATCTGTGAAAATTTGTAAAATCCGTGGTTAAAAAAATTAAACCATTCAGAATGCAGATAAGTTATTAAGCTATTTAAGCCTGCCTCACTTAAGATTTTTACATCTTAAAATCAGAACAATTCTCTTAACTCACCTTAATCTCTTCAAAAATCTTAATGGTTCAAAATATTTGTGTAATTTTTGTTTAAAAGAAAGCTTTATTTTTACTCCATGAAAAAGGTTGTCCTGCTTTTAATACTTATTGTTTTCCAGTCTGCGTTTTCTCAGCAGGCAAATCTTCTTAAAATAAAAAAATATAAAATCAATGATCTGAGCAACCAGTTAAAAGAATCTTCCGGTCTGAGCTTTTTTAACGGAAGATTGTATAGCTTCAACGACAGCGGCAATGCTCCGGAACTTTTTGAAATCGATAAAACTTCAGGAGAAATTGTAAAGGTCCTGAATGTTTTTGTGAAAAATAAAGACTGGGAAGCATTAGCCAATGACGGTAACTATTTTTATATAGGCGATATCGGAAATAATGACGGAACAAGACAGGATCTTGAGATTTATAAAGTTTCGTTTCATAATAATATCCTGAATAATGATACGATAAAGACTATTTCGTACTATTATCCGGGTCAGACAGATTTTAGCCCGAAGAATTTAAAAACTGATTTTGATGCGGAGGCCATGATTTATCTCAACGGAAAGCTGCACATTTTCACCAAAGAATGGGCCTCAAAATCGGTCACCCATTATACCGTTAATCCTGAAATTTCAGATCAGCAGATTGCTGAAAAAGCAGAGACCTATAAAACAGGTTTTGTGGTTACCGATGCATCGTATTTTGAAGGAAAGCTTTATTTGGTGGGATATACAAAGAAAACGGAAGTCTTTTTAGATATTTTTACAGAAACAGAGCCCGGTATCTTTTTTAAAGAAAAACCCAGGCATTATTATTTAGGGAGTTCCTTATCGATAGGGCAGATTGAAGGAGTCGCAGCAGACGGAAATGGAGTATACATATCAGGTGAAAAATTCAATTCTCCGTTGGGAGGTGCAAAACAGAGTTTATATTTCATTCCAAAAGAGAAACTGGAGGATTAATTTCTCTTAAAATTGACTGAAAAAAATTATCTTTGTGAGAATTAATAATTATTTACCCATCATTCGCAGATTGTGGCAAACATCGTAGAAGAAATCAAGCAACCGATCAATGAGGAAATGAAACTTTTTGAACAGAAGTTTTATGAATCAATGCAGAGCAAAGTCCCTTTATTAGACAAGGTAACTCGTTTTATCGTTACTACTAAAGGAAAGCAGATGCGCCCTATGTTTGTATTTCTTTGCGCAAAGCTGATAGGAGAGGTGAATGAAAAAACCTACCGTGGTGCTTCCATGATTGAGTTGATTCACACTGCTACTCTGGTTCATGATGATGTGGTGGATGAAAGCTTTAAAAGACGTAATTTTTTCTCTATTAACGCTTTATGGAAAAATAAAATTGCTGTTTTGGTAGGAGACTATTTACTGTCAAAATCGGTTTTATTATCTACTGACCATAAAGATTACGATCTGCTTGCTGTAATTTCCAGAACCATCAGGGAAATGTCTGAAGGAGAACTTCTTCAATTGGAAAAGGCCAGAAAATTAGACATTACCGAAGAGGTTTACTATGAAATCATCCGTCAGAAAACAGCCACTCTAATCGCAGCCTGTTGTGAAATCGGTGTTTTATCGAATAATGCAGATGAAGCGTTGGCGAAAAAAATGCAGGATTTCGGAACATATACCGGAATGGCATTTCAGATTAAAGATGACCTTTTCGATTATCTGAGTTCAAATGTGATCGGAAAACCTGTAGGAATCGATATCAAAGAACAGAAAATGACCCTGCCCTTGATTCATACCTTAAAAATGGCAAACGAAACTGAACGGAAATATTATTTTAATACGATCAAACGTTATAACAACGATCAGAAGCGGGTTAAAGAGCTGATTGCTTTCGTGAAAAGTTCCGGAGGACTGGAATATGCCATTAAAGTAATGAAGGATTTCCTGCAAAAAGCTAAAGATATTCTCAATGAATTTCCTGACTCTGAAGCGAGAAAATCATTGCATAATATGCTTGATTACGTAATCGAAAGAAAATTTTAAGAATTTGAATGAAATAAAAAATCGGAATATCGGCAGACATTCCGATTTTTATTTAGCTTATATTTTCTGAACGGTTACGTTGGTTACATTCCCGCTTCCCGTGCTTCCGCTTTCCGTAGACAATACCGTACAGTTTTGATTAGGTGCGGCTGTAAAACGGATCTGATAACCGGCAGTAGGGATTACCAGCATAGTACTGTAATTCATCAATTCACCTACACCGGAAGAAGTTGCAGTTGCATTGTAATGACTCCCTCTTCCCAGATAATTGGCATCAGGGTTTGGTCTTACACCCACAAGTAATTGTGTTCCGGCAGGGGCATTGGCAAAACTGGCCTGTAAAGTTATCAGATAATTTCCGGCCTGATTAAAGGTTAAAACACCACTGGTGGTATTATAGCTGTAAAAAGGAGATGTTGCTAACGGAGTAGAGAATAATAAAGTGGTAATAGTAGAAGAAGTAAGACTTTGGTTGGCAGCCAAGCGGGCATGAAATAATGAATAAGCACTGAAATCAATGGTTTTTAATATCCCGTTTGCATCAGCTACCACTACTCTGTCAACTCCACCTGTACCAATATTCGAGTTGATAGTACGGATTCTGGCATTTCCCGAGCTTACATCCAGTTTATCAGTTGGAGAAGTAGTCCCAATACCTACCTGTCCGGAATTGGTCACAACAAAATCATTGGTTTGTTGTGCTGCAGACGGAACACCGGTTGTCGGATTGTCCTTTGCAGCATCAATATGAAAGCTGGCCTGCGGATTGTTGGTGTTTATACCTACCTGTGCATGTGATTGCGCGTAAAACGCGAAAACACTTGTGATTGCGAATAATGTTTTTTTCATTTGTTTTTTTTTGACGAAATAATATTTTTTATAGCGAATCTCAAATGTTATGCCATAAAAATTAAAAGTATGGCGAAATTTCGGAAATTGTATTGTTTTAAATGTATTTTTCTTATAGATTTTTTTCGATTTTTTAATTAAAATAAAATCGATTAAATTATTTTTACGGTTACAATGATAACAGCTAATACTATGCAAAATAACGCGATTAAAAATAAATAATCCGCAATAGCTTCAAACCTGATTTCCCGCTTTTCGTTTTCAGTACGTATCGCCAAAAATGAAAAAAAGCAGCTGCATGCAAAAAGAAGGCATGAAAGACCAGCAAACTCGTCTAAATAAGTATGCTGACTGATTTTAGTGATTTTCAGTGAAGTAATTATAATCAGTGAAAAGCCTAAAAGATTACTCGATGCATTTAAGATATGAGGTGATTTTTTTTCCATCATTTACAAATTTATTCAAAATAAAGCGCAATTTGTTTTATTATCAAATTTTTAAAAAAGATTATTAAAAATTAAAATTAATTTAAAAAGTGTATATTAGCAAAATACTTGAAGAATAAAAACTTTTATATTTAGCTATGCAGACAACCTATATTGAAACACAGCAAATTTCCTTTCAAGATTTTAAAAATCAAATACTTGAAGACTATACTCTGGGACGTATTTCTCGCGAAATGTCGTATCTGGGAAGAAGAGAAGTATTGACAGGAAAAGCTAAGTTCGGGATTTTTGGGGATGGTAAGGAACTTCCTCAGTTGGCTATGGCGAAGGTTTTCAGAAATGGAGACTTCCGTTCAGGATATTATAGAGACCAGACTTTTTCATTAGCCGTAAATGCCTTAACGGTTGAAAGTTTCTTTGCACAGTTATATGCCGATACCAGCGTTGAAAGAGAACCGGCATCAGCGGGAAGACAGATGAACGGACACTTTGCAACAAGAAGTCTAAATGAAGACGGAAGCTGGAAAAATTTAATGGCCCAGAAAAACATTTCTTCAGATATTTCCCCTACAGCTGGTCAGATGCCGAGATTATTAGGATTAGCGCAGGCATCTAAAGTTTATAAAAGTGTACAATTTGAAGGTTCTGAAAAATTCTCAAACGGAGGTAACGAAATTGCTTTCGGTACCATTGGAGATGCTTCTACAGCAGAAGGACATTTCTGGGAAACTCTGAATGCTGCATGTGCACTCCAGGTTCCGATGATCGTTTCTATCTGGGATGACGGCTATGGAATTTCCGTTCCTACCAAAAACCAGAGAGCAAAAGCGGATATCGCTGAAATGTTAAGCGGTTTCCAAAGAAGAGAAGGCGAAAACCAGGGTTGTGAGATCATTCAGGTAAAAGCATGGGATTATGCTTCATTGCTGGATGCCTATGCAAAAGCAGAACACTTTGCAAGAACGGAAAGCATTCCTGTAGTAGTGCATGTGATCGAGGTTACACAACCTCAGGGACATTCAACCTCAGGTTCTCATGAAAGATATAAAAATGAAGAACGCCTTAGTTGGGAAGCAGATTTTGACGGGCTGGTAAAATTCAGAGAATGGATTTTAAACTATTCAATCGAAATTGAAGGAAAAGAAGAGATCATCGCAACAGCAGAAGAACTGGATGCTATTGATGATGAGGCTAAGAGAACGGTAAAAGCCGGACAGAAAACAGCCTGGGAAAGCTATCAGAAAACAATTACCGATCTTAACCATTCTATACTTCCATTAGTAGAAAATCTTAAAAGCCAGAATGCTGAGATTGAAAACTATATTGCTCAGTTTAATAAACTGATTTCCAAAGCAAAAAAAGATATTTTCCATTTAGTGAGAAAGTCTTTATTGGCAACAAGAGGAACCCAGTCTGCTGAAAGAAGTCAGCTGATGCAGAAGTATAACGAAGTTTTTGAAGTAGAAAAAGATAATTATTCTTCCCATTTATATTCCCAGTCTCAATGGAAAGCTGAAAATGTAAAAGAAATCAAACCTGTGTATTCAGACAGCTCTGAAGATGTAGACGGAAGAGTAGTGGTAAGAAATAACTTTGATAAAATATTTGAAAAATATCCTCAGACTTTAGTATTTGGTGAAGATGCCGGAAATATCGGTGACGTTAACCAGGGATTGGAAGGAATGCAGGAAAAATACGGTGACGTACGTGTTGCTGATACAGGAATCCGTGAAGCAACGATTCTTGGACAGGGAATTGGTATGGCCATGAGAGGTTTGAGACCGATCGCTGAAATCCAGTACTTAGATTATATCCTGTATTGCTTGCAGGGAATGAGCGATGACCTTGCTACCGTTCAGTACAGAACAAAAGGCGGCCAGAAAGCTCCTGTAATCATCAGAACCAGAGGACACAGACTAGAAGGAGTATGGCATTCAGGATCCCCGATGGCCGGAATTCTGAACCTTTCAAAAGGAATTCTGGTATTGGTTCCGAGAAACCTTACCAAAGCAGCAGGATTCTATAATACCATGCTTCAGAGTGATGATCCTGCAGTAATCGTAGAGTGCTTAAACGGATACCGATTAAAAGAAAAACAGCCGGATAATTTAGGTGAATTTACCGTTCCGGTTGGTAAGATTGAAGTCACCAAAGAAGGAAAAGATGTTACTCTGGTAACATACGGTTCAACCTGGAGAATTGTAATGGAAGCCGCAGAAGAACTGGAAAAACTTGGGATTTCTGCAGAAGTTATAGACGTTCAGTCTCTAATTCCTTTCGATTTGACCAATGAGATTGCTGAGAGCGTTAAGAAAACAAACCGACTGGTTGTAATCGACGAAGATGTGGAAGGCGGAACTTCAGCGTTTATCTTACAACAGATTTTAGAAAAACAAAAAGCGTTCAGATACTTGGATTCAGATCCTCTGACGATCGCTGCGAACGATCACCGTCCGGCTTATGCAAGTGATGGAGACTATTTCAGCAAGCCGTCTGCAGATGATATGGTTGAAAAAATCTATGCAATGTTCAATGAAACCAATCCTCAGAAATATCCTGCGATATTTTAATTGAGATTTTAGATAAATTTTAAACCGCTTTTCTTTGAGAGGCGGTTTTTTTATAGTAATATTATAAAAATAAAGCCTGCTATCAGAATTCTGAAGCAGGCTTTTTAACAGATTAAATATCTAAAATTGTCATATCAGATGACAACAGTGATTATTCTTATAAACCAATATTTTTTGTTGGTTTCAGTTGCTTTAAAATACTTTTCGGAATGGCATTTTTGTGAACAAGAATAGCCGTTGATTTATACTCAACATAAGGTCTTGTTACATATAAATATCCTTCAAAATCATTCGTTACACCCCATGAATTCTTCACCATATAATATTCTTTTCCGGTTTGGTCTTTTGCGAGCCCTACGATGTGCATTCCATGATCATCGGTGGTGGAAAGGTTGTTAAGTGCTTTCTGACGGATATCTTCTGTGATCGTTTTATCCTTTTTAGGCTCTGTAAACAGGTCTTTTTTAGCTTCGGGAGTAATGGTTTGATCCAGATCTATATCCGGAACATACGCTACACCGTTTTTATAAGAAAAATAAGACTCCGAAACATCAGTTGCCCATCCGATAGAATAGCCTTTATTCAATGCATTATCAACAATAGCAGTCATATCCTTCATCGGAACGTTCCAGTCGGAATCATGGCTCCAGTTATCCGGAATCGGCACTACGAATTTCTGATAATAAGCATAATCTTTGTACGAAGATAATTCTACATAATCGTCAGCATTGATGCCTACAACCTCTTTAGCAAAAGTTTTTGGCGTATAGTTTTTCCCTTCATAAGTAAAGTTGGCAGGGATTTTTCCAAGATACTCATCTAAAATGGCATCCACTGAAGACATCCAGTTATCGGAAAGCTTTCCTTTTGAAGATGCCTGAACCAGACTGTCTAAAACAGGTTTTAATTTACCCTGCATTTCAGAGAAGTTATTGGTGGTCTGTCCGGGTTTTAACCCTGAATAGGCATCCTGAGGTACAGCACCGTACTTTTTGTACATATTGATAACATCATGCAATTCACCGCCGTCTCCCCAGTTGATGGCTCCGTTATTTAAAACATATAATTTTGCTTTATCGTGGTAAGAATTTCTTGCCGTGAAAATTTCCGCCAGATCCACAGGCTTTTTACCCATACGCTGCATTTCAGACTCAAGGAAAGAATTCCCTGAATAACTCCAGCAGGTTCCCGATGAACCCTGGTTTTTTACCGAAGTAGCACCTACATCTTTTAGCGTAGTGAACTGAAAATTGGCATTTTGAGATTGATTGTTTTTTAACTTGTTAATTAAGTCATCCTGGGCAAACATGATACTTCCTGCAGACAAAACAAAAAGTAATGATGTGATTTTTCTATTTTTCATTACTACAAAAGAATTATTTATATTAATAGTCGGTAATATTAAAGATATGTTACATGAATAAAAGTTAAATTTAGAATGAAATTTTTTTGGAAGGAAGGGGTAAAAGGGCAAAAAAGCGAAAAGGCAAAATTGCTAATTTGTTGATTTGTGAAATCGCTAATTTGTGAAACTGTAAAATCGTAAAACTGTAAAATTGTGAAATTGCTATTTGTGAAATCGTTAAACCGGGAAGCTGATGAAATCACAGATCATTTAATGTATATAAAAGCTGATCAATATTAATCAAAGACTGAGAATAATTTATCCATCGACTTCTTAGCTTTTCAGCTCTTTCGCCTTTTTGCTATTTTACAAATCAGCAATTTTACGATTTCACAATTTAACTTTCCAACCTTATTAAAAGTTTATGCATCTATACTGGTATAACGCCTGACTATGGAAAACGAATTACTACTAGAATGCCAACGTAACGACCGCAATGCGCAGCGGAAAGTTTATGAGAAAATGGCGGGCAGGCTGCATGCAGTCTGCAGACGCTATTTAAAAAATGATGAAGATATTGAAGAAGTATTGGCCGATACTTTTTACAAAATATTCACGAAAATCAACCAGCTGCAAAATCCTGATATTTTTGAAGCCTGGGCCAGGAAAATTGCGGTTAACGAATGTCTTCAGAAACTGAGGACAAAGAAAGCATTGTATATTTCTCTGGAAGAAAATCTTGTACACTCTTCCGATACAACGGTGGAAAATCTCTCTTTTGAAAAAGATATCCTGAATCTGCTCAACTTTCTCCCGGAAGGGTGCCGGGCAATTTTTAATCTTTTTGCAATTGAAGGATATCCGCATAAAGAAATTGCAACAATGCTTTCCATCAGTGAAGGAACTTCGAAGTCCCAGCTCAATTTCGCAAGAAAAAAATTACAGGAACTTTTGATCAGTCAGAACATTTAAACTTTTAAGACAATGGAAAATAATCACGATATAGATAAAAAATTCAACGAAGCTTCTAAGGTTCTGGAAGAGCCTGCAACTTTTCATGCTTTTGAAAAAGTCTGGGAGAAGATTGAAGAGAAGCTGGATAAAAAAGAAGATAGAAAAAGGATCATGCCTGTTTGGTTCCCTTACGGAATTGCAGCAAGCTTAATCATCAGCCTGGGAGCATTTTACTTTTTGAATAAAAAAGAAGTTGTGGAACCTGTAAAACCGGTTATTACGAAAAATAGAGTTTCTCCGGAAACCAATACAGAGATTGAAAAAATAGATCAAACTATAAAATCGAATATTGAAAGAGATATAGAAGCTGTAAAACCGACTGAAAGTTCATCTGTTATTGCTTATCAGGATGTAAAGCCTGACAGAAAGAAACCTGTCGATATTGATGAAAACCAGAATATAAAAGTTCCTGTGGCACCACCAATACCTAAAACGGTTTATGATACTTTTAAAGAACATATGTTGGAAGAAGTTGCTCTTGTAGGCTATTCAAATAAAAAAGTGGTTCAGTCTTATACTTCAAGTGCAGTATCTGTACGTGCGGAAAATATAGCTCCCGGATCTTCAACGCAGGTTTTAGAGGGAAGAGTAGCAGGAGTTCAGATTATATCCAAAAGAGACAGGCGTAAAAATAATCAGATTGCGAGCAATTCCGGGAGCCCGAGTGTTTCACAGGCACTATCAGGAAAAGTACGCGGTTTACAGATGGAAACATTGAATAATTCTGCATCTGATTCACGAATTATTATAAGAGGAAACAAATCAATTTCTGAAGCCAATACTGCACTTGTTGTAATTAACGGAATCGTTTCAAATACATCGGTCCTTCAGCAATTACCTCCTGAAATCATTGATGGTGTCCGGGTAATTAAAGGGCAGGAAGCAACTGCATTATACGGAACACAGGCAAATAACGGAGTAATTGTTGTTACCACTAAAAAACTTTCAGGAAAAGAAAAAAGAAAACTGAAAAGACTTCAGAAAAACTTAACGGTAACCCATCAGCAAACGATTTCATACAACGACGAAGAATACGATGCATTTGTAGAAAACCCGTTTGAGCTGACAAAAAATGAGCCGTTATCCACCTTTTCCATTGATGTAGACAATGCTTCCTATTCAAATGTCAGAAGAATGATTAATAACGGTGAAAAAGTGGATAAAAATGCAGTGAGGATAGAAGAAATGATCAATTATTTCAAATATAATTATCCTCAGCCGCAAAATAACCAGCCGTTTTCGATTAATACAGAATACAACTACGCTCCATGGAATCCGGATCATAAGCTTCTTAAAATAGGATTACAAGGGAAAAATATCCCGATGGAAAAACTGCCGAATTCCAATTTTGTTTTCTTAATCGATGTTTCAGGTTCGATGAATGAAGCGAATAAACTACCGCTGCTGAAATCTTCATTCAAAGTTTTACTGGATAAACTGCGTCCTGAAGACAAAGTGGGAATTGTAGTCTATTCAGGCAGTGCCGGAATGGTTTTATCACCTACTTCAGCCGGAGAAAAAGAAAAAATAATGCAGGCTTTAGATAATCTTCAGGCAGGAGGAAGTACGGCAGGCGGAGCAGGCATTGAACTGGCTTATAAACTTGCTCAGGAAAACTTTATAAAAAATGGAAATAACCGGGTAATCATTACTACAGACGGAGATTTTAATGTAGGAATATCTTCTGTTTCAAACCTTGAAAGTTTGATTGAAGAAAAAAGAAAATCCGGAGTTTTCCTTACCTGCCTTGGTTTCGGGATGGGAAATTTTAAAGACAACAGGCTTGAAACTTTAGCGGATAAAGGAAACGGGAACTATGCTTACATCGATAATATGCAGGAAGCTAACAAATTTTTGGGAAAAGAATTTGCCGGAAACATGTATGCCATTGCAAAAGATGTAAAGATTCAGATTGAGTTTAATCCTAAATATATAAAGTCTTACCGCTTGATCGGGTATGAAAACAGGAAATTGAAAAATGAAGATTTCACCAATGATAAGATCGATGCCGGGGAATTGGGAAGCGGGCATACCGTTACGGCTTTGTATGAAGTTATTCCTGCTCATGTCAATTCAGAATTTCTACCTAAAGAAAATGACCTGAAATATTCAAAAACATCTTCTTCCCAAAGCTTCGATGATGAGTTGGCAACCATAAAATTCAGGTATAAAAAACCTGATGGTGATCAGAGTACCGAAATAAGTCAGGTAGTGAAAAACAGCAATAGTCGTGTTTCTGCATCAAGCCCCGATTTCAAATTTGTTTCTTCCGTTGCCTGGTTTGGGTTGGTTTTAAGAGAGTCAAAACTGATTAAGGAAAAAGATCTTAGCGCAATAATAGATCTGGCAAAAGAAGGGAAAAATAAAGATGAAGAAGGGTATAGGTCTGAGTTTATAAGACTGGTTGAAAGCTATAAAGCCGTTAAAAAATAATTAAAGTAACTATTTATTGGTTCTGTTTTTTTCAATGATCGGTTATATCACAAAGAAATGATGAGTCAGATATCTAAGATGAGCAAAGTCTTTTAATTTATACAATAGATTTTCACAAGAATGTTTCGTAGCAGCTTTGCTGCTTTCTTTACTTTTCTTAAAATATAGCATTCGGATTTTAAAAGCTTTGCGTTATGGTGTATGTAAAATAGTATATAGTTACAATAATTTAAAACAGACATTCGAAAGAGTGTCTGTTTTATTTTAGCACATATTCGGAAATAAAGATTTTAAAACAATAAATTTAATTTTCAAAAATTATTGAAAATTCGATAAATATAATTATATTTGTAATAGAAATTCAAAAAAGAAACAATGAAACTTTCAGAAGCTAAAGAAAAATACGTTCAGACCTGGGGAACATTTGCAACCAATTGGGGAATCAACCGGACGATGGCGCAGGTTCATGCTTTGCTTTTGGCAAGTGGAAAACCTCTTTCTACCGATGAGGTGATGGAGCAGCTTGAAATTTCAAGAGGAAACGCCAATATGAACTTACGGGCATTAATGGATTGGGGAATTGTGAAAAAAGAATTTGTAAAAGGTGACCGGAAAGAGTATTTTGTGGCAGAAAAAGATGTCTGGTTCCTGTTTAAGCAGATCACTAAAGAACGCAGAAAAAGGGAGATAGAACCTGTCATTTCCTTTTTAGAAGAACTGAAAAATATTGAAGATAAAGATTCTGCAGAAGCAAAAGAATTCGTAAAGCTGATGGAAGATTTCAGTTCAGTTACAGGAAAGATCAATAACATTATGGATCTTGCAATTAAAAGTGATGATCACTGGCTGGTCGGGAAGATCACCAATTTATTAAAATAGAAAGGATTCAGTATCCTTTTTTATTTCAGATTAATTTTCAAAAATTATTGAAAATATAATATTTATAAAATGTTTAATATAATCTCATATGTGCTTTTTCTTTCCGTCAGTTCTTATATCACCATTGATGTAGGCAGGAGATGTTTTAATTCAGGAAAAGTTTATCTGGAATACCTGCTCAAGGACACCGATTTCTGTTTAAAAGTGAACCGAATATTACTGGGAAGCTACTATCTTCTGAATCTTGGTTATATCGCAATCAGCTTAAGCTTCTGGGAACAGATAACAAATATGGAGCAGGTTTTATCAACGGTTTCTATTCGTATCGGATATATCATTATGATTCTCTGTTTTTTACATTTTACAAACATATTTAGCCTTTATATTCTAAGAAAAAAACTAACATTAAAATAAATTATTATGACCGCAACAGTTTTAACCCAGACGTACAATTTTTCAGCGTACATGATTTATTTACCGATTGTAATCACACTTACCATATTGGTTTCTCAATTTCTGTTTAAAAATTCAAAAACATTTATGATTGATATTTTTCATCAGAAAGAAGATATTGCAATGGCAACCAATTCACTTTTTAAAATCGGATTTTACCTTTTGAATATCGGTTTTGCCCTTTGTATCATTGAATTTTTCCAGATAGAAACGGTTGAAAGGCTGGTAGTGAGCGTAAGCAAAAAAATAGGTGGATTTTCAATCTATCTCGGAATTATGATGCTGCTCAACTTATTACTCTTCCTGAAAGGTCGTAAGCACGCAATGAACAGACAAAAAACAATTGAAAATGAAAAAGCTGCTCTTTAAAACCTGGATGTATTTTACTTTCAGATTTCAGAATAAACGAACCAGAGGAGATTTTTTAAACCTTTAAAATTAACAGCCATGAAAACTTTTTTCAAATATGATTTTTATTTTCAACTTCTAATGCTCATTGCCTATTTATTAGGGTGGATTTTCATAAAGTTATTTAAGATAGATTGGGAAAACTACTTTTTATTATTTTATTATGCTGTAGGTGGATCCCAGTTGATTAGTTATCTCTTAAGGTTAATGATGAAATACCATAAAAATTGGATATATATAATTTATGGAATATTGATTATACCGGTTTGGCTGATTCTATTTTATGAAATTCAGATTGAAAAAGTAGGCGGATTTTATTTCTACATTCTTTTCTTTTCATTGGCTTACAGTCCTGTTCTGGCTTTAGTTTACATCTTTTATACCTTCCAGACAAATAATTTATATAATTCTAACAATAAATAAATTATAAAAATGAATCACCTTGAATTAATAAAAAAAGTAGAATGGAAAGACCTTAAATCCCTTTCCGTTAAAGAAATGCTGATTGAAAATAATATCAGCTTACCATGGCTTTTTATCTCCTTATTTTTAGCCTATAAAGGATATTACGGGTGGGCGGTTCCGTTTTCAGGGTTTTATTTTCTTACGGCACTAAGGCAGGTTCATAATGGTTTTCATCATTCGATGGGAACCGGAAAATTTCTGACATGGCTGTCATTATATCTCAACAGTATTCTGATGATGGTTTCCATTCATGCTGTGAAATTCAATCATATCCGGCATCACAAATTCTGCCTTTCAGAAGAGGATTATGAAGGGAAATCGGCATCCATGAAATGGTACCAGGCTATTCTGTACGGTCCCAAACACATATTTCTGATTCATTGGATTACTTTTAAGCATGCCAATAGAAATTATAAACGGAATATGATGCTGGAACTGGTTTCAATGGCTGTTGTTATATTCATTATACTTTATTTTCAGATTCATTTTTTGATGTATCATCTCTTGATAATGATTGTGGGAGAATTTTTAATGGCATTCTTCGCAGTATGGACAGTTCATCATGATACCCATGAAAATCCCAAGATTGCAAGAACCTAACGCGGATTCTGGAAAAATAAATTGACCTTCAGTATGTTTTATCACATGGAACATCATTTGTTTCCCGCGGTTCCCACCATAAAACTGCCCGAGCTCGCCCGGAGAATCGATAAAGTATTACCGGAATCAGATAAAAAGCAAACTTTTTAAAATGTGGAAAATTGAGATAGAAACAGGGGTCAAAGCTGTTCTATCAACCCTCAACTCTCAACTCTGATCCAGCCAGTAAATCTCAGCGTTTGCCAGTTCATTTAAGGATGATTAAATTAGCGGAAAGTATTACTGTATGCCCGCAAAACAAAAAACTAAAACCTTATTTCTGGCTTCACTTTTTATTTCATCCGCATTTTTTTCCCAGGCTCATAATGTTTCCGAAGGATATGAGAAACCTACAGATCCGCTTGTTGTGCAGAACCTCGAGCAGTGGCAGGACCTCAAATTCGGGCTTTTCATGCACTGGGGTACCTACAGCCAGTGGGGAATCGTGGAAAGCTGGAGCTTATGCCCGGAAGATGAATCCTGGACTCAGCGAAAACCTGAACATGGCAAATCCTATAATGAGTATGTGAAGAATTATGAAAATCTTCAGACCACTTTTAATCCTACTCAGTTTAATCCGCAGAAATGGGCAGATGCAACCAAAAAAGCCGGAATGAAATATGTGGTTTTTACAACCAAGCATCATGATGGTTTTGCGATGTTTGATACAAAACAATCCGATTATAAAATTACATCTTTAAAAACACCCTTTTCTAAAAATCCGAAAGCAGATGTAGTGAAAGAAATTTTCAACACATTCAGAGGTGACGGCTTCAAAATCGGAGCTTATTTCTCCAAGCCGGATTGGCATTCCGATGATTACTGGTGGTCATATTTCCCGCCCAAAGACCGGAATGTAAACTATGATCCTAAAAAGTATCCAGCACGATGGGAAAACTTTAAAAAATTTACCTTCAATCAGCTTAATGAAATTACGTCCAACTACGGTAAAATCGATATCCTGTGGTTAGACGGCGGTTGGGTACGCCCGTTTCACACCATAGATCCGAACGTAGAATGGCAGAGAACCATCAAAGTAGAGCAGGATATTGATATGGATAAAATAGGAACTATGGCCCGGAAAAACCAACCCGGTATCATCATTGTAGACCGTACTGTTCCCGGAAAATGGGAAAACTATGTTACTCCCGAACAGGCGGTTCCCGAGCATGCCCTTTCGATTCCGTGGGAAAGCTGTATCACGATGGGAGATTCTTTTTCTTATGTTCCGAATGACAACTATAAATCTTCTCAGAAAATCATTGAAACCTTAATTAAGATCATTTCCAGAGGCGGAAATTACCTGATGAATATTGCACCGGGGCCAAACGGTGATTATGATGCCGTGGTTTATGAAAGATTAAAAGAAATATCCGGCTGGATGGATAAAAACCAGTCTGCTGTTTTTGCAACGAGAACCATAGCTCCTTATCATGAAGGAGATTTTTATTATACCCGGAGCAAAGACGGGAAAGTTGTCAATGTTTTTCATATCAGTGAAAAAGCAGATTATCAGACACCGTCAGAACTAAGCTTTTCAATTCCTGAAAATATTAAACCGAATACAGTGAAAGTTCTAGGTATTTCGTCTAAAATTAAATGGAATAGAGAAGGGAATACAATCAAAGTTCAGCTTCCCGAAGAGCGTACAAAACTGAAATATTCAACCGTTATTAAAATAACACAATAATGAAGTGGTATCGTTTTAAACTTACGGGAATAGCTTTTATTTTAAGTACGGCTCTTATTTCTGCACAAACGGAAAAGCCTTTATACAAAGACCCGAAGCAACCTGTTGAGGTAAGAGTTCAGGATCTGCTTAAAAGAATGACTCCCGAAGAAAAATTCTGGCAATGCTTTATGATTTCCGGAGATCTGGATAATGTTCCTGAAAACCAGTATGAGCATGGGATTTTCGGATTACAGGTAAGTGCCGGAAATCAGGGAAACGGAGCAGCCGGACAGATGCTGAAATACAATGCCGATGAAGATGCAGAAAGACTCGCAAAAAAAATCAATGCCATACAGAAATATTTTGTAGAAAAATCAAGACTTGGAATTCCCATTATCCCTTTTGATGAAGCTTTACACGGTTTGATGCGTGAGGGAGCAACGGCCTTTCCACAGGCAATTGGCTTATCCGCTTCTTTCAATCCTGATCTCATGAAACAGGTTTCTGCAGCAATCGCTAAAGAATCACGTTTGAGAGGCATCCGGCAGATTTTAACTCCGGTAGTGAATCTGGCCAGTGATGTGCGATGGGGGAGAACAGAAGAAACTTATGGTGAAGATCCGTTTCTGACTTCCGTTATGGGAGTGAGTTTTGTCAATTCTTTTGAAAATCAGGGAATTATTACCACTCCGAAACACTTTTTAGCCAATGTCGGAGAAGGTGGAAGAGATTCATATCCGATCCACTGGAGCAAAAGATATCTTGAAGAAACCCACCTGATCCCTTTTTATAAAGCATTCACACAGGGGAAAAGCAGATCGGTAATGACGGCTTATAATCTTCTTGACGGAAGACCTTCTACAGCCAGTCATTGGTTGTTGACTGAAAAGTTAAAACAGGAATGGAATTTCAAAGGCTTTGTCATCAGTGATGCAAGTGCCGTTGGTGGTGCCAATGTTTTGCATTTTACCGCAAAAGATTATGATGATGCCTCTGCACAGGCTATTAATGCAGGCTTGGATGTGATTTTCCAGACGGAGTATAAACACTACAAATTATTTATTCCACCGTTTTTAGATGGGAGAATTTCCCCGGAAAGAATCGATGATGCGGTAGCAAGAGTTTTAAGGGCAAAATTTGAACTGGAATTGTTTGAGAACCCGTATGTTTCTGAAAAAGAAATCAGTGAATTAAAAAAGCTCAATCATAAGCCTTTAGCAGAAAAAGCTGCTGCTGAATCCTTTGTCCTGCTTCAGAATAATAACAAAACTTTACCTGTTCCCGATCATATAAAAAAAATCCTTGTGGTAGGCACCGATGCCGCTGATGCAAGATTAGGCGGTTATTCCGGACCGGGAAATCAAAAGGTGAGCATTCTGGACGGAATTAAAAATTTCACAGAAAACAAAAATATTGAGATTCTTTATTCAAAAGGAATCGACTGGAACCTGAAAAGCTTTGCAACAGTTCCCAATGAATTTTTATCTTTTGAAAATAAGAAAGGTTTAAAAGGAAGTTATTTTTCAGACAATGACTTAAAAGGAAATCCTGTTATTGAAAGACAGGATGACCAGATCAATTTTAAATGGACATTATTTTCCCCGGATACTGAAAAGCTTCAACCGGATAATTACAGCGTTCGCTGGAAAGGAAAACTGACAGCTCCGGGCACAGGAAAATATAAG
The DNA here is from genome assembly GCF_041224435.1 of Chryseobacterium tongliaonense. Classification (NCBI taxonomy): domain Bacteria; kingdom Pseudomonadati; phylum Bacteroidota; class Flavobacteriia; order Flavobacteriales; family Weeksellaceae; genus Chryseobacterium; species Chryseobacterium tongliaonense. The sequence goes on along the minus strand of NZ_JBGFFD010000005.1, from coordinate 160,571 downwards.
CTTGGACTACGCGGAAATGATGGATTCAGACTGTACCTGAATGGTAAATTAATAATTGACCAGTGGGAAAAACTGAGCTATTCAACCCGTACGGCAGAAATAGATTTTGTGAAAAATCAGCAATACGATATGGTCATTGAGTTTCATGAAAACAGAGGTGAAGCCAACATTGAGCTGATTTGGGATTATGGAGTACATGACGGTCAAAAAGATTTTAATGATGCTTTAAAATTGGCGGAGAGTGCTGATTATATTATGGTGGCAGCAGGAATCCATGAAGGAGAATTCCAGGACCGGTCTTCATTAAGCCTTCCCGGAAATCAGGAGAAATTTATTCATGAAGTTTCAAAATTAAACAAACCGGTGACCGTTATTTTAGTAGGCGGCTCTGCCATAAAAACGACAGGCTGGAAAGATGAGGTAGGGGCAATTTTAGATATCTGGTATCCCGGAGAAGAAGGTGGAAATGCTGTGGCGAAAATACTTTTCGGGGCAGAAAACCCATCCGGGAAATTACCCGTTACATTTCCTGTTGAAGAAAGCCAGCTTCCGTTGACCTACAACCATCATCCTACGGGAAGGGGAAACGATTATTATGATTTAAGCGGGGAACCTTTGTATCCGTTCGGTTTTGGGTTGAGCTACACCACATTTGAAATTTCCGGTCTTACACTGGATAAAAAAACATATTCTGAAAATGAAACCATTATTGCTAAGGTCAACGTTAAAAATACCGGCTCAAGAGAAGGAAGTGAAGTCGTTCAGCTGTATATGAAAGATTTGCTGGCTTCCGTTTCCAGACCGGTCATTGAATTGAAAGGCTTTCAGAAAGTAAGCCTGAAGCCCGGAGAATCAAAACAGATAACCATCGAAGTTCCCGTAAAAGAACTGAAATTCTTAGATGAGAAAATGAACTGGGTTATTGAAAAAGGAACATACAGAATCCTGGTAGGAAACTCATCAAAAAATCTTTATTTAAAACAAAATATTGAAGTTAACTGATCATGTTATAAATACTTAAACGAAATAAAAAAGAACAGGAATCTTCCTGTTCTTTTTGTATGATAAAGTTCCCCCTGTTTTAATATACTTTTCTTGCGAGTAACAGATTCAGTAAAAATGTACCGGTCCAGTTACTGTTATTACTACCGTTAGTTCCGATAAAATCAATGCGTGCAACAGAAACCGTAAGTCTTGTTTTTCCCAGAGTTCCGTTATTGGCAAGGCTGACAAAAGATGCTGTGAAAACATCCGGGAAGCTGGAGTTGTTCCCCGCTGTTAAGATGGGATACATATTGGCAATATTAAAAGGAGTTCCCTGATATTCATAAACAATAGTCATTCTGCTTGCATTGGAAAACCCGGCGGTGTGCGCATATGTAGTTGAAGTTTTACTGATCACCCACCATTGATCAGGAGCCGTTCCCGTATCATAAGTTGTGACTGTATGGTTGGCCCAGTCCGCAACAGCCGAAGTCCCCGATCCGTGCGGAGGAATAGACAATTGGGTACCATACACTTCAACGTTGCCCGGTTTCGGTAAGGCTGAGAAGGAAAGATCCCAGGTTCCGCCTGTTGTATTGGTGTTATTGACTACCTCTGCATAAGCTCCCGTAGGAACAACAAATGTAGGAACAGGATTATTATCTACTCTTAAAGTATTACCGCTGGATGCCTGAATCGTAATACTGGAAGTCGAAATATTTTTGATTTTATAAATCCTTCCTGTAAAACTCGTTGTACCTGTTCCGATAACGGGAAGAGTAAAGGTCGTATTGGCTGTTCCGTTATACGTAAGATAATGGTCTGTCGCGGTAATGGTGTAAGCTGTCGCGGTAATCTGTTTGTAATCTGCACCTAAAGATCCGTTAACTGCTAAAGTGCTGTTTGGATTCTGTGTTCTTATCCCTACCTGTGCATAAGAAAACACAGACCATAGTAAAATGATCGAATAATAATTTTTCATGTTTTTTTTTGTAAAAATAAAAAAAAATATCATTTGATGTTGCTAATAATGTGATTATTATGTAAAATATTAATGGTTTACATAATTTAATAGTTTTAAAATTATTATGAATCTGTTATGGCTGCCTTTTTACAAGAGATACTGACATAGAAAATAATACATCAAGATGTAACTGAATAAAAAAATAAACCGGATCGAAGAAAAGAAACTCACAGAATTTTGGTATGATATATGTAATATTTACTTCAAAATCGAATGAATTTAATTAATAATCATTATTTGATTAAGATCATTCAAAAAAGTAAATGTCATGAAAAAGTTACTTATATCAACAATTTTATTATTAGGATTGACGATGAATGTTTCAGCACAGACACATCCTTCACCACCGCCTCATCCTTCTAAAAGTGAATTGATCACTATGAAATCGCGTGAATTGGATAAAAGATACAATGCAGAAAGAAAAGCGATTTTAAACCATCCGTTAGCCACTAAAAAAATGAAGCAGGATCAATTAAAAGCTTTAAATGAAAAATACCGGAGCCAGAAAAGATTACTTAAAAAAATGTAATAATCCCTTTTTTTTAGAAAATATTAAAATTGATATAGTTTAATTCTATATCTCCGGTTTTATGAAATTTTTAACTTAAAATAAAATTTATTAGAGAGAATACTTTTTGTATTCTCTTTTTTGTTTAAAATTATATGAAAATGATATTAATGATGCATTGTGATATGAATTTTCCGAAACATGGAACATCCAATATTTTTCCTTAAATTCGCATAAAAATTTTAAACTAATGAATTACGATATTATTGTCATCGGAAGTGGTCCCGGTGGATATGTTACAGCTATCAGAGCGGCACAGTTGGGTTTCAAAACCGCAATTATCGAAAAAGAAAATTTAGGAGGGATTTGCCTTAACTGGGGATGTATTCCGACTAAAGCTTTATTGAAGTCTGCTCAGGTTTTTCATTATATCAACCACGCTGAAGATTATGGTTTGAATAAAGTGGAGGGAAGTTTTGAGTTTCCGAATGTAATTCAAAGAAGCCGCGGAGTTGCCAACAAAATGAGCAAAGGGATTGAATTCCTGATGAAAAAGAATAAGATTGATGTAATTCTTGGTACCGCTAAAATTTTAAAAGACAAAAAAGTTTCCGTTACAGATAATGAAGGAAAAACGACTGAATATTCAGGAAGTCATATCATCATTGCAACAGGAGCACGTTCAAGAGAATTACCGAACTTACCACAGGACGGTAAAAAAGTAATCGGATACAGACAGGCGTTATCTCTTCCTGAGCAACCGAAATCTATGATTGTTGTAGGTTCCGGAGCTATCGGGGTAGAATTTGCCGATTTCTATAATACAATGGGAACTAAAGTGATGGTTGTTGAATTTATGCCGAACATCGTTCCTGTAGAAGACGAAGAAATCTCTAAACATTTAGAGAAATCACTGAAAAAATCAGGAATTGAAATCATGACCAACGCTTCTGTAGAAAGCCTGGATACAAGCGGAGAAGGTGTAAAAGCTAATGTGAAAACTGCAAAAGGAAACATTACACTGGAAGCTGATATCGTACTTTCTGCGGTAGGTATTGCTGCAAACATCGAAAACATCGGTTTAGAAGAAGTTGGAATCCAGACAGATAAAGGAAGAGTTTTAGTAAACGAATGGTACGAAACTTCAGTTCCGGGTTACTATGCAATCGGGGATATCATTCCTACTCAGGCTTTAGCTCACGTTGCTTCAGCAGAAGGAATTACCTGTGTTGAGAAAATCAAGGGAATGCACGTTGAGAAAATCGACTATGGCAATATCCCGGGATGTACATACTGTCACCCTGAAGTTGCTTCCGTAGGTCTTACAGAAAAGCAGGCTAAGGAAAAAGGATATGAAATCAAAGTAGGAAAATTCCCTCTTTCTGCAAGTGGTAAAGCGACTGCAAACGGAAATACGGATGGTTTCATCAAAGTAATTTTCGATGCTAAATACGGTGAATGGTTAGGATGCCATATGATTGGTGAAGGGGTAACCGATATGGTTGCTGAAGCTGTTGTAGCCAGAAAACTGGAAACTACAGGTCACGAGATCATTAAATCAATCCACCCGCACCCGACGGTTTCGGAAGCGATCATGGAAGCTGCTGCCGCTGCTTACGGAGAAGTGATTCACATCTAAGATCAAAATACCATATATATAATTAAACCACAGATTTTGTCTGTGGTTTTTTTATGAAAGTACCTCTGAAATTTGTTCCAACTTTCATTTTGGAACATTCATACTTCATTTATTTCTCACTTTTGGTGAAACTTTACGAGTTAATATCATGAAGAAATTTTTATTTATTATTATTTGCGTATTTGCCTTAATGATTGGAGCATATCCGCTGATCTATGTTTTCGTTGATCATCAACATACTTTTTTAAGTTCCAAGATTCCGGAAGTTTTGCACAATATGACCTGGAGAGTATCTTTCTTTTCCCATATTATTTTTGGTGGGCTGGCATTGTTTATCGGGTGGCGGCAATTTGGAAATAAGTTTCGGAATAAAAGACCTGTCGTTCATAAAGTGATCGGGAAAATATATGTCTTTTCTGCAGTTATCAGTTCCATATCCAGTATCTATTTAGGATTTTATGCCAATGGAGGGCTGATTTCTTCCCTGGGGTTTATCTGTTTGGGAGTGATTTGGCTTTATACCACCGTTTTCGCTGTTTTAAAAATTAAAAAGGGCAACATTCAATTGCATCAGCGTCTGATGATTTATAGTTATGCATGTGCTTTTGCTGCCGTGACTCTCAGACTGTGGTATCCGTTGCTGAAATCCTGGATAGGAGATCCTGATCATGCTTATCTTGCAGTCGCCTGGTTGTGCTGGATTCCTAACCTTATTGTTGCCGGATTAATTAACAGATATAAGTTTTCAGTTTAGGAAATAAGGGCTGTTTATTAAAATAATTTTAAAATCAATACATTTAGAAAAATTAATCTGGTTTTCTCGCCTTGTTTTATTAATTTTAATTTATGAATTTTGATAAAGTCGGGCTTGTTTTATCAGGGGGTGGCACCAAAGGTATTGCCCATGCAGGAGTTTTAAAATTCTTGAGCGAAAAAAATATAGATGTAGATGTTCTTTCCTGCTGCAGTGCAGGATCGATAGTCGGATGTCTGCATGCTGTAGGGAAAACTCCCGAAGAAATTCTGGAATTTTTCAATTCGGTGTATTTTTTCAATTGGAAACATTTTACCTTCAACCAGCCGGGATTGGTATCTTCGGTTATTTTCAGAAATTATCTTAATCCTATCTTTCATGATTTAAAATTAGGAGATCTGGATAAAGAGGTGAAAATTGTGGCAACAGCTTTGGTTTCCGGAACCCAGAAGATTTTTGACGAAAACTTTAAAGTGACTGATGCAATTATTGCGTCCTGTTCCATTCCCGGAGTTACCACGCCTTACATCATCGATGATGAAATGTATTGCGACGGCGGCGTTTTAAATAATTTTCCGGCAGATATTATCCGGGATGAATGCGATAAGCTGATCGGTGTTTTCGTTTCTCCGCCACATGATATTGATATTAAAGATTTAAAGTCTATTAAAGCCATTGTTTCGCGTTCATACGACCTTCTTTCCTACAGAATTGAAAGGGTGAAATTCGATCATTGTGACTGGTTTATCTCCTCTCAGGATTTATCCAATTACGGAACTTTTGAGAGAAGGAAAGACCGCCTGGAAGAAATATTCAACATAGGATACAACGCAGCCAGAGAAAGCTTTACAGAAAGTAATTTCTTTACTGAGCTGAAGCAGTCAGGAACATAAATACAAAACAATCCCATTTTTTCAATGGGATTGTTTTTTTATAATACATACTTTTTTTAATAATTAAGACAGGCTTTCTGTTTGTGTATAGCTTGCAAAAGCCTCCTCAAGACTGTCAAATTTCCCCTTAAACTCATCAATAGGGCAGTCCTGAAGAATATTCCCTTTATGGATAAGGATTACACGGGAACAAAGGGCTTCAACTTCCTGCATGATGTGGGTGGAAAGCAAAACTGTTTTTTCTTTTCCTATTTCTTTCACCACATTTCTGATTTCAATGATCTGATTCGGATCGAGGCCGTTTGTAGGCTCATCTAAGATCAACAGGTCAGGCTGATGAATGATCGCCTGCGCAAGGCCCACTCTTTGCTTGTATCCTTTGGAAAGCTGACCGATTTTCTTCGATTTTTCAGGAGTAATTCCTACAAGCTCAATAACTTCGTCCACCCTTGTTTCAGAGATTTTGTGGATATTAGCCACAAACTGAAGATATTCCTTTACATACATTTCCAGGTATAAAGGATTGTTTTCCGGGAGAAATCCGATGATTTTTTTGCTTTCGATCTCGAAGTCGGAAATATTTTTACCGTTGAAGATAATCTGTCCTTCATCTATTTTCAGGGCACCGACAATAGATTTCATCAAAGTAGATTTTCCTGCTCCGTTGGGGCCGAGAAGACCTATGATTTCATTTTTTTCAATTGAAATGTTGATGGTGTCGAGTGCGGTTTGTTCACCAAATTTTTTGGTCAGATTGATAATTTGAAGAGACATAATATGTAATGATCTTTTTGCAAAAATAAAAATAAAAAACTCATTCGGACAGAATGAGTTGAGTTATATTAAAAAAATGCAATTATTTTCTTGATTTCTTATTCTTATTGTTTGAAGAAGATGATCCTGAAGACGCAGTATTGGAGCCTTCATTTGAATGGATGTTATTCATTGTGGCGGGTTTTTCATACAACGCAGATTTTCCGGTACTTTTCCCGAATATTTTATCGACCTGCTTCTTATTTAAAAACTGTGATTTTCCAACATATTTTCTGTTCTTATTGATATATTGGATAAATTGAACGGTCGGCTGGCCGTAATTTCTTTCGTAATTAAGTTCGATGATATCATTAGGAAGCTCAAGGGTGATATTGCTGTCGGGCTGGGAAATAAACCCGTCAGTAATTAATTTATACAGACCCGAAACATCCCCGTTAAGGTTCTGGAAAGAAAAAGACCTGATTGTATTTAGATTGCTGGTATTAAGATCCTGATAGTTGATCGTAAACTTATCTTCTTTTTTATATAAACCAACAGAGTTATCCTTACCAACTTCCACTAAAGATTCGTTTTTCAGCACTTTAATCTGTGAGAAAACCGAAATACCGAACATACAAGTAAATAGTAGAATTATTTTTCTCATTTGAATGAAATTTTAATGTTTTATTGATTGGTGTGTTTAAAAATTATAATAAAAAATGCTAAAAAACTTTATTATTAAACAAAAGTAATACTTTTTTTTAATATCAATACTTCGTTACCTGTTGATGTTATGCGGATCATAAGATGTGTGGTGGGTTTAATTTGTTAATTGGTAGTCTCTTACAAATATTGAAACATTTCAGGACAGGAAAATAATATAATGTAGTTAAACGATTGTCTTAGCTAAAATATTGTAGGTCAGTAAGATTTTGTTTTATTGCAGAATTTTTCCGGTAAAATGTTTCAGGATTTTCATTCATCTTTTTTCCATAAAACTATTGAAGACTATCTGAAAAAATAAACTATTGCATAAAAAAATTAATGATTTCTTGATATTGAAAAAAATCAGAAAAAAGAGAAACTCAAACAAATTTCTCTCCTGATAACCATAAAGACCGTAGCTTATTTCAATTTTTATTTACGAAACGATGTAATCTACGATGGCCTGCGAATGTATTTTTGTGGTATCAAAAACAGGGATTGTAAAATCATCCTGACTGATAAGCATAGGTATTTCCGTACAGCCTAAAATAATACATTCTGCTCCCCGGTGAATAAGCTCGTTGACAATAGAAATATAATTGGTTTTGGTTTCAGGATTGATATATCCGACTCCCAATTCTTCTTTTACCGTGTATTGGATATAATCTCTGGTTTCCTGCTGTTCAGGAATCAATACCTCAAGGCCGTATTCTTCAAGTTTGTTTCTGTAGAAATCCATTTCCATGGTAAATTTTGTTCCCAGGAGCCCCACTTTTTTATATCCTTCCTTATTGATGGCTTTTGCTGTTTCCGCACCGATATGGATAATCGGAAGTTTGACCGTTTCCTGAAGCTGATCTGCAAAAAGATGGGCAGTATTGGCACAAAGAACTATACCGTCTGCACCGCTTTTTTTCAGGTTTTCGCAGGCATTCAGCAAAAGTTCGAAAGAATGCTCCCAGCTTTTAGCCTGTACATCTCCGAAGTTTAAAGAATAAATGATGCATTCTGCAGAATTAAGTCCGCCCAGTTTTGAATTTACGCCTTCATTGATAAACTTATAGTAATCCAATGTTGATACCCAGCTTATACCGCCTACCAATCCTATTTTATTCATGAAATTTTGTTATTTGAATGAGGGACAAAGTTAACTAAAAAAGAAGCTTTTTTCTGAAGTATTTTGCTGTATCAGGGCATTTGAACGATGTATCATGACGAAAGGTTTATTTTTTATATCTATTTTTGTTCAGATAAGACCCAAATCATAATGGTTATAAAGAACAGTAATAGCAATGATATCGAAGAAATTTTCAGATTATACAGGTTGGCCACTGATTTTCAGAGGACCAAAAAAATTGTACTCTGGCCGGAATTTGAGAAAAGCCTGATAGAAACTGAAATTAATGAAAACAGGCAATGGAAAATAATAATAGAGGATGAAATCGCCTGTATCTGGGTTACTACCTTCAGTGATCCTCAAATCTGGGGCGAAAGAAATGCTGATCCTGCAGTATATATTCACCGTATTGCTACCAATCCGAAATTCAGGGGCAGGAACCTGGTCGCCAGAATTGTGGAGTGGGTAAAAAAATATGCACAGGAAAATAACAAGCGGTTCATAAGGATGGATACTGTTGGCGAGAATACTGAACTGATCAATCATTATCAAAAATGCGGGTTTGATTTTCTTGGACTGGTACAGCTAAATAATACGGGCGGACTTCCCGGTCATTATCATAATGCTGAGGTTAGTTTGTTTGAAATTGATATTGTTAAAATTGCAGAAATTAATTAATGCTTAACTAACAACTCTTGGAATTTTCGGTTTTCCGGAATCTGTTTCCAGATGTTAGCAAATTTAATATGTCAATTTATTTAGAATAATCTGTTTTGGGAAGTGGTAGTAATAAAAATATCAAATTCATTTTTATAGCTTCTGCCGACAGGGATCTGGTGGTGACCAAGTAAAACTTCATTGTTGTTAAATGCTGTAACCCATTTAGAATTGATAATAAATGAGCGATGGATCCTTATAAAACCTTTATCAGAAAGAATTAATTCCAGATCATTCATTGTGGTTTTTAAAATAAAGCTTTTATTTTCATGAAGGACAATTTTGATGTCATTTCCCAGGCTTTCAAAATAAGCGATCTCCGTAAGTGAGATTTTGTGCTGTAATCCCTGAGATTTTACAATAATGAAATCCTCGGTATATTCTGTTGGAACATTCCTTAATATGCGGTCTATAGAGGTGAAAAAACGTTTAAAAGTGATCGGTTTAAGAAGGTAGTCCATTGCCTCCAATTCAAAACCTTCTACTGCAAAATCACGATAAGCAGTCGTAAAAATAGTTTTAGGTTTTTTTGTCAATGATTTAAGAAAATCAATTCCGTTTAAGTTAGGCATCTGAATATCAAGAAACATTAAATCAATGGTTTTAGTCTGCAATATTTTATAGGCTTCCATTGCATTTCCTGCTTTTCCAATCAGTTTTAAACCATCAATTTTGGAAAGATGATTTTCTAACAGTGCGATTGCCAGAGGTTCATCATCTACGATAATACAGTTAATCATATTTTTGCAGGAGTGTTTATTTCAACCTTAAAGGTATTATTTTCGTGGGAAATATTCAATTTAAAATGATCCCGATATTGATGCTGTAGCTGCTTTTCAATGTTTTGTAAGCCTATTCCTTCTTCTTTGATGCAGTTATTATTGACACAGGTATTTTCAATCCAGAAAATAGAATTGTTAGTATTGGTTTCTAGATGGATGTGTATTTCGACTTCTTCAGCAATTTTTCCTGCACCATGTTTAAAAGCATTTTCAACCAAAGTCAGGTACAGTAATGGAGGAACGGTATTAGGAGAGTCTATCTTAATAAATTGATGAATTTTTAACCTGTCGTTATATCTTAAACTTTCCAGGGCGATATAATCATTAATAATAGTCAATTCATCAGAAACAGAAATTTGGTTTCTTTGTCCCTTATATAAAATATAATCTAAAATATCAGAAAGACGACTAATGGATTCTGAGGTTTTTTCTGAATTGATCAGCGAAAGTGAATAAATATTATTTAAGGTGTTAAACAAAAAATGAGGATTTAACTGAGATTTCAGAGATTTTAATTCCAGCTCTGCTTTTTCCTGTAAAAGGATCGTAGCATTTTGTTTTTCATCTTTATACCGGAGGATAAACATAATTGATATGAAAATAAACGCCCCACTGATAACGGGAAAGGCATAGTGAAACAAAAGATAATTAATATCTGTAAAAATACTGATTAGGTTATCTTTAGGAGTTTCAACAAAAAAAGGTTCAGCCAGGTAGACAATAAAAATTCTGTTGACCACAGAAATGACATAGATACTTACAGCTAAATACATCCAAAATAGAATGTGTTTTTTCTGATCAAAATATTTTCTGATCAACACATAATAAATAAAATTGGCTCCGATAATCTGAAAAATCCAGTGACAAAAATTATAAATAACCATTTGTTCAAATCCGTCATGGTTATACTCATCATAATTTCTCACAGAACTGAATAAAAACAGAGCCATCCAAAAGAGGACCTGAAAGGAAATATTTTGTTTGAGGCTACTTTCTAATTCAATTTTCATAACCCTAAAAATAAGAAATACCTATCTATTGGAAACATTTGATTGATCAAATCTACCGGATTAAGGGCAAACGGCATGATTCGGAGTTTAAACGGCAATATGGCCTGTATACACCAGAATAAACTTCTTCTGCACCTGCGAATACATTTTATTTCAGGATTTGACAAAATTTGCAATAAAAAATTATGAATCATTTTTCTGAAAGATTGTATGGATTGGATCATTTAAGAGCATTGGCTATTGTATTGGTTCTGATGTATCATTATCGTGCATTTGAACACCCGGCATGGATTGATACTGGTGGGAGATTTGGGTGGACAGGAGTTGATTTGTTCTTTGTATTAAGCGGATTCCTCATATCCGGGCAATTATTTAAAGAAATAGAAAAAGATAAAAAGATCAGTCTGAAAAGGTTTTATATCAAACGCTTTTTCAGGATTATCCCGCCTTATCTTTTTACTCTTGCGCTATATTTCTGCATCCCGTTTTTCAGGGAAAGAGAAATGCTGCCTCCTTTTTGGAAATTTATCACCTTTACTCAGAACTATGGGCTTGATATCATTGATTATGGGACATTTTCCCATGCCTGGTCATTATGTATTGAAGAGCAGTTTTATTTACTGCTTCCTCTGATACTGCTGATTCTGATGAAGACAAGATTTTTTAAATATTTTGTTTTTTTAAGTATCCTGCTTATCGCTTTTTCTTTATCAGCCAGGTTTGTGGAATGGTACAATATTGATGGTGATATTGATTCCGGACATTTCTGGAAAAGCTGGTATATGCAGATCTATTACCCAACGCATACACGATTGGACGGCCTGGTTACAGGAGTTTTGATCAGCTATTTATTACAGTATTCATCAAAGTTCAGAGAGTTTGTACACCACAATGGAAATGCGCTTTTTATATCAGGGGTTATAGTATTGGCGTTCTCATTCTGGATTTGTGACGAGCAGGCTTCAAGGCAAGCCTCAATCTTTGGATTTACTTTTGTAGCCTTAAGTTATGGGCTCATGGTAATGGGGGCCATTTCAAAGTCTTCATTTCTTTCACGGTCAAAATACTATATCACTACACAGCTCGCCGGGATATCCTATACTGTCTATCTTTCCCATAAAGGAATAATTCATATCACCCAAAACATTCTTGAATATCTTAATTTTCAGGTATCGGATAGTATCAGCCTTTGTATTTGCTTATTAGTCTGTATTGCTGTCGGGTTATTTTATCGGTACTTTATTGAAAAACCTTCTTCTTTCATTAAAAATAAATTACTAATGAATAAAAATAAGTCACAAGATAAAATCATTAAAATCTAATAAAAAAACGGTTGTTATTTGGTTAAAGCAGATTAATCAGTAATTTCAACCAGAGAAATTGTACTATACTGAGCAGGACGGGTTTTCGGATTTAAAAATTTTAAGGATAATCTTGTAATTCGATAATGATTTTCTTTATCAATGAATGTATAACTCCTTTTTAGGTTGGGTAAATCTTCATCATAAATGACCAGATAATTTCCTTTCTTTAACTTATTTTGATCAACTCTTGGTGTATTTCTGTGGGTGTAAAAATCAAAAGCCCAGGGTTCAGATCCTTTCAGCATAAAGATTTTTTCCTTTTCAATTTTGTTTTTATTGACAAAATCTGCCATTTTTAAGCTTCCCTGATACTGTGTTAAAACAGGGTAGAACTGGGTATTCAGGTAAATATTAACAGCTATTGAAAAAACTAAAGAAATAAAAACATATTTCTTGAAAATATTCTCTTTTGTAAAAATACGAACCAAAAGATAAGCATATATGATTAATAACAGAATGAAAAAAAAGACGTTGTGAATTCCCGTAAAAAAGTAAGTTAATAAGCCCAGACCGGGAATTGCTGAAAAAATAACCACCAGTTGAATGATATATAAAACTTTCATTTTTTTGGTGGAATTTCTTTTATAAATATCAAATAAATAAGCAGAAGTCAAAATAGCAAGAACAGCAATCAGCCCGTTTAAATAATGGGGAAGTTTGAATTTTGAAGCCGAAAAAAGAAACATCACCAGCCAAAAGCCTCCTAAAGAAAGAAACTCAACACCTCCGATTTTCCTGAATTTATTTTTGATGAAAAAAAATGTTTTCTCAAAAACTCCAAAATAAAAAGCCAGCGAAAATGGTAAAAAAGCCCATAATAATGTATGGAAAAAGAAGAAATAATCCGGGCTAGTTTCATTAAAACCGCTTGCTGTGAGCCGGTTCATACTTTGATTGAATAAAATAAATTTAATACCTTCTTCACCAAACTGATGGTGATAAGCATACAAAACAGGGATGATCCCGACAACGAAACTTATTGTTGCAAAAATTATTTTTAGATTAAAAAATTTCTTCCATTCTCTGGAATACAGCAAATAGGAAAAAATACAGAATCCGATAATGACAATCGCCATTAATCCTTTTGAAGAAAAAGCCATAGCAGTTCCTAATCCGGCAAGAATAACAGCTGAATTATTTTGATGTTGAATAAACCGAACGAACTGCCAAACCGAAAAAATGATGAAACCTGTCAAAACAGCATCAGTTCTTATATCGTGAGCGGAAAGAATGATCGTTTGTGCCGAAAGAAAAATCAGAGAAGCGACATAGCTTGTGTTTTCATTATCATACAAAAGATCTGTCAGCTTTTTAGTTGAAAAAGCTCCCAAAACCAATGCCAGCAAAGCTGGAATCCTGTATGCAATATGATTGATTCCAAAAATTTTCATTGAAATGGCAGCGAGCCAGAAATGAAGATGAGGTTTATCCAGGTAAGGGTTTTCTCCTTTGTAAATGTTGAAAAAATCATTGTTTAAAGTCATTCTCATAGCCATTGATGCATGTTGTGCAGAATCGTTTTCCATGAGCGGAATAAACAGACCGGAGATATAGACCAGAGAAAAACCGATATAAAGAAATAATAACTGGCGGGGCGATAATAGTAACACTTTGTTCATACTAATGAATAATTTTTTTAATAATTTTACTAAAGCTCGCAAAGCAAATTTAAAAAAATCCTTTTAAAATAATGGATTATAAAAAATTTTATTCAATAGTGATTCCAATGTATAATGAGGAAGGGAATGCCGGACTCATTATCGACCGTATTATGGAGACGATGAATGGTTATCTCTATGAGTTGATCCTCGTAGATGACAATTCAAAAGACAGGACTGTAAAAGAAATTATCGAGAAGAATGACCCGAATGTAGTGCTCATTCAGCTGAAAAGAAACTACGGCCAGAGTTCTGCAATGATGGCAGGTTTCGACTATGCCTCAGGAGATTATATTATTACGCTGGATGGAGATTTACAGAATGATCCAAGCGATATTCCTGCAATGGTTGATTTGCTTGATCAAGGGAATTATGATTTGGTTGTGGGAAAACGTCAGGACAGGCAAGATTCTTCACTTAAGACAATCCCTTCAAAAATTGCAAATATCATTATTAAAAGTACTACAAAGCTTAATATTTCTGATCAGGGTTGTGCACTGAAAGTTTTCAGATATGAAACGGCAAAAGATCTTAACCTGTATGGTGAAAACCATAGGTTCATCAGTCTGATGGCCCATTTGAACGGGGCGAGTATCGCTGAAATTCCCGTAAAGCACCACGCCCGGCAGTTTGGTGTTTCCAAGTACAAGATCAACAGGACTTTTAAGGTTATCAACGACCTTCTGTTGATTTTATTTAATCAAAAATATCTGACAAAGCCGATTTATCTTTTCGGAAATATCGGAATGATTGCTTTTACGCTTGGAATGTTTATTAATGTTTATCTTTTAGTCGAAAAATTATTAGGACATGATATCGGGGGAAGACCTTTGCTGATTTTGGGAATTCCATTGATTTTTATCGGAATCCAGTTTTTTACCACAGGAATTATCATTGATATGCTGATGAAAACATATTACGAATCTCAAAGCAAACGACCCTTCAATATCAGAAAAATCACCAATTTTGGAAAAAAAGAATACGAAAAAAATATTTACTAATATTCTGAAAATATTTGTCAGTATTGTTTTGTTATATTTTGTTTTCAGGAAAATACCGCTTCAGGATGTTGCAAAAATCTGGTCAACACTCAATGTTTGGTATGCAATCCCGGCTGCAGTTTTTTTCCTTGCTTCACAGGTTTTATCAACAAAAAGACTGGAATTTTATTTACGGGCAAATGATTTTAATCTAAATTTCAAAAGCAATCTTGAACTTTATTTTTTAGGAATGTTTTACAATTTCTTCATTCCGGGTGGAATAGGAGGGGATGCTTACAAAATTTATATTTTAAATAAAAAATTGGGGTGGAGTTTGAAAAAGCTGACTTCTGCCATATTCAATGACCGGCTAAGCGGATTGCTGGCAATTTCTGTTTTAATCCTGAGGTTTTCAATATTTCTATTACCTGCTAAATGGATTCTTCTGCCAGTGATCATGATCATTATGGGTATTTTATTGACCTATTTTATGATTAGGAAACTCTTCTCCGTGTACAGGACGATTTTTATAAAAACATTTTTGATCTCTGTTTTAATTCAGATTTTGCAGGTTATCTGTTTTTTATTCCTGCTGAAAAGTTTAGGGGTAAATGAAAATTTTACGGTTTATATCATTACATTTTTAGGAAGCTCAATTTTAAGCTTACTGTCATTTGCAGGAATCGGAGTAAGAGAATTTTTGTTTCTTCAGGCTTCAAAATATTTTAATTTTGATGCATCAGTCTCTGTGTCTGCTTCTTTACTGTTTACGGTGGTTACCATATTTTTCTCTCTTTTCGGATTAATATCAATATTTAAAAAAAATCATTTAAAAAGTAACAATTCATTGGAGGAATATTAGACTAAGATCTGAGATATACAATGTATTGACATTTTGAAATTGAGAATCACTAAAGAATTAAGTCGCTCATAATTATATTTTTATCTGAGTATGGTTTGAATTTCATAATTTTACTCAATGAAAGAAAAGGTTACCAGAGTCATTTCAGATTTTAACAATGAACTGAAGCTTAAAGGGTTTAAGGCATTTCAGATAGAACAGGATATGAATGATACCCGTATCTACAGCAGAAAAGAGTTCTATAAGATTTGTCTTACAACAGGCAAAAGCAGGATTCATTATTCTGACAAAAGTTTTGAGCAGGAAGGTACAATTCTGTTTTTTGGTAATCCTCATATTCCTTATTCCTGGGAAACAATATCTACAACTTATATCGGTTATACGATTTTGTTTTCAGCGGAATTTTTTAAAAACTCAGAACGTTCGGAAAGCCTGCAACAGTCATCTTTTTTTAAAATCGGCGGAACACCCGTTTTAAAAATTACAGAGGACCAGAGAGATTTTCTCAACACGATTTTTCAGAAAATGATTGCTGAACAGGAGAGTGATTATGCATATAAAGATGAGCTGATCCGCAATTACATCAGCCTTATCATTCACGAATCTTTAAAGCTGGAACCTTCTGACAATTACGATCAAAGTAAAAATGCGGCTTTCAGATTGTCGTCAGTTTTTCTTGAGCTGCTGGAAAGACAGTTTCCCATTGAAACAACAGATTCTCCTCTTACCCTGAAGACAGCCCAGCGCTATGCGCAACATTTAAATGTACATATCAATTATTTGAACCGTGCGGTAAAAGAGGTGACAGGCAAATCTACGACGGTACATATTACCGAACGCATCATCACTGAAGCAAAAGCATTATTGCAGCATACCGACTGGAGCATTTCGGAAATCGCCTACGCGCTCGGATTTGAATATCCTACTTATTTTAATAATTTCTTTAAAAAACTTACCGGAACCAATCCAAAAGCTTTCAGAGCTAGTGAGGTTTGAATTTCTTAATTTTTGGTTTGATAATCTTTAACCGTCAGCCTGCACTTGTTTCTACTTTTGTATCAGTAATTTTTAAAATAAAATCAGATATGAAAATAGCAACAGCAATTGTGGCTTTGTCCTTATTATTCACAGGACGGGCATTCGCACAAAACGGTAAATCAAATCAAAGAAAAATGAATACAACAGAAAAAGCAGACCATTATACATTTCAGTTAAGTGATAAGGTAACACGCCAGAAAGTAACTTTCAAAAACCGTTATGGGATTACATTATCCGGTGATTTTTATCTTCCTAAAAATACAGGATCTGCGAAGCTGTCTGCACTGGCAATTAGCGGGCCTTTTGGAGCCGTAAAAGAACAATCATCAGGATTATACGCCAATCAGATGGCAGAACGTGGTTTTGCGGTTATTGCATTTGATCCGTCTTATACAGGTGAAAGCGGTGGTGAGCCCCGAAATGTAGCTTCACCGGATATCAATACAGAAGATTTCAGTGCTGCGGTAGATTTTTTAGGACTTCAAAAAAATGTGGACAGAAACAGAATCGGGATCATCGGAATTTGTGGTTTCGGCGGAATGGCATTGAATGCCACTGCGGTTGATAAGCGTGTGAAAGCCGTTGCAACCACCAGTATGTATGATATGACAAGGGTAATGTCAAAAGGTTATAACGATGTGATGACCCTGGAACAGCGTACAAAAGCGCTGGAACAAATGAGTCAGCAGCGTTGGACAGATGCGGCGAACGGAACAACGGCAATGGGTCCACGCAATTTGCCTGAAAAGTTAACAGGAAATGAGCCGCAATTTATAAAAGAATATTTCGATTATTACAGAACTTCCCGTGGCTTTCACGAACGTTCTGTTAATTCTACCGGAGGCTGGACGGCTACTAATGCCTTGTCTTTTATGAATATGCCTTTGCTGAGCTATATTAAAGAAATCTCTCCGAGACCGATGCTTTTAATAGCAGGTGAAAATGCACATTCCCGTTATTTTTCTGAGGATGCTTATAAAATGGCCGCTGAACCGAAAGAACTGATGATTATTCCTAATGCGGTTCACGTGGATTTATATGATAAAGTTGATGTCATTCCTTTTGATAAATTGGATGCTTTCTTCAAAACCAATTTAAAATAATATCATTACCGAAGACGAATACATGTCAAACATTTCATCATAAAAAAGAATTGCCTGCGTAGCATGTATCGGTGTCATTGGAATTTTAAGCCTGGAATTTGGGGTGGTCGGCGTACTTCCCCAAATAGCCGCTTATTATGGGATTGGCATTCTTCTGTTGATTTTTGGTTTGGCCGGGTTTATATCTAATTTTTCAGCAGGACGTTTATTGGGGAAAAATCTATTCCTTACCACAGCATTTTATTTAGGTGGAATTTTCATCCTGCCGTTCATGTTGCAATATACCAACAATTCATTTTTTAGTGTAGCGGCTGTAGTAACTGTTTGGGGTGTCATGTACGGGCCGTGCTTTCTTATGGGAATTTTCTATATGGTTTCCGCAGCGCAGGATGCAAAAGTCTGCAGGCTTCTTTTGGAAATTTAGGAGTAACCTCGGGAACCATGATAAGTGGTTTTTTTATTGCAGAGTATGGCGTAAGGGTAACCCCCTGGGTCAGTTTTGCAGCAGGATTTTTAACTGTCGGTTTTTTGTTATGGTATATTTATTTAAGCAAAAAAAGAGGGAGTCAATACTGAATTCCTCATGGGCATTAAAATTTGAAAGACGATTTTACCGTTCATATTTCTTGATCCATTTGTATAATGTGGTTTTAGGGATTTTATACTCTTCTATAATCTGGTTTCTTGTTTTCCCCTTGGTCTCGATAAGCTCCAGGATAAAATCTATGATCTCTTTTGTATAAACATTTTTTCTAAACTGGGGCAACTGGGTTTCTTTTTTTTGTGCTGCTTTAACCTGGCTGCCGGCCGGAGGTGAAAAGAAAATAAGGTGCTGGGAGTAGATTCTGAAAAAATCATATTCCAAAAGTTTACACCATCTCAGCAGGACATCGGAATCCATACTCTTCATTTCATACATTTTTTTCATTTCGTTCTCGGTACATGCGAAAAAGTTACAGATTCGGTTTCCGTCAATCTGAAGTTCTTCCGCTCTTTGCCTGATAAGGCTTCCTATATTAATTTTTTCGAAATTTTTCATTGTTTAGTTTTATTTTAATGATTGGTTACAAAACAGTAAGGGCAGAAATGATCTGTTTTCCAAAATATATTTGAAGAGGAAATAAAGCCTAACCCTGATTAATTTTAATAAACCTCCAGTCCGCTAAAATACAGCAGGAAACCCGGCAATACATTGAGATGACTGAAGGCTGGTATATTAAAAAAATGAAAAGTCTGTTATCCCACTGCGAGCTGCTTTGCTGTAGTATTATACGCCATCATTCCCGGTGATGGTTGATGATGTTCAGATGCGGGCTTGGCATTTTGGGAAGGATCATCGCTTTATTTTCCAGAACTAAAATTCCCGGAGTGGAAGCTAATGTCCCGATCGTTGTTTTAGCGGATGTATTCTCCGTGGCTGCATTCTGGATCAAAACTCCATCCACATTACTTACAGAGCCCACTGTACTTCCGGGAGTTTTTTGCGTTTTAAGCAACTGCAGAGAGGCTAAAAGAAAGGAGAGGACCATCAGCAACTGTTTAAATAGTAATTTTTTTCATCATAATTTTTTTATTTTAATAATATGGTCATAGATTTCCTATATTCAATTTTTACGATTAAGAGTTTCCGCAAGCTATTATCTTGCTTTGTATTATATTCAGTTGTTTTTGATTGATATGTTCATAAGGTTGTGCTTTGAAAGTAATATGAAGAAACGAGTTAAATTTTTCATTTTTTATACTTGCGAACAATAAAAGCTTCTGTGAGTAGACAAAAGCGGAAAGTTTTGGGAGTGATTTTTTTTCATTATTTGGAACTCTAAATCTAATACGAATTTTATGGCGATTATTTTTTTGAAAATATAGAAATAAAAAATTGAACTGCTGTTTTTTTTAATATTAAAAAGTGTTAGCTGACATTATTTTTTAAGATATTAATTGTTATGTTTTTTTACAATGATTTATTTATTAGGTATTTAAATTCATAAGCTGTTAGGATTTCTTATTTCATTTTATAGAAAAACTGATAACAATTTTGAGTAATCTAATTGTACCACTTTATCATTTTTTTAGGACTTTAAAGTTTGTTGTGATTGCATAAGTAACAATTTAAGTGTTTGTTTTTCTTCTGACAGTATTTATTTGAGTTTTTGGCTTTAATCTGGACAATGAAAGCAAGTTCCACTTCGTAATTTGTAGTATAATTATTACAATCAGGTCATTTTATTCGTACGGTTTTCATTCTTTAAGTAATAATGAATCATATATTTTTGGATTGAGCAACTCAACAGATTCTAAAAACAACAAAACTAGAGACGAATGAAAAAAATTTTATTTATAACAATGGGTTTTACTTCCATTTTAAATGCACAAGTTGGTATAAGTACTTCCAATCCCCAGGGGATTTTCCATGTGGATGCGGGTAAAGACAATAATCTTTCCGGAGCACCCACGGCATCTCAGCAGCTGAATGACTTTGTTGTAACTTCAGCAGGAAATGTCGGAGTGGGAACCACAGCTCCTAATGCCAAAGTTGAAATCAATTCCGGCACGGCCAATGTAAGCGGATTAAGATTTACCAATCTGACTTCTGCGTCACCTGTATCAGCAGGGCAAACGATCGGAGTAGATGCTTCAGGAAATGTAGTTACCTTACCTAATCCTACAGCAACGACGGTAACCACAGCGGAAGTTGCCGCTTTACAAGGTGTTCCAGACTTTAATGTTAATGATTTGGCCGAAACCATACTTCCCGGGACCACACAGAATATTAATATTCCTGCGGGAGGAAAAGCATTGTTCATCAATTTTATGCTTGGGATAGACTTTCTGACGGCTACAGACGGAGCAGGATATTACAAGGCTACCCTGTATATTGATGGAGTTGCTACCAAGACTTATCTTACAACTCAGGAGGCCGGTGGCGGATCACAGCTTCAGTATACATTGAATGCTGTAAAATCTCTTTCGGCGGGAAATCATACCCTTGATATAAGAATGATAAGAACTTTCAATGGTGCAGCGGCAGCGGGTACTAATTCATCATGCCGTGCTATTTCAATGTCATTCAATGCTTCTTATTTAAATTAATTTATTATGAAAAAAAATCTATTATTTGCAGGTTTTTTAGTAATAAATACTTTATCTGCACAAACGGGAATTCATAGCGGTAATCCGCAGGGAGCTTTTCATGTAGATGCTGCAAAGGATAATGCTGCTTCAGGTACGCCAACAGCTGCTCAACAACTTAATGATTTCTCTGTAGATAACGGCGGAAGAATTGGGGTTGGGACTACGGCTCCGAATACTAAAGTAGTGATCAATTCTGGAACAACCAATGTGAGTGGTTTGGCATTCACCAATCTAACATCGGCAACACCTATATCAACAGGTCAGACATTGGGAGTAGATGCATCCGGAAATATTATTACTTTAACGAATTCTGCTTCTATAAGTCCAAGTGTGACAACAGTAGAGGAAGCTTATTCCTTAGGAACTGATTTTAATGTTAATGATTTAGCCTATACCGTAATTACAGGTTCCAGCCAAAGCATTACTATTCCGGCAGGAGGTAAGGCGGTGTTTATTAATTTCATGTTGGGAGTTGATTACTTGAATGCTCCGCCGGGAGGAGGGGCGGCTTATTATCAGGCTACTTTGTTTATAGACGGAGTGGCTTCTAAAGTTTATTTAAAAACACAGGAGAGAGTGGTCGGAGGTTCACAGACACAATATACATTAAGTACCGTTAAGCTTTTAACGGCAGGCAATCATACGCTGGATGTAAGAATGATAAGATCAGAAAATATAGGAACTACCTCAGGAGCCAATATGACTTGTAGACCTATGTCGATGTCATTTAATGCTTCATATATTAATTAAAAGCAATAGAGCGTTTATGTTACAGAATTATAAATAGTTGTACTGCAGAGTATAATTGAACTGACCCTTCATTTTTGGAGGGTTTTTTCGTAGAAATAAATTTGGGAAATATTATTAATGAAAACTAATGAATTATATCCCAAATCTGATTTTCTGCTCAGGAAAACTTTTGAAGTCATACAAGCTGGTGGCTCTTGTGAAGCCGGTATTTGAAACTTTATTATTCTTTTAATTGCCTTCTATAAAAGGTATAAGATGGCAAAGTAGTAGACTTTTGCAATAGGTGATGAGGTAAGATTGGCAGAAATTTTTTCAATTAATAATATTCAAACACTCTTTCTATTTTTTGTTGCAGAGTTCCATGGTCATCCATTAATTCTTCGTAAACAGGATTAGCATATTGGTCAAGCTTTACATTTTTATAAGTAAGCTTAGATTTTTTGTGATTAATTACATCTTCAAAAAGCATTTCATTTTTTACGGCGTTGATATAAATATAAACAATGGTGTTATTAATTTCAGCTTCATTGAAGTTTCCGGTTTCTTCTGTTTTTATAAGGCGGTTATTTTTGTCAAAATAAAATAATTTATTAAGCGACATTTTGTTAACAGTAGCATTTGAGACTCTTTTATACAAAGAATCGGAAATTTTCTCAAAATAGCCTTTAACCTCTATTTTCTTACTTCCGGGATTAATAGTTTTGAAATAACGTTTGGTTTTATCCTTTGAATCATAGGTAATCATATCACTTATCAGTCTTTTATCAGGAGATTCGCTTTGAGTTGCATTATAACGTTCGATTTTTATGAGAAAACCATCTTTATCAAAATAAGAAATACTTTTATTAATATTTTGATTTGAAAAAGTGATGATCTCTGTAATCTTTTTTGGTTGCCCTGAATAGTTAGAAAACTTAAGATCATTAATGATTGATTCCTGACCGCTCACAAGGGCATATAATAGCATAAACAGATAGCTGAGTTTTGTTTTCATATTTTATGTGTTACGGTTAACTCTCAAATATAGACAGCCTTTCCCATTATTGACAAAATGCGTTGGACTTTTGTAATTTCTGCTTTTTCAAATATCGTTTTTATAGAATCTCTAAAGTCAGAAATTTCGGTAAGCAGGGTAGCAGGGTCTTAAGCCAAGGTGGTCATATTTTTTATAATTGCCGGAAGAATTAAAAAAATTAACGGACAAGAAACCAGATTAAAGCACCAATTCCGGCATAAGCGGTAACCGTAATAATATCAGCTATGGGTTGTGAAAAACGTTTTTCCGCAATTTTCTCACTATTGATCTGATTTTTATGGAATTTCAGAATTTTTTTGGGATTATGAACCGGGTGTACCACCAGACTGTCGTTTTCCCATTTGTCAACTATTATTTTATAGGTCTTGCCTTCAACATCAATTTTAAAATTTTTACCAGGGGCAAGTTTCTCCTGAACATTAATCGGAACAGATGTTTGCGGTGAGTTCATGCTTTTGGATTCAGCTGTTGTACCATTCATTTGCGGAGAAGTAGTATTGGCAAGAGCTGTACTCTTTTTAGATTCCTGCTTATTGTCGGTCGCCGTATCCACTTGTTTTTTTACCTGGTACGTATAGCAACTGGTAAGAGAGAATAATATAATGATGAGATAAAGGTTCTTTCGCATGGTCCAAATTTAAGAATTAAACGGAAAATTTAGCATTTTCTTTTGAAAGATCCTGTTTTAAAAAAAATCCACTGCACAAAGTCTCTGGATCTGTATACTTATGAATTGTATTAAAGGGTTTCTTTATGATTCATCAGGACTTATATCCTGTGATCAGCAATGCAAAGGCAATTATATTTGATATTATTTTAAGTACAATATTCTTTCATCTGATGGATTGTAATCGTAGATTTGTGTTGTTCTCAAAAATGTAATTATTAAAAAATATAATATGAAAAAGTTAACAAAAAAAGAATTAAAAGCGATTAATGGTTCGCAAGACCTATGTATCAGTAGATGTTTGTGTCCCAGCACAACTGGCGGCCCACCGTTTATTGGTGTATGTACTGAAGGTGGAATATGTTGTTCAGCATAGTAATAGCTACTAACATAGATGAGTAGCAGGTGTTACCAAAGGCAGTGATTATGAAAAGCCAATACACCACTTGATCGTAGAGGTCAGCCGGAAGATATTGCGAAAGCTGCCGTATTTCTTGCTTCTGACGATGCAGCCTGGATTACAGGAGAGCAAATTAGCGTCTCCGGTGGTATGTATGGTTTTTAAAACAGTCTTTTGTACACCTAAGCATAAATCATTAGGTTGATTACAACATTAAAAAGCATTAACCCGAGTAATGCTGTTATCCAAATAAATTAAAATGGCTCTATTAAGATTAAAATGGAGCCATTTGCTGTTGGTAATCTTAACTAGCCTACCTTCAAACATTGAAATTAAATGCCTTTTCAGAGATTCTGTAATTACCAGCTGCTTAAACCGTTTTCAAGTGCCTTATTGTAATTTTCTTCATCAAAAATGTATAGGTCTGGCGATTTATGAGCACCTCCACGTCTCTGCTCATCTAGTTTTTTAAGAATACCAAGGTTTTTTATCTTGCGATAAAAATTTCCCCGGTTAAGCTCTTTTCCTAATATGGTCTCGTATAGTTTTTGTAATTCTGACAGTGTGAATTTCTCAGGGAGCAGATTGTAACCGATAGGTTTGATGGAAATTTTTTCCCTTAATGTAAGTAAAGCTTTCTCTATAATCTCACGATGATCCATTGCAATATCGATATTGTCTAATTCATCAAGAAGAATCCAATCACAGGTATTACTAATATCATCCTTTACAAGCGTTGTATTGGAGGGATTGTATAATGCTAAATAGCCTATTGAAATAAAGCGTTGCTTATGAAACAACGTTTCATCAAAATCTTCAAAAAAGAATTCACTTCTGTCTTTTTTACCAAAAACCCCAAACTCTTCCATATACGCATCAGAAATGCCGGCTCTTTCCTTTAAAATCCTTACGACTGCATCGTTCAGGTCTTCATCTTTTCTTACATAACCACCGGGTAGTAGCCATTTTTGGCGATAATTCATTTGTAACATCAGAACTTTTAATCCATTATTATCAAAACCAAAAATAACAGGGTCTGCGGAAATATGTGATAAGTAAATTTCTTTTGCTTCATTTGATCGAAGCAAAATCTGCTGTTTAGAATCCATGTTTTTTATTAAAATCTAGACAGGCAAATTTAGCATTAATTTTAGTTAATATAAGAATAATGCCTCCCGGACTGTAAAAAAGGGAAAAATTTTAATGGATTTTCCATTGATTCTTTATGAATCAATGGAAAATTATATTTCATTTATGTGTTAATTATTTGATATTCAGTTGTTTATTTTGGTGTTAAATTTTCTTAATATTTATTTGTCGGATAAAAATTTTTGATGTACAATTGTAATGTTTCAATATGAAGCATTAAGAAAGTGAAAGAATAATAAAATATAATATAGAAATTTTTTAGCACCACAAATCCGATTTCAAGCTGAAATAGTTCAGAAGTAAATTCCCTAAATATCATTGTGTTATTTACAACTTCATATTTTGATGTTGCTATGTTTCTTGTTGTCTTTTTCTAAAAAAAATTAATATATATAACTGAAAATGAGAAAATCAACTTTGAAAATTTCAGCTTTAGGACTGATACTTTCATTTACCACAGCTTTTGGACAGGAAAAAACAGATTCCCTGGCAGTGAAAAATGCCGTGAATGCAGCTACAAAAAGTGGAGAAGGTGTAAAAACTGTTACATCCAAAGAAGACAACAACAGAAACGTAATGCTAAACGCTGCCAACAATACAAGTCCCAGAGACGTAAATATTGGCTTGCCATCAACTGTTGGAGGAATTACGATTCTTGAAAATGACCTTCCTGTAGTTTATTTTTTCTGGCCGGAACTTCCCAACAAAACGTGGCGGCAAAGTGTAGGTCTTGAAAGAACCGGACTTTTGAAAATGGACCAATTGGCCAATACAATGGGTGATCTTGGTTTTGCAGTAAATTCTTATTCACAAACAGGAACCAAAGATTTTAAGCTGAAAGGGAAATTCACGACAAGTACATTTGGTTGGCTGCAGGGAGATGTAAATGTTTCTGGACCTGTTTCTAAAAATGGTTGGACGTATACCGTTGGTGCCTTTGCGAATTATGACCCGAGTACTTTCAAGTTAGGTTTTAACAGAAATGTTGATGAAACAAAGATTTTCAGAGCGGGAGTTACCAAATATTTTAATGATGATAAAGGTAAAATTTCAATTGTATATAAATATGCAGATTCTTTCAACGTAGGGAACTATGCGGTTTTCCAATATGGAGCTGAAGGCAAGGTGACCGAGCTTGACAATTTCAAAATTGGCAGAGATTCTTATGTAGTGAATGACGGGCAAATCAGAATGAAAGATATTCTTTCAGGACAGGATTATTGGGCCGGAATGAGCGGTAAAGACAACAGAACATCTTCTCACAACATCGATATTTTCGGGAATTATCTGCTGAATAACGGCTGGAATTTCAAATTCTCCACAAGAGCGCATTTTGCAACAGCGAGATTGTCAACTATTATTCCCTTGAGTATTTTCAATGCTGATGCTTCTGCAGGATATACTTTGGCTTCAAACGGGCAGGCTTACTCAGGTCCGGTTGGAACTCAGTTGGCAATGCATACTCCCGCAACCCCGATTACCAATATTGCAGGTCGTTTTTCATTAAACAAGCAAATAGGAAATCACAATGTAACCGTTGGTTTGCTGGAACAATATTATAACATTGATAAATTCACTTCAAACCGTTCCTTCTTCTTCCAGACTGTTGGAGCGCAGCCACAAAGATTAATTGGCCCGAATACAGACAGCTATGGATTTTACAATTATAATGTTGGCGGAGAATTCCACAGCGGAACGGAAAACAAGCTTTCCCTTTATGCCAATGACGAGTGGAAAGTTTCCGATAACTTCAACCTGAGCTACGGTTTACATTTAAGAAATCAAATCATTGACGGACAATTCTCTATGACACCAAGGTCTGCGAATTTCGTTTTCGGCCCGAATGATTTCCAAAACATCAAAGAAAACTGGTTCCACGTTGCAGGAAGTTTGAATGCGACTTATAACATCAACAAAAACTTTGGTGTTCTGGCGAACTTCTTATACACTGAAGAAAACAGAAGATTGGAAAGTTATTCTCAGCCATTCAGCCCGGATACAGGAAAAATTAAAAGTCCATTGGGAGCCTTCGGGATTTTCTGGAATACCAATTTTATCCAGCTAATTTCTCAGGCAACCTGGTTAACGAAAAACGGATATTTAGGAAGATACAACCTTGTAAATCCTGGCAACAACACACAAGTAAGCGTTGCAAGTGTTGATTACAGCATTCAGACTTTAGGATGGACGACTGATTTTGTTTTAAAACCTTTTAAAGGATTCAATTTGCATTATTTGATAACATTCCAAGACCCGGTTTACAAGGATTTTGCATTTGATGCCTTCGGACAGAATTACAATTACAGCGATAAAAACGTAGTCGGAGTTTCTAAAGTTTTAATGGAAATTGACCCAAGTTATACAATTGACAAATGGAGATTCTGGGCAAGTTTCAGATATTTCTCCAAGCAATATGCGAGCATTACCAACGCTTTGTATTTCGCGCCAAGATGGGAAACCTTCGGAGGTGTAAGTTATACGGTTAACAAAAATATCAATGTAGGAGCAACGGTTATCAACTTCCTGAACCAAAGAGGTGCGAGTGGAACCATAAACGGTGCCGAATTGATCACAGACGCAAGCCAATATTACGGAAGATTGCTGACGGGAACATACATTATGCCATTGACAGGTCAATTCTCAGTAAGCTTTAATTTCTAAAATTTAAACAATGAAAAGAAAGGTTATAAATGGTGCTGCATTATTTTTAGGAGTAGCAGCATTTGCACAAAACATTCAGACAGTTATGAATTCTAAAGGTCCTGTTCTGGGATATTCCGCAGATTCAGGCGTGAAAATTCTTACGGTTGGAGGAAATAAATTCAAAGATTTAAACAGAAACGGAAAGCTCGATAAATATGAAGACTGGAGACTTCCTGTTGATGAAAGAGCGAAAGATTTGGCTTCAAAAATGTCGATAGAACAGATTGCAGGTCTGATGTTGTATAGTGGTCATCAATCGGTTCCGGCACCTGCAGACGGTTTTAGAGCAGGAAAATACAACGGAATGTTATATAAGGAAAGTGGCGCAAAAGCTTCTGATTTAACAGACCAACAAAAGAAATTTTTAAAAGACGACAACCTTCGTCACGTTTTGGTAACGACGGTTGAATCTCCTGAAATTGCTGCAAAATGGAGCAACAATATTCAGGCTTATATCGAAGGTTTAGGTTTAGGAATTCCAGCCAACAATAGTACAGACCCGAGACATTCTGCAACGGTAACGGCTGAATTTAATGAAGGAGCAGGTGGGCAGATTTCTCTTTGGCCTGATGGTTTGGCAATGGGAGCAACTTTCGACCCGGAATTGGTTAGGAAATTCGGAAATATAGCAGCTCAGGAATATAGAGCATTAGGCATTTCAACGGCTTTATCTCCACAAATTGACTTAGGAACAGAACCCCGTTGGTACAGAATCGCTTATGTTTTCTCTGAAAGTCCGGAATTGACTGCAGATTTAGGAAGAGGTTACATCGACGGTTTCCAGACAACCATCGGAAGCAAAAACGGTTGGGGAAACAAAAGTGTGAACGCAATGGTAAAACATTGGCCGGGAGGCGGACCTGAAGAAGGGGGCCGTGACGGTCACTGGGCGATGGGGAAGTTTGCAGTTTATCCCGGGAATAATTTTCAAAACCACGTGAAGCCTTTTACTGAAGGAGCTTTCAAATTAAATGGAGGAACGAAAGAAGCTTCTGCGGTGATGCCTTATTACACGATTAGCTTTAATCAGGATACGAAAAACGGGGAAAACGTCGGAAATGGTTACAGCAAATATCTAATCACAGATTTGCTTCGTGGAAAATATAAATACGATGGTGTAGTTTGCACCGATTGGCTGATTACGGCAGACGAACCAAAAACTCCGGGCGGATTTGCCGGAAAACCTTGGGGCGCTGAAAAACTATCAATTGCTGAACGTCATTATAAAGTTTTGGAAGCTGGTGTAGACCAGTTCGGAGGAAACAATGATAAAGGACCTGTTTTGGAAGCATATCAAATGGGGATAAAAGAACACGGCGAAAAAGCATATCGTGCAAAATTTGAGCAGTCTGCGGTACGTTTACTGAGAAATTTTTTCAGAACAGGATTATTTGAAAATCCTTACGTCAATATTGAAGAAACCAAAAAAATTGTCGGTAATCCTGAATTCATGAAAGCGGGTTACGAAGCCCAGGTAAAATCAATCGTAATGTTGAAAAATAAAGCGAATGTTCTTCCAATCAAGGAAAGAAAAACGGTTTATATTCCGAAGCGATACTCTCCTGCGACGTTCAACTGGTGGGGAGTTTACACTGCTCCGTCTTTGGAATATCCTGTGGATATCGAGAAAGTGAAGAAACATTTTAATGTGACAGAGGATCCTTCAAAAGCTGATTTCGCTTTGGTTTTTGTGAAAAGTCCGCACAGTGAAGAAGGGGGCTACAGCGACATCGATGCAGCAGAAGGCGGAAACGGATACCTTCCGATTTCTCTTCAATATCAGACGTACATGGCAACGGAAGCCCGTGAAAAAAGTATTGCAGCGGGAGATCCTGTTGTGGCACCAAATGTACACGACAGAACATTTAAAAATAAAACTTCGACGGCAACCAATTTCACAGATTTGCTAGCCATAGAAAATGCATATAAAGCCATGAACGGAAAACCTGTCATTGTTTCTGTAACAGCTTCAAAACCGATGGTTTTCAAGGAATTTGAACGTCACGCCGATGCTATTTTGATGAACTTCAATGTATCCAATCAGGCGGTTGTGGATATCATAACCGGAAAATATGAGCCTTCAGGGTTGCTTCCGCTTCAGATGCCCGCGGATATGACGACAGTCGAAAAGCAAAAAGAAGACGTTCCTTATGATATGGAAACGCACAAAGATTCCGAAGGTCACAACTATGATTTCGGGTACGGAATGAACTGGTCCGGCGTGATTAAAGATGCAAGAACAGAGAAATATAAAAAATAATTGAAAAGGTTTTGAGTCTGTATTTTACAGGCTCAGAATTTATTTTTTTGAATTGAAAACTATTTTATAAAACAATCAAAACAATTTCAAAAATGAAAAAATTCATCATAACAAGTTTATTCCTTTTCGGTTTAAATAATATTAATGCTCAAAAATCAATTCCATTATATCAGGGAAAAGCGCCGGGAACAGAAAACTGGAAGCAGAAAGAAGCACAGCAATTCAACGAATTGTTCAAGACTGAAGTCGTTTTTAATGTTACCCAACCCTCAATTCTGGTTTTCGAAGCAGATCAGTCAAAAGCTAACGGAACTGTAGTTATCGTTGCTCCGGGAGGTGGATTTCAAAGTTTGTCAATCAACCGGGAAGGAATTGATATGGCTAAAAAACTCGCAGAAAACGGAATAACAGCAGTCGTTTTAAAGTACAGATTGCTGGAAACAAAATCCAACGATCCGGCCAAAGAAATGATGGAAAACATCAAAGACAGAAAATCTTTTGACGCGAAAACCACGCCTATCAAAGTAATGGCGGGAGACGATATCAGAACAGCGGTTTCTTATGTAAGAACTCATGCCAAAGAATTGAATATCAATCCTGAAAAACTTGGTGTAATCGGGTTTTCTGCAGGGGCAAGTGTGATTTTAGAAAGTATTCTTCACAGTAAAGATACTTCGACCCTACCCAATTTTGCAGCATCAATTTATGGTGGGCCAAGTCAGGAAATTTTAGATACGGAAATCCCAAAAACCCCGCTTCCATTATTCATTTGTGCGGCAAGTGACGACCAGCTAAAATTGGCTCCGAAATCAGTTTTACTTTACAATAAATGGCTTGAAGCAGGACAACCAGCCGAACTTCACATTTATGAAAAAGGCGGTCACGGTTTCGGAATGGGAAAACAAAATCTTCCCGTTGACAAATGGTCTGATGTCTATTTAGATTGGCTAAGATTCCACAAATTTTTGTAAATCTTAAAATTTAAACCGCATATTTTACGGCAAAAGTTTATGCAACTAATCTGTTAAAAAAAAATATCAAATCAATTTTAATACAGTTTCTTTTTTCGGTGGAAGCTTTGTATGTACAGTCTTTTTCCGGAAAATCAGAATGCTTCAAAAAAATATCAACATTATGAACAAGAACGAAACTACGTTGCTGATGCTTTCGAAAAAAGCAAAGTTCACAGGATTATTCCTGGCTTTACTGGTTGCATCGCCTTTTGCAAAGGCTCAAAATAATCCGACAGTTACCGTTGACAGAAAAACATTCAAAGACCTCAACAAAAATGGTAAACTGGATGTCTGGGAAGATACAAGACATCCGGTTGACAAAAGAATTGATGCCATCATCAAGCAAATGACCAACGAAGAAAAAGTAAATCTTTTAATCGGAACGGGAATGCCCGGAATCGAAGTTCTGACAGGTCCTGTAGGAGATTCAAAACAAGGCTTGGTTCCCGGAGCAGCGGGAGGAACGGCCAATTTTGACAGATTTGGAATTCCTGCGACGGTGGTTGCAGACGGACCTGCCGGTTTGAGAATTGCACCGACCAGAGAAAATGATTCAAAAACCTATTATGCAACGGCATTTCCGGTGGGAACAGCTTTGGCCTCAACCTGGAACAAAACTTTGTTAGAGCAGGTTGGAAAAGCAATGGGGAATGAAGTAAAAGAATATGGTGTTGACGTACTTTTAGCACCGGCTCTGAACATTCAAAGAAATCCATTGAACGGCAGAAACTTCGAATATTATTCGGAAGACCCTTTGATTTCAGGAAAAACAGCAGCTGCAATTGTAAATGGAATTCAGTCTCAGGGTGTGGGAACTTCCATCAAACATTTCGCAGCGAATAACGAAGAAACCAATCGTTTAACCATCAACGCCCACGTTTCCGAAAGAGCAATGAGAGAATTGTATCTGAGAAATTTTGAAATCGCTGTTAAAGAATCTCAGCCCTGGACAGTGATGTCTTCTTACAACAAAGTAAACGGTGTTTATACTTCAGATTCAAAAGATTTACTGACACAGGTTCTGAGAAACGAATGGGGTTTCAAAGGAATTGTGATGACCGACTGGTTTGGAGGGTTTCCCGGATTTGAATCGATTAGAAGCGGCGGAATTTCTGATGTTGTAAAACAGATGAATGCCGGAAATGACCTTTTAATGCCTGGAATTCCTGCGCAGAAAAAAGTGTTGTTGGAAGCTTTAAACTCAGGAAAATTATCTCAGGAAGTTGCCAACCTCAACGT
The DNA here is from genome assembly GCF_041224435.1 of Chryseobacterium tongliaonense. Lineage (NCBI taxonomy): Bacteria > Pseudomonadati > Bacteroidota > Flavobacteriia > Flavobacteriales > Weeksellaceae > Chryseobacterium > Chryseobacterium tongliaonense. The sequence goes on along the minus strand of NZ_JBGFFD010000005.1, from coordinate 128,331 downwards.
GAAAAGAATTTTGGAATATGTATTCAAGACACCGACTTTCGCCCAATACAGATACAGCGACAAACCCAGCTTGGCTGAACACGCAGAAGTAACCAGAAACGCTGCAACGGAAGGAATGGTTTTGCTTAAAAATAATAAAAACACGCTGCCATTTGCCGATAAACAAAAAGAAATTTCATTATTCGGAGTGACTTCCTACGCTTGGATTACGGGTGGAACAGGAAGCGGAAGTGTGAACAACAGACATACTGTTTCTCTTTTGGAAGGCCTGAATGCGGCAGGGTACAACTTAGACCGGGAACTGGTTGAGCTATACAAGCCATTCGCTGAAAAAGAAGCCGCCGCAGAAAAAGAAAACAGAAAAGCGAGAGGAATTTTAGCACTTCCGGGAAGATTGTCTGAAATGAAAATGGATGATGCCTTCCTGAATAAAAAAGCAGAAACTTCAGAAATTGCTTTCGTAACATTGGGAAGAAACTCAGGAGAAGGTGGTGATAGAGTAGTTGATAATGATTTCAATCTGGCTACAGAAGAAATCGATATGCTGGATAGAATTAGCAGAGCGTTCCACGCAAAAGGGAAGAAAGTTGTGGTGATTCTAAACATTGGCGGTGTTATCGAAACCGCTTCGTGGAAAGACAAAGTAGATGCTGTTTTATTGGCCTGGCAACCCGGACAGGAAGGAGGACATTCCGTAGTAGATGTGATTTCAGGAAAAGTAAATCCTTCCGGAAAACTGACGATGACTTTCCCTGTAAATTATACAGATCACGCTTCAGCAAGGAACTTTCCTGGAATTCCTGCGGATAATCCGAAAGATGTAACGTATCAGGAAGGTATTTATGTCGGCTACCGTTATTTCAATACATTCGGGGTGAAATCTTCTTACGAATTCGGTTATGGTAAATCTTATACAGATTTTGCTTATTCAAATATTAAAACAAGCTCAAAGACTTTTAATAATAAATTAGAAGTAAGTGTTGATGTGAAAAATACCGGAAAAGTTGCCGGAAAAGAAATTGCAGAACTTTATTTATCGGCTCCGGGCAAAACCATCGATAAACCAAAATCTGAGTTGAAAGCATACGCCAAAACAAGAGATTTAAAACCAGGAGAATCTCAAACGGTTACTTTAATTTTAAATCCTAAAGATTTAGCATCATTTGAAACGGCAAAATCAGCGTGGATCGCAGAGGCAGGAAATTATAAAGTGTCTGTTGGTGCATCTTCTTCAGACATCAGACAGACCACAGAATTTTCTGTCCCAAAAGAATTAGTAGTTGAAAAAGTTCAGCATATTCTTCCTGTTGATAAAGTGTTTGAAGATTTGAAACCATAAATCCCGGGAATTTTAGAAATTTCATTGAATTGAAATATTTGATTAGCGGTCACAAATTTTGTTTCCGCTTTTTTAATTTCTTACTTAATTTTAAGATTATGTTAGTAGAATATTTAGTGCAGGAAGACTGTTTTGGCGAGGACCTTGAAAATGTTTTGAAAGTATATTTCTTAAAATAAGTGTTTTAAAAAATAAATTGAACAGCTTGAATTGGACCTTCAGCAGATCTTCCTCAAAAAATAAAGAACTTAACTTTAGAAAAATTCAAACCAAAAAAGCTGAAGTGTAAACTCCAGCTTTAATTAGTTCAGTTAAAATATTAATCGGTTATTTTCAGTGATTGAATGTATCCGTCAGACAGCTGAAAATGATATTTCAAAACAATAGGACTGCCCGGAAATGTTCCTGAAGCTTCTGCCGACAAGATGCTTTCATTTTCGTTATAATCTAATGGCTTCATAGTGGCATTGTATTTTTTGTTGGCTTTGTCAATCCAATTTTCAATTTCTGCTTTTCCGTTGTAGGTTTTGCCTTCATCAAATACTTCTGCATTTTCAGCAAAACAATTGGCATAGGCTGCACTGTTAAATTCGTTTTGGGCTTTCACTAATTCTGAGATAATGTTTGGTAAATTCATTTTTATTGTATTTTAAGATTATTAAATTGTTGGCACTGTGCCGCCATCGATTACAAAGTTTGTTCCTGTTAAATAATTGGCTCTTGGAGAAACAAGAAAACCAACTAACTCAGCTACTTCTTCCGGTTCGGCAGGTCTTCCGTACGGTATTCCACCCAGTGCGTCCATAACACTTTGCTGAGCTTCTTCGACAGTGCTGTTTGCATTTCTTGCAATCTCGCCCAGCCAGGCTTTCGATGCTGTAGTATCTATCCATCCTGGCGAAACAGTCAGTACGCGAATACCTTTTGGCGTAACTTCATTGGATAAGCTTTTACTGTAATTAATCAATCCTGCTTTTGCGGCGGCATACGGCAAAGTAGAATTGTACAAAGGCAATTTACCCTGGATTGAAGCGATGTGAATAATTACGCCACTTTTTCGCTCAATCATTTGCGGTAAAAATCCTCTGTCCAGTCGAACAGGTGCAAGCAAATTAGCTTGCAGGGTAGATTCCCAGTCTTCATCAGTTAATACGGTAAAGCCACCAGCGGGTGTCGATGAAGAACCAAGGTTGTTCACAAGAATATCCAGCCTCCCATAAGTCGACAGCACTTCGCTGATTACTTTTTGTGTTCCTTCTGCTTTACTCAAATCGGAAGGAATGAAATGCAGATTGCTGTTTTCTTTTTCGGGTGCGTTTCTTGCGGTAATAATAACGGTTGCACCAGCTTGTAACAGTCTTTCTGCTATTGCTTTGCCTGCTCCTTTTGTTCCTCCTGTTACCAGGGCAATTTTACCTTGAAGTTCGTTGTTGTAATCAAATAGATTTTCCATTGTTAAATTCTTTGATACAAATTTCCGAAGTATCACTTTTTCAGGCAATAACGGAAAACCGAATTGCATAGGGATAATTTATTCCCCTATTGTACAATTTGGTACATTGGACTAAATTTGTGTATGCATGAAAGAAAAATACCTTTGAATTTAAATTGCGGTCTTGACCTTATAGGTGAAGTCCTTTACGGCAAATGGAAAATCCGTCTGTTATGGTTTATTAATCAAGGTCATCTGCGTCCAAGTGAATTACAGCGTAAAATTCCGGATGCTTCAAGACGCGTTTTAAATATCCAGTTGAAAGAGCTTGAAGAGCACGAGCTTGTTACCAAGAAAATCTATGCTCAGGTTCCACCAAAAGTTGAATATTTCCTCACAGATTTTGGGAAGACCCTCATTCCTGTAATTTCTACGTTAGGATTTTGGGCTGACGAAAATGAAGACAGGCTGAGAAAAGTAATTTTAAAAAGAATGGCAGGGAATGATTGAGATGAAGATCTAAAACGGTATCATGCCATAATTTTTTCTATATTTAGAAGAAGTAAGTATATGTTTTACTCATGTTTAGAAAAATGGCTTGTGTTTGTACTTTGCACTCTAAAGCATGCCTAATAAATATAATATAAAAAAAGACAATGCCGATACCCCCAATACCTCCGGACGGAGGCATGTTATATAAAGAAACAGATATGGCTCAGTTTTTTCCTGAGCCGTTAAATGCAATAACTGCTGTATTATTTTTAGTCATAGCCATTTTTTGGACCCTTAAAATGAAGGATCAATTTAAAGAACATCCTTTTTTAACCTACTGCCTGGTTTTATTATATATTGGTGCCATAGGAGGAACTGTTTACCATTCATTCAGACAATGGCCGGTGTTTATTATGATGGATTGGCTGCCCATTATGTTGCTTTGCCTGTCTGCCGGGTTTTATTTTGTAGCTCAAAGCACCAGATGGTACTATGCTGTTGTAATGGTTCTCGTATATCTAATGCTCATGTTTGCTTTGAGAAACTGGATTTTGATCGATAACACTTCTCTTTTTATCAACGTTAATTATGCAATCATGGCCTCATTTGTAGTTTTCTCGGTATTAAGGTATTTGATTTATACACAATGGAAAGCCGGCAAATGGGTAGGCTTTGCCGTATTGTCGTTTGTTTTTGCATTGACCTTCCGTATTGCTGATAAATGGGAATGGTTCAGTTTCGGAACCCACTTTTTGTGGCATACGTTTGGGGCGGCGGCGACGTTTTGTATGTTTAATTATATTTATCTTACGTGGAATGCAGTTAGGAAGAGATAAGTGGTTTATTTTCTGATGTGCAAAATTTTTTGACTTTGAACTGGTAAATTTGATCATTTCCTTTAAACTTGCTCCAAAGTTGGGGACTTTGGAGAGTGGATAATACAACTTTTATTGAAGCTACCGGAAAGAAATGATTTATGATAAAAGTTTACATATAATGTAAACTTTTTTGTATATTTGTTAGGTAATGTATGTGCTAAATAAAATTACGGATGAGAAACAGGCTGCAACAATAACTAAGATTGATGCTGCTGAAATTTCACAAATTAATAAAACCAAACGATTTGATTTTAATTGGAATAAAGAAAAAACTTTCATGTTTATAAATTAACAGCAGAGGATAAAGAAGAACCAATAGGACTGCTATCAATAGAGGAACGACCAAAGGACTATACTTTGGAAATCAGGCTTCTGGCGGTATCCAAAGAAAATGTTGGTAAATCGAAGAAGTACAGCCGTATTGCAGGTTGCCTTATTGCATTTGCATGCAGAGAAGCATTTAAAAGAGGGTTTGGAGGATTTGTATGCTTAAAGCCAAAAACAAAGCTTGAGAAACATTATATACAACTATATGGATTACAGTCAACCAAAATATATTTGATAACTGAAGGAGAAAATTCATTAAAATTAATTCAGGAATATTATGAAGACAAACAGAAAGGAAATTAAAGAAACAGATTTTTCAAAGTTTACAGGTGAAGAACTTGCGGATGCTTTTGTCTTCCCTGCTGATAAAGTTTTGAATACGAAGGATAAAAAAGAGGAGGACGACTTTTGGACAGCTCGCAGGAACCAATTTGAAAATCGCACTCCCAAACAAAAAATGTATTCAAGATTATTACAGCTAAAGTTTCAATTGGAAGACTATATAGATAGCAACCAATATGTGGAAGCCCTTAGTTTTGGATTTTTTTTAAAAGAATATGTGAGCAGACAAGAAAAAAAAGATAAAGACTTTGCTGTTGAGGTAGATATTAAGCCCGCTGTACTGAGCCAATATATTAATAATCATCGAAATCCGACAGATGAGTTCATCATTAGGCTTGAACTACATTCCAACGGGATGATTCCCGCAATAAGTTGGTTTAAAGTTATTCAAAAAGATAAAGAACATGAGATCATGACAAGTCAAAAATTAAGAGATGAAGAACGTAAGCATGTTAAAAATAAACTAGGATTTGCTTATTAGCTTTCACTTACTTTAAAGAGGGATAGCACGTTCCAAAGTCGGAAGACTTTGGAGAGCAAGGGGACTTCGGAAAGTGAGTCTTCGGTAGCAACCCCCCCCGATTGCAGATAATACTTCTGAAGAAGGGAAGGCGCAAAACCGTAGAGTGGAGTTGGTGAAAAAATAATGTAAAACCTATTAGATATTCTTTTGCTTAAAAAATCCCAACGAAAGCTGGGATTTTTTTTTAAACTTCTGATGCGCAAAATCTTTCGACTTACGGTTTTCCGCAATTTCTGCATATTACTATTATTTATATTTGGAAAAAATGTGGGAAACAATCTTTATTAATTAAAACTATTTTATTATCATGATAACTTTTACAACAATTCTAATATGCTTATTTATTGTATTTCTGATAAATTTCGTAATAGTAAAATCTATACATAATAAATTCCCCAATAATACCGAAGCTGAAAACTTGAGATTAACGGAGAAATCTAGACAAAAGGTATTGATTTTAGGATTAGCAATGATATTTATTTCAATGTTTTATATAAATATTTTTCATAAATCAGAAGAAGAAATATTAGCTGAAAAGAAGAAGCAAGAGGAATTAGATAAAGTTTCTGCCAAAAAAATAGAGGAAGAAAATGAAATAAAACGTTTGGGATTAAATAAAAGCGAAGTTGAAATTTTAAATCAACATGAAATTGTCATCAAAAGCCTATCTGATGAAGTTAAAAATGCATATTTCATATTAAGATCACAAAAATATTTTGTAGATACTGAAATTATAAGATTTACTGGACTTGCTAAAAAAACTAAAGGGTCTGAATTTGAAAATAGAGTTGTAAAAACCAGAGATTCATTAGTGAAAAATGAAACTGTGATTGGTAAAAAACAGATTGCTGATTTAGATAAAAAACAATCCGCAGAAGAATCTGAAGGACGATTAAAATATAGAGAAAATTTTAGAGATTTATTACTTGACAAAAATCTAGATGTTAAGGTTAATGTTTTTGGAAAGGATAATAAAAAAATAAAATTGACGTATGTTCTGTTTAATGATGTGTGGTTTAGAAAATTTGAAACATTAGGCTATTTTGATATGATACATGAAAAAGGCTTTACATATATTGAATTATCAGATGGTTATGGTTATGGTAAATGGGTACAATATAACAATTAATATAGATACATATACAGGGAAAATTGTTTTGTAAAACATTAACGTAAATGTTTTGAGACAGTAAATACATGACAAAAGGCATTGATGAAGAACAAAAAGAGACTATCTCTTAAATGGACGGTCGATACCCAGCCGGAAAAGATTTCCCCGTGGGTTCTTGGCCTGCTTTCGGAGAAGGAATACCGGAACCCTCTGCTGGTTTTCAAAACAGCATTCAGGGAATACAGTCTCAAAGAATTTGATTATTTCATGTCCGGGATCGTCTATTTCTCAATGGGCGTCTATGAAAACCTGCCGGAAAGGAATGTCGTTATGCCCTACATTCATACGGTTAAAATGCTGGATGCCGCACATCTTATTCTTCAAAGAAAGAGAGAAAAAAAGACTACTGACACTACTTCAGAATAGGGGACAAGTACAAAACATAGGAAATAGCATATTACTTGTCGTATTTAAACTAGTAAGAAAAATGAAGAGGATAAGATAAGTTAAGATTCATCTTTGATGAATGAAGGTGGCGGCTTTATCAATAGCTTTAGCTATATTCTTAACTTTTCTTAACAGCTTAAAAAATCTTAATGGTTCAAATATTCAATCATTTTTAAAACTTTTGATTTTAAGAGAGCAAAGGATAGAATCAACTTCGTTGATTCGCCGAAGCATATATATAAACATACCGCTTCATTAGCGACAAAGTCGCATCGCTTTGGCTCCTTAAAATAAAACGGAATTATTAATGAACTTTGCGTTAATCCTTTCAATTAAAAAATAATTTTATAAATTCCTGAAATGTAACACAAAGTCTCAATTTAAAATATGCCTTATTTTTAAGCAAGCTAAGAAGCAATCGATTATAATGAGATGAATAATATTCGCTTCATAAAATCGCCAGAGTTGATTCTTTCTTTGCTCCTTAAAAGTAGACAATAAGGAAATGAGTTTTTGCATTACATTTCAATGAGTCCAATACAAACAATACCCCATTTCCCAACTTTTGCTTTCTTATTAGATATGATATAATAAAATGTTTGAATTGTTCATTGCTTTTTCTTTTTAAAGCTGAAAGAAAGATGATTTACTTATATTTGCCCTGCAAAGCAAATTCAAATGTTCAAAAAAGTAATCACTGTATTTATCCTTGGCTTTTATACGGTTTTTTGTTCGGCTCAACAGGTTCGGCCTTCAAAATCATCTGAAATTTACCGCGAGCTCAAAACCCTTAAACACCTTCCTAAAGTTTTATACCTTGCAGCTCATCCCGATGATGAGAATACAGGATTACTCTCCTGGTTAATCAACGATCAGAATGTAGAAACGGGCTATCTGTCTTTAACCAGAGGTGATGGTGGTCAGAATTTATTAGGTACAGAGCAGGGTGCTGCATTGGGTTTAATCAGAACGCATGAGCTTTTAGAGGCAAGAAAGTTAGACGGCGCCCAACAGTTTTTTACCCGGGCGATTGATTTCGGGTTCTCTAAAAATACGACCGACACCTTTAAGCAATGGGATGAAGACAGCATTATAGCTGATGTAGTTTGGGTAATCCGTAAATTCCGTCCTGATGTTATCATTTGTCGTTTTCCTCCTACTGCTGCTGCAGGCCACGGACAACATGCGGCTTCGGCCGTGGTTGCGGAAAAAGCTTTTAAGCTGGCAGGTGATAAAACCGCTTTCCCAGATCAACTCAAATATGTTAATGTATGGCAGCCAAAACGCCTATTGTGGAATACTTTCCGGTTTGGCGGGGTCAATACGACCGCTGAAAATCAACTGAAAGTTACGGTTGGACAATATGATGCGCAATTGGGGATGGGCTATGGTGAATTGGCAGGATTAAGCAGAAGCTTACATAAAAGTCAGGGTGCGGGAACACAGTCTGTAGCCGGGATCAGAACTGAATATTTTGCCCACGTTACCGGCGAGCCTACAAAAGCAACACTTTTTGACGGAGTCGTTAAAACCTGGACCTCACAGGGAAATGCTGATATTGACCAGTCATTAGATAAGATTATTTCCGCTTTCAATTTCAATAATCCAGATCAGAGTTTGCCTGCTTTGCTTGCTTTAAGAAAAAAGGTCACGGAGCTAAAAGATGCAGATCTAAAAAAGGATAAAATTAAATCCCTTGACAATATTATTTTAAGCTGTGCCGGGTTTATGGGCGAGGTCGTAACCAATCAGACTGAAGCTGTTGCCGGGGATCATTACAATTTCAGGTTAAATTTGATTTCAAGAGCTGCAAACCCTGTCGTTTTAGAAAATGTACAATGGTTGAGTCAATCAGAAAGCTTCAACAGAAAACTATCAAAAGATTCTTTAATTACCATTCAGCATGATATTCAGGTTCCTGCAGATGCAGCACTCACAGAACCGTACTGGTTGGCAAAACCAGCAAAGGACGCAGCCACTTTTTCAGTTCCGAATGATACTTTAATCGGTTTGCCCGAAGCAGAATCACCACTCAATGTTTTGCTTGGTTTAAAAATCGGTTCGGAAAAGTTTCAGGTTAAACTTCCTTTATCTTTTAAGAAATTAGACCCTGTGCGTGGTGATGTGGTCGAAGCCTTGCGCATCGTTCCTGCATTGGAACTGAAATTTACACAACCGCTTTATGTGATCAAAGAAAATGAAGATTTACATTTGAGTTTAAATGTTAAGGTTAATTCTAACAAACAGTTCAGTAAAGGTAAATTAAACCTGATGTATAACGGAGAACGGTTAGGCGGAGCTGATGTAAATTCGCTCAACGGGAAAGACAGTACCATTGATTACGTTATTCCAAAAGCTAAGCTTGCCTCAATAAACTCATCCCGTTTGCAATTGGATGCCAGTTTTGTTGCAGATGGAGTTACCTATAATAAAAAACAAATATTAATTCAATACCCGCATTTACCCTCCTTACAATATTTTGCACCTGCAACGGTAGCCGTAATGAAAGGTGATATCCAGGCGAAGGTTAAAAAAGTGGGTTACATAGAAGGTGCGGGCGATTTCATTCCTGAGTTCCTGCGCATTGCAGGTGTTCAGGTAGATGTCCTGAAAGACGAAGATTTTTATGGCAACTTAGATGAATCCGGCGGAAACGGCAGTCAAAACAAGCTGTCACAATATGATGCCATCGTACTTGGTGTTCGTGCCAATAATACAGAGAAAAAGTTAGGTCGCTGGATGCCTTTTTTATGGTCTTATGCAAAAGCAGGAGGTAATCTGGTGATGCAGTACAACACCAACCAGGATACAACCGTTGACAAATTGGGGATATACAATTTCAGTATTGCCAATAAGCGTGTTACCGAAGAAAATGCTGCGGTTACGTTTTTAAATCCAAATCATAAATTACTGAACTTTCCGAACAAAATTACTGCTGATGATTTTAAAGGATGGGTACAGGAACGTGGCGCCTATTTCCCTGCTCAATGGGATGCAACGTACGAACTGCTTTTTGAAATGCACGATACAGATGAAGAGCCTCTTCAGGGATCCACTTTATATGCCAAATACGGGAAGGGTAATTTTATTTATACACCATTGGCATTTTTCAGACAGCTGCCTGCAGGAAATGTTGGAGCGGCACGTTTATTTTTAAACTTTTTATCTGCACAGAAAAACTGATGAACAAGAAACTTAAAAATTGGAATACCTGGTATATACTGTTAGCAGCCGCATTAGTATTCCAGATCGCATTTTATTATTGGTTTACTAAATTCTGGGCATGAGTAGCATAGATTGGACAGTTTTGATTTTTACACTTGTTGTAGTGGTTGTTTACGGCGTATTCATCGGTCGTGGCCAAAAAAGCAACGAGTCCTACCTGAAAGCTGATAATAAAATGCCCTGGTACATTGTGCTTTTAGGTATTATGGCTACGCAGGCAAGTGCCATTACATTTCTTTCAGCACCGGGCCAGGCTTATACGGACGGCATGCGTTTCGTTCAGTATTACTTTGGTTTGCCTTTGGCGATGATTGTGATCTGTGTCACTTTCATCCCGATTTTTCAGCGCTTAAATGTTTACACGGCTTATGAATATTTGGAAAACCGTTTTGATAAAAAAACAAGGGTGCTCACTTCTCTGCTTTTTCTTTTTTCCAGAGGCTTATCAACCGGAATCAGTATTTATGCTCCGAGTATCATCTTGTCAAGCGTTTTAAACTGGAATATTTATTTAACGAATGTTTTAACAGGTGGCATTCTGTTGATTTATACCTATGTTGGCGGTGCAAAAGCGATCGCTCACACCCAAAAACTACAGTTTCTCATTATTCTGGGAACAATGGCTTTTGCAGGGTATCTGCTTATTCAAAATATGCCGGATGGAATTGGTTTTAAGGATGCGCTTTACCTGGCGGGGAAATCCGGAAAGCTCAATGTAATCACTACAGAATTTGATTGGAAAGACAAGTACAACATTTGGAGCGGAATAATTGGCGGTTTTTTTCTGGCACTTTCTTACTTCGGTACCGACCAGAGTCAGGTTGGGAGATATATTACTGCGAAAGACAATACCAACGCAAAAATGGGCTTGCTGTTGAATGGATTGGTTAAAATTCCGATGCAATTTGCTATTCTCCTGATCGGTGCTTTGCTTTTCGCTTTCTTTTCTCTGAAACCGGCTCCGATTTATTTTAACGAACGCTCTTATCAACATTTAAAGGATACACAACCTGAACAGGCTGCGGTTTTTGAAAAAGAGCATCAGGATTTACAGATAAAATTTAATGCAGAATCGAAAGAAATTTTAAAGCTGAAAGAAACTCATTCTCCCCAGCTCAAAAAAACAATTCAGGATTTTAAAAATACACAAACTCAAGTGAAGGAACTGCACGGCAGAGTAGAGGAAGCGATTAATAATTCAAACTATAATGCAGAGAAAACGGATACGAATTATATTTTCCTGTATTTCGTGAAAAATACCTTGCCTGTAGGAATGATCGGTTTATTGTTTGCTGTTATTTTTCTGGCCAGCTGGGGTTCAATTTCTGCAGCACTGAATTCCCTTGCCGCCTGCTCATTAAAAGATATTCATTTAATATTCAGCAAAGAAATTCCTGATGAGAAAACTGAATTGAGGTATAGCCGCCTGCACACTTTAGCCTGGGGTATTTTCTCAATTGGTGTAGCCATGTTTGCCACTCAAATGGGTTCCCTTATTGAAGCGGTTAATGTATTAGGTTCTCTTTTCTATGGTCCGATATTGGGAATTTTTCTGGTTGCATTTTACTATAAAAAAATCACCGGGGCGAATGTATTTATTGCTGCAATTCTATCAGAAATTGCGGTAATTGCCGTTTATCAGTTCGATATCGTTTCTTTCCTTTGGCTTAATGTAATTGGTGCAGCGGCAGTCATTATATTTTCTGCAATTGGTTTACTGTTTTATAAGCAGAAAACAGTAAATTCGTAAACGAACAAAAAACAAACAAATTAAAAATATTATGAAAACAATGATTAAATCTGCTACCGTACTTTTTGCTGCAATGACGATTTCAGTGAATGCATTTGCTCAGGATACTAAAAAACCTGCCAGTCCGCCGGCTACTGCTACGGGAAAAATTAAAGATGCAACCATTACAATTGCCTATAGCAGTCCTTCAGTTAAAGGGCGTACAATATGGGGCGGTTTAGAAGCTTATAACAAAGTTTGGCGTGCGGGTGCCAATGAAGCAACTACTTTCGAAACGGATAAAGACATTACCGTTCAGGGTAAAAAACTGCCTGCAGGTAAATACAGCTTTTTCTTAATTCCTAAAGAAAGCGGAACCTGGACTGCGATTTTTAACAAAGAACCAAACCAATGGGGCGCTTATAAATACGAAGAAGCTAAAGATGCTTTACGTGTTGATGTTAAAACAAAAGCTTTACAGGCAACACAGGAAAATTTAGTTTATAAAATAAACAATAACGGATTTACGATGGATTGGGATAAAATCTCAGTTCCTGTAGAGATAAAATAAAATTTAATTAGAAATTAAAATCCCGGTTAATCCGGGATTTTTTTGTTTAAAACTTTGATTTTGTATCAAAGATTACTATTGTGGCACATTCAGAATGTTTATTTCAGACAGACTAAGCATTTTTACGCTTAAATATCGAATACTAAACATCAAATCATAAAAGTTTGATAAATAGATATTTATGGGTAAAAAAGAGACGGCTGTCAAATAGTGGTCTCCTTAAATGCCCAGGACGAGCATGTCTTCAAACACTTTTGCAGATGATTTAATTCGTTTGAGCTAAATTAAATGAGGATCACAAGGCTTATTTTATAAATAATTTTTTTAGATTAATATTATTTCAAATAATTTCAGGAATAAACAAACGAATTGGGCAAATATGACACTTCATTGTTTGTGCCATAAATTAATGAAACTTAATATTCGGATTGTAAAATTTTAACGGTAGTTAGTCCTGAAGGTTCCAAACTATCTGCAGCTGTTACTATTTCCGGGTAAGAATAAGTTACACGTTGTTTTTCCGGAAGCTGAGAATCATAAATCATTCGGTTTGTCAAGGGGTTGGCTACATGAATCTCTAATTCATTATTACCATCTTTTAGAAATGATGTAATATCAAGCTGCCATGGTGAGCACCATATTATTCCTGCATCTTTTCCATTTATAAATATGTGAGCAGCAAAATTTGGGTTTCCGATATCAAGAATAACATTTTTTCTTTTAGAATTGATTTTTATACTTTTTTTGTAAATAGCAGTTCCTGAATAGTACTTTATTTGCGGATTAGTAAACTCGGTCCAATCCTGCAGTTTATGAAAAATTGTATTCCCAACTCCTCCAGTTTTTTCATTAAAATATACTTGCCAATCTTCATTCACATTCATCTTTTGATATGAATTCCTTTCTTGTGATAAGGGTAGTTTCTCCTCGAAATCGCTAATTATTACAAAACAGGATTCATGAGCAACGAGCGATATTTTCAGAGCAGACTTTCCATCTGTACTTTTTATAAATGGTACTGAGAATCTCTCTCCGGATACAGGATTCCAAATTTGTGCAAATCTACCGCTGGCTGAGAATGAAAAAAGATTATTTTCAGAAGTGTCTTTATGGTTATCAATAAAATAAATGTCTGAATCTTTAAGTTTTCTGTGGGCAAAATATATTTTTGATTTTTTAGGGTCAGATCGGTCTATCATTATGTCAGGATTGATTTGAGCAGCCTCAAAAGCGTTTTCCAATGTTCCTCCCCAATAAACTTTTCCCCTGCCTGTTTCCTTTGTACCAATTTTAGCAGGATTTTTTCCCCATAGTCTATCCGCAATGTTTTGATATTCTTTTTCTTTTCCTATGTCTGTTGCTGATTCTGATTTAATTGGTTTTGAACCGTAAATGATAGCTCCTTTTTCTACAATTTGTTCAATTTTTCTTAATGCAATAAGTGTGATATCTCCGTTTTTCGGAAGAATCATAATTTTATACGAGATGCCATCAGGAAGAACAATTTTTCCATCTTTTCCATCCATTCTTGTGAGTAACGCATCTGTCGAAAAGGCGTCAAAATCATATCCGCCAGGAATATCAGGCAAACGATTTGTCAAAATTTTTACAGGTGCATTTTCTCCAAGATATACGGAGATGTCTGCAACAGACTTCCCCATACGCATAAGATAAGCACTTCTTGCCTGATAGTCCCAGAATGGCCGGCTATAATTCCACCAGGTATTATTTCTGTTAATTGCATACTGTCTTCCTCCTCCTGTACTTCCCGGAATTTTGTCTAGCCAAGGCTGATAAGCTGAAGCACAGATTACAAATTCATTTATTCCAAAAGCATAAGCATAATCTGCAAGTGATTTTAAATCTGATAAAGATGTCGAATATTGTGTATCTGTGAAAGCTTCGGCAGATGCAATAGACTTATTGTAAAGATGAGCAGCAGAAGAACTCTCTTTTATATCATAATTTCCGTTAGGATGAATTACCCAGAATTCACCTTGAGGTTTATCCACTTTACTTTTTGCCTGTATCGGATCTCCCACAATACATAGTGCATTACCAATTGCCTGAGCTGTAAAATCTAATCCGCGTTGTTTCGCCATCCTGTTGAATGTTCCATAATAATTATCAGAGATCATATCAGCAATATTTCTTCTGACATCAAATAAAAATCCTTCAGATTCTTTTACACCATTAACAATATATCCCATCATTGCCGGTAGGTAAGGGGTAGGATCATAACCTCTTCTAACTTTAAACTGATCTATAAATTTGTCAGTCCAGTTTTGTGATCCTGCCTCGTGGCTATCCATTGCAATTCCTTTAAGATCACCACTATTGGAAGCTTTTAAAGAATCTGCTATAACGGCCACATAATTATTCCAGTGTAGTTCTGCAGCTTCGACAGATAGTTTATCGCATTCTCGTCCGATAAGGTTTGCCCTTCCATGTTTGGTATTGGCTCCGGTTGGCTCGTATGCAAAACGCATAACTACCCAATCTCCTTTAGGTGCATTCCAATGTAAAGTACCATTAGAATCCAACTTGTCGGTAATATTGAGGATTTTTTCTGATTGAATAACTTCTTTTCCTTTAAATAATGGAGTTCTGTCTTTTTCAATATATTCTGTAAATAGTCCCGCTTTTTCTTCAAACTGATCAAGCATTGCTGATGAATTCAAAACAATAGAATTAAGCAAAAGCTCCTGATTTTTTTCTGAATTTTCCCACCAATCGTGAAAATTCAGTCTGTAATATTTTGCTTTTACAGAGGCAAATGAAACTGTTTTTTGTCTCCAGCTTTCATGGACTTTATAGATTGGTTTTAAATCGCATACTTTTTGATAATGAATGCCATCATAAGATACTTCCAATTGTCCGAAATCAGGTAAAACCCTGTATCCTGTTCCTGTAAATGTTTCAGAAGGAGGAGCGGGAACGTTGGTTGCACTTGTCGTAGATTTTCCTCGTGGCTGCATTTTGTACGTTATACTGCGTGCTTCAAAATCTTTCGAGAATTCAAGATTAATATATACTCCAGAATCATTTCGTGGAATTCTAACCGCCGTTCCTGATTGGATGTCAAAAAGTTTTTGAATCTCTGATTGTTTAAAGTTTGAAGAAATTTTTACAGATTCAGAATATGACGTTTTCCCTGCTCCCTGTTGTGCCGGAAAAGCAAGAATGGCAACATCCTTATAGTAATTGTATTTGTTTTTAGGCTCTGGTAATTTTTTACTAAAATATTTTCCACCTCTTATCAATATTTCTGTAGCAGTAAGACGTTTCATTCCTGTCTTATTGGTGATCCAGGTTCCTCCGGCAACATATCCGTTTGAAATATGAAGTTCAAATGTCAAACCTAAGCGTTTTGCTTCCGATGCTGAAAATTTTAGCATATCCCACCATTCAGTTGAAAAACCTTTTAATGCCTTCTCTGCTTTACCGTGGCTTTGATCATAATATACGACTCCACCTACACCAACTGTTTTAAAAGCTGTTAGATCAGCAGTGATTCCTTCTTTGGTTGTTTCAGTTTCACCATGAAACCACCAAACTTTTGTTCTGGCGCTGTCTTGAGGATGTAAAAATCCAAATTTAGCATCTAAAAAACCTGACTTTTGCTGACATTTTACAATGTTTAAGTTTTGCAAAATAATAAGGAAAAAGAGATATAGTTTTATTTTACGATACATTTTAAAAGATTATGAGAACGTGTTCAAATATAATCAACTGCTTGTATTTGACTATCTTGTACAATCCTGAATTACCTCTGCTATTTTTTTCGAACTATAGATATAATTTCTCACAGGAATGATAATGGATTATAATTATGTATTAGCAGAGACCGTTTTGTAACTTACCAAATATTAACAAAGTTTCTAAGAAAGGTGGTATTGGATCAATTTTGCTAACATATTAAATAAAAAGCGCCACTTGTCTTAAAGTGGCGCCATTTGGCTGTTTGTAACCTCGACGAGCGTATCTTCAACACTTTTAAAAATGATTTGGTTCGTTTGAGCCAAAATTCATTTTTTATCAGCCAATTTCGCTAAGGAAAGATTAAGAAAAAGATGGATTTTCGGAAAAAGGAAAAAAACAAAAATGACACAGATTTTAGGAGTATGAATCTGCAACATCAAGTTTTTGACATTCTGCAGATTATTTATTAGGTCAATTTCGTTTTTTGCCAGATTTTTTGAGCCAATGAGTAAGATTTTAAGCAAAAGTAAATAGTTATTTCGTCTTTTGGTAATTGGCATCTCAATAAAATTTATGATAAGACCCTTCTATTTTTCCTATTATAAATAGTGTTGTAACTATTTGTTAATTATTAGATTTATGATATGTATATTTTATGTTAATTATTAATAAAATATTGTTTTATATTTAATAATTTATATATTTTTATTTAAAATTAATAACTATTGTTACTAGTGATTAAAATTTTCATAATATCACACTTGTATGTATTTTTAAGTAGGTCTGCTCAGAGAGTGGTCTGGCAGAAAGACGTCAAATTCTCTACTCAGGATTTTCCAAACCGGATAATTACAACAATCCAATTAAGATTAAAAAATTTCACTTATCTGTCTGATACTCTTACGAAGGACAGAAAACCAAGGCATTGATGGCTAAAAAATAAGATTATTAATAACCTTTAATATTTAAATTATGAGAACAAACAAAATGTGGTTACTTCTGGTTTTTATGTTAACCATTCTTTCCAACTGCTCCCGGATGGAGGAAAAAACTTTACCAGAAGAATCTGAAAGAAACCTAAGAGCCAGTGAATCTAAATTGGCAGTGACACCGACCCTGCATGTCGGCGGCAGGTACCTCAAAGATCCCTGCGGAAATAACGTTGTCCTACATGGGGTTGCCATAACACCCAGCCCCTGGTTCAATGGCTGTCAATATGGCGCCAGTTCTGGCTACTGTACCTGGGATAATTACAATGTACAGGGAGCTCTGAACTATAACAAAGCAGTCATGGACAAGCTCAGCAGCGCTGCCGATGGCTGGTATCTCAATTACATTCGCCTTCACATTGATCCGTATTGGACCAATGACCCAGGTTCCCCTATTCCCGAAGATAATATATCGAGGTTTAATTATAACCGCTTGGTTACCTATACCAATCAAGTCATTATTCCTTTGATCGACCATGCACGAAGCCTAGGTATGTATGTGATCCTACGCCCTCCCGGTGTATGTCCACATCGTATCGCAGTCAATGATGCGTACCATAGCTATCTCAAGACCGTATGGACTTTTCTCTCGCAACATCCCGGATTGAAGAATGCCGACAATGTGATGTTCGAATTAGCTAACGAACCCGTTGAGATCCTGGGGACAAACGGTGTGTGGGGAACAACGGGGAATGAGCACTTTGAAGCACTCAAAAACTTCTTTCAGCCATTGGTCAACATCATTCGCAACAATGGGGCCAATAATGTTTGCTGGATACCAGGTACGGGTTGGCAATCGCATTATCAGGGCTATGTTAATAACCCGATCACAGGGGGTAATATTGGGTATGCTGTTCACATCTACCCAGGCTACTGGGGTGGTGTCAACAACTATCAATCCTTTCAAAATGCATGGAATACCAATGTTAAACCTATTGCAGACATTGCACCGATCGCCATTACCGAGACCGACTGGGCACCGCAGGGATATGGTACCTTCGGAACCGGCACAACCGGTACGGCAGGCGGAACCGGATTTGGTGCGAATCTAAAATATATCGCGGATCAATCCGGCAATGTAAGCTGGAACCTCCTTGCCCCGGATGATCTGCTCCACAAAGGCGACCCTAATGGAGGAACAGCCTTCAACAACGATTGGGAGGCCTGCGCTGCTCCAAGCAAACAGTGGTTTCAGCAATATGCGGCCTCCAACTATCCCGTTGCAAACTGCAGCGTAACTAGTCTGGTCAATAATGGTATTTACGAGATCGAGTTTCAGACCGATGCCAATAAAGTACTTGATCTAAAATCCGGGGAGGACGCCAATGGCGCAGTGTTAAGACCATGGACGAGAAATGGTGCTACGGCGCAGCAGTGGATAGCCATTGATGCCGGTAATGGCTACTGGCGTTTTGTGTCTAAAGCCAGCGCAACAAATCGTTGCATTGATCTAGCGAGTAACAGCAATACACTGGGAACTTCAATCCGGCTATGGCAGAACTATGGTAATGATGCTCAGGCCTGGCAGGTAGTATCTGTAGCCAATGGCTACTACAAAATTCTATCAAAGGTAGATGCCACCCGCGGCTGGGATGTGCCCAACTGTATTATGGACGGCAATTCTAACTTGCAACTTTGGGATTACTACGGGACATCCTGTCAATTGTTCAAGTTCAAATTTATAGCGATGAATTAGGCATCTTAGAAAGACGAAAATAACGTGATTTTATTTTCCAAATTCCTTACATCTTTTCGCGGTAAGGACTACTTGCCGCGAAATACTTTTTTAACAAAAAACACTAAAAATTTCACTATGCGGCAAACGCATTTTAGGATCCTGCTATTTCTCCTTGTGATTATGTAGTTTGACTGTAAATTCTAAGCAAATTGGCCAAAGTAATTGATTCTGAAAACAAAAGCGATTATTAGGGATAAAACAATATGCGCAAATTTAAGGAAATTTGCGCATATTGTTGTTTGTGAACTTAACGAGCATATCTTCAAACACTTTTATAGATGATTTGGTTCGATTGAGCCAAATTAAACAAGAATTACAAGGTTCTTTTTTTATTAAATAATCTTATAGATTAAAACTTTATGTAATTTAACTTTAATAATTAAAAGGATAAAAATTTGTCTTCAATTTTCATTATTTGGCTATAAAAGAACCTGAAGATAGAGTGAAAAAATGCGGAGCCCTTTCGGGCTTCGCATTCTGCATTCTAATACCGCATAATACAATGTTATTAATCTTAAAATAATTTTAATTATTGATCTAACAATTAATCTGTATTTTTTACATAAGACTGAATAGTGATAGAACTTCTGTTGGTGAAATTACTGGTATTGGTTGCTGTGGGAGGTTTCTTTCCTACATATAGATCCAGATTTCCTCCTAAATAATTATAACGTCTGGCTACAGCAACCCGAATGGTATGCTGGCCGGCAGATAAGTTGTTTATTGTTGTAGAAACCGTTTCTGTCTGAAAACCATCAATCACATCATATCCGAAAAATCCCAACCTTACAGCATATAGTTTATCATCTATAAAAACTCCTATGGCAAAGCTCGTATAAGAATTGGCTGCAGGTAGGTTTCCGACGAATTGAATAATAGTTTGCAATGTTATTGATACTTTGTTATCATTGGAAGCACCGGGAATTATCATATTGGTTTTTAGCCCGTCCAATGGATACCATATCTGTTTTCCTGAATTGGTGGTGTTGATATCCATTCCTTCATTGTATGGTATAGTACCGCTGTCAAATGTTCCTGATAAAGTTACTCCTTGGTTACTACCATCTCCATTTGTTCCCAAATCTGAGATTGATTCTGCATTGGCCAGATAGTAAGATCCCGGAGGAACAACCGGTATGTTTACAGTTCCCCATTTTGGTGGGGTAGTATCTCCTGTTGAAATCAAAAACTGTCCGCTTATACCTCCATTACCCATTTCTGGATTTGAAGAATCAGGAAATCTTAAAGTGTTTCTTACTAATAGATCACCATTTATATCCAGTTCCTGTTTAGGCTCTGTAGTATTGATCCCTACTTGCCCATAACTGTTTATTACGGCTGAAAATGCTAGAATAGTTAATGCTTTTTTCATTATTGATTGTTTTAAGTTTTACTGGTAAGAAAGAGAAAGGTATTTTAATCGGGTTCCTTCTCTGAACTTAACGTTGAATGTTAAAGATTAAGATGTATGTTAATTTGTGTTTTTAGAATTTTGATAATTTCTTTTCCGGAAAAAGGTGTTAATACAAATCATTTTCGTTTTTAAAGTCTCACAGTTTTTTTTTATAACCTGTGAGATTGAGCTGCAAGAGAAAAAATTATAGTATTACAGCCATTTGAATGAGGGAACTTTAGGTTATATTATTAAACGTGCTTTCACTTGCTCAGTTTGCACTATATTGAAATTGTCTTATGAACGGTCTGTGAGTACTTTTTATACTATTCTATTGATTTCTAAAAAATATCAACAGCTTAAGTCCGGTTGTTACACCTTGTGTTGTTTTAGGGATATGATATTGTTTCCATATTTTTGAGACCATTTGTACAATGTTGTTTTTGGAATTCCGTAATGTGCAATAACTTTGGCAGGAGTCATCTCTCCCTCTTCTATTTTTTGAAGGATATAGTTGATAATTTCTATTGTATAAATGTTTTTTCGAAATTTTGGCAACAATGGGTTTCTTTTTTTATAATCATGTTCTTTATTAGGAGGACAATATAAAATTAGATGCTGGGTATAAATTCTGAAGAAATCATATTTTAATAATTTACTCCATTTAAGTAATATATCAGTCGACATATTTTCCTGCTGATACATTTTTTCAATCTCAGTAACTGAAGTTCCAAAAAATTTACTAATAACTAATGGACTTATTTCGCACTCCGTACAACGTTTTTTTACAAAAGAGCCTATGTGTATATTCTTAAAATCCATTATTTAATTCTTTTGTTATTAAAAAACGTTTCTTCCAGGATGCTACAGTATTTCGGCTTAGATTAAAATGGGCTGCAAGCTGCGTATTATTTAATTTATTTTCTTTCTGAAATTCCAGCATTTTAAAAATGCTTTTTTTGTCATATGATTTACCTCTATAATTAATTGTTTTATTTTGTTTCCAAAGAATATCGTTTAATTTAATGACATCCAATGTCGACAAATGACTTTTAGATAAAATATTTCTACAAAGATCCATCTTGTCCGGAAATTGTTCCAGAATAATATCACTGTAAATTTGCCTGTAATTTGGCCCTTTCATTTTGAGAGGATAAAAATTTAATTTTGATGTGAAAGTAATCGGTACGTATTGGTAATCATCTTTCGGATAGGTTTCAATAGAAATGCAATTATTTTTCATTTTTAGTGTTTTTTTTATCATAAATTCTTTAACTTTAATAGGATACTATACAATAAATTTCAAATAGGATAGTCATTGAATTATACTATGAAATAAGACTGTATTTTGTCTTTATTAAATCTTGGGACAAAGGTCTGCAGATTATTAGAACAATCAAAGAAAGCATGGTGTACATGCAGTAGATAGCTGTTTGCAATTTGGTATACATTGTGTATACATGTTTGTGTAATGTTTTGTTTTTCAGTTGTTTGGATCGAGGTTGTGTATTGGGGCAATTTATGAGGGAGATCTATTTTGTGTATTTTTGTAATATAAAAAGAAGTCAGTATATAAAGAAAAAAAGAGATGAAAGGTCTTTATTTTATATTGTTAATGTTTATAATGGGGATTACTACCATTTGCTATGCTCAAAGCGATCAGTATCGGGACCAGCAAGAAACGTATGCGTTTTTATTTGGAAGAGATTATGAAAAAGCAAAAAATAATATTGAAAATAAATTTTTAAGTTCTACTGACCATTCTAAAAAAATTATTGGCAAAATTTATTTAGCAGATTATTATATCAAGTTAAAAAAATATAATGAAGCAAAACAGACTTTGGAGCAAGCAGCAATACTATTGTCTGAAGATAAAGAAGAAATATTATCTGCATATGTAGATTATGGATATGCTTGTTATTATGCCGGTCTAAACGATAAGTATCTGTTCAGGAAATATGTAAACAGCAGTATTAACCTTTTTAAGAAGCATGAAAATAATAATTTTATCCTTGCTATACTAGCCTATCTTAAAGTAACCTTTTATGTTCAGCATAATATTAAGAATGACGTCAAAAGATATTATTTAGAACAGAATACTTATGCCATAGGCTCAAAAAACCCAATGATCATAAGTTTATCATATATAAATCTGGGCAGTTATTATATAAAGCAGCTTATACAAACAAAAAATGAAGACTACAGAAAATTGGCAAAAAATGCATTACAAGCTTCCTTTCAATATGCAGAAAATATACAGCATGAATCTGCGCGCGAAAGATGTCTCGTAAAATACTATCTGCAGTATGGAGAGCTTTACAAAGATCAGCAGGCTGAAAGCCAGATAGCATATGCTAATGCCCTGAAAATAGCAAATAATGATCCCCGGTTATCGTATTTCGTTCCCTTGATTTACAATAATATAGGTACTTACTATCAAAATACGGGACAATATAAAATTGCAGAGAAATACCTCTTGAACGCCTATACTTTATCTCATAATAATAATGATAGCAATCCATTAAACCTTGTATTGATTAATGATAATCTTTCTAATCTCTACGAAAATATGAAAGAATATGATAAGGCTATAAAGTATGCAAAAGAAGGACGGCAAGTTGCCAATAAATATTATGAATCTCTTTTCAATAATTACAACTCTACTTATGAGGTTATTTATCAATCTGAGAAAAGTGAAAGCATACAGCTGAACCAGCTGAAAAAAAGAGGTATTGGCTTTTTTGCTGTCATAGCATTATGTCTTATGGTCGCTATTTTTTTACTTTACTATTATCGTCACAGGCTAAAGCTGAAGCTTAGTAAAATGAATATTATAAGAAGGGAGAAGGGGGAAATTGAGCAATCTTTGTTTAATGAAAAAGAGGAGAAAAATAAAGTAAAAGAAGAATTAAGACAGACAAAAACAAGAAAAGAAAAATTATACAGACAGATATTGGCGACTTCTTTACAGCTGGAGCAAAAGAATAACTTTATTAATAATTTATCAGCAAAAGTAAATAACCATGAGGACATCAATATTGAAAAAGAATTGAGGGATGATAAACTCATTACCAATGAAGTAAAGAATATTAAAATGTTGTTTGAAGAAATTCATCCTGGATTTTATAAAAAACTGATAGAAATTTCTGATAAAAAGCTTACAGACCTGGATCTGAAATATGCAGGATATATCTATCTCCATATGAATAACAGAGAGATATCGCAAATATTAAAAACGGATTCGCATACTGTAAAAACAAAGAAATACAGATTAAAACAAAGAATAGGCTTATCTAAAGATCAGGATTTAAATGTATTCTTGCAGAATCTAAATTTTTAATCAATTTTAACGTAATCAATTTATAAGGAATAAAAAAATCTGGTTAATGCTAATTGACCAGATTTTTAATTAATTGGAAAGTAAATTTTATCGGAAACTTAGATAGAATACAGTTATTTCCATAAAATCAGAAGAACCTTTTTGAGGGTATTCAAAATAAATTATATTTTTATTATAGAATCAATATGTTTTTTTGAATTAATACTTTTGTAATGAAAGCCTTAATCTGTCGAAAATTAACTGATTGATTATAAGTTGTATAGAAATAAATATGCGCAAATTGTCCTAAATTTGCGCATATTGTCGTTTGTGAACTTGACAGGACTTTATTCAAACCATTTATTGATAGATATAGATAATATTTTGAAGGTGTTAAATGATTTTTAATAGTTACAATTTAATGATATCCATCATTTTTATAACGATTATCAACCTTTTTCATTTTTGTTTTTCTGAAGGGATAGTTATCTGTTAAGGCTTTTTCTATAGCATCATCATAAACCCACTCTTCATCAACAAATTGCCAATAAAATTCAAAGTATTCCAAATCTTTTTGATCTCTTACAACGATAACTCCAATGCATTTTGTAGCCTTGGTATCATATTTATGAGCTATTGTAAAATTGTAGAGAGCAGTTTTCCAATATTGTGTGTTTTTTGAATGTAAAGGAATGAATATAAAACCACAATCTGTAGCAGGGAAATATATTCTGTAAGGCAGAATAATTTCTTCGCTTTCAGAATTTTCTATTGATAATAAAATTCTTTTTTTAAACTCAGAAAGCTCAGAACGATTTAGTTTTGCAATTTCCTGTATGATTGGATAATATTCGGTCTGATGATTAATTAATTTTATATTTTTACTAAAATTATCAATGATATATGAAACATCAAATTTTCCAATATCGGGATTGTGAGTCTGTAGGTTGCTTATATAAGAAGGTTCGAAATGGTCTGCATTTAATGTTTCCAAGAAATGTGCTAAGAAATATTGCTCAGGCAACTCGTTGCTCTTTGTTTTATCAAAGAGAAATAAATGCTCACGAAAGTTTAAGTATTCTTCAATTTCTGCAGGTGTTATAAGATACTTACAGATCCAATAATAATCTTCAGAATGGAAAAGATGTATTAATCCAATCTCAGAACTTTCGTAAAATTTTAAATGCCTCTTAGATTCGGGAAAATTGTCGGGAGGTAGATAGACAATAATCTTTTTTGGATTTATACATTCCTTTGCTTTTATAACATCCAATTTGTGACCTTTTTCATTTTCAATAAAAATTTCCGGATATGTTGAAATGTATTTAAGTGTAGATTTTATTTGTTTAACAGCTTTTTTTAATATCTTGTTCTCAAACCATTTTACATCACTATTTTTAGAATTAGGTTCTCGTTCTTTAATTTGATATATAAAAAATAGTGTGTCTAACCAGACAACATTATCAGCAAACTCCAATTTTTGATTTGTGTTAAGTTCTTTAAAGTCATTCTTACTAAAGGTGAATTCTTTAAAGAATATATTTGAATTGATTTGCGAAATAATATTCTCCGAGTTTGTAATTGCCATAAGAAACCTTAATTTTAAAATTAGAAAAAATGAAATTTATATTTTAGATATTGATGATTTTTAAATTTATCTTCATCCTTCGTAATAGATTGCATCAAGAAATGCGGCTCTTGCATTACTTATTTTCTGTTCTTGATTTGTAGAAACTGTTGGATTCAACCACCATTCAGAATCATATATTCTTTGAATGACGTGCTCCCAATATCCTTCGTAATTAATATCTGATTTTCTCACATCAAATTCATTACAAAATCTTTTTTGATTTTTTGATGTCAGGCAATAGAAAACGTCTGGTCTTTTCATTGCTAAGAGTCTTGAAGCAACTCCTATATAATTGCCTGAAAATACTTTCATAAAATACTTTACGAAATTATCATAATGACATTTTGTGATTTGTCCACTTAAAGGAATTTGGTCGAGGGCTAACGAGATATTTGTATTGTTTGCTATTATTTCGTGAACGTAATCACCACGACCAATCATACTTCCGAAATATCCCCAGTCAGCAGCATAATTTGTTCTTGCGCCAGCTATGAATTTTCTCTCATTTTCTTTAAGCCCACTAAAATGTTCATTGGAACTAAACAGCTTGCGTGAAATTTCAATTACTTTTAATCTTCGTTCAAGTCCGTGAGAATCTTCTTCATGTATTCTTGTGACAAATTCTGACCAGGTCATATTGATTACTGGGATTTCGTGAATGGCCTTACTGTTTTTTTCTTCACTACCATATAAACCCGAAAGGCTCTTTATTTTTGACCTTTGATTTTTCCAAATTGTTCTATAATGAAAAAGGTCAATTTCTGAAAATACTTTGGAAGTTTTCCAGCTTTCCTCTACAAGTTTAAAAGCTGCTTGCAGAAACTCTTCTGAATTGTTATCTAAACAAGAAACTAATGTATTTGCTTCAGTATTTCTATCAAAAGCCTCCTTTGTAAAATTTGAACTGCCAATAATTATTTCCCAATCCTTCTCAGAATTATGAAATATATACAATTTAGGGTGGAATGTTCCTTCTGGCTGATTCATAAATTGAACGTTTTTATGATCTAAGAACGCTTTAATAAAGTCAGGATGTGTTTGATAAAAATGAATTCCGATTACGATTTTTCTTATTTTGTCTTTATTTATTACTAGTTCGTCAAAATGTTTTGAATTTATACCTGCCCAAGCTGCTGTCCAATAAAAATTTTTATATTGCTTTGTTAGTCGACTAAATTCTTTTACTAATTGTTTTGAGCTTATTATTAATTTCATTAATTGCTAAATTAAAAAAACTTAAATGATATATTCAAGCTAGGTTGTTAGGATATATTTTTTATAAAAATCTAATTAAAAATTTCTGGATAAAGGTCTTTTACAACTGTATCCACATCATATTCCTGCTTAGGGAAATTTTGATAAAGTTTTTCTAGTTTGGAGTGGAAAGTTTTTCTTCTGTCTTGTTCAATTATAAAATCCCAAATTCCATATTTTTTGAATGCTAGTTCAATATATTCCCAATATTGACTGTAAAATTGAATTGCATTATTACCAAATGTTATCCAATTTGCAAGCTTAGAGCCTATTATTTGATTGTGTTTGGCAGATTCAAGAATGAATAAAAATGTATCTTTTTCATATGCTTTCTGTATAAGTTTTCTGCTTTTGACTCTATCCCAGATTTTATAACTTTCGAAGTTATTATTTTTTGAATATAGATTAATGTACTCAATATCTTTCTTTTGTAGTTGATATCCTATTTCAAAGAAAAGTTTACATATATAATGTTGAGAAGGAATTTTCTCATTTTTATATAACTCTAAAAATGCTGTTTCCTCTATTGAATCTGATTGATTAATATTAACGTAAATATTTTTATTTTGTAAAATGAAAAACAAAAAACTATAGTTATATTCATTTGTTTCTCGAATCCACTTTATAATTGGGGATTTTTTCCTGTTTTTAAAATCTAAATTATTGTTAAGTTCCTTAACCTCTAAATAAGATAGCTCATTTATTTTGTTATCAACAAGCCGATAAGAAGAAAATTTCTTAGATTTTTCATTCTTAATCTGTTGGATGATTTTCTCGATTTTAATTTTGCGCTCTTCCTCCTCTTTTATTTGAAGGGCATTCCACTCATCATCTTCTTTTTTCCTTAATAATTGAATAAGTTCAGTTTCTTTTTTTGCAAGATTTACGGGAAAATTATAATAAAAAGCTTGAATTTGTTTTGAATCAAATGACAGTTCATTTAGTTCAACTGATTTTTGTTTCCACTTATTCTTTACTATGAAATCGTCAATATAAACTTCTTTATATTCACAAAGCAATCTCAAGGAAACGGCAGACTCATCAAGTTTGAAAAAATTATGATAAGTATTCAGATACTTAATGTCAAGTTCAAAACTGCCTTGGCTTTTTATATCAAAATTATCAAGGACCCAGATAAGGTAAATATTATTTTCCTTATAAAATTGATGTCTTTTTAGAATATACCATAAGGGTAATTTGGAAAGTTGTATTTCGAAAACAATTTGATAATCTAAGAACTTACAATAGACATCGGGTTTTCTTTTTTCGCCATTTCTGAAAATAAATTTATTGTCTATTGCAATACTGCTTTTGTCAACACCTTCTACTGTTGAAATTAAGTTTCCAATTCTATTTTTAAGATGTTTATGCCTGTCAGACTCATTTATTTTTGTAATTTCAATATATTCGTTCTGTTGCTGTGGTGTCAAAGAATTATCAGATAATAAGCAGTAAGAATGCTTGGGTAAATGCTTGAAAAAATGACGATCATATATACTTTTAGATAGAGCCAAACCTTGTTCACATTCAACACATATGGGAATTATCTTTTTTTCACCAATCAATCTTCTGATGTCAGAATCAACTGTTCTATTAATTTCGAAAATTACATTAGCATCCAATAGATTTAGAGTAATTTTATCGCGAGCAAGACTGATTAATCGTTCACTTTTTTTCATCTAAATGAATGTTTTTCAATTATTAAGATTATTGTTTATTTGTATTTCTAGTTTTTTTGATCTATAATTTTATCATTCTGGGAATTCCTTATTTGTAAACTTTCCTTCTGTTAAATCAGTAAACCAACCTAATGTTTTTATATCATTTTTTACTAACTCCTCATATTCTTTTGGGTAGGGCTTAATATTTTCGATTAAGCCAAATTTTAGAAAATGATTTTTATTTGTTGAAATTAAAATAATGGTGGGATATTGATACTTTGTATAAACATTAAATGACTCAACAGCTAAATTATTCAATGTATTGAACATCTCATCAGTCATTTCTTCTGTATAGCTCGTGAATAGAATTCCTATTTTTCCGAAGTCTACCAGCCTTCTTCCGAAACGTAATCCTGTATTATTAGCATTGTTACTGTGAAAATCAAAATAACTCTCTCCAATTGATCGCCTTGTTAGACGATCAAATGATAATAAGTGTTTTGCTAATTCTTCTCTGTATGGAGTAATATTTATTAATAATTCATTCTCAACAAATCCATCAACGAAATAACTTATTTTGTCGGCTTCTTTTTTGTTTTCAAATCTTTTTTTTGAAATAAATTCATTCCATTTATTGTCTATGACTAAATAGAATCCATTTACTGTTTCACCATTTAAAATATCAGGAAACTCTCTCTTATTCTCAAAAAAGTGAGCTAATAAATCTTTCTCAGTGCCTGATAGTAGGACTGTTTTTGTGTTATTGTCAAAGCTATTTTCTGTTATTGAAAAGAATTCTTTCTGCGTTTCAACTGAAAAGTCATCTTCTTTGGCAGGAAGAATAATGGTAAATTTATCTTTAAAAAGCTTTTCCCTTTTTTCAATATAATCAATAAAGTCCGGGACTGTATCTAATTCTCTGATAATTGTTTCAAAAGAGTCTCTATCAAATAATGTTATAAAATCACCATTATTGGTAATTGAGCTGAATGGATAAAATTTGACATTCTCACCTAAATTTACTATAATTCTAAAGGTTTTTTTAATAGAATCTTTAGGGAAAATTTCTTCAAATTGTTTATCAGGATGTTTTATTCGAACTTCATTGCTTGAAAATAAAGTTTTGTAAGCCCCATTGATTTGCTTCGTAGCTTTGGAAATAGTATTGTTGAAATAACGAATATGATTACCTTTAAATTCATAATTCTTTACTGAAAAGATTATGGCTATATCTTTGAAAATAATTAGTAAATCACAGATTTCTTTTTTATTACCATTTTCCAATTTTGGACTTGGGTAGCACCAATACTTAAAAAATGTTGAGAAGGCTAACTGATTAACAAATTCTTCTCCGTCGGTTCCTCTAATTTGACTATCCATTATAAATAATTTTATTCATTGTTTTGGTTAATAAAAAGTAAGACTTAAAAATTATATTTATCCAAATCCATTTTATGTTTAATCATCTCATAGGGACTTGACAGGACGCTATCCAAACTCTTTTTTTGCTGATATAGAAAATGTTTTAGAGTTATGTGGTTGAAAATAAGCAGTATATAAATATTGTCTTTACGTATAAACTTAAAAAGATGCTCTTCAAACACATTTCCGGAAGATTTTGTCTTATAAGTCAGTTTGATTTGCTGGAATAATTGTTTTACATCTTAACGATTGATAAAATATTGGTTGTTTACGGTAATAAAATGCAAGGGTGTGTTTTTTGATACTAAAAATTTCATAATAAGAATTTTATATATTTTTTGTACTCGTCATAGTTACTTCAATCATAGATTTTAAACATTGAATTTGGATGTCCAGAGGTCAACATCATCTGTGGGGACAGCTAATTGGAGTATCTTCCTTGGTCTTGTCATTCCAACATAGATAATTCTCAATTCTTCCTGTTCTTTTTCGC
This sequence comes from Chryseobacterium tongliaonense, assembly GCF_041224435.1. Classification (NCBI taxonomy): domain Bacteria; kingdom Pseudomonadati; phylum Bacteroidota; class Flavobacteriia; order Flavobacteriales; family Weeksellaceae; genus Chryseobacterium; species Chryseobacterium tongliaonense. The sequence goes on along the minus strand of NZ_JBGFFD010000005.1, from coordinate 98,314 downwards.
TCAGGGCACTTTTATCTTTTTTTAGCATGGTAGCGTAATTAAAACCTGATTTTTTAGATAGTAGAATAAGAACCGCATCAAATGACCTTCCTTTAACCGAGTGAATTGTACCATGATAAAATTCAAATGGTTGAACATTCGTATCTGTTTCACCGAAATATTCTGAAATTAAATCTTGTCCAGTTCCAGTCTTGATGACGAATGGTTTTCTCAAATTACGATTTGCTTCCTTTATCCATGCTGAAATAGTTTTGTCTTTTGTTGTTGGTAGCTTATCCATCACTTGATGAATTCCTTTCCGATATGTCATAAACCCTTTTTCACTAATAATCGTTTGGACGTATTCATTATTAACAATAAGACTATTTGTGTCATTTTGCCTTTTGTATTCTATCAAACCTCTCTCCATGAGTTTGTAGCCTTTTATAAAAAGCCCTGAATCGTATAAGAGCTTACCTCTAATAATTGTTTTTACAAAGAGATTTCTTGGTTCCCAGCAATCCATACTATTTTCGTAATGAACAGGAGTCAATCCGAGAAAATTTACTTTGGCTTTGCCACGATATAGCACTGCAACATTTTTTTGCGAAATTTCAATGCCGTTCTCCGTGCATTGTTTTAAGAAAGTTTCTAAAACACTGTTAAAAGAAGCTATGCTTTCTTCAATGGTAACTACAGAAGGATCTTTTTGGGATGCTTTCTTCTCTTTTAAGTAACCATTAACTAAAGGCTTAAATCTAAAATCAAGAATTCCGGGTGTAATTGCGACTGTAGAATTAAACGAAGATAGATATTTAGTAAAGTCACATATTAATTGAGAACTTCTTCTGTTCTCGATCAATTCAATTTTGTTCCATGCAACATACTTTTCATCAAAAAGGTGGGGTTTAGCATTGTTCCATTCAAAAATAGCTTGATCTCTGTCACCAATCAACATAATGTTTTCAGCTCCTTTTGAATTAAAAATATCGATTATTGCCATTAAAATTTCATCAGTATCCTGAGCCTCGTCAATTATAAAATATTCAAATTTCTTTGCTATTGACTCTGCTATTTTCGGATACTTCATTAATATTTTTAAGGAAAGGTAATTAGCATCGGCTTGAGTTGCATAGCCCTTTTTGAAAAACTCCAATTTTGAGTTAATAATGTTTTGAATATTACCATTGATAGCACCTGAGATGTTATAATATTTCCACGGAAAATGAAAGGACTGGGCAGGTGCACGTTGAATTAATTTATCATTTATATCGAAAGTTGTTTTATCAAAATATTGAGCATAATCTTGAGGATATTTTTTGATACTCCATGTAGAATGTGGCTCACCAACCAGTTCCGGCCGATTGGGACATTCCATAATTAAATGTCCAAAAGGCAGGAATATGAATTGATTGATGAAGCTATCTAAGGTTCCTATAAAATGAGGATGGCTAATTCCGTTAAGTGAGAAATTATCGGATAGTTTTTCTCTGATTTCGTCAACAGCAACGTTCGTAAATGATAATGCAGCGATTCCTTTTTTGCTAAAGTGATTTTTAGCAAATAATAATGCAATTCTCGACGCTACAGAATATGTTTTACCACTACCCGGGCATGCTCGAACAACACAAAGTCCTTTATCAAATTGAGCAATTTGCTTTTGCTCCTCAGATAAGTTAGATAAAATCTCAGCTACCTTATCCATCTATCAACCAAGTTATTCCATCAATAATATATTGAGGAGCTACAAACCCATTCCAATCGGGTTCAAACTCAATATTGTATGCAATTTGCTGAGCCAATTCAGATTTATCCTTAAAATTATTTAAGAGAATAAGAATCTCTCTTGCACGTTCTTCTTTCGAATGAGTTGAATTCAAGAATGTCGTACCAGTATGCATAAAGGCATAGAGGCTCGATATGAGATTAATATTGTTTCCAGAAATCATTAATTCGTATTCAAAAGTAATCTCAGCAGTTACTGTTTTGAGATTGTTTTTTTCAAACCCGGTTGCTTTGATTGCTCTTGCTGACGGATTGTTTATTTTAGCTTCTATTTGAGCTCTAATAAAAGTCATTTTTGTCTCCAGCCCTGGCACCTCCATTTCAGAAAGGTTAGTACCAAGTATAATTCTATTAGTTGAATCTAATAAATCGAGAGTTTGAAGATGCTTAATAATTGCTTTAGAAGTAATTTTATCTATTCCCTCTTCGATAGATTGGAAATCAATTGCTGATATAATTCCTCTGTCGTCGTCTGTAATAATAAGACATCTTGTAGCAAGCCGCTTATCCTCATCACCTGGATTATATAGTTTGGCAAAAGGTTCGAACGCAACCCCGTCAATATTGACTAATTCAATGCCATTTTTTTCGATACCATATTTTCCAGGCGGTGCCATTCTCTTTGAAAGAATAGGAAGTAAGAGTGCTTCAGAAATTCCTTCGACTAATATGGTTCCATTTGAAAAGAATAATTGTGATTTAGTGACATCGAGAAACTTTCCCAGATAACTAGTGTTCTTAGGTTCTAAATTTATATTTTTTACACTAACCACTTTTACTTCATGATTTAGATTTTGAAGAACATGAAGATTTTGGATAGATGTTTTGGCAGTTATTGTAGGTGAATGACATGTCATAAAGATTTGGACTCCAAAATCCTTTAATTCATTGAGATAAGTAAAGAATGTATTTTGTCTTTGAGGATGAAGATGTGCTTCAGGTTCCTCAATAAGCATTGCATAATAATGCTCTTTCTTTTCTATCCTTCTATTTTCAATATCGCCAAAAACAGTTGCAGAAAAAATTATGTTGTTTTCTCCCAATCCATTTTGAGATATATCAAAATATCTTTGTTTAGTCAAGTCCGCAGCAACAATGGAATCTGAGTAAATCTGTTTACTAGTTACAACTCCTTTGACGATATTATTATACTTGAAGTTAGTCAGTCCAATTTTAACTTTTGGATTTTTGTTTGCTATATCAGATTTCTCCAAATGCTTGTTTACTAAATTTTCTCCTGATTTAATTAAACCAGACCACTCATCATCATTCACTACATTTTCAAGTTTTGTAGCTAAAGCAAATTTATGGTCATCGTCTAGGATTTGGTCAATTGTTGATGGATTACCTTCTACGATTTGGGTCTTTGAATATTTCGACATTTCTCTGAATAAAGAAGATACTTTATTGTCTTTTGAATAAGGACGAAGCTCATATTCAGCATTTCTCAATGGGGCCAAATAAGTATAATACAACAACTGTAGCTCATTTGAATCTAGAGTACTTGATTCACCTCCCCAATGTGACCATTTTAAACGTTTTCCATTTGCATTAGGCTCTAGCCAGTAGGTTAAATTTAATCTTAAGTCGACTTCTTCTGGAATATCGGGATTTTGCCATAACAAACTAGTAAAGTACTGACGGTCTTCTGCACATTCAATTTCAAAGATTAACTGAAATTCAATTGGCTCCAATATGTAATCTGGGTTAGATGTATCTAAATAGAAATCCTCATCATTTTTTATCCCAATTTCTCTGATTTGACTTCCTAATCCTAAACAAATTCTCAAAGCATCAATAATTGCGGTTTTTCCAGCGTTGTTAGGTCCAATAATGACATTTACTTCTTTGTTGAAAGATATATTTAGTTCCTTTATAGAACGAAATCTTTTGATTGATAGGTGCTTGATATACATTTAATAGGGTAGTGTTTAATGAAATGGATATTTCTCTTTCTTAGTAAATAATCTGATTTCAATAGTTTGTAGTTTGATAATACATTTAACTATTGTATTTTATTGATAAAATGTTGAAAAAGGGACATTAGTAATAAATTTTGTTCCTAAGGGAAATTTTGTTATATACCTATATTCTATGAAACACTCAATCACCAAATCGTTTGGTATTCCCTGATTTATTGTAGATCTAATATTAACGCAATTTGTTTCTGCATCCAAAAAGCTTTCGCATTCTAAATTCCTAATAATTAACATGATTACTCTTCAATGGTTATTATCTAAAATTATAATTATTTTTTGAAATAGAATTATTCTTATGAATAAAAATTTTACGTTTAATATAAATATAACAGTAATTTCTAAAATGCGTTTTTTTGGGCAAACTGAGGCTTACTGAGACCAATTGATTTCGATTAAAGATAATTGAGTGAATTTTTTAAAACTTTTTACAGCATCATCAAATTCCTCATTGTTACGATACTTATCAATCATATACAAAACATGTCCAGAGGTATAATAGAGTAGATAGCTATATTCTCCCCTCCAAGTTTTTCCAATTATTACATTATATAATATTTCAGTAAAATTACTAGTTACTTCATCTTTATCAAATATCTCGAATAGTTCAGTAAAAACTAAAGATGATGAATTACTATCAGCTAGCATAGCCGCTTCCGAAGGCGTTACTTTTTTTTCTTTAATCAAATCAAAATCACCCTCATATATATATCCTTCGTTAAATCGTTGCTCACTTGTTTTGTCATACCTATCTTTTCCCCTTTCAACATATACATCAAGTAAAATTTTAGAACCTTGAAGCTTTGTAATAATGTCATCCGATTTTTCAACCCTTACTTTAGTTTTTGAAATACTAAATTGTAATTCAATATCTCTAAATTTGTTAGATAATAATCCGTTTCTTATATCATCAATATCAACTGATCCGCTTCTATTCTCTTGTAGTAAACCTCTTATAGCGAAATTATACATTTTGTCGGAAAAAATATTAATGTAATTTGTCGGAAGCACGAACCATTGTAATGAAAGTTGATTCAGGTTGAACTTTTCTAGACACTTCATTATTTCAGATGGCTCATACAATTCAATAAATTCCCCTAGCAAATGTCTATAACCTTTCTCTGAAATATCTTGGATTTTTGTAATGATATTAATGCATTCATCCAATGTCAAATAATTATTCTTATTAAGTGCTTTAAATGCTTTTGGCAAACCATAAAATGTATAATCTTTCCTGTTGTAATATTTAGTCCATAACAATGAGATACTTGATATATCGATTTTTTTCTTTCGATGCAAAGCCAATCTAATGTATTCATGAATTTTAGTACTTAAATTAAAACTTCCTATTTCTTTATTTTTTAAGATGAATTCTGCCAAAGTTAAATGATTGTATTCATTCTCTTCTATATTACTAACCTCATAACCTGCAGCGATTAAATTCTTTTTTACATCATTCAAATACCAGTCAGCATAGTAAAAGGTATCAGGATATCTATCTAAAAATTTAGCCAACTTTATGGCACCTCGTGACTCAAAACCTTCTAAAAAGAGATCTACTGAATCACTTAATTCTTCAAGCCCTTGAAATCTCTTTTGATGAATAAAAAGATTTTCCATGATCCATTTCAGATAATCACTAAAATAGCGCCTATCTTTAAGAGCTTTAATGATTTTTGTTTTTGTGAAAGCTTTCTCATTTCTGATAAAAAAACATTCTTCTTTATCAACATCTCCCTCCAGTCTTATATGAAAATGGTCGGTTGAATAATTATCATTCGACACCTTATTGTAAAGCAAAATTGGATTACTGGTTCTTACATAAAACAACATTCCAAATAAATATCCTGAACTGGTGATGTCCTCCTCCGAATATCCGTTAAATAATAGTGATTGGGTATAGGTATAAAGAAAGCCATCCGGTGTTGAAATATGATCTCTGTAAATTAGGTTTATAATAAGTGAGAGATCATAATAATGTGAAATTTCAAAATCATCAGACTTATAGTCAGACATGCAATCTCTTAAATCAAAATAAAAAGTCCTTATTGCTTCAATATCGATACTGCCTTTTATTATTTCTTCAAAAATGGCTATGTTACTAAATTTTCTGGCTATTTCTTTTCTCTGTTGACTAGTAAGTTTAAATAAAGAAAATCGTGAGAGAAATCTTTTGTCTAAGTTCATTATTGAATCATATACCAAGTCGGTTGCTTTGTCATTCAGTATTTTGTAATTGGTAGACGTGTTACGAAGATAAGTATTGAAACTATCGTGAAATAAAGCAATTCTATTCAGCTTGGTGTCGAATAGGTAAGGATGTTCATCTATGAACTCCTCAACATAATATTTAGATTCCCCTAAAAAGAGTTCTAATTCTGAATACATTAGATAAGAATTCGTACATAAGAAAATAGAAAGAGAATATTTTCCTTTTTCATTTTTGATTATGCCCTCATAAAAACTATCAATATCTTGAAGTTGCTCAGTTTCTGGAAGCTTTTTATTTAGTTTATAAAATTCTGTAACGTATTTTACGAGAATAGGATAGCCCTGGGTCACATAGAAAATTTGTTTCTGAATATTGTAATCAGTAATATGAAACAATTCCTCTAAAACAAACTCAGTTTGCTTTTTATTCCAGTTTTCTAAAATATGTTTTTTCCAATCTAACTTAGCAACCAGTGGTCTTGACAATACGATAACTTTGCAATACTCTTTTAATTCTTCTATAAATTGTATAAATCTAGGAAGCTCACTGCTATTATAATTTTCGATATGATCTAAACCATCGATGATAAAAGTTAATTTTCTCTTTTCAATCTCTTTAAACAAAATAGAAATCTCTTTCTTTTTTAGATCATGAAACAGCTTTACATTTAAATCTTGTAAAAAGTTTTGAAATTTTAATCTCTCTAAATAATTGGACTCCTGGTTTCCTTATCCAAAATCGGTATAATATATTTAGAGGGTATACTTCAACAAGTGAATTTACAAAATGACTTTTCCCAACTCCAGGTTTACCTTCAATTAATAATAATTTCTCAAATTCAACAAGCGTATGATTAATTTTTACAGATTCTTGTTGGAGATCCGTAGTATAAGTTTTTAAGCTAGGCAAGTCAGACCTGTCAATCAGCCATACTCTGTTATCGAGTGTTTTACTTAAATAATTTTCAATCTCATATTTCCTATTTAAGTTTCCACTATATAAATCATCAATAAAGAGATCTACATCAGTCCGGCTCATTGAGATGATATACAAATTGTCATTTTTAAAGCAATCAAAATTTAAAATTTTGTCATTCGGAACAATATCAATTTCCTTTAAAAAAAGAATGTTTTTATTGTTAGAAAGTTTATGAGCCTTTCCTTTGATTATTAAATTTTTATCTTCAATAATAAGTTGATCTAATTTTACATTGTCAAAATCCTTAATCTGAAAACTATATTTTTCATTATTAATAGAAAGTAATAGATCATCGAAGTTATCATTAACTTTTGCTTCGATTTCAATTTTTGAAATAATCCTTTCTACATCCATTATGGACAATAAAAGCTGAGTTATATGTTTTTGATAAGTATAACCGCTATATGCATTTCTCATTAAACTATTTTATTAGATCTATAATTTGAATTATACATTTTACTGCAAAAAGTAAATTTAGCAATTTCGTAGCTTAATTTTTACAGCATCAATTATGATTTATAAAAATTCACCAATCACTTTGAATAAATCAACATCCGTTCAAAAAGTGGATTCTTTACAATTCTAAGTCTTATTGTGGTAGAAGTCTTGTAAGTACATTGCTATAATGTTTAATTAATCGTAAGAAAATGAGACAAAAAATCCTTCACATGGATCGAAGGTATAACTACCGGTTTGATTTCTTTCATTATCATCATTCTGATGAGCCTGCTGATTTAGCAAAAATAGATCTATTTTATATGAACTTTTTATGGGAATCCGTAATTGAAATCAAATTGAGTTGACTCCTAAAATATATTTAGCAATTTATTAGAGTCTATAGTTACAATGTAAATTCAATACTATAATGGGTATAGAGTTTTTTATTTCATATTTTTTTAATTTGTAAATCAAATAAATACATTAATTATATGAAATCAGCCTATTTATATGTCCGTGTAAGTACAGACGAACAAAAAAGAAAAGGTTACTCTCTACCAGAGCAGGAGGATAGATTATTGAAATATTGTAAATATAACAATATCGAAGTCAAAGGAATCTATCGCGAAGACTACTCAGCCAAAAATTTCAACCGGCCAGAGTGGAAAGAATTATTTTCAGAAATTAAAAAGAAATCATCAGGAGAAGATAAGAACATATTATTTATCAAGTGGGACCGATTTAGCCGGAATGTTGAATATGCTTACGAAATGATTGGAAAGCTTCGAAAATATAAAACGATAGCGATGGCTATTGATCAACCAATTGATTTCTCTGTGCCGGAAAGCACGGTTATGTTGGCTGTATACTTAGCTGTTCCAGAGGCGGAAAATACCAGAAGGGCTCAAAATACAGCAAATGGAATTCGTCGAGCGAAGTTGATGGGTAGGTATCCTAATAAAGCACCTATCGGATTTATTAATTTGACATTAATGGATGGTAAAAAAACTATTGCTCCTAAAGAACCTGAAGCGGATATTATAAAGTGGACTTTTCATCAAGTTGCCCAGAACGATCATAAGATTTCTGAAATCATGAGAATGGCTAATGAGAAGGGATTGATATGCTCACGGTCACACTTTTTCAGAATTTTACGGAATCCAGTTTATTGTGGTCTTATATCAGTCAAACTTAAATCTAATGAAGAACAAATGATAAAAGGTTTGCATGAACCTTTAATATCTGAATCGTTATTTTATCAGGTTCAGTCTGTCATTAATACAAAAAGAAAAACTACAGCTAAAAGGGATGATTTAAAAGCAATGTTTTTTCTTAGAGGTTTTTTGATTTGTCCTGTTTGTGATCGAAAACTCACTGGAAGTATTGCACAAGGAAGTTCAAAAAAATACCCATATTATCATTGTCATGATCGCTGTAGGACAAGGATAAACGCAGTTTTTCTGAATGATTGTTATCAAAATAAGCTTCAGCAATTAATACTGTCAAATAATACAATTGACTTATTTAAATGTATTTTACAAGACCAGAATATAAAGACACTGAAAGCAAGTTATTTGTACAATCAAAATTTAATTGAGAGAAAAATAAAAGAAGAGGGGCAAGTTCTTTCTCAAGGCAGAAAGTTGTTTTTAGCAGGAGTATTAAAAATTGATGACTATAATGAATTAAAAAAAAAGAATCAAGTTAACATTAGGCATCTTAAGAAGGAAGCGCGTGATATTTTTCTTAAATTAAAAGCTATTGATAAAAAGAATCAAATAGAAGATAAAGAATTAGTCGAAGTTTTTCGAAAATTTTCCGAGTTTGACATCTCAGATAAAAAAAGTCTTGTGAGTCTTATTCCACCAGTTGATATTGATTATAAAACAGGAGATCTCTCTTTGGACTTGAATCAAGCATTTTCAAAAATATTATTAAAAAAAATTAACCGAAAACCTAATAAGAAAAATGAATTTCATTGATAAAAATGTTTCAGTTGAGCAAGCAATCATTCTTCTTGCCAAGAATGGAATTCAGGTAAATGAGAAGGAAGCTAAAATTATATTGGAATTACTATATTTAGTATCAAAAAATTATGATAAACCGAAAGAGAAAAAAATATTAGAACCTTAATGGGATTTCAAACTATGCTTCAATACCGATGAAATCTCTGATAGAGCACTTTTAGACTGTCTGTTTCAGATGGACTAGGAATTTCACATCAAAAATTCAAACCATAAAATATCATGTCGTAAAAGTGTGATATAGAGATATTTATGCGTAAAAAAAGAGAGACAACTATCAAATAGTTGTCTCCTTAAGTGACCTCGACAGGATTCAAACCTGTAACCTTCTGAGCCGTAATCAGATGCGCTATTCAGTTGCGCCACGAGGCCTTGATTAAAGGTTTGCAAATATAACACTTTTTTCTTTTCTTTGAAATATGAAACTGAAAATTTTATTATTAATCGCGTTTTGCACGCTAATTTCCTGTAAAAGAGAACAAAAAAATTCACCTTCGGAATGGACTTCCATCTCGCACAGGCTTCAATACAAAGAAAACAACAATATCCTGCAATTAAAATCAGGAAATTTCACCTATGATTTTAAATCGGAAACCATCCCTTTCAAAAAAGTTGTTTTACTGAATGCAAGTATGGCAGGCTATATTACAGAACTCGGAGCAGAAAATTTAATCATCGGAGTATCCAGCCCTGAATATATTTATTCCGAAAAAATTCTGAACCTGATCAAAGAAGGAAAAATTCAAAATGTAGGCAGCGAGCAGAAATATGATGTGGAAAAAATTATTTCCCTGAAACCAGATGCTATTTTCACCAATTATATCGCAAGTTTTGATAATACCTATCAGCTATTGAAAAATAACGGGATTCAGGTGATTTTCCTGGATGAATTCATGGAACAGAAACCTCTTGAAAAAACAGCCTATTTAAAGCTTTTTGGAAAACTTTTCGGGAAAGACAAAGAAGCCGGAATAAAATATAATGAAATTGAAAAAAATTATAACGAACTGAAACAGCTGGCAGTAAAAGCTAAGACAAAACCTATGGTTTTAGCCAATGAAATGTATGGTGATGTCTGGTATCTTCCTGGAGGAAAAACGGCTGTAGCCAACTATATTTCAGATGCCAATGCGGAATATATTCTGAAAAACAATACGGATGAAAAGGCTTTGCCGATGAGCTTTGAAGAAGTATATGCAAAATCCGGAAACGTACAATATTGGGTAAACGCAGGAAATCATACCTCTAAAAAAGAAATGCTGAGCATGAACGCATTCTACGGAAAACTGGAAGTATTCAATAAAGGTAAGATCTATGTGATTACGGGAAAGGAAAGATTAAAAGCGAATGATTTTTTTGAAAGCGGTGTTGTAAGGTCCGATCTTGTTCTTAAAGACTATATTAAGATTTTTCACCCTGAGCTTCTTCCGGATTATCAGTTTACCTATATGAAAGAATTGCAATAACTCAGACTATTTGTTTATTTTTGCAGTTCCTTTTTTTAAAGATATGTGGAAAAAAATAAAACAGTTTCTGTTCATTGTTATCATACTGAATGTAGTATTCATTATCTGGGGTAGATTTTTAAACCCACCCATTACAATAACCCAGATCGGTGGCCTTTTTGAATACGGAAGGTTGCAGAGAGATTATATTTCCTATGATGAAATGGGAGATAATGTGAAAAAAGCAGTGATTGCTTCTGAAGATCAGAAGTTTTTTATCCATAATGGTTTCGATTATGTTGCCATTGAAAAGGCTATGAAAAACAATGAAAAAGGCAAAAAAGTAAGAGGTGGAAGCACCATATCACAGCAAACGGCAAAAAATATTTTTCTCTGGCAGGGAAGAAGCTGGCTGAGAAAAGGATTGGAGGCAGTGTACACCTTCATTATTGAAAAAGTATGGACTAAAGATATTATCCTTGAAAGATACCTGAATTCAATAGAAATGGGGCAGGGTGTTTTCGGTGTGGAAGCTGCCGCTGAATATTATTTCGGAAAATCCTCAAAGAACCTTACAAGCTCAGAAGCTGCCTGGATCGCTGCTGTATTGCCCAATCCGAAGAAATATGACCCTAAAAATCCGTCGGCATATTTAAGAAAGAAACATAACTGGATCATGAGACAAATGAGAAATGTAAGTTTGAAATAGTATCTTTGTACTAATGAAATTCTTCAATTCCAGCACAAATTTTGAATCCGTTCTTAAAAAATATTTTTCTTTTAAGAATGAAACCCTCTCTCTGGAGCCGTTGGCAGAGTTTTTAGAGAGTGTAAAAAAAAATGATTTTACGGATGTTCTCAATTTTATCAGGAACAATCCGGAATATGCGGGAAATTTCAAATATTACATTCAGAATATTTTTGAAGGAAGACCTTTCAACCTTTCTTTAACAGAGGCCAATATCTTATCGGAAAATGCCTTTTTCCCCGAGCTTAAAAAAAGAATACTGAATAAAATTTTACCGCCTGTAGAAAATGAAAAAACAGTGTGGTATCTGATTGACAATATCAGTCTTCGGCCGAAAACAGATTTAAAATACCTTCACAATCTTCCCGAAAATGAAATCAATGAGTTTTTTACCATTCTCGGAATTTCAGATTTCATTATCAGCCCTAAAGTAAAAAAAGAACTTATTTTTTCCATGAATATCCTTTCATGGCGCGTTACCGGAATGGCCATGGAAGTGGAAGTCGTAAGGATGGCTCCGCAATACAGGAATTTTGATAATCCGTTCTTAGCCTTACAAAACGAATTGGAAAGACTGGCGGAAGAATTTGAAAATGATCCGGACCTTCAGCTTCATTCTAAAGATGACCGGTACAAGCAAATCAAAATTTATGTTCAGCAATGCCAGGAGTTCGTCAATATTGCCTTTAAAAACTCATCTAAATATGGGATTTCCGGGAAGATCAACCAGTCGCTTCTGAAAATCAATCAGCAGACCCAAAGGATCTATGAAATTGTAAAGCTGCTGGTAATCAATAATGAAGAAGATGTGATTATTAAATCCAAGCAATTGGTTTTTAATATACTAAGCTATAAATCCCATAAAAATAACATCTCGGAACTGATTAATGACAGTACGAGGCTCTTATCCCACCTGATAACCAATCATACAGCCGAAACCGGCACTCATTACATTACATCTACCCGTAAAGAGTATATGACGATGTTTTATAAAGCAAGTGGAGGAGGTATCATTGTTGGGGCATTGTGCGTCTTGAAAATGCTGTATGGTTACATTCCCGGGAGTGATTTTTCCCATGCCTTTCTATATTCGATCAATTACGCGATGGGATTTGTGATGATTTATCTGATGGGATTCACTTTAGCGACCAAGCAGCCGGCAATGACTGCCGCCACGATGACCAAGGTATTATCTGAAGAAGGAAACAACAAAAGAAATAATACGGAATTTGCCCATCTGGTTTCCAAATTGTTCAGAAGCCAGTTTATTGCATTTGTAGGAAATGTATTGCTATCGTTTCCGATTGCTTTGGCCATAATATATGGGTTGGACGTGTTTTTCTCCCAGAATATGGCGGTTGAAAGATCAGATAAGCTGCTTAAAGACCTTGATCCGTTTAAATCCAAAGCTATTTTACACGCAAGTATTGCAGGGTTCTATCTTTTTATTTCAGGGATTATTTCGGGAAATATCGGTAATAATTCCGTATTCTATCAGATTCCGGAGCGTATTGCGAAGAACCTTTCTATCAAAAGATTCTTTGGAGCAAAATTTGCGAAAAAACTCTCTAAATATTACGCTAAAAACTGGCCGGGAATCGTTTCCAATTTCTGGTTCGGGGTTTTTCTGGGGGCAACTGCACCTATCGGATTATTTTTTGGGCTCGATTTAGATATCCGGCATATTACCTTTGCGGCAGGAAATTTTGCCATTGGGTTATACGGAAAAGATTTTTCTGTAGATTCTTATACCTTCTGGCTTTCTTTCTTTACGGTTTTCCTGATCGGATTCTTTAACTTTCTGGTAAGCTTCAGTTTATCAATGTTCTTGGCATTCAGGTCAAGAAAATTAAATTTCGGACAGGTAAGTGAGATTTATAAAGAAATTTTCAGGTATTTTGTGAAGCATCCATTTAAATTCTTTATTCCGCTACAGTCAAGGTTGGATAAAAAAGCAGACGATCTGATGAGCAGCACGATCTCTACAAAATCTGAAGATCATTAAACTTTTCAGCACCGAATTTATCCTGAAATTTCTTCAGATAAAAGCTTCTGCGCATTGTAAAATCATTTTTCAGTAAAGGAGAATCAATCTTAATCGTGATGATTTTATCTTTCAGATCAACGCTTATGATTTCCCGGAACAGACTTTCATCAAGATATTCTTCAAGGAAATCCTTAATTTCAAATGCCACAAGCTTACCTTCAAAACCATAAATTCTGGCAAATGATTTCACCAGTTCGGAAGATTCGTATTCTCTCTTTTTTCTTTTCATAAAAAAAATGCTACCGGGTAGCATTCTGATTTTTAATTTATTTTTTAATATAAATTTAAATACAAACAGGCAGGAACGGGCATTTTGTAGGAAGCTCTGTCCAATAAGCACATTGTGTTTCATCTGCACAACTTACAGCACAGCATATCTGTACACCTGCACCCTGAATTGCTCTTAAATCCTGTCTGCTTAATTTCTTTGAAGAAAGTGTTTTTTTCATGTTAAATTGATTTAGTTAATTTAGTAAACCAAATATATTGATTAAATTTCAAAAATAATACTCTCTTCATTAATCTTTTTCACAACACTTTCCGTACGTTCCCTATGGGTATCTGTAATAAAAATCTGCCCGAAATTTTCCTGGTTGACAAGCTCAATTAATTGAGAAACCCGGTGGTCATCAAGCTTATCAAAAATATCATCCAAAAGGAGGATAGGCGTTTTCCCGGTTAATTCTTTTACCAGGCTCATTTGAGCGAGTTTCAGTGATATTAAGAAAGATTTCTGCTGGCCCTGGGAACCGATTTTCTTAATCAAAACTGCATCCATTTCAAAAAGAAGATCGTCTTTATGAATGCCTTTTGAGGTGTAAGTCAGCATCCGGTCTCTTTCAAGGCTTTGAGTCAAAAGATTTTTAAATATTTTTTCGGGTTGGATTGGGTCAAAACCTTCTTTAAGATCAGATTGATAATAAACGGAAACGGATTCTTTTCCTCCAGAAATAATGTGATAAAAGCTTTGAACGATCGGATTTAATCTGGCTACAAAATCTCTTCTTTTCTCAAAAATTTTGGTTCCTGATTTTGTGATCGGATCATCATAGATCTCAAGAGAATCTTTATCGAATACCCTGTTTTTAGCAAAATATTTCAATAAAGCATTTCGTTGCTGGACGGTTTTCTGGTATTGAATCAAATCAAAAAGATATTCAGAATCGGTTTGAGAAATCATCGAATCCAGAAATTTCCTCCTGCTTTCCCCGGAATCTGAAATCAGGTTGGAATCATAAGGAGAAATCATCACACTGGGCAAATAACCGATGTGATCTGCTAATCTGTCGTAGCTTTTATCGTTTTTCCTGATGATTTTTTTAGCTTCCTTTGGCTGCGATATTTTAATGATATCTTCACTGTCGTCATTCTGGATTTCAGCATCGATCGTGAAAAAATCTTCTTCCCTTTTGATATTATTGAGATCGGTATTCCCTAAAAAACTCTTTCCTACAGACAGATAATGCAGGGCATCCAGAATATTGGTTTTTCCTGCACCGTTGTTCCCTACGAAACAATTGATCTGCGGCGAAAATTCAAATTTTTTCTCAGAATGGTTTTTGAAATTATACAGGGAAAGTTTCTTAATAATCATTCGTCAAAAATACTTCATTATTCCTAAAAATAAAAAGGGAAGTGCAGAACATGTTTCCACTCCGAATGAAAAATAAGCATCATTTCTTCTGTTTTCAGAAAAATAAATCAGAATATAGGTCACAATGCCTGATAAAAAAAAGGCAAGTGAGGCACGGTGATCCAGATAATAAGTACTCAGAAGGCTACTTAGAAAGACGAGAAGATAAGCGATGTATTTGGTATTCTGAACTCCGATTAATTTAGGAAACGTTTCTACCGTATCACTCTTCATATCCCGGATGTCAAAAGGTAAGACCAGAGCGGTGATAAAAAAGAAGCTGATCAGAAAAATCGGAAAATTAAATTCAGGTAATGTAAGCCAGCAATTGACCAGTGCCCAGACCAAACCTACATAAAAAACTTTTAAAAGAGGTATTTTCCGGATGTAGACATCAAGAAAAAAGCTATTGTAAAGCAATCCCAAAATGACAATAATGGCCCATTTGATCAACCGTATTTCATTATGGTTATGAATGATTAAATAGGCACAGACAATCCCGGCAATAGCATTTAGAACCAGTATTTTAAAAAAATGTTTGGTATATTGATATTTGGTGTAAATATAGCCACTGAAATAAGTGATGAAAATAAGGATTACGGAAGGGAAACGGAACGTGTTTTGCTCTTCCATGAAAAACACTGCAAAAAGAGTTCCCATTAGTGAGACATATAATTGGCTGTCGATAATGGTTTTTTTCAGTATTTTTAAGAAATTCATTTATCAAAAATAGCACATATGAAAACATTTTCCAAGCTTTTTGTTCTTTTGCTTTTAATACTGAATTTTTCGACTGCTTTTGCTCAGAAATATTATGATGCACAGTGGAAAAAGATAGAAGAAAACAATACAAAAGGAGCTTATAAATCTAATCTTCCCATCATTTTAGAGATACAAAACCAGGCTATGAAAGAAAATAATGCACTTCAACTTATCCGCTCACTGAAGGCTGAATTTAGTGTGGTGAACCAAACTGTGGATGATGAAAAAAATGATTCCGCATCAAAATTCTTCAGTAAACTTCAGAATGCGGAGAAACAGCTGAAAGGCGATGAGAAAATGGTTTTTCAGGTACTTTTAAACAGGTTCTTTTTAGATTATTATAATCAGGACTCATGGCAGATTGATGGCAGAACGAATATCAACTCACAGGATGTTTCCCAGATCGAAACATGGAGTAAATTGGATTTCAAAAACTATCTGGCCAACAGTTATAAAGCACTGGATCAGCAGAAAGCCGAAATGAAAAAGATTTCTTTGGCAAAATATAAAGATATTTTCACCAATGATGAAAATATAGATTATTTCCCAACCTTACTGGATTGGTATTCAATAAGACAAATAGATTTTCTGTCTAACAGCAATCTGTTTACAAAAAACGAACTTGCAGAAAATCAAAAGAAATACAATGTTATTTTTGATGAATTAATTGCCCAAAATACCGGAAATGCCAGGCTGTATTTCATGCATAAGAAATTATCTGAAAACTGTGATTTTACGCAATGTAAGGATAAGCTGGAGCAGCTTCAAAGGCTGGTGAAGACTGATACGGAAGGAGATTATAAAGTTCTGATCATGGAAGGAATAATGGATGAACTTTTAGCCAAAAAGAAGGAAAAAGAAGCACTTGCTATCGCAGATCAGGCAAAAAGCCAATATCCGAAATCACCTTTTATTAACAATATTAAAAACAAAGAAGGACAAATTAAAAATCCCTTTTTAAGTATTAAATATGAATCCCAGACTCAGGGAAATCTTCCTGTTCATTTTGTAGCGGAACATAAAAATGTTTCTGAATTTTCTTTGCAGATTTATGAAGTTAAAGATGACCTTACGTCAATGATGCAGTATATCAAAAATTCGTACTCGAATATGTATGGTAAACTGAAAAAAAATCTTGTAAGAAAAGAAGTATATCAGCTCCCTGATCTTAAGGATTATCAGATTCATAAAACTTCCCTGGAAATCAAACCGCTTCCTTCAGGAATCTATGTCGCGGAATATGTAGTGGCAGGATCAGATCCTAAAGATGAAAATTCAAAACAGAATTTCTATTTCCTGGTTTCCAACAATAAGGTGGTATATCAGAATAAATCAGACAGAGGCCAGCTTTCAGACGAATTAAAATTAGTCAGCAGTGAAAACGGAAAACCTGTCATTAACGAAAATCTTACATTTTACGAATTTGTTGCGAATAAAACATTGACTAAAATTGATGGAAAAACAGACGCCAGGGGAGTGTTTAAACTTCCTTCAACGGAAAGCAAGGAGTATTACAGAAGTTTCCTGATCCTACAGCCTAAAACAAATGACTTTCAGATCATGCAGGTGTATGGGAATAATGACAATACCGGAAGGCAGGACCTGAATCAACAGATGCGAACCAAAGCCCAGATCTTTACAGATAGAGCCATTTACCGTCCGGGGCAAACCGTTTATTTCAAAGTCATCAATACCAGAATAGATAAGGAAATTGAATCTGTAACTTCAGGTTTAAAGCAGAAAATAACATTACTGGATGCCAATGGTGAAGAATCTTCTTCTCAGAATTTCACCACAAATGAATTCGGATCTTA
Organism: Chryseobacterium tongliaonense; assembly: GCF_041224435.1. Classification (NCBI taxonomy): domain Bacteria; kingdom Pseudomonadati; phylum Bacteroidota; class Flavobacteriia; order Flavobacteriales; family Weeksellaceae; genus Chryseobacterium; species Chryseobacterium tongliaonense. The sequence goes on along the minus strand of NZ_JBGFFD010000005.1, from coordinate 80,473 downwards.
TCATGGAAGCTTTATTTTACCAAAAGGAAAATTAAACGGAACATTTTATTTAAAAACGGATGGTGAGAGCCAGGGCTATAAAGACATCAGGGTTGAAGAATATAAAAGACCGAAATTTGAGGTGACTTTTGATCCGGTAAAAGGAGATTATAAATACGGACAGACCATTGAATTAAAAGGAAAGGCAGCCATGTTTTCCGGTGTGGCCTTAAGCAATACCACGGTGAATTATGAAATTAAAAAACATAATATCCGTTGGAGATATTTCTGGTGGTATCCGCAGGGGGATGATAATGAAAATTCAATCCTCGGAGAAGCAAAGACCAATGATAAAGGAGAATTTACCATCCGTCTGGACCTTAAAAAAGATGAAAAGCTGGAAGGTATTCAGATCGATAATTATGAAATCAAGGCTTCGGTTACCGATATCAACGGAGAAACACAATCTGCAGATACGCAGCTGAAAGTTGCTTCGGTTTCCCATTATATTAAAGCCGATGAGATTAAAAATGTTTTTGCAGATGAAAATCTGAAACTGAAAGTTGAAACGAAGAATTATAACGAGCAGAACCTTAAAAAATCATATCAGGTAAAACTGTCAAAACTTGAAGCTCCGGACAGGATTTTCAGAGATAATTTCAATACTGAAGTTCAGGACCTTTCAAAATATTCTAAAGATGAATTTATAGGAAAATTCCCGCACGATTTGTTTGATAAAAATGATGATATAAAAAACTGGAAAATTGAAAAAATACTTTTCGATAAATTACAGCAACCTTCTACAGATAATACCCAGCTGGCAACCAATCTTGATTTAGGAAAGCTTGAAGCCGGAGATTACCGGTTGGAGCTCTACAATATCGAAGGAAAAGATACAATAAAATCTTCTCAGGATTTCAGTGTCTGGGATAAAAAATCTTTAAAGCCTGCTCAGAAATCTTTCCTGACAGTAATAGGACCTAAAAATGAAGTGGTAAGAGGAGAAAAGGCTACGGTTTATGTATATTCTGCCATTCCGAATGCTTTAGCCAATGTTTTTGTACAGGATGGAAAAGGAAAAACAGTATCAGAAGTCCGTGAATTCAAAAACGGAGTAGTGGAATATGTAGTGGACATCCCGAAAGATAAAAGCATAACGACTTTAAACCTTCAGTTTATGGTGGTGGCATTCAATGATGTGCAGGTGGAATCCGTTAATTTAACAATAAAGGATTCGGAACAGCCTTTAAAAATTGAAACAGTTACCTTCAGAGATAAATTGGAACCTAATGTTAAGGAAAAATGGTCTGTAAAAATCTCAGGAAACGATAAAGAAAAAATCAATGCTGAGGTATTGGCCAATATGTATGATATGTCTCTCGATCAGTTTGCGGTGAACAGCTTCAACTGGCAGGATCTTTATATCCCTTATTCATTCATCACATCATATTACACAAGAGAATACCTTGAACAAAAATATTACCAGAAAAGATTGCAATATTTCAACGGGAAATATGTAGAAGTTCCCGGTTTTGACTGGTTTGATGGTGGGATTTATGCCGGAAGATTATTAAGTGGCAGAGTTGCGGGTCTACAGGTTGAAGCGGCAGCAATGCCGGCTCCTACAGTAGCTTCTGAGGTTGCTCAGGAAAAAGTGGTTAAGATAGGAGCTTACAGACAGAAAAAAGTGATGGATAAAGCCGGGGCCAATGAAGCCCAGGCAGATGCAGCCGGAGTTTCGGATGAAGAGTCTCTGAACAAAGTTCCGGTACGTCAGAACCTGAATGAAACCGCATTTTTCTATCCTGATTTAAAAACCGATGCCGAAGGAAATGTAAGCTTTGAATTTACATCTCCGGAAGCCTTAACGAAATGGAAACTGATGTTCCTTGCTCATACAAAAGATGCAAGAGCAGCCACTCTGCAAAAAGAAGTGGTAACGCAGAAAGAGTTTTCGGTAACACCAAATTATCCCATATTTTTAAGAGAAGGAGATGAACTGAATCTCCAATCCAAACTATCCAACCTGACAGATAAAAAATTAAACGGTTCTGCCGTTTTACAGATACTGGATGCCTTTACCAACGAAGACATTTCCTCAAAATTCGGTTTAAATTCAGCCACTCAGAATTTTGATTTAAACGAAAATGGAAATTCGGCAGTAACCTGGAAAATTAAAGTACCGAACAATGTATCATCCATTATTTTAAAAGTAGTGGCGAAGGCAGGAGCATATTCCGATGGCGAACAACAGGCAGTTGCTGTTTTACCGAACAGGATGCTGGTTACGGACGCCGTTCCGGTATTTGTAAAAGAAGGTGAGACCAAAACCTTTGTCTTGGATAATCTTAAAAATGTAACTTCAACAAGCATTTCAAATGTTTCAAATACACTGGAACTGACGACCAATCCGATCTGGGAAATTATGTTTGCGCTGCCAAGCCTTAAAAATGACCAGAACAATTCAGCAGATGTGATCTTCAATAAATGGTTTGCAGATGTTCTGGCATCAGAGATTTTCAAGTCTAATCCGAAAATGAAAACGGTATTTGAAGAATATCAGAACAAAGGCTTACTGAACTCTAATCTTGAAAAAAATCAGGAATTAAAGCAGTTATTACTGGAAGAAACACCTTGGGTTCTGGAAAGTAAAAACGAGCAGGAACAGATGCAGAAGCTTGCATTATTGTTTGATGCCAATACAATGAGAAATTCGATCAATCAGGATTGGGATGATTTCAGAAAATTACAGAATCCTGATGGAGGTTTCTCCTGGTATTCCGGATATCCTAGTTCTTACGGAGTATCAATGTATATCCTTAAAAACTTAGGAAAAATCAATCTTTGGCTGAAGGATAATGTAAAAAATTACCAGAGCTCGGCACAGAACGAAATGGTTGCGAAGCTGGTACAATATGTAGACAATGAGATTGATAAATACTGGGATGTGAAGAAAGAAAATGTCTGGAACAACTGGACCTTGGATTATCTGGACACCCGAGACTATTGGGAAAAACAATATCCTTTAAAAGGAAAAGGAGCAACCCTGAAATCATTGGTGAAGCAAAAAGCCAGAACTGCAAAAATTACTGACTTTACATTCTTCGGATTGCACCGTGCTGCTTTACTGATGAATAATTACGGACTAAAAGATACTTCCGACAAACTGATGAATTATCTTAAAGAAACATCAACCGACACAAAAACTCAGGGCGTTTACTGGAAACAAAACCTTAACGACTGGGGTTGGTTCAGCTCAAAAGTGGTGAATCATGCAGGAGCGTTGGAAGCATTTAATATTTTGAAGCCTAATGATACTCAATTCATAGAGGATATGAAAATCTGGTTGGTGACTCAGAAAGAAGTCAACTCATGGGGAAGTTCAAGAGGAACCGCAGAAGTGATCTTTACCATTTTAAATTCTGGGAAATCATGGACCGGTGCTGAAAGTGACAAGGCAACCATCGTTTGGGGTGGAAAAGAATTGAATCCTCAGACCCAGGCGACAGGTTACGTAAAATCAACGGTAAAAACGGATGTTGTTGATAAGAATTTAGGTACGGTTACAGTAACAAAACCAGGCCCGGGAATTGTTCAGGGCGGATTGTTCTGGCAGTATTATGAAGACCTGGATAAAATAAAATCATCCGAAAATTATATCTCGATTACGAAAGAACTGTATAAAAAGATAAAAACGGTAAACGGTGAAGAATTGCAGAAAATTTCTTCGGAAACCCCATTGAAAGTAGGAGATAAGGTAACCGTAAGAATGATCCTGAATACAGATCGCCCGATGGAATTTATTCATATTAAAGATATGCGTGCTGCAGGATTTGAGCCGGTAGATGTATTGTCAGGCTACCAGTGGAAAAATAGTTTAGGCTACTATCAGTCTACAAAAGATGCTTCTACAAATTTCTACATTCAGTACATGCCGAAAGGGAAATATGTATTTGAATATGATTTTGTGGCCAACGCATCCGGAAAATTCTCCAATGGAATTACCACAATGCAAAACTATTATGCACCGCAGATGAATACTCACACAAAAGGGACGAATATTCAGATTTTGGAATGATATTTGGCTATAGGGAAGTAGCGAATTTTAAAAATAAAGACAAATGAAGTTTTCAAAGACCTTAATGATGGGATTAGTAATGTTGATGGGTGTAAATGCTTTCGCCCAAAAGAAAGCAGATAAATTTGAAAAATTGGAGATTAAAATGTTCCCAAAAGCCAAAGAAGGCTACAAGCAGGTATATATTCAGCTTCCGGTTGCTAAAAATGAAAACGACTTGAAAGTGGAGTTTTTTGTAGGTGCTGAAAAAATGCTGGATTGTAACAAACATTTTCTGATGGGAAATGTAAAAACCCAGGATTTGCAGGGTTGGGGCTACAACTACTATGAGGTGGAATCTACAGGAGAAACAGGAGGAACCCTGATGGCGTGCCCGGATCAGAAACTGACAAAGAAATTTGTAACCCTTCAGCCGGAGATCGTGAGATACAACAGTAAATTGCCATTGGTATTTTATGTTCCGAAAGATCTGGAAGTACGTTACAGAATCTTACGTCCCGATGCTAAAATGAAATCGGCGGTTCAACAATAATTTAAATTGATTATTACATAGAAAGCACTTCATCCACTTGGATGGGGTGCTTTTGTTTTAAATGGAGTTTTTTATTACGACTGTAGCCATAACCTTTGTCATTCTGAAAGAATCTATGCAATCTTATATTAGAATTTCATTTCAATTTGGAATACTTATTTGGTGAAATTTTAATCAAAAACAATCATATAAAAGAATTTTTTTAATTAAAATAGATTTCAAATTTAAATCAAACAATTTTCCTGTAACTACCGTTAATAAAGGCTTTGAATTAAACATGATTTAAACTTTATTAAAATTCACTGTTTCGTGTATTTTCGTTTAGGCTTTAACTATTTTTTGTGGTATATTTGTGATAAACATGAACTATGAAAAACAATTTATTGATTTTTACGTTTGGTTTTTTTATACTCCCAACTCTCAGTTGGGCTCAGTCTGCACCTGATTTTAAAGAGCTTTTAGACAGTGCAATGGTTCGGGATTCCGACCTTAAAATGCAGATCACCCAAAATAAACTTACCGATCTCGATGAGCATAAATTAAAAGATATCTTTCTTCCGACCCTTGAACTGAGCGGGCAGGTTGGATATCTTAACGGCACTGCACGGCTCACTTCTCCGGAAATTAATCTTCAGCCCTTCATCCATATACCGGAAGGAAGGTATAATAACAACCTGAATGTTTCCGGTTTTTCAGGAATTGCAAAAACAGATGCCAAAATGCTTCTGTATTCAGGCGGAAAAGTAAAATACCTGAAAAAAGCCATTGAAGAAAAAAAAATGTCTGAAGATATCCTGCTTGAAAAAACCAGGGATGAAGTGGTAGCAAACATTTCAAAAGCTTATGACCAGCTGGCTCTTATTCATCAGTCTAAAAAAGTACTCGATGAAAGTAAAAAAAGGCTTGACATTAACAGAAAAACAGCCGATAAAGCCTTAGGATACGGTTTGATTACCCCTTACGATCATAAAAAAATAGAACTGGCTCAGGCAACACTGGATGCCAAAATCGTAGAATATGAAGGTAAAAAAGAACTGCTTCTCACTCAGCTGTATATATTAACGGGGATCGATAAGGAACGTCTCCGGATGATAGAACCCGTTCTGACACCGGTAGAATTATTAACTCCGGAAAAAGGAATTGAGCAACGGGCGGAAATCCGTGCATTGGATCATGGTATTGTTGCAGCCGATTATAAGATCAAAGCAGAAAGAACATGGATGATTCCCAAGGTACAGCTGATGGCTTCAGCTTATTATATCGGCCTGTACGGAAGCCGGATCAAAACTTCCGAAAATGTAATTCCGGCAATACCCGCCCTGGGATATGAAGGTGCAAAACTGGATTGGCGGCCTACTAACATTAATATATTTCCTTTGATTACGGCGGGAGTCGGTTTTAAATGGGAAATTTTTGACGGAAAAGAAGGAAAGCATGCCGAAGAAACAGCAAGGATCGGGAAAGAGGTTTTACAGAACCAGAAAGAAGATGCTTTGAAAAAGTTAACACTGAATTTAGCCAACAACCAAACGAATTATGATATTGCCAATGCACAGATCGCTTTGAAAAGTAAAGAAAAAGAGCTCGCAAAAAACGCTCTGGTACAGGCTGAAAAAGAATTCAGATACGGAATAAGCAAATCATCACAGCTTATCGATGCTGAAAATGATCTTGAATTAGTGGAACTGGAATATCAGAATGCTCTTTTCAATCAGCGAAGGGCAGGAATAGAGCTGATGCGATCTACCCAGGAACTGGATGTTACCAAACTGTATTAACCCCTAAAATTAAAATGATGCAAAAAAATATCCCCTTACTGTTTATTGTTTTACTATGGTCCGGAAGCTGTGGCAAAAAGAAAGAAAACCTCAATGATTCTGAAGGGAAGACCAAAAAAGAAGTCATTTCTTTTGCTCCGAAAGTAACCGGCAGGATTTTAAAAATATACGTTTCCGAAGGCCAGACAGTAAAGAAAGGAGACACGCTTGCTTTATTGGATGTTCCTGAAGTTTCAGCAAAAATTGCCCAGGCCCAGGGAGCCGTAAATGCAGCTACGGCACAGGAACAAATGGCAAAAAACGGAGCAACAGCCGATCAGCTGAAACAATTGCAGGCTAAATATAAAGGACTGAAAGAACAGTATGATTTTGCCCGGAAATCTTTCAGAAGAGCATCCAATATGTACAGAGACAGTCTGATGTCTCCGCAGGCTTATGATGAGGTATACGCTAAGCTTCAGGGAGCGAAAGCGCAGTATGATGCAGTAGTGGCCGAATTGGATGATGTAAAAAGAGGAACCCGTTTCGAGAAAGTGGAGATGGCAGCAGGGCAGGCTTCCCAGGCTAAAGGAGCATTGCAGGAAGCCAATGTAGCCTATTCCGAGAGATATATCATCGCGACCAACGATATGGAAATTGAAACCATAAGTTTAAATACCGGAGAGCTTGCAACAGCCGGATTTGCCCTGTTCAACGGCTATATTCCGGAAAGCACCTATTTCAGGTTTACCGTTCCGGAAAGTGAAATTTCCAGGTATAAAAAAGGACAGACCGTTGGAATGCAGGTCGTTTACAATAAAGAAAATGTAGAAGGAACCATAGTTTACATCAAACAGCTGACGAGATATGCGGATATTACCACTGCCTATCCGGATTATCAGCTGCAGGACGCGATCTATGAAATAAAAGTAAAACCGAAGGATATGAGTAAAGCTAAAAATATCCTCGTCAATGCTAATGTTATCCTGAAATAATTATGAAAGAATTTTTCCGGCTTTTAAAACGGGAGTTTAAACTGTTTATAGGAAATTCGACATTAAGAACCGTATTCTTTCTGGCGCCGTTGTTTTATGCAACATTATTGGGGTTCGTTTATCAAAGCGGGAAAGTGGAAAATACACCGGTCATTGTGATCGACAGAGATAATACCCCATTATCCAATCAACTGACCGAAATGCTTGAGGATAATAAAAGCATCAGGGTTTTGCAGTATCTTCAGGAGCCTACAAGTATTAAAGATGAGGTGATTAAATATGAAGCTGCCGCTGTGGTAATTATTCCGTCAAGATTTGAAGGAGATATGTTGCAGAAAAAATATCCGGAAGTGAATGTGTACATCAACACAGGAAATGTTTTAACCGCCAATTTTGCGACAAAAGGACTTCAGCTTACGATAGGAACATTTTCGGCCGGAGCTGCCATGAAAGCCCTTCAGAAAATGGGAATGCCGGCAACACGGGCGGCAACCCAATATGAGCCTTTTAAAACCAATTATATTACTCTTTTCAATACTACGAGTAACTACCTGATCTTTATGTGGCCGGCAATGTTGGCAGTAGTCCTGCAGCAGGTGATTTTATTGGCAATGGCCGTAAGTTTCGCCGCAGAATTTCAGGGCGGTTCATTTATCAGAGAATACTCAAGGATGAGAAGATGGGCATTTCCAACGATGCTGATTAAAGTAATTCCGATCTGGGTATTCTCCATTCTCATTGTCGGAATGTACTATTTTATGCACATGATCTTTAAAGTTCCGATGCCAGAAGGTATCTTTAATTTTATAATACTCACGGCTGTTTTTGTAGGTTCGGCATCATTTTTAGGTGTCTTCATCAGCATCCTGATTCCTGATGCCCTGAAAGCCACTCAGATCCTCATGGTGATCGCTTCCCCGGCATTTATCATCAGCGGATTTACCTGGCCACTGAATGCGATGCCTGCTTTCGTGCAGTTTATTGCGAATATTATTCCGTTAACCCCGTTTTTACAGGCCTTCAAAATTTTGCTTATACAAAAAGGATCAGTAGAACTTACCTTCCCTTATTTAAAACATTTGGGAATTCTGTTATTGGTGTATGCCGTTTTAGGTTGGATTGCCCTTAAAATTAAACTCTGGATCACATTCCGGTACATGAAACCCGAAGAGTCCGGATCGGAAGAACCCATTAACGAAACCGATCAGTAATTTCAAATTGAGAATTGCCCCAATGCAAAACTCAAAACTCATCACTTATAACTCATAATTCAAAAACTCATCCTGTTCATTTTCAACCTTCTTTCTCTTTTTTCAAAAGAATATAAAATCAAAAGAAAAAACTGATATATTTGTTTTTTGACAATTAAACAAACTATGGAAAACGTTTTTGAAGCGAAAGTCGCTCAGGATTATATTGATAGAATAAATAAGCTTGTTGAAGACACTCACGGCTTATGGGGTAGAATGACGGTAGATCAGATGTTGGCTCACTGCTGCATCACCTATGAAATGGTTTACGAACCTGAAAAGCATAAAAAACCCGGGACAATTGCTAAATTTATTCTAAAGACATTTGTGAAACCTAAAGTAGTAGGTGAAAAAGCTTATCCGAGGGATTCCCCTACGGCTCCGCAATTCTTAATTCAGGGAAGAAGAAACTTTCAGGAAGAAAAGAAAAGACTGATTGGTTATATTCAGAAAACACAACAGTTGGGTGCTTCGGCTTTTGACGGAAAAGAATCTTTCTCGTTCGGAAAGCTGAATTCTCAGGAATGGAATAATATGTTTGCCAAGCATCTGAATCACCACCTGGCTCAGTTTGGAGTATAATGAGAATGAAAAAATATCTTTTATTTTTATTATTTGCTTTTTCAATTCATTTTGGGCAGACAAAAGAATTTCCTTTAAAAAATGAGGATTTCAGTAAGCTGTTAATGAATGATGAAACTGCTTTTGCCGGAACTATTTCCACAGATGAAACGGTTATCAGGTTGAGAATTGAAAAAGCATACAAAAACCTTAAAAAGCAGGAACAGTATTTTGTTTCGGGATATTCTGATGTGGAAGGCAATAAATCGCCGTTTTCAGGAGAAATAATTTTCACCCAAAAATATAATGTGAAAGATGATCCTGAGTCTATGCTTGTTTTTGGTGACTTTACTTTAAAAGAACTAGGTTCCGGAGAACATTCCGGGGTTTTTACAGGCAAGGTGAGAATTCAGACCCAGAAGGACCAGACAAAAGAAAACGGAACAACACTGACGTTCAAAGGAAAATGGAAAAACTATTCCGGGAATCTGGATTTTGATGTCTGGTGGGCCAATTTCCAGCCGAAGGATCTCTCTACAGTGATATTCAAATAAAATCCGAACACTATGAAAAAAATTTTATTCCTCCTCATTCTGATTTCCAATTTTGCTCTTGCGCAGATGCCTGATATTTCAAGTGTATGGCTTAATAACAGTAAAGCCTATACCGGAACTATCGGGAACAGTAATCAGGAAATCAAGCTTAAAATCAATATTTCTGAACAGAATAAGAAAAATGATCAGGAGTATTTTGTTTCCGGATATTCTCTGGTAGAGAAAAATTATTCAAAATTTGAAGGAAAAATAACCATTACAAAGTATAAAGATGCCAGGAAAAAAGGAACCGTTTATGGTGAATATGAGCTGGCTGAAGAAAATAAAGGAAAACATTCCGGGATCTTCAAAGGGAGGTTTATCTATACTTTCAAATGGAATAAAACCTCGGAAAAAATTGAAGGACAATACATAGAATTCATCGGAGACTGGAAAAGCTACGACGGAACTTTGAACTTTAAAACCCGCATAAAAAATCAATAACCATGATAAGAAGAATTTTAGCAGTAGCAGGAGGGGTTCTCACAGGATCACTTGCCATCTGGCTGATGGAGACTTTAGGGCATTATTTATACCCGCTTCCTGCCGGTGTAGGGCCGAATAATATGGCTGAATTTAAAGAATATGTGGGTAATCTGCCGTTTTCTGCATTACTTCTTGTAATCGTAGGCTATGCATTAGGTGCTGTAGTTTCAGGTTTTATATCAACTAAAATCGCGAAAGACGGTAAAAACCGGTATGCCCTGATCTGTGGTGTTTTCTTTTTACTGGCCACCGTGTATAATATGTCGGTATTGCCCACACCGATATGGTTCTGGGTTCTGGGAATTGTAGTCTGGGCATTGGTTTTAGTAGGATACAGATTAGCGTTAAATAAAAAAACAATATGAAACTGGGAGCATTTTCAATAAGCTTAAGTGTAAAAGATCTTCAGAAATCGAAAGATTTTTATGAAAAATTAGGATTCAGTTCGATGGGTGGAAACATGGAGCAGAATTATCTCATTATGAAAAACGGAAGCACACTGATCGGGCTCTTCCAGGCGATGTTTGACGGAAATATGCTGACATTCAACCCGGGGTGGGATGAAAATGCACAGAACCTTGAATCTTTTGACGATGTGCGTGATATTCAGAGGCATTTAAAGGAAAACAATATTCAGCTTGATAAAGTAGCAGATGAAAATACTTCAGGCCCGGAACATATTTTCCTTAAAGATCCGGATGGAAATATGATTCTGATCGATCAGCACAGGTAATTAATAATAATAAAAACTGATTATGAAAATTTTAAAGTGGATTATCATCGTTTTAGCGTCCATACTTATTGTCTGGCTTGTAGCTGCAGCGTTGGTTTCCGGAGAGTGTAAATATGAGAAAAGCATCTCGATCAATGCTCCCGCAGAAAAAGTATGGCAAAATACAAACACCCTGAAAGCAATGGATCTCTGGAGCCCATGGAATGACCTGGATCCGGATATGAAAAAAGACTGGACCGGAGTAACGGGACAGCCGGGAGAAAAAATGTGCTGGAACAGTAAAAACGACAATGCCGGTAAAGGCTGTCAGAAAGTTAAAAAAGTAGATGCTTCGAACAAAAGAATTGAGACTCAGATTAAATTTTTAACGCCTTATGAAAGTGAAGCCAATGCTTATGTAACCGTTGTGCCTGAAGGAAACGGAAGCAAAGCAACCTGGGGTTTTACTTCAATAATACCGTATCCGTTTACCCTGATGAAACTGTTTATGAATATGGAAGATGCTATTGGAAAAGATTATCAGAAAGGGCTTTCAAAACTGAAAGAAATCTCCGAAAAACCTTAAGACAAATTAAAACTAACCTATATTTAAAAGAAACAAATTATGGCATCAGTAAACGTTTATTTAACATTCAACGGGAATTGCAGAGAAGCATTCGATTTTTACAAATCGGTTTTCGGCGGTGAATACCCTTACATCGGAACTTTTGGAGAAATGCCTCCAATGGAAGGAAAAGAAACTCCTGAAGAGGATAAAGACAAAATCATGCACGTTTCTCTACCTATTTCAAAAGAAACGATATTAATGGGAAGTGATACCGGTGGCGAGTGGGCTTCTAACTTTAAACCAGGAAACAACTTCGCAATTTCTGTCAATGCAGAATCTAAGGAAGAAGCGGATAAGCTGTTCAACGGACTTTCTGCCGGTGGACAGGTAACAATGCCAATGGCAGATACATTCTGGGGTGCTTATTTCGGAATGTTTAACGATAAATTCGGGATCGGCTGGATGGTAAATTATGATGATCCCGCTAAAATGCAGGCTCAACCGTAATATTAATATTTTGTATACGAAACATAGTTAAAACTAACCGGCAGATTGATCTGTCGGTTTTTTATTTATGATAGATTTGTGAAGGAAGGAATTAGGTATTAGGTATTAGGTATTAGGTAGCAGGTGTAAGGCCGCAAAAGATTGGTTTAAGGGTTTAAGGTTGAGGTTTTTGAGTTTTATATAAGCTTCATAAATACGTAGCTAAAGTTTTGTTTTTTACAGGTTAGAAAAATTAAAAGAAATCTTTGCATTTAAATTTTGATTAATTTTAAAGTTGTGGCAGATTCCGTTATTATAAGAAAGATTTTAACTGATTATAAACCGTCAAGAAAAATTTTCATAAACAATATTTTTTCCTTATTATTGATATTTCATATTGACTTTAGTTGAAGTGATAGATTTTAGTAATAAATGTAAAAGATAAACTATGGAGATTTTCAGGTCGTTGGCTTTAGTGGTTTTTATTTGTGCAGCAACATTTTCATGGGCTCAGAAAAATGATTTGGGAGCCTGGTATATGTACTTCGGAAATAATAAGATCAGTAAAAAATGGAACTGGCATAATGAAGTTCAGTATCGTAATTTTGATGCTGTCGGGGATTTGGAACAGCTGCTCATCCGTACCGGTATCGGATATGACCTTAGCGAAAATAATAACAACGTTTTATTGGGGTACGGTTTTATTTTAAGCCAACCTTATGTGAACGGAGAAAAAACGGAAAATATTGAACACAGGATTTTTCAGCAGTTTATTACCAAGCAGAAGTTCGGGCGTTTCAATCTTCAGCATCGTTACCGTTTGGAAGAACGTTTCCTGCAGGATGATTTCAGGATGAGGTTCAGATATCTGTTGGGGCTGAATATTCCGATCAATCAGAAAGAAATGCTTCCGAAAACACTGTATGCTTCCGTTTATAATGAGATCTTCCTGCATTTCGACAGTCCGGTTTTCGACAGAAACAGAGTGTATGGAGCTTTAGGATATGTGATCAATAAAAATTTGAGAATTGAAGCGGGATATATGAATCAGATTCAGGAAAACAGAAACCGGGGCCAGATTCAGATCGGTTTTTATAACAATATTCCGTTTAATAAAAAATAATAATAAAACTAAAAACACTTATGCATTCAGGGAAAAAATTCGGGGCAGTAGAGTTTATCATCTGGACAAGAAGAAGTATCTATTGTTTGATTGTTTTATCAGCCATTCCTACCATATTGTACTATTGTGGATGGACGTTCTTTTCGTTTCCATGGCAGCCTATTGCAATTATGGGAACGGCAGTGGCTTTTATTGTAGGATTTAAAAATAATGCAAGCTACAGCAGGCTTTGGGAGGCAAGACAGATTTACGGAGCCATCATCAATGACAGCCGGAGTTTCGGATATATTGTAAGAGACGCTCTTTCAGGTAAGAATCCTGAGAAAGTAAAAGAAATGTTCTCACGTCATTATGCATGGTTGACGGCACTCCGTTTTCAGCTTCGTGAACCGAGAAACTGGGAAAATATGAATACGGCACAATTTGACGAGTATTCAAAAAAATATGAGATTCCTGAAAAGCTCACCAACATAGAAGATGAACTCAAAAAATACCTTTCGGATCAGGAGCTTTCCTATATTTTAAGCAAGAAAAACAGAGCGACACAACTGATGGCAAGCCAGAGCAAAGAATTATCCGAGGCTTATGCAAAAGGTGAAATTAATGATTTCCAGTGGGCGCAGATCAACCAGCAGTTGGTGAAATTTACAGATAACCAGGGAAAAGCGGAGCGGATTAAAAACTTTCCTTACCCAAGGAATTTTTCTTCCATCACGACTTACCTTTTGCTGTTATTTATCGTTTTTGTGCCCTTCGGATTACTGAAAGAATTTGATAAGCTCGGTTACGGAACTTTACTCGAAGGCTTTACGCTGTGGTTCAATATTCCTTTTTCACTGTTGGTGACATGGTGTTTTTATACATTAGACAGTGTTGGAGAAGCTTCAGTAAACCCTTTTGAAGGCAGCCCGAACGATGTTCCCATTACACAGATCAGTCGCACCATTGAGATTGATATGAGGGATATGCTGGATGAGAGCAATCTTCCACCGGCCATCACTCCGAAAAATAATATTGTCCTTTAAAATAAGTTGATCACAGGGATGCAATTTGACAATGCTTCTTGAAAAGCCTGATAAATAAATTGGCTTTGTGATTAATAAATAATTAACCTTTAAAATAAATATCAAAAATAATGATTCACAATTATGTCATAATATCAATCGCGGTATTGTTGTCTGTGATGATACTGGTGATGATCGGCCAGAAATTAAGAGTAGCTTACCCCATCTTCCTGGTGATTGCAGGATTACTGATAAGCCTGATCCCGGGAATGCCTCATATTGAAATAGAGCCGGACCTGGTTTTCCTGATCTTCCTTCCGCCGATTTTATTTGAAGCCGCCTGGTTTACATCCTGGCAGGATTTTCATAAATGGAGAAAACAGATTTTTTCAATGGCTTTCGGGCTCGTTTTTCTTACCTCAATCGTCGTGGCATATCTTTCATCCTCCATCATTCCGGGGCTTACCGTGGCGATGGGGTTCTTACTTGGTGGTGTCAATTCCCCGCCGGATGCTGTAGCAGCTACATCTGTTCTGAAGCATATGAAAATTCCAAAAAAAATTACAAACATTCTTGAAGGTGAGAGTTTGATTAACGATGCATCAAGTTTAATTGTTTTTAAATTTGCTTTGGCAGCGGTTATTTCGGGACAGTTTGTTTTCAGGGATGCCGTGCAGGATTTTTTCACCATGGCTATTGGCGGTATTGCAGTGGGAGTAGGAGTAGGTTTACTCTTCGGAGCTTTATTGAGAATTATTCCGACAAACTCAAATATTGATACCGTTATTACTCTTATCGTGCCTTATATCATGTACGTCGGAGCGGAACATTTCCATTTTTCCGGAGTATTATCGGTTGTTGCAGGAGGTTTGTTGATGTCTTACAATTCCCATTGTTACCTGAGCCACACCTCAAGGATTCAGTCGGGGAATGTATGGAGTGTCTTGATTTTCCTGATGAATACAATTATCTTCATCTTAATCGGTCTTGAATTACCTGTGGTAGTAGCTGCCATGAAAGATTATACCATTTCTGAAGGTATTTTCTACAGTGTAGTGATTGGTGGGGCCATTATCCTGACCAGAATAGTATACAGTTATGCACTCATGTATTTTCCGAGATTATGCTCCAAAGAACTGAGACTAAAGGTCCCCAAACCCGATTGGAGGGAACCTTTCATCATCAGTTTTGCAGCGATGAGAGGTGTTGTTTCTTTGGCAGCGGCATTGTCTATTCCTGCATTTTTACCTAATGGCGAAGCGTTTCCTCACCGGAATATTATTTTATTCGTAACTTTCGTTATCATTTTGATCACTTTAGTAGGACAGGGATTACTATTGTCTCCGATTCTGAAGCTGTTAAAAATAAGTGATGCCGGAAGCGAGCTGCCTGAAGAAAAACAGGAAGTGATTTTAATGAGAAAACTAAAAGAAACAGCTTTGCAGAAACTGGATGATTTCTCTGAGCTGGCAGAAAAAAACAGCCTGGTACGTCATCAGAAGCATAAATTGGAAAACGAAATGATGATGATGGCTGATAAAGCTCAATGTATGGCTTCTACAGGAGATTACGTTACGGCAATGAACGAAAATAAAGATGTGCTCCGGCAGGTGATCCAGGCACAGCGGAATGAACTTCACCGTATGAAACGCGAGAAAATATTTGATGACCATGTAATGAGAACCATCGAAATGCAGCTCGATTTTGATGAAGCGAAAATTACCGGTTTCTCACACAGCTAAATTTAAATTCCATAAAAATGAGCACCCCGATTATTATTCAGTATACCATCCATGCACCTATTGAAAAAGTATGGAAAGCATTGACAGATAAGAATGAAATGAAATCCTGGTATTTTGATATCCCGGATTTTGAACCGGAAGTTGGAAAAGAATTCAATTTCTATGAGCCGGGAGAAGAGAGAAAATATCACCATCAGGGAAAAGTTTTGGAAATTATCCCCAATAAGAAACTGAAGCATAGCTGGTCTTACCCCGAATTTTCAAAAGAAAAAACATATGTGACCTGGGAACTTGAACAGAACGATAAGGACACAATTGTTAAGCTTACCCATGAAGATATTGATAAGTTTAACGACTTAGGAGAGAACTTTTCAAGAAACAGTTTTACGGAAGGCTGGAACGGGATTATCGGTCAAAGCCTGAAAACCTATCTGGAAAAATAATTAAGTTTAAACGCAAAGACGCTAATTTTCATCGATCAAATTCTTTAAGACGTAAGGATGTCTTTGATAAAAGCTCCAGCATGTTTATATTGAAAATCTTTGATTTTCTTGCGCCTTAAAGACCGGACATTATAATAAATTAGCGTCTTTGTGTTTAACCTATTTAATTTTAAACAAAATATACATGGCAAAATATACTTTCCTTCGTCCCATTCTCTGGACAGAAAATCTTGATGACACCATAGGATTTTATACCCAGATTCTGGGTTTTTCGTTATTGGGCAGAAATGATGACTGGCAATGGGCTTCCCTCCGTAAAGATGATGTGCAGATCATGCTTTCAGCTCCCAATGAACATGAAAAATTTGAGGGAATAGGCTTTACAGGGTCATTTTATTTTAATGTGGATAATGCGGATGATCTTTGGGAAGAGCTTAAAACCAAAACAAAGATCTGCTATGAGATTGAAACTTTTGATTGGGGAATGAGGGAGTTTGCGATCTATGACAATAATGGCTATATATTACAATTTGGTGAACCTGTAGATGAAATTAGCAAAGCGGAATAAAATTTGCTATTTTTGGGGAAATATTTAGAAATTCAATGAAGAAAAATATAATAGCAGGTTTTGCAGCGATTCTATTGTTGGCATCTTGTACCAATAAAGATGAAAAAATCCTGAGCACCCTGAATGATTACAACAACTCAATGGAGCAGAAAGGATATCATTTCGGAGATAAACTTGAGCTTCCGAAAGACGTTTCGGAAAATGCCGAAAGTATCAGCATCAGCTTCGGTGACAAAGAAACTTCAAACCTGACGATCGATCCTAAATTTTTCACATTAGGAGATAACGCAGTTACATTCAATATTAAGACAAAAGGCGGGGCAACCCTGAATCAGGATGCTACCATTAATGTTTTTGCCAAAAATCCCGAGAAAAATATTTCCTACCAGATTATAGCCGAATATCCTCACAACCCGGAAAATTTTGTCCAGGGTTTCCAGATAGAAGGGAATACGATCTATGAAAGTGACGGTCAGAACGGAGCATCACAGATTTTAAAATATACATTGGGAACCACGACACCTCTTGCTTCCACAAAACAGGCTCAGGAAGATTTTTCTGAAGGAAGCACCATTGTAGGGGATAAAGTATACCAATTGACATGGCAGAGCAAAAAAGGATATATTTACGATAAAAGCTCTTTAAAATTATTATCAGAATTTGCTTATCCAAACGTTCTTGGAGAAGGTTGGGGGTTAACGTATGACGGTAAAAACCTTATCGCATCAGACGGAAGCAAGCTTTTATATTTCCTTGATCCGGAAGATCCGTCAAAGCTGATTAAATATATAGCAGTTGCCGGAAGCAGCCAGGCTTATGATCAGCTGAACGAACTTGAATACCATAACGGATTTATCTACGCGAATGTATGGCAAAAGCCGGTTGTTTTAAAGATCAATCCTGCCAACGGAGAAGTAGTAGGAACGTTTGACTTTACAGAAATTGCCAAGCAGAATACCAAAGGAAGCGATGATGTGCTGAACGGAATTGCCTTTAAAGGTGAAAATATGCTGGTAACAGGTAAAAATTGGCCGAAAATCTACGAAGTTGTCATTAAATAATAAAAAAATCAGACAGCTTCATCCTCTGGTAAAATATAACGGATAGCGTTCCTTTGGAGCGCTATCCGTCTTTTAATAAACATAATTTCTGCGGATAATGATGCCTGTTTTATGAAATTAGTTACCCGGGATAAATTTTACTATTTTTGGGGATCAAATTAGAAATTGAGTGAGAAATAATATACTGGCAGGTTTTGCAGCCTTTTTATTGTTGACATCCTGTCATAAGGATGAAAAAATATTGAATACTTTAAGTGATTACAACAACTCGATGGAGCAGAAAGGATATCATTTCGGTGATCAGCTTGAGCTTCCGAAGGAGGTTTCAGAAAATGCAGAAAGTATCATGATCAGCTTTGGTGACAAAGAAACTTCAAATCTGACGATTGATCCGAAGTTTTTCACATTGGGTGATAATGACATCACTTTCAATATCAAAACAAAAAGTGGCAAGATGCTGAATCAGGATGCTACCATTAATGTTTTTGCCAAAAATCCCGAGAAAAATATTTCTTATCAGATTATAGCCGAATATCCCCATGATCCGGAAAATTTCACCGAAGGATTTCTTTTGGAAGGCAATACGATCTATGAAAGCGTTGGTAAAGAAGGCTCTTCTAAAATGATAAAGTATACATTGGGGCAGGACAAACCGGTTATGATTCAAAAGCAGCCTGATGATATATTCTCTGAAGGGTGTGCCATTGCAGGAAATAAATTATATCAGCTAACCTATCATAGTAAAAAAGGATTTGTGTATGATAAGAATTCTTTAAGCCTGCTCTCTGAATTTCCTTTACCCAATGTGATTGGTGAGGGTTGGGGACTTACCTATGACGGAAAAAACCTTATTGCAACAGACGGAAGCAAGTTTTTATATTACCTTGATCCTGGAAATCCTTCAAAAGTTGTGAAAACTATGGCTGTAGCAGGAAATACCCAAACCTATGATCAGTTGAATGAACTGGAATATCACAACGGATTTATTTACGCCAATATCTGGCATAAACCGATTATTTTGAAGATCAATCCTTCAAATGGAGAAGCAGTTGGTGTATTTGATTTTACAAAAATTATGGATGAGAATACCAAAGATGATGCTGAACACGTTTTAAACGGGATTGCCTTTAAAGGTGAAAATATGTTGGTAACGGGTAAAAACTGGTCTAAAATTTATGAAGTTGATATTAAGTAATGAAAATTTAAAACAGTTTTGATCAGAATAAAATAAAGTATGTAAATTGGTAAGAATATTGAGAGTACTGCATTTAATATTAATCTTCATTTTCTGTACATTTTCTGCACAGAAAGCTCTTCCATTAGACACTTTAAAGCTAAAGGAGGCAAGAGATATGTTTGCTGATGACTACGGTAATTTGTATATCTACAAAAACAAAGACTTCAGCTTTACAAAATATGATTCCCTGGGAAATCAGATCGGAAAAATGATGCTTACCGTACCTTATAAAGTGCAGACGGTTCAAAATCCGTTAACGGTTCCGTTATTCTCGGAAAATGCCCAGGAACTGAAATTTGTAGACCAGAACCTTAATGAGATCCAGCGTGTGGATTTCAAGCAGAAATTTGCGTTTATAAAAATGGCATATGCCGAAGACCTTCAGCAGATATGGTTGCTGGACGAAAGCTCAAAACGTCTGATTCAATATAATTTCCGGAATGATACGACGATAAATTCATACCCTTTTGATGCCAGTTTTGATGATCTGATGGATCTTCTGGTATTTGAGAATAAGGTGTATATTTTAACAAGGAAAGACTTCAGGGTTTACAGCCTGAAATTTGAAAAGCTTTTTGAAGTGCCTTTAGAAAACGGGAAACGCTTCAGAAGGGAAAATGAATTCATTCTGGTGATTACGAATAATTCGATTCTTAAATATATCCCGGAAAAAGAACTGGTCAAGATTTTTGAAGATCCTGACGCACAAATTGTGGATAAAAACACGCTTTCTTATTTTGAAATCAAAGCGAACAACCTTTATCTTTACAACCTTGAAAAAAGTAAAGAACCTAAACTACAAACCGACCCTGAACCTGAACAAAAACCAACAGAAAAACCTTCTGACCAGTCAAAGGAGCAACCGGATAATGCAGCCGGGCAAACTATAGAAAAAGTGGAGGAACAACCTAAAGAGCAATCTGCAGATAAACCTGCAGACAATACTTTACAGAAACTTATAGAAGAGACTTCTGAAATTCAGGCCGTAGGTATTTAGTTATTTACCGGATAAGTATTATTAAAACATTAAGGAAAAAATATGCATATTGCAGTTACAGGGAATATTGGAGCAGGAAAAACTACATTGACGACCATGCTTTCAAAGCATTACGGGTGGGACGCACAGTTCGAAGATGTAGATCACAACCCTTATCTTGAGGATTTTTATGCCGATATGAGCAAATGGAGTTTTGCCCTACAGATCTATTTTCTCGGAAGCAGATTCCGTCAGGTGAAAGAGATCAGAGAAAGTGGTAAAAATATTATTCAGGATCGTACGATCTATGAGGATGCACACATTTTTGCGGAAAACTTAAATGATATGAACCTGCTTTCTGACAGGGATTTTAATAATTATGCCGCTGTATTCAACCTGATGAAATCTTTTGTTTCAGCTCCGGATCTATTGATCTACCTGAAGTCTGATGTACCGAATCTTGTGAAAAAGATCTATAAAAGAGGCCGGGAATATGAAGCATCGATCAGTATTGAATATCTTTCAAAGCTGAATCAGAAATACGAAAAATGGATTTCAAACTATACAGAGGGAAAGTTGCTGATTATTGAAGTTGATGACCTGGATTTTGTAGAGAAGCCTGAAGATTTCGGGTTTATTCTGGAAAAAATCGAAGCAGAGCTTAACGGATTGTTTTAACAATTATTTACCAAATATTAAGATTCCCGTAACCTGATTTCTTACTAAATTTGTTAGAGTACAAGTTTAATTTTAAATACAATTAAATATGTTAGTGAAGGTCTTACATAATGGAAGCTGTTCAAAATCGAATGCGGTTCTGGAATATCTCGATGAAAATGGAGTGCCGTTTGAGATCATCAACATCGTTGAAGACCCCTTAAGCATTTTAGAGATAAAGACCGTATTGAAAAAATTGAATCAGAGTGTTTTTCATATCATCAGAAAAACAGAAAAGCTATATACGGATAAATTTGCAGATAAAAATTATTCGGAAGAAGAATGGCTTAAAATATTATCAGAAAATCCTTCTTTAATTCAAAGGCCGATTCTGATAAAAGGTTCGGTAGCCATGTTGGGAAGGCCTATTGAAAATGTAAAGTTTTTTATAGAGAAATAAGAAAATTGAAATAAATAAAAAAGTCAGCTTTACGCTGACTTTTTACTTTCTATAACAGAATAACGCCTTCTATTCTGGCTACTTCCTGATAAATTCTGACCACCTGATCGGCATCCAGTACAAATGCATTAATGTTACAGGCTGTATATTTTCCGTTTTTACTCTCACGGTTTCCTAATGTGAATTTAATGCCATCAAAAACTTTATAAATTTCGGTGAGTTTTGCCTGGTCTGTCGGAATGATGAACTTAAATAAATAGTCTTCCGGAAAATCGTGATGATCTTCCAGTTTTTCCTTCAGAGACTTATAAAAATCCTCCGGGCTGGCGTGTTGATTTCCTTGTAATATATCCATCTACAAATTTTAAATTATATATAAATATAACGAAATTTTATTTATTTTCCAAGTGGCCCCAACAGAGCTTTGGAGTTCTGAATTTCGTAATCTTCAATAATGTTGAACAGTCCGTTTACCAATTGTTCAGAAGCAAGCTGGCTTAAGCCTCCCACATTCACGGTATTGCTGTTCCCGCCTAACAGACTTCCCAATAAATTACTCCCTGACAAAGCTGTATTGATGGTCTTGACAATCCCATATTGATTTAGCTGCTCATCTACTTTTGGAGTAATAGCTGCTATTAATCGCTGAGCGGTCTTTTCTTTTAATATCTGGGTTGCGGTTCCTTTTTCACCCTGGATAATTCTTGTTACATCCTGTGCATTCAGACTGTTTACGGCATCCACCAGGATCGGTTTTGAAATATTTACGGTATAGGAAGCCGCCTGGGCAATATAATCTCTTTCTTTTGCGACAAGAGAAGGGGCTATTTTTTCCAGCGTTGAATTGATCTCTCGCAATTGTTTAGGTAACGCTTTATCTACCATATTATTTTGCAGAAAAGCATCTTTATTACTGTAGATCCCCATTCCCTTATCAATTCCGTTGATTAAAAACCGTTTAATAACAGATAAACCCAGGTCACTTGTGGCTAAAGTAGTGCATGACTGTACAGAGGTATAGATTACTGTACCAATGCCAAACATAAGAGCTGCGGCGATAATATATTTTTTCATTGATCTTTTTTCTTATTTTTTCAATTATTGAGCCAAAGTTAAATACTATTATTTGTTTAACAAATTTTTATAGGAATTAAATAATTCAACATTATTTGATTTATTTTTAATAATTTTAAGACTATGAAATTTATATAATAGAATCATTAACACACAATCAAAATTATTATGAAAAATTTTATCCTATTCATTTTTTTCTTTATGACTCTTATAGTTAAATCGCAGGTTACTGTGGCATTTAAAGATTTTAAGGTAAATAATAATGCACATAGTATAAGCAATCCCATAAATCTGGGAACGGGAGGATCTGTAAATGTCAAATTTACTGTATTGCTTACAAAGTCATCAACCTATGTAGTAGGGAATTGTAAATTATTTATCAGAACTTACAACAGCTACGGGCAATATACGGATTTAGTTGATCCTCTTAATATATACCTTCCGGATTCCGGAACAAGCTTTGCCACTGCTATTGATGCTAATATATCATCTACCTATATCACTTATGAACCGGGTAATTATTTATCAGTAGAGCTTGTAGCACAATCTTCGGGAGCAGTTTGGTACTCTCCAAGACCGGTTGTTGTAAAAACTCCTTCGTTTACGCTTTCACCAACAAGCATTACAATACCATGTGGCTCAACATCTCCGGTTACTCTTACTTGTAACAGCAGTACAAATGTGGGAACCTATGTTTATAAATGGAACGTTGGCACTGGATGGAATAAAGATGGTAGTCCGGTTTCAGGAATCATAACAACAAGTACTAATTCTATTACTTTATCACCTACTGACCCCAATATTTTACCTTCAAATATTTCACTGGAAATTATTTGGAATACAAATTATTCTTTTGGTATGACCTGTTTAGTCAAAAGAGAAATATTTGATAGTTCAGGCTCCCTACAAATTTCAGGTGGCTCGCCAACAGTGTGTACTTTCCCGGCTACTCAATCCTTTAGTATCAATTCCGGAAGTGGGAATACTGTTTCCTGGACCAGCTCGGATAGCTCAGTCGGAGAAGTGCAGACAGTTAACGGAACTTCAACAAGTGTTATTGTCAAAAGACAGGGAGAATTCACTTTAACAGCAACGGTTTCAAATTCTTGTAACCAAACCAAAATTGTAACAAAAAAAGTCTGGGCAGGAACTCCATTGGTTTACATGCCAAATGCATATTGTGGAAATCCATATGATTCCGTTTGTTTCAATTCTAATTATAATGTACCTACCGGACAATATAGTAATGTAGTTGTTGATGCGTTAGGTTTTGATGGTACACCAAATTTAGATACAGATTTTGAATGGGAGAAAATTGACGGACCATTTACGTTTGCATCGTACGGTAATGGTTATTATTCAAATGTATCAAACAACGGGACTAAAGTAACCGGAAGAATGGCAATATTGTATATAACTTCAGGGTATAATTATATGCAGGTAAGAGCAAGAGCAAAGAATAGTTGTGGTTGGGGACCCTGGAAAAATATTTTATTCCAAAGCGGAGGTTCAAAAATGTCTTTAAGTATAAAAAATTATAAAGTTTCTCCAAATCCGGCGACTGATTATATAAATATAGTTCCGGCTGATGAAAATGATACGGAAATAAATAAAAGTACAGCAATTGTTTTTGCAGAATTATTTAATGCAGCAGGAGTAAGAGTTGGTAAAACCGAATTACAGCATAATAAAGGAAAAATTTATGTTAACGGATTGAACCAGGGAGTATATACATTAAAAATATATACCAATAAACAACAGGAAGATCATCAGGTTATCATAAAATAAAGTAGAAATATATTCTTATAAAAAAAGCTGTTTTATCCTTTTAAAACAGCTTTTTGCTTTAGTTTAAGAATTTAATTGCAAAAAAATGAATACAAATTATGATTTTAATAAATTTTTAAGTTAACAAAAAAATTAAAAAAATTAAGTTAACTTAATATTGTTAGAGATATTTTTATAATTTTGAATAATGTCTTTTTTTGAGAATAACATGTTTTCCTTTATTAAAGGCAGTTTACAGGCGCTAAAGCTTGTTTTGAAATTTGATTGTACGAAATAAAAATGAACTATATGAAACAAAGTGATTTAAAGTATTCATGTCTCATTGCTGTTTTATACTTCGGTATGAATGTCAATGCGCAGGTTACCCCTCAAGATACTGTTACTAAAGAACAGAAGATTGAAGAGGTAGTAATGATCGGATATGGTAGCCGTAAAAAAGTAGATAATACTACAGCTGTAAGTTCTCTGAATGCGGAAGAAGTAACAAAAACCAAAGTATTAAATGCAACGCAGGCTATTCAAGGGAAGGCTGCCGGTGTACAGGTAACATCATCTGATTTGCCGGGGTCTACGCCTACAGTAATGATCAGAGGTCTTGGAACTGCTTTAGGGGGACGAGATCCTTTATATGTAGTTGACGGATTGTTTGTTGATAATATTAATAATATTAATTCAAATGATATTTTAACTTATGATGTGCTAAAAGATGCATCTGCTTTAGCTATTTATGGAAACAGAGCGGCAAACGGAGTTATTATTATTACAACTAAATCGGGAAAAGGAAAAGGAATCACTGTGGAATATGATGGATTTACCGGAGTAAGAATGCCTTTGAAAAAAGTGAAAATGGCTGGAAGTAATTTATTTTCCAGCTATAATAATATAGCTTTTGGAGCGACAAGATATTCCCAGGATCAACCTGTAAATACAGATTGGTTTAATGAAATTACAAGAACAGGAACTTATAATCAACATAATTTATCATTATCAGGAGCTTCAGAAAATGCTAAATATTTCTTAAGTTTAAGTAATTATGATGAAAAATCAATATTACAGGGAACAGATTATAACAGGTCTACTGTAAGAACAAATAATGAGTTTAAATTCTTGAAAAGAGTTACAATATCTCAAAATTTAAGTGCAACATTTACAAATACTACCCCTAAACCATTAAGTGCTTTCACTGCTGCATATAAACAATCTCCGATAGTTCCGGTGTATTTCCCTTCTGGTCAGTATGGAGTTTCTTTTGTAGGAAGTAATGGTTTTGCATCTCCAACAGGACAATCATTTAATAATGTCGGAAACCCTGTAGCAAGCTTAGCTTATAATAATGAAAGACAAAATTCATTTATTCTTCAAGGAGGATTAAAAATGGATATCGATCTGTTTAAGGGTCTTAAATTTACGTCTCAATTCTCAGGAGAATATTCTAATTTTAAAAGCTATAATTATGTACCTTCTTTAGCAATCTGGTTATCGCAAGATCCAACAAGAGTTCCGGGGGGATATAATACAGATCCTGATCCTGAAAAACAATTACCATTAAATTTATTAACCAATACACGGAAAGACTATTTTAACTGGGTTTTAACAAACTTCTTTACATACAATAAAAAGTTCTCTGATATTCATGATATTGAAATTACTGTAGGTACTGAATCTACCATGCGAAGTGGTGAAAATGAACTTACAATTCAGAGAAAAAATATGATTGAAAATAGTAATTATTGGGATATTTACGGTACCGGAACAGAAGCTTTTAATTACGCCGATCAAATTGTAAAAGCAAATTCAATTAATAGAAATAACAATACTACAAATTCTTACTTTGGAAGATTGCAATATAAGTTAATGAACAGATATTTATTAACAGCTACTGTAAGAAGAGACGGATCTTCGCAATTTTCAGAAGGAAATAAATGGGGGACTTTCCCATCGTTTGGAGCAGGCTGGGTAATTTCAGAAGAAGGTTTCTTAAAAGATAATTCGATTATCAATTTATTAAAAATTAGAGCTGGTTGGGGAAGATTGGGAAATCAAAGAATACCTACCAACTATCTTCCTTTTGCTACAGGAGTAGAATATAATTATGCTTTTGGTGGAAGTAGTACTTCAAACGGAACTACTATAGATCAAATTTATGATCCAAATCTAGGCTGGGAGATTACGGAAGAAACAAGTGGCGGAGTTGATTTCGAATTGCTTGACCGAAGATTAAAAGGATCATTTGATTTGTACAGCAAAATTACTAAAAATTTAATTCTAGCATCTAAACCTGTTTCTACAACTGGATTATCAAAAGTGGGATACTCTCACCTAGGAGAAGTATCTAATAAAGGTATTGAAGTCTCATTGGGATGGAGTGATACGATTGGAAAAGACTGGAGCTATTCAGTTAATGGAAACTTTTCAGTAAATAAAAATAGACTTGAGAAATTATTTGATGGTTATAACCCTATTATAGGAGGTGGATTAGGAAATGGACAAGATACGAAATACCTTAATGATAGTGCTATTGGCCAGCCTTTGGGAAGTTTTTATTTATGGGAATTTGGAGGGTTAGATTCAAATGGCAATTTTACTTATGTAGATACAAACGGAAATGGAACGACAGGATCTAATGATGCTAACGATAGACGGTTTTTTGGTTCATATATTCCCAAATCAACTTTAGGTATCAATGTTGGGGTTCAATATAAAAATGTAGATTTAAGTGTGAATGGTTATGGAGCTTTTGGACATAAAGTATATAATGGTAAAAAAGCACAGAGATTTGGTGGAGAAAATGTTGAATATGATGTAGCCAATAATTATTGGTCACCAACTAATACAGGATCATCAAATCCGGCACCATTCAATGCTGTGCCACTTGCCTCCACGTATTATTTAGAATCAGGTGATTTCTTTAGAATTAATAATATTTCTTTAGGATATACTTTAAGCAAACCGGTAGATTATCTGTCTAGTTTGAGATTTTATGTAAGTGCGATAAACCCGTTCATTTTTCAAAAATTCTCAGGATATTCTCCTGAATTGAACGCAAATGGAGATCCGTATGGTTTGACAGGTGTTGAATTGGACGCCTATCCGACATTAAGATCTTTTGTATTTGGTGTAAATGTTAAATTTTAATTAAGAATCTATGAAACGTAATATAATTTTAATTGCAGCATTATGTTCTGTTATGCTGGTAAATCAAAGCTGTGAAGGTGATTTTTTGAATACACAACCTACAGATGCAATCTCTGGACAAGAGTTGTCACTGATGAACAATAACGAAGGTGCAGAAAGTTTTGTAACTGCTATTTATGCCAAGTATTTAGATTGGAATATCAGCTCATTCGCATGGATAGGTGTTTCAAGTATTATAACCGATGACGCAGATAAAGGTTCTGATCCAAGTGATGCAGGTACTGATAAAGATATTCTAGATGCTTTAACTTTTACTGCAACTACACCTTCATTCCAATCTATTTGGGAAGGACATTATCAAGCGATAAACAGATCGAATCAGGCATTAAAGTTTTTACCATTATTAACGAATGCTGATGCAAATCTGAGAGCCAGATTAGAAGGTGAAGCAAAGTTTTTAAGAGCATTTTCTTATTTTATGCTGGTAAAATGTTATGGTGGAGTACCATTGGTTGATCATGTACCTGTAGCTGGTAATGAAGATGACAGAGTAATGACCCTTACCAGAAAATCGAAAGAAGAAATTTACACCTTTATAGAAAAAGACTTAAATGAAGCTATCAGCGCCCTTCCTGCTAAAAGTGCCTATACAGGAAATAATGTCGGGAGAGCAAGTAAAGGAGCTGCGTATGCGTTATTAGCAAAAGTTTCTCTCTACCAGAAGAAATGGCAACAAGTTATAGATAATTGTAATCTTGTAACCGGATATTCTTTAACGCCTAATTTTGCCGATATTTACAGAGTTTCAGGTGAAAATAATCAGGAATCTATTTTTGAAATACAAGGATTAGGAGGACAGGCTACTCCGGGTATTCAGCAATATTCTCAAGTACAAGGAGCGAGAGGTGCCGGTGGCTGGGGCTGGGGATTTTGTACTCCAACACAGAATCTTGTTGATGCATATAATGCGGAAGGAGATACAGAAAGAAGAAATGCAACAATTATTTTCAGAAATTCTACATTATATGATGGAAGGGTAGTTCCTTCAACAGTTGCTGCGCCATATTATAATTATAAAGCATATTCTTCAGCATTTACAGGGTCTGATGATTCGGATGCTAACATCAGATACCTGAGGTATTCTGAGGTATTATTAATGAAAGCTGAAGCAATGAATGAGTTGGGACAAACAGCTCAGGCTGCACCCTTTTTAAATCAGGTTAGAAATAGAGCAGGACTAGCAAATACGACTGCAACTTCACAAGCGGATTTAAGAAATGCAATTTGGAAAGAAAGAAGACTGGAATTAGCATTTGAGCATGACAGATGGTTTGATTTGATAAGAACAGGCCAGGCACAAGCTGCTATGGCTGCAAATGGTAAAACATTTGTAACAGGAAAACATGAGCTATTTCCAATTCCGAATTCGTTTATTATAGAATCTAAAGGGATGTCTGGTCAAAATCCTGGTTACTAATTAAAAAAGTGAAAGATGAAAAATAGAAATATCATAAAATCCATAGGTGTAATCTTTTTATTAGGATTAATTACCCTAAGTTGCGAAGATAGTATTGACAAAGATAACCCACCTATTCCATATGCAGAGATTGGAGGATATCAGAATTCAGATGACATTGCTTCAGGAAACTTAATAACAAAACTAAGTTTCGAAAACAATTTGGAAGATAAAACGAATAATATAACAGGACAGATGCCTGTAGGTATTACTTATACTTCAGGAATTAAGGGAATGGCATATAATGGTTCTTCGTCAGAAATGAGATATTCTGTTGGAAATGCTTCAACAGCTCTAATTGGTCTTAATGGTAGTTTTACAATTGCATTCTGGATGAAAAGTGATGGTACTGTTGATCCTGGAACTCCGGGGCAAGGAAAAGGTGCTCAAGGAATATTTACCATTGTCCGCCCTACAGAATTCTGGGGAGGAATTAATCTATTTATTGAAAACCCTGATGCTTCTAAACCTGATAGAATTAGATTGAAATTAGGATTGGAGAGTGGAAATCCTGCGGTTTCTTGGAAAGGTCAGGGAGTTATTGCAAACTTAGATGGTTACAAAGGGAAATGGGTTCATATAGTTTTTGCATATGATGCTACTGCAAGCAAATGTTATGTTTATCAAGATGGAGCGCCTGCTAAAAATCTAGATGGTTTTGCATATTCTCCAGCAGGAGGTGAACTTGGAGGTTTTGCCAGTTGGTTTGCAAATGACCCAGGAGGGATAAATAATCCAAATGGTGTACCGGGCTACGGAAATTTCCAAATGACAGCAACAAATGGTAAAGTTGTCTTAGGTTCTCATCAATTTGAAACTGTTCCACCTCAAAATAATGGATCACAACAAGATTGGGCAACAAGTTTTGCAGGGCAGATGGATGAATTTAGAATTTATAATGTGGCTTTAAAGTCTTCAGATGTTATAGCTTTATATAAACTTGAGAAGGATAACAGATAACGACAAAAGAGCCTCGAAAAAGGCTCTTTTTTTTACAAAATTAAATATGAAAAAAATACTGACGACAATATTATTCTTAGGACTGATATTCAATTCCTGTTCATCAGATGATTCACCATCGGGTCCGGGAACGCCAATAGGTGGAGGAAATACGGAAACTCCTAATAATTATAGCGATGCCCAGCTTATAGAAATGGTACAAAAAGATGCATTAAAATATTTTTGGGATTATGCAGAATCAGGATCAAAATTGGCTAGAGAGAGATATCATACAGATAATCCCTCACAAGATGCTAATGTAGTAACTACAGGAGGATCTGGATTTGGATTAATGACAATTCTGGTTGGTATTAAAAATGGTTATATTGCCAAGCCGGAAGCCGTTTCGAGACTTACGACTTCACTGAATTTTTTACAGAACGCCAATCGCTTTCATGGTGCATGGCCGCATTGGATGAATGGCGCCACAGGCCAGGTTATTCCCTTTAGTACAATGGATAATGGCGGGGATTTAGTAGAAACCGCATTTTTGGCTCAGGGGTTAATTTGCATCAGAGAATATTTTAAAAACTCTTCAGATTCTGCTGAACTAGCCCTTTCTCAAAAAGCAGATACACTATGGAAAGGAATAGAATGGAGCTGGTATACAAAAGGAGAAAATGTCCTGTACTGGCATTGGTCTCCAAACTATGATTTTCAAATGAATATGCAGCTAAAAGGATTCGATGAAACATTGATTACTTATATTTTGGCCGCCGCTTCACCTAATTATTCAATTGGCAAACCAGTCTATCAGCAAGGGTGGTCAAGAAACGGAAGCATAAAAAGCACAGCAACACAATATGGAATTCCCGTTGTTGTTAATCATAACGGAGCTAATGGATCAGTTGGTCCAATGTTCTGGTCACATTATTCATTTTTAGGATTAGATCCCAGAGGCTTATCAGACGAAAACGTAAATTATGGAGATGCAACCACAAACCATGCAAAAATTATGTATCAGTATTGTCTGGCAAATCCAAAAGGTTGGCAAGGATATAATTCTAAAAGCTGGGGCCTAACAGCAAGCTATTCCAGAAATACTGATGGGACTACAGGATATTCTGCCCATCAGCCTAATAACGATTTAGGAGTAATTTCTCCTACTGCTGCACTTTCAAACATGCCTTACACACCAACGGAAAGTATGAATATGTTGAGGTTTTTATATAATGAAAATTATAATAAATATATTGGGGTTGCAGGTCCTTATGATGCCTATTCTGTACACTATAATTGGGTTACACCAAGATATTTGGCAATAGATCAGGGAACCATTGCGCCTATGGTTGAGAATTATAAAACTCAGTTTTTATGGCAGTTGTTTATGAATGCTCCGGATGTTAAGCAAGGTTTGGTTAAATTAGGATTCCATTCCACACAATACGGATTTTAAAAAAATGATATAATGAAAAGGATTACATTATCGATTGCTGTTGCATCAATATTTTTTGCTTATTCCTGCAAAAACTCCCAAGCCTCCAAACCAGAGATTTCAAAAGTTGAGGCAGTAAAAAGTAATATTACTGATGACCAGCTGATGGACAGAGTTCAGAAAGATGCCCTGAAATATTTCTGGGATTATGCAGAACCGCATTCGATGCTGGGAAGAGAGCGTTACCATGAAGACAATATTTATCCGGATAATGATAAACATGTAATAACTACAGGAGGTTCGGGATTCGGATTGGCTACCGTTCTTGTTGGGGTTGAAAGAGGATTTGTCCCAAGAAAAGAAGCCGTAAAAAGACTGACCAATATGATGGATTTCCTTGCAAAGGCAGACCGTCATAAAGGAGCCTGGTCACATTGGATCAATGGAGAGACAGGAAAAACAGTGCCTTTCGGTAAAAAAGATAATGGCGGGGATCTTGTGGAAACAGCATTCTTAACTTCAGGAATTTTAATGGTCCGTGAATATTTTAAAAACGGTAATGCTGAAGAAAAAGCCTTGGCTCAGAAATGCGATGACTTATGGAAAGGAATTCAATGGAACTGGTATACAAAAGGCGGTGAGAAAGTATTATACTGGCATTGGTCTCCGGATTACCAGTGGGAAATGAATTTCCCGTTAGAGGGGTATAACGAATGTTTAATTACCTACATTTTAGCAGCTTCATCACCCACCTACGCCATTGATGCAGAAACTTACTACAAAGGCTGGGCAAGAAACGGCGGCATTGTTTCCGATAAAACCCGGTACGGATTACCCATGTACGTAAAGCATAATGGTGCACAGGAATACGGCGGTCCTTTATTCTGGGCTCATTACTCCTATATCGGATTAGATCCTACAGGATTGTCTGATAAACTGGTGAAAAATTACTTTGATCTGAATAAAAACCAGGTTCTTATCGATTACAAATACTGCGTTGAAAATCCGAAACAATGGAAAGGCTACGGCCCGAATTATTGGGGACTGACAGCCGGCTACACAAGAAATGATGATGGAAGTACAGGATACAATGCCCACTTTCCGCAAAATGATCTTGGAGTGATCACACCCACTGCTGCATTAAGCAGTTTTCCGTACACGCCTAAAGAATCAATGGATTTTTTAAGGTTCATTTATACTCAAAAACCTCAGTTTATAGGTTCCGCAGGTCCTTATGATGCCACATCAATCAATTACAACGATTGGTTTACACCAAGATATCTGGCAATTGATCAGGGAACCATTGCGCCGATGATTGAAAACTATAGATCCGGATTTTTATGGAAACTATTCATGAATGCTCCGGAAATCCAGCAGGGGTTAAAGAAATTAAGCTTTAAATCTGAAAAATATAACATTAAATAATATGTTTTAAGAGCTTAATCCCGCTTTCCGCACTCGCTATTTTGAGGGTTTGGGCGGCGGCAAAGCCGCCGCCCAAACCCTCAAAATGAGCTCAAACAAATGCTGCAATCGGGGCTAAATAATAATTGACATTTTTACATCGATAGGAACGGGCTTTAGCCCGTTTAAATAAAAAAACAAAATCAAACGGCTTTAGCCAAAATCTGAATATTAAATGAAATTTAAACTAAAATTTATTCCTTTTTTATTTCTGCCATTTTCCATAAGCATCACTGCCCAGGAAGTAAAAGCAGAACTGAATAAGGATTTTAAACGGACAGAAAAAATATCCTATATTTTAGATTACCCACAGAAAGTTAAAGGAAATGTCCCCTTGATCGTTTTCCTTCACGGTTCCGGAGAAAGAGGAAGTGATCTGGAAATGGTAAAAGCACACAGTCCTTTCACATACAAAAATCTGATCAAGGAGCCGGTAGCTATTTTAGCTCCCCAATGTCCTGCAGATATGTGGTGGGATACTGTGACGGTTTATCATCTGATTAAAGAAATTCAGAGAAAATATAAAATTGATGCCTCCCGTATTTATCTTACGGGCCTTTCAATGGGAGGTTGGGGAACGCTGAAACTCGCTATGGAACACCCTGAAATGTTTGCAGCCGTTGTTTCCGTTTGTGCTCCCACAGATAAAGTGATGCAGGCCAATATCAATCAGTATAAAAATTTGAACATGAAAATTTTTCATGGCGGAATGGATGATGTAGTGCCACCCGAAAATGCTTTTAATTTTTATCAGAAATTACATCCGGTAAACCCGACTGCAGAATTGACGATTTTCCCAAATGATAACCATAATTCATGGGATTCAGCCTATTCAAATCCGGATTTGTATCAATGGATGCTGTCAAAAAGAAAAGAATTAAATAAAAATTAATCGTCAGGACAAAAAACTTCGCGATCTTAGCTAAGCAGAACGTTTTTGCACTTTAAAGCCTTATCTGTGCCTTGCGTTTGACCTGAAAATTAAAACAAAATTGAACTATAATTTAAGAAGATAGATTTATGAAAAAGTTAATTGTAATCGCCACTTTAGCATTGGCACCTGTGTTTTCGGCCCAGGAAATGGTATCGAAACCGGTTCAGTCTTACCAGACGGCTCAATATCAGGCCAAGAAAAAAGCTTTTGTAAATAATCTCTTGTCGAAAATGACTTTAGATGAAAAGATCGGACAGCTGAATTTACCAAGTTCAGGTGATTTTACAACAGGTTTGGCTCAGAGTTCTGATATCGGAAAAAAAATCGAACAAGGTTTAGTCGGCGGACTATTCAATATAAAAGGTGCTGATAAGATCAGAGCCGTTCAAAAGGTGGCAGTGGAAAAAAGCCGTCTTAAAATCCCGTTGATTTTTGGAATGGACGTTATCCATGGTTACGAAACAACTTTCCCGATTCCATTAGGGCTCGCAGCTTCATGGGATATGAATCTGGTACAGCAGTCGGCGAGAGTAGCAGCCAAAGAAGCTTCTTCAGACGGTATTAACTGGACGTTCTCCCCAATGGTGGATATTTCCCGTGAACCGAGATGGGGAAGAGTTTCCGAAGGTTCCGGAGAAGATCCGTATTTAGGAAGTGAAATTGCTAAAAATATGGTGTACGGATACCAGGGTAAAGATTTATCCGTAGGAAATACCATTTTAGCCTGTGTAAAACACTTTGCGCTGTACGGAGCAGGAGAAGCGGGAAGAGATTATAATACCGTTGATATGAGCCATGTGAGAATGTTCAATGAATATTTTCCACCTTACAAAGCAGCCGTAGATGCGGGAGTAGCTTCCGTAATGGCTTCTTTCAATGAAGTGGACGGAGTTCCTGCAACCGGAAACAAATGGCTTCAAACCGAAGTTTTAAGAAATAAATGGAACTTCAAAGGCTTTGTAGTAACCGATTATACAGGAATCAATGAAATGGTAGACCACGGAATGGGAGACCTTCAGCAGGTTTCTGCCTTAGCTTTAAAAGCAGGAGTTGATATGGACATGGTTGGTGAAGGATTTTTAACGACCCTGAAAAAATCTTTATCGGAAGGGAAAATTACCCAGGCTGATATCGACGTTGCTGCAAAAAGAATTTTGGAAGCAAAATATGATTTAGGATTATTTGATGATCCTTACCGTTATGGAGATGCAAAGCTGGCTGCGAAAGAAGTGTATAATATGGAAAACCGTAATATTGCCAGAAACGCTGCCGCTCAATCGATGGTTTTGATGAAAAATGACAACCAGGTCCTTCCTTTGAAAAAATCAGGAACGGTTGCCGTAATCGGGCCATTGGTGAATAATTCGTTAAACATGGCCGGAACATGGAGTGTAGCTGCAAAACATGATCAGGCAGTTAATCTGATGCAGGGCCTTCAGACTAACTTCGGAAAAGAGGTGAAATTCATTTCTGCCAAAGGTGCCAACATCGATTATGATGCTAAGTTAGAAGATATCTATGCAGCTCACGGTAAAAAAACAGACAGGGATAACCGTCCTAAAGAAGCTTTATTAAAAGAAGCCGTAGACGTTGCCAACAAAGCTGACGTTATTGTTTTAGCTATCGGGGAATCTGCAGAAATGAGTGGTGAATCCTCCTCAAGAACTGAAATTACCATTCCTCAGTCTCAGGTAGACCTTTTAAATGAATTGAAGAAAACAGGAAAACCAATTGCTGTAGTACTTTTTACAGGCCGTCCTTTAGCTTTGACGAATATAAAAGATACTCCTGATGCGATCCTGAATGTATGGTTTGCCGGCTCTGAAGCAGGAAATGCAATTTCTGATGTTTTATTTGGAAAAGTAAACCCTTCAGGGAAATTACCGATGACATTCCCGAGAAGCCTTGGCCAGGTTCCTATTTATTACAATGCCAAAAATACGGGCCGACCGCTAAGTCAGGAACTTACCGATAAATGTGAATATCAGAGATTCCGTTCCAACTATATGGATGAGTGTAATACACCATTATATCCGTTTGGGTATGGATTGAGCTATACAAAATTCAGTTATTCGGATGTGACGGTTTCCAATGCAAACCCGAAAGGAAATCAAACCATTCAGGCTTCAGTTACGGTAACCAATTCCGGAAACTATGACGGCGCTGAGGTTGTTCAGCTGTACATCAGGGATATGGTGGGAAGTATCACAAGACCGGTTAAAGAGCTGAAAGGATTCCAGAAAGTAATGCTTAAAAAAGGAGAATCTAAAAAAGTAACCTTCGACATTACTCCTGAAAACCTGAAATTCTATAACGGAGATTTAAAATACGACTGGGAATCCGGAGAGTTTGATATCATGATCGGAACCAATTCCGAAGAAGTGAAACATTCAAAAATCAACTGGACAAAATAATATTTTTAAGCCGCTCACAATGAGCGGCTTTTTTTGTATCTTAGAATTAAATTAACTAATACCATATTTTTGGCATACTTTTTACCAAATTGAAAACCATTAAAAATTTAAATATGAAAAAAACAATTTTACTCAGCGCGATCTTCTTAGGCTCTTTTTCTTTTGCACAAAAAGTAGGAGGAGACAGAGACGTTCACGGATGCATCGGGTCGGCAGGTTATACCTATTCACAAATCAAAAATGACTGTGTAAGGGTTTTTGAGCAAAAAATCAAATTAAACGAAGTAAGTTCTGATAAAAGTTATACTTCAATGACAGCTGTTATTTTTAGTAAAGACATGAAAAAAGCTGAAATTTTCATTCCGGAAGGAGCTGCAAAAAGCATTATCCTTGAAAAAGAAGGAAAAAACAAAATCTGGAAAAGCGGAAGCTACATTAAAGAAAGCTATGTTTTGACGCCCTATAAAAAGAATAAAAAAAGTGGCTACCAGCTTAAAAAAGACAATGTGGTCATTTACAAATAATAAAAAGCCTGATTGGAAAATCAGGCTTTCTTTTTTAGATGCATTTTTCTTCATTGTAAATTCTGCATGGCCCGTTTTCCATATACTGGCATGTTCCGCTGGGACAGCTTTGCCCTGGTTGTGGTACCCAACCTCCTGAAATCATTTTTAGATCTGACTTTGATAATTTTTTTAGATTTTTCATAGTAAATTGAGTTTGATTTGTTTCTCTACTCTCTAGGCTTTTCGAGTTCCGCTGTTCAACGAATATATAAAATAAATTTAAATAAATCACTTAGTTTGGAAAAATAGTACAGTGACAGTTATATGGAAATCCCTGTTCTGGAAGAATAAATATTTTTCATAAAATACTTTATTTAATATTAAAATTTTCAAAATGCTAAACAGAAAATATAATTCAAAAATATTTAATGGAAAGGGGCTTCTGACCATTTAAATAATAAACGGAATTCATCTGGCTTCAGCCAAAATTTAAAACAGCATCCGCAATTTTTATCTCTCAACGAAAAATCGTATTTTTGTACATCTAAAAAGTAATAAGAAAGAATGAATTCCTACAAAAATCCATTGGAAGAGCGCTACTCCAGTGAAGAAATGTTATTTAATTTCTCACATAATAACAAATTCCGTACCTGGAGACAACTTTGGATCGCTCTTGCAGAAATCGAAAAAGACCTCGGTCTTGAAATTTCAGACGAGCAGATTGCAGAGTTGAAAGCCAATGCTGAAAACATCGATTATGACAAAGCAGCAGCGTATGAGAAAAAATTCCGTCATGATGTAATGGCTCACGTTCATACCTATGGAGATGTAGCACCATCAGCAAAAGGAATCATCCATTTGGGAGCTACCTCGGCATTTGTAGGAGATAATACAGACTTAATCCAGATCCGTGACGGGCTCTTAATTTTAAAGAAAAAATTAGTAAACGTTATCAAAAACCTTGCGGATTTTGCAATTCAATATAAAGACTTACCGACTTTAGGATTTACTCATTTTCAACCGGCTCAGTTAACGACGGTTGGGAAAAGAGCAACCCTTTGGTTACAGAGTCTCGTTCTCGATATCGAAGAGCTTGATTTCTTCTTAGAAACATTAAGATTCAGAGGAGTAAAAGGAACGACAGGAACTGCTGCAAGTTTCCTTGAGCTTTTCAACGGAGATTATTCCAAAGTGAAACATTTAGATAAAGAGCTTTCAAAAAGATTCGGTTTCGAAAAAGTTTTTGGGGTTTCCGGGCAGACGTATGATAGAAAAATCGATGCTAAAGTCGTGGCCTTATTAGGAAATATCGCTCAATCAGCCCATAAATTTACAAACGATTTACGTCTTCTTCAGAATCTTAAAGAAATTGAAGAACCGTTCGAGAAAAACCAGATTGGCTCATCAGCGATGGCTTACAAACGTAACCCGATGAGAAGCGAAAGAATCGGTGCACTGGCAAAATATGTAATGTCTTTAACTACAAGTTCTGCAATGGTAGCTTCTACACAATGGTTTGAAAGAACATTGGATGATTCTGCCAACAAGAGATTAACAATTCCTCAGGCGTTTTTAGCAGTTGATGCAATTCTGTTAATCTGGAATAACATCATGAATGGGATTGTTGTATATCCGAACAGAATCAACAAACATATAATGGAAGAACTTCCTTTCATGGCGACAGAGTACATCATCATGGAAGAAGTGAAAGCAGGAGGAGACCGTCAGGAAATCCACGAAGTGATCAGAGTTCATTCTATGGAAGCTTCTAAAAAGGTAAAAGAAGAAGGAAAAGAAAATGACCTTATTGAAAGAATCTTAAACGACGATTCTTTAAAACTGGATAAATCAAAATTAAAAGAAGTTTTGGATCCCAAGAATTTTATCGGGTTTGCACCGATTCAGACGGAAGAATTCATCAGCAATGAAGTTCAGCCGATTCTGGACGCAAACAAAGACCTGATAGGATTGGAAGCTGATCTTAAAGTATAATACATGCAGCTTCGGCTGCATTTTTTTGTAATTAATAGCTGTATGAAAATAGTTGTTTCCTTTATATTCTTTATTTTTATGACACTCTTCGGAACCTGTTCTGCTCAGATAAAAGGATCGGATCTGAAAGATTTTCAGCTTTCCAAAGATGAGTATAAAGAATTGAAAAACTATTTAATTTCAAAGAATTTAAAAATTAAGGATACGATTTTTATCAAATACGATTTTAACGGTGAAAACTGTTGGAACCGTTTAGATAAAGAAGATGACGCTCAAATAAAACATATCTTACAGGGCTTCCAGGATCATATCTCAAATTCTAATACAACTTTTGAAACTGCTGTCGCATATAATTTCAGGGAAGAAGGAAAGAACCTCAATAAACTGAAACTTTGGGATAACACCATTATGATTGATGATCAGAAGATTCTCAGAAGGTTGATCTTTAAGCATAAAAAGCAATGTGGTTCCTCAGCTGTTATTTTGAATGACGGTTCATATCTGGTGTATGAAAAAGATCCTCATTTTGAACTCCTGAGCCTGCATCACAACTATAATGGAAAAGAGTTCTGATTATATTGAAGTTACATGAAAAAAATACTTTTATTCATTTTATTGATTCCCATAATTTCCTTTTCACAAAAAAAGGAGGTTTTAAAGTATTTTAAATCAAAAGATTCTTTGGTTGGTGTAAAAAACCAGGATGGTAAAATCATCGTTCCTGCACAGTTCAAAGTTTTTTCATATTTGAAGGACGGGGAATTGGTTCAGGAAAATACCATTTACTTTGACGGTTTCAAAGAAAATGAGGCTAAAGAGAAAAATGCATGGGGATACGTCTATGACAGAAACGGAAATTTCCTGTACAGACCTTTCCTTTATGACAATGGAGCTGATTATTTTGCAGAAGGAGTAAGAAGGTTTGTTAAAAATGGGAAAGTGGGCTTTGCAGACAGAAACGGAACCGTGATCATAAAACCTGAACATGATTTTGTTTCTCCTTTTAATTATGGTTATGCTGCATTTTGTGACGGTTGTGACTGGGAGAAAACAGAAGACGAACACAAAGCAATGGTGGGTGGTACATGGGGCGTGATGAATTTCAAAGGCGAAACCGTTCAGCCGGTAGAAAAGAAATCGGAAAAAAATATAGAAGTAAACGGAAAATATTATCCATATCCATTTACATACAACGAAAAAGAGAAGAATATTCTTCAGTTTTTCGAAAAACAAAATAAACAACTTTCCGAGATCTATTATGTTAATCATTATACTAAATTATCTCAAGATCAAAAGAAATTATACTTTGAAATTGTTGAGAGACCAAAAAATGATTTTCCATTTTATCAGGTATACGCCTATGATTACAGAAAAGTAGAAGCAGGAATATCAGATTTTAAATTTTTAGTTTCAGAAGACGGTAGAAATGTTCTGGCCCTGGAATTTGAAAATGAAAAAATCCCTTTTGAAAAATGGCTGAAACAGGAAAAAGAAGATGCCATTCAGTTTCAAAAGGAACATCCGGATAATCCGAATAAATTAAGTAAATAAGTCTAATAATATTTAATATCTGGCATCTAATGTCTAATAACAAAAGAATTTTCGTAGAAAAGAGAGGAATTTTCGATGTAGAAAGTCCAAAAATTTTTGATGAAGTAAAAGCGGTTGCTCCATCGGTTAACAAGGTAAAAGTATATAATGTATACGATATTTTTAACCTGAACGACGGTGAATTCGAAAAAGTGGTAAATAACACCTTCGTAGACCCTGTTACTGATATTCTGCACATTGAAAACCCTGCACAATCTGTTCATTTTGCCATGGAATTTTTGCCGGGCCAGTACGACCAGCGTGCTGATTCCGCAGAGCAGTGTATCGCTTTACTGACGGAAAATGAAAAGTCTAAAGTAAGAAGTGGAAAGCTGATCGAATTTGAAGGAGTTTCTGAAACCGATTTAGTAAAAATCAAAGACCTTTTAATCAATAAAGTAGAATCTCAGGAAAAAGATTTATCAACGTTAAACATTCCTGCGGATGAAACCCCGTCAAAAGTTTTAATTCACGAAAATTTCATCAATTTTAATGATGCAGAACTTGAAGATTTCTTTAATAATCACGGATTTGCATTAGGATTGGATGACCTGAAATTCATTCAGGAATACTTTAAAACAGAGCAGAGAAATCCTACAGAAACAGAACTGAAAGTTTTAGATACCTATTGGAGTGACCACTGCCGTCACACCACTTTCGAAACAGAATTGTCAGATATCCAGTTTGAAGGACAGTTTAAACATACATTGGAAACCATTTTCAATGATTATATCGAAAAAAGAAAATTCTTAGGCCGTGAATTAAAGCCGATCTCCCTGATGGATCTGGCGACAGTTTGCGGAAGATATTTCCATAAAACAGGGAATCTGGAGAATCTTGTGGTTTCAGATGAGATCAATGCATGTACGATCCAGATTGAAGCCGAATACGACGGTAAAAAAGAACCGTGGTATTTATTATTTAAAAATGAAACGCACAATCACCCTACGGAAATTGAGCCTTTTGGTGGAGCTTCAACATGTTTAGGCGGAGCAATCAGAGACCCTTTATCCGGAAGATCTTTTGTGTTTCAGGCGATGAGGTTGACCGGTGCTGCCGATGTTTTAGAACCGGTTGATCAGACTTTACCGGGGAAATTACCTCAGAAAACCATTACAAAACAGGCTGCCAACGGATACTCTTCATACGGTAACCAGATTGGTTTGGCAACAACTATGGTTTCTGAAATCTATGACGAAGGTTATAAAGCAAAGAGAATGGAAGTTGGTTTCGTTACCGGAGCCGTTCCTGTAGATTGGGTAAGACGAGAAAAACCTGCAACCGGAGATTCTATCATCATTTTAGGTGGTGCAACAGGTCGTGACGGTGTTGGTGGAGCAAGCGGAAGCTCAAAAGAACAGGACGAAACCTCTATTCATACCATGAGTTCAGAAGTTCAGAAAGGAAATGCCGTTGAAGAACGTAAAATCCAGAGACTGTTCAGAAATCCGGAAGTGACAAAGCTGATCAAAAAATCAAATGACTTCGGAGCAGGCGGAGTGTCTGTAGCCATCGGAGAAATTGCCGATTCTTTAGAAGTAAACCTGGATGTTTTACCATTAAAATATGAAGGATTAAACGGAACCGAGCTTGCTATTTCCGAATCTCAGGAAAGAATGGCTGTGGTGGTAGATCCGAAAGACAAAGAAAAATTTATCAAATATTGTGAAGATGAGAATATTGTTGCGGTAGAAGTGGCAAAAGTTACAGATTCAGGAAGAATGCAGATGTTCTGGAAAGGAGATAAGATCGTTGACCTTTCAAGAGCGTTTTTAGACACCAACGGATGTGCTAAAAGCCAGGAAGTGAAAATTACCCATCTTGAAGAGGTTAAAACAGAAAACAAGCCTTTCTCTGAAGAAGAATTCCTGAAAATCTTAAGCGATAAAAATGTAGCTTCCCAGAAAGGATTACTGGAAATGTTTGACGGATCAGTTGGCGGAACCACAGTAGCAATGCCTTTAGGAGGTAATTACCAGCAGACTTTGATGGAAGGAAGTGTTCAGACATTGCCGATCTTAGGTGCAAAAAATATTGAAACGGTTTCCCTGGCAAGCTGGGGATTTGATGCCGGAATTTCAAAACAAAACTCATTGTTGGGATCAGCCTATGCCGTAGTGGAAAGTGTGGCTAAGATCGTTGCAATGGGCGGAGATTATAAAAATATCAGGCTGAGTTTCCAGGAATACTTTGAAAAACTGGGCCAGAATCCTGAGAAATGGGGAAAACCTTTAGCTTCTTTATTGGGAGCTTATGATGCTCAGATTAATCTTGGTTTAGCTGCCATCGGAGGAAAAGATTCAATGAGTGGAACCTATCAGGACCTGAATGTACCGCCGACATTAATTTCTTTTGCCTGCGCCAACGGAGAAAAGAAAAATATAATCTCTCCCGAATTTAAAAAAGAAGGAAATAAACTGTATTTTTTCAATCATATTCCACAGGAAAGCGGACTTCCTGATTATAACGGCTTAAAAGGAATTTTCGATTTCATTTTCGATAATATCAAAGCCGGAAAAATTGTTTCTGTGAAAACCGTTAAAGATGGTGGTGTTGCCGTAGCTTTAGCAAAAATGAGCTTCGGAAACAGACTGGGAGCTGAAATTAATGTTGATGAAAAAGCTTTATTGACGAAAAATATCGGAAGCTTAATTATTGAATCTACAGAAGAATTAAGCTCAGTATCCCTTCAGCTGATCGGAGAAGTTAAAGATTCAGGTACTCTGAAAATAAACGGCCTTGAATCCAATATCCTGGATCTTGTGTCCGCTTATACAGGGACATTTGAAAACCTTTTCCCAACCGTTGAAAAAGAAAAACTGACGATTGAGCTGGATGAGAAGTCAAACTCTGTCCATCCGAGAAATATGATCATTAAAAAACACGGAATTGCACAGCCTAAAGTATTTGCACCGGTTTTTCCGGGAACAAACTGTGAATACGAAACACTAAATGCATTCCAGAAAGAAGGAGCTGTAGTAAGCAGCCTGCCTCTTAAAAATATAAGCCACCAACTGCTTGAAGAAAGTATTGATGCCTGGGTGGAAGAAATCAGACAGTCTCAGATTCTGGCTTTCTCAGGAGGATTTTCCGCCGGGGATGAGCCGGACGGTTCTGCAAAATTCATTGTAAACGTTTTGAAAAACGAAAAAATGAAAAACGCAGTTCACGAGTTGTTAGACAGAGACGGGATGATCATCGGGATCTGTAACGGTTTCCAGGCATTGGTGAAATCAGGATTGCTGCCTTACGGAAGAATCAAAGATTTAGACGAAAACTCTCCTACGTTGGCTCACAATGCCATCAGAAGACATATTTCCCAGATGGTGAATGTGAAAGTGGTGAATGACGAAAGCCCATGGTTGAAAGGAATGAAAGATCAGGTATTTACCATTCCGATTTCTCACGGTGAAGGCCGTTTCATGGCTTCAGAAGCAGAAATTCAGAAACTGTATGAAAACGGGCAGA
Source organism: Chryseobacterium tongliaonense (assembly GCF_041224435.1). Taxonomy (NCBI): domain Bacteria; kingdom Pseudomonadati; phylum Bacteroidota; class Flavobacteriia; order Flavobacteriales; family Weeksellaceae; genus Chryseobacterium; species Chryseobacterium tongliaonense. Next base: position 36,950 of record NZ_JBGFFD010000005.1, on the reverse strand, counting down.
TAGCAACCCAATACATCGATTTCGACGGAAATATCGCTCACGGAATGCCTTTCAATCCTAATAATTCGTTATTCGGAATTGAAGGAATTACCAGCCCATGCGGAAAAATTTACGGTAGAATGGGACATCCGGAACGTTTTGCTGAAGGTCTTATGAAAAATATTCCAACTGCGAATTATCATAACATCTTTAAAAATGGAGTCGAATACTTCAAATAAAAATAAAAAGAAAATGATCGTCATTAATGGCGGTCATTTTTCTGATCTGCCGGAATTCTATGAAGAAGTCTCCAATGTTCTTACGCAGGATGCAGACTGGAAGATCGGAACCTTAGATGGTTTCAATGATATTTTATACGGTGGTTTTGGTACTTTTGAAAACGGGGAAGAAGTTGAAATAATCTGGAAAGAATCTCAAAAATCAAAAAATGATTTAGGGCTCAATGCTACCCGTGAATTTTATGAAAGAAAAATCAGACAGGGGAAGCCTTTTAATACAGAACTGATCCAACAAAAACTGGATGATTTAATTTCAGGAAAAGGGCAGACGTTATTTGATATTTTAATAGAAATTATAGAAGATCATAAAAATATAACATTGATTTTAGATTGAAATTGGAACCATTAAGGAGAATGAAGATTTTAAGTTAAATTAAGCTGACTGGGATAAATAAGTCTATACTTAAATAGCTTTAGCTATGATCTTAATCTTTCTTAATTACTTAATAGCTCTTAATGTTTCAAAATATATCAGTAAATAGTTTAAAAATGAAGAAAATAAGATATGGTTTATTCTTCGGCGACAGTATCACTTACGGAGAATATGACGGTGTTTTTGGCGGTTGGGTAGACATTCTGAAAAGATATGCATTGCAAAAATTTCATGAAGGAAGCGATGAGCTGATCCTTTTCAATCTTGGGATCGGAGGAGAAACCACCAATGGTCTCGTGAAAAGAATTCCACATGAACTAAGTGCCAGAAATTCAGCAGAAGGAAATATCGTTTTCATAGGATACGGAGCCAATGATCTGGCCATAAAAGATGGAATTCAGATGGTGAATCCTGAACAGTTTAAAAACAATATCCAATCTGCAGTTCAGACGGCAAAACAATATGCAGATGATATTTATCTGGTCAGTATTCTTCCTTTTTCTGAAAAAATTAATGGAGTAGTGACAGCTTCCGGGAAGTTGAGAATAAGTGAAGATGTTTTACGCTACAATCAGATTTTACAAAACATTTCAGCTGAAAATTCATTGAAGTATATTGATTTTTATTCGGCATTTTCAGAAGATAAGGAAATCCTGCTTTCAGATGATGGTGTGCATCCCAATGAAAAAGGATACGGAATGATGGCTGAAATTGCAATGCCAATCATTGAAAAATATTTATAATGCCTCATTTATTTTGGTACGGGACTCTGTAGAAAGAAGAAGTTCAGAAGGCTGCTGAATGAGGAGATTTTTTAAACACAATTAGCACAAATATTTTCACGAATAACACAGATAATATTTATAATTTATATCAATAGAAACGGGCTTTAGCTCGTTTGCTCATTTTTACATATTATAATTTAGCCAACCCTATTCTCAAGAAAATAATCAAAATATTTTCACAATCAAACACAAACATCCGTGCAAATCCGTGAAATCAGTGGTTAAAAAATATAAAAACTTATACACAGTTCATTCTGTAGCAATCTTAAGTTTAAAGTTAAATGCATTCAAAAATATATTTCCAATAAACGATAATTCCCACCACAATCGAAGCGACGGTCATCAGCAAGGTAGCTCCCGCTGAAACATCTTTAATAAAGCCGATTCTTTTATCAAAGTCAGGCTGTATCATATCGCAGGCCTTTTCAATAGCCGTATTGAAAATTTCAGCACTTAAAACCCCGAAACAAACAGTAAGAATAAGTGCAGCATCAGTCCCGGAAAGCTTAAAATAAAAAATTAAAAAAAGATTGACCAGAAAAGCAGCAACTTCTATCCGGAAATTCCTTTCCGTTTTCATCATTAAAAAAACACCTCGGAAAGCATTGAAAAAACTTTGATGAATGGGTGGTTTTCGCATGAGAAAAAGATTATGTACAAATATAATTAATTGCTTAAAGAAAATCCCTATCTTTAATCCGTAATGATGATCAGGTCATCAAAAACGGAGCTGGAAGTGGTTTTGAAAATCTTTTGATGGTTGTTAATAACTCTCAGGATTATATTTTTTAATCTATTTTCTATTTATTATATTTGTAAAAATTTATTTTTAAATCTATGAAATTTATTATTTCAAGTGGTGAACTGCAGAAGGCTTTGCAAACTGTAAGTGGCGTAATATCAAGTTCTCAGTCGAGACCTATTTTAGAAAACTATCTTTTTGAGTTAAACGAAAATAATGTTACCATTACAGCATCTGATGGCGAAACAACTCTTGTAACTTCTCTGGAAGTGAAGTCTGATGATTCGGGTAAATTTGCTGTTCCTGCTAAGATTTTTCAGGATTTTATCAAGACTTATGGCGAACAGCCTTTAACGTTGTCTGTGAAAGATAATGCTGAAGGTACGGGAAGCCAGCTTGAGATTTTAGATGAAAAAGATAATTTCGCTGTGGCACTGGATAATGCAGACGATTACCCGGAATTACCGGAATTTGATGCTTCCCAGAGTGTGACAATGCCGGCGGGAGTTTTATCTGAAGCATTGACCAATACTCTTTTTGCAACAAGTAATGATTCTCTTCGTCCGGTAATGACAGGAGTTCTTTTCCAGTTTGGAGAAAATGAAACCAACTTCGTTTCTACAGATTCCCACAGACTGGTTGTTTATAAAAGAACAGACCTGATGAATGCCGAACCAATGGAATTCATCATGCCTAAAAAACCTCTGAATATTTTCAAAAATATTTTAGCAAGCTCTAACGACGATGTAAGCATCGATTTCAATGAGAACATGGCTAAATTTACTTTTGATAAGCATATCTGGATCTGTAGACTGATTGACGGAAAGTACCCTAACTATACAGCGGTAATTCCAAAAGAGAATCCAAATGTACTGACAATCAATAGAAATCTTTTATTGGGAGCTATCAAAAGAGCATCGATCATGTCTAACAAATCTACCAATCAGGTAAGATTCAAGCTGTCTGCCAATATCCTTCACCTTCATGCAGAAGATACGGAATATGCAAACAAAGCAGATATGCAGATTCCTTGCGACTATAATGGAGAAGATATCAATATCGGATTCAGTTCTAAGTTTTTAACTGAAATGTTGACGATTCTTGGTTCAGACGATATCACCATGAAAATGTCACAACCCAACAGACCCGGAATCATTGAACCGCTTGACGGCCTTGAAGAAAATGAAAATATCTTAATGTTATCCATGCCGGTAATCGGATTATAATATTAAACCAAATAATAAAAAAGAGATTGATTTTTTCAGTCTCTTTTTTAATGCATTAATTTTTGAATCAATATGAAAAAAATATTTATTGTATCATTCATATTTCAGTTTATCATTTTGTTTTCTCAAAAAAACACCAGAATATATTTTGAAAGAAAAGGAGATGTAATTACGTATTATGCCGACAATCAGGAGATTTTTCCTGTATCTTTCGTGTTTTCTGCTCAGCCTGAGTTAGAAAATATGAATAAGCCTGAAGCTTTTAAATTGACTCAGGTTTTGCCCCCAAAATCATTGAAAAACAAGGTCGCTGATTTTGTGGTTAATGATAAAACAAAGAGATGGGCAGTGAAAAAAATGCCGGGCTATCTGATCTATATTGGAGACATCACTTTAAAGACCTATGATTCCGGATATGTATATGATCTTCCTTTTCCAAAAGGAAAGTCATTTAATGTATATCAGGGATATGACGGAAAATTTTCCCATCAGAATGAAAATTCTATAGATTTTTCCATGCCCGAAGGCACTGAAATTCTGGCGGCAAGAGAAGGACTGGTTGTTGATCTGGTTAAGCATAATAATTCAGGTTGCGCCACGATAAACTGTGCCAATCAGGCGAATTATATTACCATTTTACATTCGGACGGAACTTTTGCCCAGTATTATCACCTGAAACAAGACGGAGTACTGGTGAATATCGGAGATCAGGTGAAGAAAGGCGATACAATAGGATTAAGCGGGAATACAGGCTGGAGTAACGGCCCCCATTTACATTTCGTGACTTATCTTTCCAGTTCGACCGGCGATAAATTAAGAACCACTCTTAAGACCCTTTTCAGAACGGGTGACGGCAGTAAAACAGAATTCGTTTCAGAGAAAAAAACGTATTCAAAAAACTATTGATTTAAAAATGTTTTTCCGGTATCTGACTGATTTTTTATCTGGAATCGGGATGATAAAAAACGGGAGAAACATACAAAAACAATAAACTATTAACCTTCAAAATTTCGCTGTTTCTCAAAAAAACACGACATTTGTACGGGAAAAAATGTGCAGTAAAAATAGCACAAAATTCAAATAAAATTTTCAAAATAAACGGATGAAGATATCAAATAACTGGCTGAAAGATTATATAAAAACGGAATTGAAGCCTGAAAGAATCGGGGAATTCCTTACAGATATAGGTCTTGAGGTAGAAGGGATAGATAAATTTGAAAGTGTAAAGGGAAGTTTGGAAGGTATTGTAGTAGGTAAGGTTTTAACCTGCGAAAAACATCCGAATGCTGATAAACTGAAGAAAACAACAGTAGAGGTAGGAAACGGAAAGGTGTTGAACATCGTTTGTGGTGCTCCGAATGTAGAGGCAGGGCAAACCGTTCCTGTTGCAGTTGTTGGAACAAAAATCTATGACAAAACCGGAAACTTTTTTGAGATCAAGGAAGCAAAAATAAGAGGTGAGGTTTCACAGGGAATGATCTGCGCTGAAGACGAATTAGGGCTGAGCGAAGATCACGGTGGAATTATGGTTTTGGATGAAACCCAATATGAAGTCGGAAAGAATTTTGCAGATTATTTTGAATTAACCAATGATGACGTTTTTGAGATCGGTTTGACACCGAACAGAACTGATGCAATGTCTCATTACGGCGTTACAAGAGATTTATATGCTTTTCTTTCAACCAACAAACAGAAATCTGAATTTGAAAAAGTAGCTTCTGAAGCCCTGAACGGTGAAGGAGCTCACGATTTCACTTTAGAGGTGGAAGACGCTGAATTATGCCCAAGATATATCGGCGCTGTCATTGAAGATGTAAAAGTAGCTGAATCTCCGGTTTGGTTAAAAAACAGACTGAAAGCTATCGGATTAAGTCCGATCAACAATATTGTAGACATTACGAATTATATTCTTCATGGTTTCGGACAACCGCTTCATGCTTTTGATGCAGATAAAATTGCAGATAAAAAAGTAAAAGTGGGAACCGTAAAAGAAGGAACTAAATTTACCACACTGGATGGTGTTGAAAGAACTTTAAACGGTTCTGAAATCATGATCAAAGACGGAAAAGATAATCCGATGTGTATTGCCGGAGTTTTCGGAGGAGCCCATTCAGGAGTTTCAGATGAAACGAAAACCATTTTCCTGGAAAGTGCTTATTTCAATCCGGTAGCGGTAAGAAAAGGGGCTAAATTCCATGGTCTGAATACTGATGCATCTTTCAGATTTGAAAGAGGAGTAGACCCGAATATTACAAGAACGGCAATTACCCATGCCATCAAAATGATTCAGGAACTGGCAGAAGGAAAGCTGGCAGGAGACCTGCTGGAAGAATATCCGGTGAAAATTGAAGACAGCTATGTCATTATAAGATTTTCTAAAATTGAACAGATTCTTGGAACCAAAATTCACAGGGAGAAAGTAAAAGAAATTTTAAAAGCTCTTGAGATAAAAGTTCTTAATGAAATTCAAAACGGACTGGAAATTTCTGTTCCTGCTTACAGAGCGGATGTTACAAGAGAAATCGACGTTATCGAAGAAATTTTAAGAATCTACGGTTACAATAAGATTGATGCCCCACAAAAGATTTCTTTTACACCGGTGAAGCTTAGTGCAAATGATCAGGATGAACTGGAAAACAACTGGGCAAGAACTTTACAGAGCTTAAGTTTCAATGAAGTGATGAATAATTCACTGACTTCTGTGAAAGACGAAACAGACGCTGTAAAACTACTGAATCCGTTGAGCAATGATTTAGCATTCATGAGAAAGTCTTTATTAGAGGGACTTCTTCAAAATGCAATCTACAATATCAACAGAAAGAATCAGGATATTAAATTCTTTGAATTTGGTAAAATTTATCATAAAAGAGCCCAATACGAAGAAAGAAAGCAATTGGCTATTTTAGTTTCAGGAAGAAATGTTGCTGAGAACTGGTTACAGCCAAAATCCGCTACTGATTTCTATAATCTGAAAGCATATGTGAAGGTTTTATTGGAAAGACTGGCTTTAGATTACAAAGAGGTTGCCTTATCTGATGAAAGATTTTCTGATGCCCTGGCTTATGAAGTGAATGGAAAAACGCTGGTAAGAATCGGAAAAGTAGCTCCGGCTTTATTAAAAGACTTCGATATTGAACAGGATTGTTTCTATGCAGAAATAGAACTGGAATATGCTCAGGAATTACGTTCCGGAAATGAATTGAAGTTTAAGGATATTCCTAAATTCAATAAGATCAGAAGAGATTTAGCATTGCTGATTGACAAAAATATTAACTATCAGGATCTGTATCAGACTGCTAAAAAGAATAAGTCTCCATTCATTAAAAGCATCAATTTGTTCGATGTATATGAAGGGAAAAATCTTCCGGAAGGAAAGAAGTCTTATGCAATGAGTTTTGAGCTACTTAATGAAGAGAAAACACTGGAAGAAAAAGAAATTGCAGAAGTAATGGATTCTCTGGTGAAGTCTTTTCAGAAAGAATTTAATGCAGAGTTGAGATCTTAAAATAATAAAGATTATATCATCATATTAATGGAAACGGGCTTTAGCCCGTTTTTTTTATGTTTAAGAATATTGTGAACGGATCAATAGGAAAGTACTTTAGTCAAAACTTAATTTAACCATTAAGAAAATTGAAGGTTTTAAGCTAGGTTAAGAAATATCTTGCGATATTTTAAGGAGGTTTTTATGATTCAATTGTCAGAGAAAATCTGCACAATCTGCTTGATAAAATAGATATCAATTCAATAGAAACGGGCTTTAGCCCGTTTAATTTAAAAGATACGCTGATTGGCTTTAGCCAAAACTTAATTAACCATTAAGAAAATTGAAGGTTTTAATTTGAGTTAAGAAATATCTTGCGATATTTTAAGGAGGTTTTTATGATTCAATTATCAGAGAAAATCTGCACAATCTGCTTGATAAAATAGATATCAATTCAATAGAAACGGGCTTCAGCCCGTTTAATTTAAAAGATACGCTGATTGGCTTTAGCCAAAACTTAATTTTAACCATTAAGAAAATTGAAAGTTTTTATGATTCAATTATCAGAGAAAATCTGTACAATCTGCATAATTTACATGAGAAAAATTTATTTAATAGAAACAGGTTAAAACCCATTCCTGCTTCCGTAAAAAAAATCCCGTCAGATAATAAAAATGCATCCCAAACCGTTTAAATAATATAATTTCCGTAAATTTGATCAAATCAAAAAAGAAAAAAATGAAAAATCTTTTTTTAAGTATATGTGCAGCAGCGGTTTTGGCGTCGTGTGGAACAATGTCGAGTGCTTCCGCTTCAAAAGTAGGAAAGTCACAGCCTTCATTGGCGAATACAAAATGGACCTTGGCTGATAATGTAAAAGGAAAAGTGCCGACCTTACATATTGAAGGGGATAAAATCAATGGAAATGCAGGATGTAATAATTATTTCGGAACTGCCAAGATAGATCCTTCTACAGGTGATTTTTCTGCCGGACAAATGGGGTCTACAAAAATGATGTGTGACAACATCAGTGTAGAACAAAATTTTATGGATATGATGGGGAAAGCCAATAAATATGTAATCTCCGGAACAACTTTAGAATTGTACAAAGACAATCTTTTACTATTGAAATTCAATAAATCTGAATAAAATAAAAGGAACTCAAATCTGAGTTCCTTTTTTTATCGTGTTAACGTTGGTTTTATTCTTCTTCCTCTTCGTCGTATTTAGCTAACTCTTCATCACACCATTTGAAAGCAGCTTCAACAACCTTGGTAGCTTCATCTGCCATTGTTTCTTCGTCATCGCCTTCCAAATCATCTAACCACTCCACTTCTTCTTCCTCTACATTTAAGATAAATCTTGGATATTCTGTATGAACTACGAATAAATCTTCTGGAAATTCCGAATTATCTGCTAATAAAAACTTTGGTAATTTCATTTTTTTAATGTTTTAACTTTCTCAAAGATAATAAAATTATTGATATTTGTTCTTGTCGATTTTAATTTTTTGTAAAACTTTATATCTGGTGAGCGTGGTTCTTTGCAAGGTATCTTTAGGTTTAAAAGTAATGGTTATATCAGCATTTACAGTACTTATTAATTCTGCGATTTGTATTTTTTCCAGATCTTCCGCTTTTTCCAGATAGAATTTCAATGGAACGTCATTTAAATGCTCAGACTGTAAAAACTGCCTGATCTCTTTTCTGTTTTCAAGATAATCTCCTTTTGAAAGCCAGGTGAAAATAAATCCCGATGCAAGGCTTAAAATACCTATAGCATATACTTTAATATCCAGCATTTCATATAATTTTCTGAAATAAACCAGCCATATCGGAAAGCTGAACGGAGCAATCAACCGGTAATCAATCGGATTTACCGAATAGAAATATTGTATAAAATAAGAGCAGATAATCCCGAAAACTCCTGTAAATACAAAGAAAGATTCCGGGCTTGAAAGCTTGTTTCTAATGAAAAGAAAAATAATGAAAAAAATGTTCAGGAGACCGATCCCGTAAATCCCATAATTGATAATTCCTCCACCCGGATTAGCCATATGAATAAACGGATTAAAGGCAGTCGTTAACCCCTGAAACAGCTCTGTCAGTAATTGTGAAGTAGGATGCAATCCCATTTCCAGAAACTGATTGACATAGTTTTCATTAAAATAATCAATAAATAAAAACTTATACAAAATGATAAACAGACCACAGATAACAGAAGAAATGATCAATACTGCAGAATACTTTCTTTTCAGGAAAATAAGTCCGTAAAGTCCTGTTCCGCCAATAAAAAATAAAGCGCTGTATCTGATGTTATACAGGGCAATTAAAGACAGGGATAAATAAAATATAGCTTTTCTTTTTTCTAAATTTCCATTAATAATCTGGTTCGTGATGTATAAAAAAAGAAACACAAAAGGAAGAGTGAGCGCTTCACTCATTGTAAATGCATAAATAGAAACAAAGCTGAACAAAGCACTTACAATGATAGATTCTCTCAGATAGAACTTCTTTTTCCAGGCGAAAAAAACAATGAAAAGAAAAGCCAGAATCCCGATCACCTTACTGCTCCAGAACTCATCAAACCCGAAAAGCGTAAAGAATTTTATGCTTAAAGGATATCCTAAAGGCGTTGTAGTATTGTCAATCGTGGGAAAAACGTGGGCAAACCTCATATACCGTATGGAATCGGGGCTTATCCTGCCTTTTTCATTCAGTAAAAAACGTAAAATGGTCATCACTAAGGTAATGATGACCAATATAATCTGGATATTTTTTTCTTTTTTCATTAAGGTTGCGGTTTTATAACTCATAACTCATAATTCACAACTCACAACTCATAACTATTTCAAGAACATTTTCGAAACTTTCTCCGCTTTTTTGCTTTCAGAATAATCATAGAAGCCTTCACCTGATTTTACACCCAGTTTTCCGGCCATTACCATATTGACCAATAATGGGTTTGGTGCGTATTTAGGATTTTTGAAACCGTCATACATAACGTTTAAGATAGCTAAGCAAACATCAAGTCCGATGAAATCTGCCAGCTGAAGCGGTCCCATTGGATGAGCCATTCCTAATTTCATTACCGTATCAATCTCTTCAACACCCGCAACACCGTTGTAAAGTGTTTCAATAGATTCGTTGATCATCGGCATTAGAATTCTGTTAGCCACAAAACCCGGATAGTCATTCACTTCTACAGGAACTTTTCCTAATGTTTTGCTCATTTCATAAATCTGATCAAAAGTCTCTTTAGAAGTGGAGTATCCTTTAATGATCTCTACCAGTTTCATGATCGGAACCGGATTCATAAAGTGCATTCCAATTACTTTTTCCGGTCTTTTGGTTGCAGAAGCGATCTTAGTAATTGAAATAGAAGAAGTATTGGTGGCCAGAATACAGTTTTCAGGAGCGAATTCATCCATCTGTCCGAAGATTTTTAATTTTAAATCCTGGTTTTCTGTGGCAGCTTCCACAATTAAATCAGCTGATCCTACAGCATTTTTAAGCTCAGTGAAAGTCGTAATATTTCCTAAAGTTTCTGCTTTTTGCTCTTCCGTAAGGTTACCCTTTGCAATTATTCTGTCAAGGTTACTGGTGATGGTTTTAATTCCTTTGTCTAGCGCATCCTGGGATACGTCTACCAGATTCACATTAAAACCGCTTTGTGCAAATGTATGTGCAATACCGTTTCCCATGGTTCCGGCTCCAATAACTACAATGTTTTTGATCATTTTTCCTTTAATTAATTATTTTTTATAGAGAGTTAAATTTCTTGCTTTCGATAAATCTTCTTTTGTGATGATGGTTGCTTCTTCAAAATTAACGATTCCGTCCCTGCTCTGGTTTCTTTGTCCGTTTTGTGACCTTATCGCAGCCTGAAGCCCTTTGATAAAATTGCTTTTCTGAACTTTTGAAAGCTTATCAATGCCGATGTACAGATTGAATTCACCTTCCCGGCCCAATCCTCTTTGTTCATAAATTTCAAAAGCCCTGATTTTATTTTTTTTCTGGAATTTCTTCACATAATTCAGTACAGGATCTGCAGACGGAGTTCCACAGCAGATGCTGGCATAACCGATTTGCAGGTAGCTTTGATTCTTCTGTGAGAAAAAGAATGTGGAACAGAAAATACTGAATATTACGACTGCTTTTTTCATCTTGATTTTGGCTTTAAAAGTAAGCTTTAAAAATTACTTATTAAAATATTCCCAGACCGTCTTTGAAACATCGGAAATAACCTTGCAGTTTACCGCATCAGTTTCCGTGGAATTGCTTACAAATACGGCAATTGCATAATGTTTTCCATCAGGAAGGGTTACAATTCCCATATCATTTTCAGCACCGGTTAATCCATCCTTATTCTTTCCGGAAGATCCCGTTTTGTGGGCAACAGGTGTGTTTTTGGGTAACTGCTCTACCAGTTTGTTGGTTCCTGTTTTTGTCCCGAGCATTACTTTCATCAGGTATTCCGTAGATTTTTTGGAAAGAAATTTTCCGTCATAAAACTTTTTCAAAACCTGTACAATAGAGTTGGTGGTAGAGTAGTTTTCATATTGTGCATTCCAGTCTTTATGCATTTCTTCTTCATTAAATCTGATCTGAAAACCCTTCACCCCTTTAGAATCCATGAATTTCTGAACTGTTGATGTTCCGCCGATTAATTTCAAAAGAATATCACAGCCATTGTTGTCACTCTGGGCAACGGTAAAATCGATGATCTCACTTAATGGAATTTCAATATTCCCGGCAGGATATTTTTCGCGAAGGGGAGACCAGGTATTCTCCAGAAGATCTGTTTTTTTAACGAATATTTTCTGATCCAGGGAAAGTTTTCCTTTATCAACAAAATTCAATACTGCAGCAGCAATATGGAATTTGAATACACTCTGCATCGGAAGCTTTTTATCACCGTTTTTATTATAGGTAAAACCGTTTTCAAAACCCAGGACCGAAACTCCCACAGTTGCTTTTTTATCTTTTATAATTGAATTGATTTTCTGCTCAAGTACTGAGTTCTGAGCAAAGGTAAATGTTGAGATCAGAACAAAAAGAAATCCTATTTTTTTCATAGATGTAAATTTAAAAAAAAATCCCTTTTAGCATCTAAAAGGGATTTGTTAATTTGTATCAAATATTATTTCACTTCAAAATAATTCAGATTGACCCCGTCATTTTCAAAAACGATCCTGATTTTATTTTCCCCTTTTTTCAGGCTGATATTTTTGACAGAAGCTGTTTTCCAGTTTTCATTTCCGCCTGTGGCAGTGAGTGAAACATTAGCGAGTTTTTTTCCTGAGACATCTTCAATTCTTATTTTTGAATCGGTGTTGGCTGCATATCTTATATCAAAAGTATAGGTCTTGTCTGCCTTGCTGTTGATGGTATACTGGATCCACTCTCCGGCTTCGGTTTTCCCGACGTAATACTGATTGGTGATTTTATCATTACACAAATAAATGTCAACCCCGTCATTTCTCATTTGGTGGCCGGCATTCCATTCAGATCTTTTGGCAGGATCACTTACCCAGAGGTTGGTAAAATCTTTATCTGTGTACGCAGAACCCATTCTTCCCAGATCATATTCGGTAGCGAAAATTCTTCCCGGAGCTGAATGATTTTTAAAAGGCTTTGTAGAATCATCGGTTACCTGTCTGAACATCGCATCCACCACATCCGTTTTAATTTCTACATTGCTGAATTTGTAATTGTCGGCGATCTTCATTAAAGCTTTATAAGCAAAATCCCTTGAAGGTTTTTCGCCGCCGTTTTTCCAGTAATCCAGTAATTTCTGATATTCAGGAGTGATTTTTACACTGGTAACCCCTGCGGTATTATCGATTTTCTTCATCGGCCAGAATGCATATCCGATATTATGTTTATTCAGCAGCTGGATAAGCTCTGTAAACCACACATTCGAGTTTTCTCCCGTTTCTCCGAGCCAGATCGGCATATTGTGCTGTTCTCTTAAATCCAATGCGTTTTTCAGCGTTGCATCATCATTATTATTCCAATACTTATGGAAACTGAATACCATATTGTTGTCCCAGATCGGAATCAATCCGTTATAATTGTTTCCCCAGCCGTTTCCTTCAAGAATAATGATGTGTTTCTGATCAACTTCCCGGATCGCTGCTGTAATTTCTTTCTGTAATTTCCAGAGTGGGGCATTGGACATCTCGTCGGTACCGTTCGGGTTTTTTCCGGTAAAATTGATATTCGGCTCATTAATCAAATCATAGCCGCCAATCCATGGTTCATTCTTGTATCTTTCTGCCAGTTTTTTCCAGAGGGCAATCGTTTTTTTCTGGTTTTCCTCACTTTCCCAGAGAGAAGGTTTTGATTTGTCATTATCAGAAATATTCACATCATTTCCCTGTCCGCCCGGAGCAGCATGAAGATCTAGAATCAGGTAGATTTTGTTATCGGCGCACCATTTCAGCAGGTCATCCGTCATTTTAAAACCTTCTTCCAGCCATGTATTTTGACCTTTTACAGGCTCCTTTTCAATTGGCAGTGTGTAAAGATTATAGTGCATCGGCAGCCTGATAGAATTGAAGCCTGATTTTGCCAGAAAATCGATGTCCTGTTTTGTAATGCCGTTTTTCAGATAAGCTTTATAAAACTCATTCATGCCATCTTCACCGATCAGCTCTGCAATTTTTTGCTTGATTTTATATTGTGGGCCTGCAAAATCAGCTGTTTTCAGCATATAACCTTCCTGCAGCATCCATCCTCCCAACCCGAGACCTTTAAGCTGAATATTTTCACCTTTATCATTCACGATTTTTTGACCATTTGTTTTCAGTAATTGAGATGTCCCAAATTGAGACAATAAAACTGCGGATAATAGAATGGCTCTTTTCATAGTTTTGATTTTAAAATATTAGGAGATTGTTTTAAGAATTACTTTTTTTAAGTAATCACAAATATATTTAAAAATTATTGAATAAAAATTAAAATTCCTCTCTGGATAAAAAATTTTCAGAGAGGAAATAAGATGTAATATTAATGGAATTTTAAACCATTAAGAATTTAGTTAAGTAATTAAGGATATTAAGTTTGCTTTGCTTAAGATTAACATCTTAAAAATCAGGATGATTAATCTTAGCTCAACTTAATTTCTTCAAATTCCTTAATGGTTCAAAAAAAATTACTTTAATATCTTAATTATTTAGTAATCAGTTTCATAATTTCCAGCGCTACTTTTAATGCTTCCGTTCCGTCTTCCAGGGAAACTTCCACATTTTTATTTTCAGTAATGGCATCCGCAAAAGAGTTTAATTCATCCAGGATGGCATTATTAGGCTGAATATTCGGATATTCGAATAAAATCTGATTCTTTTCTCCATCTGCATTTTCGATGATCATATCAAATGGAGTAGGATTTTCAGGGGCATCTTTCATACGGATGACTTCTGCTTTTTTTTCAAGAAAATCTACGGAAATATAAGCGTCTTTCTGGAAGAAACGGCTTTTTCTCATGGCTTTCATTGAAATTCTTGAAGTCGTAAGATTGGCCACACATCCGTTTTCAAATTCTATTCTGGCATTGGAAATATCCGGAGTTTTACTTACTACACAAACACCGCTGGCATGGATGTTTTTAACTTTGGATTTCACAATACTTAACAAAATATCCAAATCGTGGATCATTAAATCCAGCACTACGGAAACATCGGTCCCGCGTGGATTGAATTCTGCCAGTCTGTGAATCTCAATAAACATAGGATCTTTAATATATTCTTTAGTCGCCATAAATGCAGGATTGTATCTTTCAACATGTCCTACCTGTGCTTTGATCCCGTTTTCACGGCATTTGTAAAGAATTTCCTCTGCTTGCTGCAAGGTCTGGGTAACAGGTTTTTCTATGAAAAAATGAAGTCCTTTCTGAATGGCTTTTAAAGCGTAATCATAATGATAAAGAGTGGGCGTTACGATATCCAGCATATCGATCTGATCCAGAAGATCATCAAAATTTTCAAAATATTTGTAACCGAATTCGGCTTCCAGTTTTCTTCCGTTTTCTGCATCTTTATCATGAAAACCCACGAATTCATATTTATCCGATTGATTGAGAAGCTTTAAATGTATTTTTCCCAAATGTCCGGCACCTACCAAACCTGCTTTCAACATAGCTTTTTTTAATTTTTGTAAAGATAATAAATTTAGGTATTAGGAAACAGATAATAGGTTTTGGGTTGATAAATACTAATTGTTTTTTTACATTTGTAGGAATAGAACCCGCTCCCTAATAACGATCATCTCATGACGCACGATTCATTTGTACATAAAGGAAAAAGAAAGATTTTGGTGGATTATCTCCGGTATAAGATCGGAATTTCAGATGAAAGTGTACTTTCAGCAATGAATGAAGTTCCGCGACATCTCTTCATTGAAAGTATTTTTGAAGATTTTGCCTATGAAGACCGTGCTTTTCCGATTCTGGCCCATCAAACCATATCTCATCCGTCAACAGTAGCGGAACAATCCGAGCTTTTACAGGTGAAACCAGGTGAGAAAATACTTGAGATCGGTACGGGTTGTGGCTACCAGACAGCTGTTTTACTGGCAATGAAAGCTTTGGTATATACGGTGGAAAGACAGAAAGATCTGTTTGATTTTTCAAAGAAAAAATTCAGGGAAATGCACCTGTTTCCAAAATTTCAGAGTTTTGGGGATGGTTTTGCAGGATTGCCGACTTTCGCTCCGTTTGATAAGATTATTGTAACCTGTGGAGCATCCGTTTTACCCACGGAATTATTAAAGCAGTTAAAAGTGGGGGGTAAAATGGTGATTCCATTAGGACCTACTGATGAACAGGTTTTATACAGATTCACAAAAATTTCTCCCACGGAAATTGAAAAAGAGGAATTCGGAGCCTACAAATTTGTTCCGATGCTTAATAATACCAATCAATAAGCCATGATAAATCCCGATATCATCGACTATAATGAAATGCAGGCTGAGTCTGATAAAGAGATCTGCCGTTTGCTTTCCACAATAATCGACCGTGAGTTGGATAATGCAGAAAATAAGATCTGGCACCGGCATCCCGTATGGTTTTTGGAAGGAAATCCGGTTGCAGGATATAGTAAACTGAAAGATTCCGTAAGATTACTTTTCTGGAGCGGACAGTCTTTTGATGAAGAAGAGCTCAAAGCCGAGGGAACATTTAAGGCTGCAGAAAAAAGATATATTTCAGTTCAGGAAATTGATGAAGATGATCTGAAAAGATGGTTGGCAAAATCCAGGGATATACAGTGGGATTATAAAAATATTGTCAAAAGGAAAGGGCAGCTGATCAGATTAAAGTAAATATTAATCGCAAAGATTGACAATTTATATCATGTCAATCTATCCTTTTACTGAAGCAAGACAAAATAGAATTAAGATGATAAACTATAAATCCAGATGATTTTTCGGAACGGAAGTTGAAGTATTTTCATCACCTAATCACTTAAATTTTTATGATCATGGATACGAATAGATTTAAATCTTCTCACGATTTCAGTAATATTCAGAAAAACCTGCATAATAATCCGGGATACCACGCAGAAAGCTATTCCCAACAGGTGAAGGATTATCTGAATGACATGAAAAGTAAGAACCAGGAAGCTACGAAACAGGGATTTATGGCCCATGCTCAGAAATCAGCGAAAGATGTATGGGAAGAGATTCAGGAAATGGCTTCAGAAGCCTGGGAGAAAAATAAAGACAATTCGGATGAAAATCAATAATTTTTAATAGCAAAGTAAAAAACCTCACTTTTTAGCAGGAGTGAGGTTTTTTATTTCTTAACATTTTAAGTAAAACAATAATGAAAGTATTTGTAAACAAAAGAATTCCGGAAGCAGGAATTCATATGCTTAAAGAAGCAGGACTGGAAATTTTCATACCTGAACATGACAATCTTTCTCATGAAGAATGGCTGATTTATTGTCAGAATACCGACGTCATTTTAAGTATCGGCGGTGAATTTAAATATGATAAAGATTTTTTTGATCAATGTCCCAATATAAAGGCAATTGCTCTTTATTCCGTAGGTTTTGACCATGTCGATATAAAAGAAGCCAATCGCAGAGAAATTCCGATCGGAAATACACCTGATGTTCTAAGTAAAGCCACTTCTGATGTTGCTTTTTTATTGATGCAATCGGTTGCAAGAAGAGCGATCTATTATTTCCAGAAAGTAAAAGACGGGAGTTGGGGTGATTTTGATCCGCTGCATGCATTAGGCCAGGAGTTGTATGGGAAAACATTAGGCGTTTTCGGATTGGGAAGAATTGGTTTTGAAATGGCCAAAAAATCCCGGAAAGCTTTTGATATGAATATCATTTACCATAACCGCCACCGCAATGAAGAAGCGGAAAAAGAACTGGATGCAACCTATGTTTCTTTTGAAGAATTAGTTTCACAGTCGGATGTACTGAGCATTCATGCGAATTTTACCCCACAGCAGAATGAGCTTTTTAACGGACCTGTTTTTGAGAAGATGAAGCCCAATGCAATTTTCATCAATACGGCAAGAGGTGGTTTTCAGAATGAAAAAGATTTGTACGAAGCCCTGATTTCAAAGCAGATCTGGGGAGCCGGTTTAGATGTTACAAACCCTGAACCGATGTCCAAAGAAAGCTCACTTCTGGGACTTTCAAATGTCTGCGTTTTGCCTCATATCGGTTCTGCAACGATTGAAGCGAGAACCGGAATGGCAAAGATGGCGGCAGAAAATATCATTGCTTTCTCCAAAGGTGAAAAAATGCCTTATTGTGCGAATCCTGAAGTATATAAAAATTAAAAACTTCAAGAAAAATAATACATAAAAGAATTGGAAAGGATCAGCTTTCCAATTTTTTTAAAGCTGAAAACCGACTGCTTAATTGAACGGAAATCACCATGAAAAGTATAAAAATCACCATGAATTTATATTTCAAAAAGGTAGATGTCATTATTGGAAATTGATTCTCACTAAAAAATGTAAACAGAAAGCCAAGTCCCACTATAAGCAATACTGAAAATAATATGGATAATTTCAGATTGAACCGACGTTCCTGTCTGGCCTCAATTTTTTGGATGATCTTATCAGAAAATCCAAGGGGAAAGCCTGCATCCTGTTTTTTTTCTAAAATTGTATCGATCAGATCATACATTTTCAGATCATTTTCGGATATCTCCTGCTGATCTTCCGAATTACCGGGATATTTTTGATTTTTTTTACTGGTAGCCATCTTTTTCAAGTTTTTCTTTTAATAATTTTCTTGCCCTGAATAAATATCCTTTAATAGTTCCTTCCGGAAATTTTGTAATATTCTGTATCTCCTGAATGCTGAAATCATCCATGTGATACAGAGTAATAACCGTTCTGTACTGTAAAGGCAGCTCATTGATCAATCGGTTGATATAAAGGTCAAATTCCTTTCCGATAAGCTTCGTTTCAGGGGTTTCAGAAGTAAAACGGAAATCTGAATATTCATCGATCGTATTGAAATGCTGTTTTGAATTTTTCTTTATATAATTGACTGCAACATTATACGTAATCTTAGCGATCCAGGTTGAAAGTTTGGATTCTCCTTTAAAACTTTTGAGATGATCATATACCTTAATAAATACTTCCTGACCTACATCTTCTATATCTTCATCATTGCTGAGCATTCTGTTTAAGATAGAATAAACCAGATTCTGATACTGCTTTACAATATGCTGAAAAGCGTTGAGGTTTCCCTTCAGAATTTCGTTAATGGTTTTTTCTTCATCAAACATATCACATTAGACAAGTTTTTTAGTTTCAGGTTACAAATTTCTAATTTATTCTAATTTTTGTAACTTTTTATGATCATCTTTTGTCTATTGGCAAAATATAAATCGATATGAAACAATTAGCACCCTTTATAGTCATGATTGCCTTATTGATCGCTATATCCGTAGTCATCGTGGTGATCACCAATTATAATCTGAAAAAAAAGATCTTGAATAAGGAAAATGCAGATGAGAAGCTCTATGTAATTCTTAACAACCTTACCGGATTCAATTCGGAAATGCTGAAATGGGGAATTATCCTGTTATTCGGCGGAATAGGTTTAATTGTTCTGGAATTTCTTCCGTATGATGAAAATACTCCTCTTCCTTATGGTGTAATGACAGTCTTTGTTGCGCTCGGCTTTCTTACCTATTATTTCCTGATGAAAAATCAGAAGAAATAAGCTTCTTTATTTAATCTAATCAATAAAATCCCCGACTATTTTAAGGACAAAAAATTTTGTTCCGGGGATTTTATGTCCATAATCCAACTTATTATGAAACCCATATATGCTATTACAGTTTTTACCTGCCTGCTTTTTACGGCTCAATTATATGCCCAGAAAACATTTTCCGGTATGCTCAAAGATTCCGTTTCAGGAAAACCCGTAGCGTTTGCTTCACTGAAGATTTTAGACCGGAATCAGAATATTATTGCTGCGGAAATATCGAAAGAAGACGGAACATTTTTAATCCATACTCAACTCGATGCAGATAATTTGAAACTTTTGATTACCGGTTCGGAATTTCAAATGAAAATGCTCAGGTTTAAAGGCGGTCAGCCGGATTTCGGAACGATATTTCTAAATAAAGAAACGGCTATTAAAGAAGTGATGATCAGTATCAGGAAGCCAATAATTAAAACTAAGATTGACGGTCTGGTATATGATATTCAGGCAGATCCCGAAAGTCAGTCAAAAAACCTGATAGAAATGATGAAAAAATTACCGTACCTGTCTGTAGATGTCAATGATAACATCCTTTTTAAAGGAAATACCAACTTTAAAATTATGATTAACGGTAAAGAAACACAGCTTCTGAATACCAATGCAAAAGAAATCCTGAAAAGTATTCCGGCCCATACGGTTCAGAATATTGAAATTATTACCAACCCGTCTTCAAAGTATGATGCAGAAGGTGTTTCCGGAATTATTAACATTATTACCGTAAAAAAGATGAGTCACGGTTACAATGCTTCAGTGAATTTTGGAACCAGATTTCCCAAACAGGAACAAAACCTGGGATTCTCCTTAAACCTGAAACAGAAAAAGCTTGGCATTTCAGCATATGGAGGTGGTTTTTTGCGGAATAATCCCGAAATCAATTATTATAACGATCAAAAAGCTGTTTCAGGTGCTCTTCAACAGGATGGAAGAACTTCCAACAAAGGAAATGGCGGGTATTTCAATGCGAATATGAGTTATGAAATAGACAGCTTACAATTACTGACCGTTCAGTTAGGTTCAAACCTTTCCAGCAATACTTCGAAAGATTTTCTTCATTCATATTTTTATCAGCAAAATATCGTAACGGAAAATAATAATTCAGACAACCATTCGGAAAACAAAGGAAACGGTTTTGAAGCTTCCGCTAATTACCAGATAGGTTTTAAACGGGATAAAAGCCAGCTTTTAACAGTGTCATATAAATTCAATCGCTATAACGATGACATCACAAATATTTCAGATATTCAAAACATCATTACCCATTCTTCAAACCGAATTGATCAGAATAATACAAATCAAAACAATGAACATACTTTTCAGATTGATTTTGTAAAGAATATTAAAAAAGTCTATTTAGAAACAGGAGTGAAAGCTATTCTCCGTAAAAACAGCAGTGATTATATTTCGGTTCCGGAAAGTTTAAACAATTCGGATGAGTTTATCAATACACAAAACATTTACGGAGCTTATATTTCAACAAGGTTTTCCTTAATGAGCTGGAATTTGCAGTTGGGTTTAAGGGCAGAAGCTACGGAGACCCATGTGAATTTTACATCCACAGGCACAGAAGTTAACCAAAACTATTTCAATTTTATTCCGAATATTTCGATCGGAAAAAACTGGAAAGACCAAAGCATTAATTTCGGTTTTTCGCAACGGGTCAAAAGACCGGGAATCAACCGGCTGAATCCCTTTGTCAATAAATCGAATCCGTATTTTGAGACCAGCGGAAATCCATATTTGAAATCAGTGATTAATAATGATATCATGGCCAGTTATTCCTATAATAAAAAAATAAACCTGAATGTAGGGCTCTCATACTCCTTTTCCAATAAGATAGATCTGAAAGTGTCTACCTATGACCCTGTTGCCAATATCACAAAAACAACATTTGAAAATTCCAGTAAAGCAGGAAGATTAGGAATTGATTATTATTTCAATTACCCCGTAACCAGGAAAATGAATGTGAGCATCAACGGAAACTCCGCAATGTTTTTCATTAATGGAAAAGTGAACGATGCCCGGGTTGAAAATAATCTGTTTACCTATTATCTTAATCTGTCGGCAGGCTATCAGTTTGAAAATAACTGGAGCATAAATTCAAATCTGGAAATCAACAGCAAAATGCCTGCGGGATTACAAAATACAACCAATGCTTTCACAGGCTTATCTTTCAGCATCAGTAAAAGTATATTGAATAAACAGCTTTCTTTTTCAGCTTTTATTAATAATCCGTTCAATACCTACAGAAAATCAGTTACGGAGACTTTGGGTGATACCTTTTATCAAAATAATTACATAAGAGATTACTACAGATCTTTTGGTCTTAACATCGGTTATAAATTCGGAAAACTGAAAGATGAAATTAAAACCACCCGACGGAAAATAGACAATAATGATCTTGCCAACTAAAGATTAATCTTTTTTTAAATAACTCCCATGAGCTTATAGTTGGAATTATTTTTGTTCTATCTAATGAAACATTTAAATACTAAGATTATGATACCAGAAGACAACCTCAATGAGCAAAACAGAAAATTAGACCAAATGGATTACAATCCGAATGAAGATATGTTTAACAAAGAAAAGCATATTTCATTGGATGGAGATGGAAATCCAATCGATGATGAAGAGTATGATGATATGGAAATGGGCCTTGATGTTCCCGGTTCTGATGAAGATGATGATATGGAAGAAATAGGATCTGAAGATGAAGAAAATAATTACTGGAGCCTCAGTGATAATGAAGATGACCATGAAGAAGAAAATGATGACCTGATCAGTTGATATACGGCCTTACTTATTGAGTAAGGTTTTTTATTTTAGACCATCACATTTCCCGGCTTCTTTTTTAAGAGGGTAAATTCCCCTCCTTTGGAGGGGGCTTCGAACTGAAAGGAGAAGCGGGGGTGGTTTAAAAATATAAAAACACAAACATGAATGAAATTCTTACCTACATCAACGAAGTTCCTATCCGAAAGAACTTCGTTGAAAAAATTCCCTACAATCCACATCTGAAAAGTCTTCTAAGAGATAAGCGCCAGGCAGGAATTCTGAGTGAAGTTCTTTTCTGGAAACAGGTCCGTGCCCGGTCTTTCTACAATATTGATTTTGACAGGCAAAGAATCATCGGAAATTATATTGTAGACTTTTACGTAAAAAAATTAGGTCTGGTCATTGAAATTGACGGTTGGAGCCATGATAAAAAACAAATTTATGACAAAGAAAGACAGAAGTATCTTGAATCTCTGGCTTTAAAAGTCTTTAGAATTACGGATTTTGATATCAGAAATAATTTGGCTGTGGCGATGAAAGATCTGGAGATTTTTATTATCGAACATTATCAATATTAACCACCCCGTCTTCCAAAATTTATCAAATTTTGGAATCCACCCCTCCGGAGGAGGGGAATTTTTTCGTTTTTCTTTGCATTGTATTTTCTAATTTGAATATCTTTAAAACGTCAAAAATTTTGAAATTCAGACGTTAAACATTGAACTTAAACAGTAATATGACTTTTCAAGAACAAATACAGCAGGGTATACCCAATCAGCTGCCTCCATCTAAACCATACGAAACCAATATCAATCATGCTCCGAAGCGTAAAGAAATTTTAGCTGACGAAGAAAAGAAGTTAGCCTTAAAAAATGCTTTACGTTATTTTGAACCTCAGTTTCATGAGGAGTTACTGCCGGAATTTAAGCAGGAGCTTGAAGCGTATGGAAGGATTTATATGTATCGTTTTCGTCCGGATTATGAAATGAAGGCAAGACCGATTACAGATTATCCCGGAAAATCTGAGCAGGCAAAATCTATTATGCTGATGATTCAGAATAATCTGGATTATGCGGTAGCTCAACATCCTCATGAACTGATTACTTATGGAGGAAACGGTGCTGTTTTTCAAAACTGGGCACAGTATCTTCTGACGATGAAATATTTGTCAGAAATGTCTGATGAGCAGACTCTGGTGATGTATTCCGGCCATCCGATGGGATTATTCCCGTCTCATAAAGATGCGCCGAGAGTGGTGGTCACCAACGGGATGGTGATTCCGAATTATTCAAAGCCGGATGACTGGGAAAAGTTTAATGCACTGGGTGTTTCCCAATACGGCCAGATGACGGCGGGAAGCTATATGTATATTGGTCCGCAGGGAATTGTTCATGGGACAACGATTACAGTGCTGAATGCTTTCAGAAAAATTAAAAAAGAACCTAAAGGCGGACTTTTCGTGACTTCCGGATTGGGAGGAATGAGTGGTGCCCAGCCAAAAGCAGGAAATATTGCAGGCTGTGTGACGGTTTGCGCCGAAGTAAATCCTAAAATCACAAAAATCCGTCATGAGCAGAAATGGGTGAATGAAATCCATGAAAACCTTGATGAATTGGTAGAAAGGGTAAGAAAAGCCCAGGAAAATAAAGAAACAGTTTCTTTGGCATATCTTGGAAATATCGTTGAGGTTTGGGAGAAATTTGATCAGGAAGATCTAAGAATCGATATAGGTTCAGATCAGACTTCATTGCATAATCCGTGGGCGGGTGGATATTATCCTGTGGGACAGAGTTTTGAAGAATCCAATACGATGATGGCTGAAAACCCTGAATTATTCAAACAGAAAGTACAGGAAACCCTGAGAAGACACGCAGCAGCGATCAATAAACATACAGAAAAGGGAACATATTTCTTTGACTATGGAAACGCGTTTTTACTGGAGGCTTCAAGGGCCGGAGCCGATGTAATGTCTGAAAATCCAACCCTGGGAAGAGAATTCAGATATCCGAGCTATGTTCAGGATATTATGGGGCCGATGTGTTTTGACTATGGTTTCGGGCCGTTCCGTTGGGTATGTACAAGCGGAAAACCTGAAGATTTACAGAAAACAGATGATATTGCATGTCGGATTTTAGAAGGAATTCAGCAGAATTCACCGGAAGAAATCCAGCAGCAGATGAAAGATAATATCCAATGGATCAAAGGCGCTCAGGAAAATAAGCTGGTTGTAGGTTCACAGGCGAGAATTTTATATGCTGATGCAGAAGGCAGAATGAAAATTGCCGAAGCATTCAATAAAGCAATTAAAAATGGTGAAATCGGACCTGTAGTTCTGGGAAGGGATCATCATGATGTTTCAGGAACAGATTCGCCTTACAGAGAGACCTCGAACATCTATGACGGATCAAGGTTTACAGCAGATATGGCCATCCATAACGTGATTGGTGACAGTTTCCGTGGGGCAACCTGGGTTTCCATTCACAATGGAGGCGGAGTAGGCTGGGGCGAAGTGATCAACGGTGGTTTCGGAATGTTGCTGGATGGAAGTGATGATGCAGACAGAAGACTGAAATCTATGCTGTTCTGGGATGTAAACAATGGAATTTCAAGAAGAAGCTGGGCCAGAAATGAAGGCGCGATTTTCGCAATAAAAAGAGCAATGGAAGTGGAACCGAACCTGAAAGTGACGCTTCCCAATATTGTAGACGAAAGTTTATTTTAAAACTTAAAACGATCAACATTGACAGGCATTAACAAAAAACTTTTTTCACATCTTAATATCGACGGGAAAGATCCTGCGTGGGAAAAATTTATTAAGCTTGAATTTTCAAAGAAAAAAATATTTTCGGACAATAAGGTTTATCTCGTTGAGGAAGGCCTTGTCCGGAAATTTTATACCAAAGAAATATCGGACATTGACCAGGAAATATCGGCTGATTTTTATTTTCCGGGAGATGTTTTTGTGATCGGGGAAAATGCTAAAGAAAAAACGGCTGAAGCTGTCTTTGAATCTATAGATAAAGGCTTTGTTTGGGAAATCGGATTGGATGAAGTGAAAGAAATGTTTACGCTCAATCCTGACTGCCGGTTTGTCCAGAATTACTATCTGAGCAAAAAACTGAATGCAGCTATGAAAAGGGAAATGCTGCTCCTGAAAAACACTCCGCAGAACTTGTACGAATATCTGTTGAAGCATAAGCCTCATTATATTCAGCATATTCCGCTGAAATACCTCGCCTCTTATATCGGAATTACTCCTATTTCTTTAAGCCGGATCAGAAAGAGAATTAATTAACTTTTGTTTATTGTTTCGCTCTCTGTAAGTTATTTCCTTTGTTGGAAAAAATATGGAAATACAAAAACTAAACTGGGCCGGAATAAAGATAGTTTCCAACGGTAAAACCATTCTGGTTGATGCTGTAGAAGATTTTTCCAACTACAAACCTGTTTTGGGAGAAGCTGTTGAAAAATTACTGACTTTTACAGATGATCTGGAAGCAGATTATATTCTTTTTACCCATATGCATCTGGATCATTTTGATAAAAGTGTGATAGAAAAATGTCTTAAAAAAGAGGGTAAGCTAATCGTTTATTCAGAACTTGAGCCCTTTGTTAAAAAAAATATCGGAGACAAAGACATGATCATTTTAGAGCTTGATGAAGTTTTTACAGACAATAATCTCAGATTTAAGCCCGTATTTGCGATGGATGGCATTGGTGAAATACAGTCTTCATGGATCATAGAAGACCAGGATACAAAAATTTTTCACGGCGGTGATACAATCTGGCACAATCAGTTCTGGAAACTGGGAAAAGAAAATGAAGGGATAGACTATGCGTTTTTACCGGTGAATGGAGTGGTGGTGGATTTTGGAGTTATAGGGTTGGAATACAGTCCCATTCCTGCATCTCTTGATCTGGAGCAGGCTTTTGCTGCAGCCCGTTTATTACACGCTGGAAAACTGGTTCCGATACATTATGATTTGTTTGAACATGAAAAATTCTATATCCCCAAGAAATTTAATGAGGATAATCTGAAACGCATTTCAGAGGAAACAGGACAGAAGTATATGATCTTAAAAGATGGGGAGATGCTGATGAATGCTTAAATAATGAGGTGTTTTTTTCGTACGCTGGTGCGAGCAGCTCTTTTTTACTTTAGGTAACTATATATTATTTACACTAATTTTTTATTAACGCAAAGCTTTAAAATCTGACTGCTATATTTAAAAAAAGCAAAGAAAAGCAGCAAGGCTGCTGTGAAGCATTCTTTTGAAAATCTATTTTATAGATTAAAAAACTTTGCTCATCTTCGATAGGTCTGATTCATAATTTTTCTTTGCGATATAAAAACCAATTATTAAAGAAACCAGAAACAATAAGTCTAAAATAGTATATAGTTACCTTATTTTATAATTACCCTTAAAGCAAGAAATTACTTTTTTACTGCTGTGATAGCCGCTTCATAATTCGGTTCATGTGAAATATCAGCAACCTGCTCTTCATAAACGATTTTTCCTGACGGATCGATCACCACAACAGCTCTGCTTAAAAGACCTTTCATCACAGAATCTGTGATTTCCACACCGTAAGTTTTTCCGAAATCAGAACGGAAATCCGAAAGCATTACTACATTCTTTATTCCTTCTGCTCCACAAAATCTTTTTTGGGCGAAAGGCAAATCTTTGGAAATACAAAGAACAACCGTATTCGGGATATTGGCGGCGTCTTCATTAAAATGACGCACAGAAGCCGAGCAAACACCGGTGTCTACACTTGGAAAAATATTAAGGATCAGAAATTTTCCTTTATAAGAATCTAATGTCTGATCTTTCATCGTAACATCTGTAAGGGTAAATTTTGGAGCTGCTTTATTTACCGATGGCAATTTTGCGTAAGTATGTACAGGCTTTCCTCCCATCAAAACGGTGTTCTGAGCAAAAGTAAATGCTGAGAAAAAGAATAACGCGCTGAAAATTAATTTTGAAAACATGAATTTTATTTTTAAGTAAAATTATTCATTTTTTTAGTACCCAACATTAATTTTAATTCAAACAACCTTCAAATAGAGCAAATCTATTACCTGACTATTTTTAAAATCAATTTTAACATCTACCTTTATTCTGACAAAAAATTTACTATTAATTATTAAAAAAAATAAAAAGATTTATGGATTCAATACAAAGGCCGTCATTTCACGAAATTTTTAAAAGCGAAAACGAAATCCCTGAAGAATATAAAGTTCCTGAAATCCATCAAAGAACTTATCTGCTGAATGGTGAGCTTGTAGAATGGAAAGGTGAGGTTACCAATATTTATTCTCCGGTTTGCATTCCTACAGAAAACGGATTGGAAAGAAAACTGTTGGGAAGCATTCCTAATATCAGCCCGGAAGATGCAATGGAAGTTCTTGAAGCTTCAGTTAAAGCCTATGACAATGGTTTGGGAGAATGGCCAACGATGTCCGTTGAAGGGCGTATACAATGTATGCAGAAGTTTGTATACCTGATGATTCAGCAACGGGATCTGATTATAAAACTATTGATGTGGGAAATCGGAAAAACCCTGGCTGATTCTACCAAAGAATTTGACCGTACCGTAGATTACATCAACCAGACTATTGATGCTTTGAAAGACCTTGATCGTGAATCGTCGCGTTTTCAGCAGGCGGAAGGAACAATTGCCCAGATCAGAAGAGCTCCGTTGGGTGTGGTATTGAGCATGGGACCGTTTAACTATCCTTTAAACGAAATATTTACCACTTTGATTCCCGCATTGATTATGGGGAATACGATCTTATTTAAACTGCCTAAACATGGAGTTTTAGCCCATTATCCACTGTTGAATGCCTTTAAAGAAGCTTTCCCGAAAGGTACCGTGAATACATTATATGGAAAAGGTTCCGAGATCATTACCCCGATTATGGAAAGCGGAAAAGTGAATGTCCTGGCTTTCATCGGATCGAGTAAGGTAGCCAACGGACTGAAAAAATTACACCCGAAAGTTAACCGCTTAAGAGCCATATTAAGTTTAGATGCTAAAAATGCAGCGATCGTAACCAAAAATGCAGATCTTGATGTAGCGGTAAGCGAATGTATCCTGGGTGCACTTTCTTTTAACGGTCAGCGTTGTACTGCCCTTAAGCTGATATTCGTACAGAAAGAAGTTGCCGCTGAATTCACTGAAAAGCTAAATGCCGCAGTATCTGCTTTAAAACCCGGACTTCCATGGGAAAAAGATGTGAAGATTACACCGCTTCCTGAAGTTAATAAACCGCCGTACCTTAAAGAATGTATTGATGATGCTCTGGCAAAAGGTGCGAAAGTATTAAATGAAAACGGAGGTTATAATGAGGCATCTTTTGTGTTCCCTGCGGTAGTATATCCGGTGAACAGTGATATGAAATTATACCATGAAGAACAGTTCGGACCTGTGATTCCGGTGGTTCCCTTCGAGAATATTGATGAACCTATTGACTATCAGGTGAATGCTTCACACGGGATGCAGGTAAGTATTTTCAGTGAAGATCCGCATGAAGTATCAAAATTAATTGATGCGTTTGTGAATCTGGTGAGCCGTGTGAATATCAATTGTCAGGCTCAACGTGGTCCGGATGTATTCCCGTTTACCGGAAGAAAAGACAGTGCGGAAGGTACCCTTTCGGTTTTTGATGCGCTTCGTTCATTCTCAATCCGTTCTCTGGTAGCGGCAAAATTAACGGATTCCAACAAGAGTTTGTTAAACACCATTGTAAGAGAACATGATTCCAACTTCCTGAGCACAGATTATATTTTTTAGTTAAATGATTACATAAAAGAGCTCCGGCAAGAAATTTTAATTTCTTGCCGGAGCTCTTGTTTTGCATTCAATGTAGAAATCATCTTTCATAAATTTTATTCAACAAAGCAAAAACTTAGATTGATTTTATTAAAACTTAATGTAAAATAGATTTTTTTTGTTAAAATATGTAACATTTGTGTAAAAATGTTACTAACTGTACAGAGAAAAGTGGGATGTCTTTATTGGAAAAAGAATTTCTGGAGAAGATTGAAAAACATAAAGGTGTGGTTTTCAAAATCTCTAAGATGTATATGGATAATCAGGAAGATCAGAATGATCTCTATCAGGAGATTATTTACCAGGCCTGGAAGTCATACAAAGATTTCCAAAGGAAAAGTGATTTCTCAACCTGGCTCTACAGAACCGCACTTAATACAGCCATTGTATTTCTACGAAGTGAAAAAAAGCGCCATTTTATACAACATCAGAACATTGAAAATTTTACCACTCATCAGGAAAATTACAATGACACCGATGATAAAAACATGAAGATGATGTACGAAGCGATTCATCAGTTAAGTCCTATTGATAAAGCACTTATTTTTTTCTTTTTGGAAGATTTTCCGGGTAAGGAGATTGCCCGGCAGTTGGGAATTACGGAAGTAAATGCAAGAGTGAAGCTCAACAGAGCCAAAATAAAACTGAAAGAAATAATTGAAAAACAAAGGACGGCTTAAACCTAAACAATAAGGAAATGGAATTAGAAAATTTTAAAGAACTTTGGGACAAAGATAAACAGGATCTTCCGGAGATCTCTTTGGAAAAACAGAATGAGATTCATTCTCCCCTGGAGATGATAAGGATCAATATGAAAACCGAATTTTGGCTAATGATCGTCACATTACCTACCATTTTATACGGTTTTCCTTTTGCTACCCATGATTCGAACATCAAAACAATATCGATGTTTGAAGTGATTTTATCACTAGGCTTTATCATTTATTTTTATTCCAGGTTTATCAAACTATACGGATTGCTTAAAAAAAGCAGTATCAATACCAATTATGACCTGTTTAATATCAAAACCCAACTTTTGATCTCCAAGGAAATTTATATTGCCTATTATATTTCTTATATTCCTCTTGCCTTTCTTTTATGCCTTATTCAGATAGGCTTTCATTTTGAAGAGCGGTATAATGTTGCCATTTTCGCAGTGAGCCT
This sequence comes from Chryseobacterium tongliaonense, assembly GCF_041224435.1. Classification (NCBI taxonomy): domain Bacteria; kingdom Pseudomonadati; phylum Bacteroidota; class Flavobacteriia; order Flavobacteriales; family Weeksellaceae; genus Chryseobacterium; species Chryseobacterium tongliaonense. The sequence goes on along the minus strand of NZ_JBGFFD010000005.1, from coordinate 7,039 downwards.
TATTATAAGTATTTTACTGATCTGCTTCATTATAAAATACTGGATCTATTATATGTATGGCAAATACATTGAAAATGTGGTCAGTCTGGTAGACGAGCTCAACGGAATTGAAGTAAGGCCGAAAGCAGTAAGAAAAAAAACATGGTTTGAAAAATCACAGCAGTTTTTTATGAATAAATATGGGATTACCGGCAATATTATCAATACGGTATTATGGTTTGTGGGGGTGTATATATTCATTATATTTTTTCTGACACTGATACTTCTGATCATTATTATTGCTGCTGCCAAGCTCGGTTATATAGACTTAAATATTCTTCTTAACACTTTAGACGGATTAAATTGATTCAGTGTATGTTATCCTGTAAATAAGAATTTTTTTGTTAAAAATTTTCAACAATTCTGTAACATTTATAATTTTTTTCTACTAACTGGGAAATTTAATCAAGTAAATATTATGAAAAAAACAACTACTTTCGTTAAAGCATTAGCTTTTACCCTTGCTGTTGGTGTAGCCCCGCTTTCACTGGTGCAGGCCCAAAACCAAAATAAGGACAGATCGGAAATTTCTGTCAAAGATTTGCCCCGAATTTCCACCTCTTCTTTAATGGGGACTTTTCAGGCTAATTTTAGCGGTCAGAGTGTTTCTTCAGATTTTTTGATTAATCATTTAGGTGAATGGTTAGGGACAGGAAGTGATCACACTTTTAAATTTGTTAAAGCATCGACAGATGAATTGGGAATCAAACATTCCATATATCAGCATTATTTCCAGGGAATTAAAGTAATGGATGATATTATTTCGATTCATGAAAAAAATAACCTGGTAACCTATGTAAATGGTGAGGTGATTAATAACATTGCTGTAACGGCAGGTCAGCAGATCTCTTCCCAGGAACTGAAAAATATTATCTCTTCCGATACTAATACCGCGGCCAATGATTTGATCTTTTCCGATATTGAAAATGTAATTGCAAAAGTTTATAACGGAAGAGGAATAAGCCTGCACAGCACATCAATGGTTTGGGCTTCTGCCATGAAACCTCTTTTCTCTAAAGTATATTATATAGATAATTCATCTAAAGAGATCGTTAAATCACTTTCTCAGATTCATACTGTAGATACCCCTTCCGTAAGTGCTACATACTACAAAGGTAACCAGTCGATCACAGTAGATTCATACAATGGTGCCTACAGATTGCTGGATAATGCAAGAAAGATCCGTACGATGGATGCAACAAGCATTGATGGGCAGATTGGGCTTGATGCCAATGGATATATTATCCTGAACGGAGCAACGGAATATACAAATGCTACCGCAAACTTCACTGCAGCAGCTACAAAAGCACCGGTAGAAGTACACTGGGCCATTAAATCTTCCTATGATTATTATTTAAACAAATTCAACAGGAATAGCTACGACGGACAGGGTGCGCCGATCTCCAATTATTATAATATGGATTTTTCCAACTTAAATCCGAGCCTTCCTGCAGGATACGGTTTCAATGCTACGGCTGTAGGTCTGTCCAACGGAATGCAGTTTATGGCATTTGGAAACGGTAATATACCTGCTCAACCCGGAGTAGCCAATACAATGGCTTCTATTGACGTAGGTGGTCACGAATATTCTCACATGATTATCTCCAGAAACGGAACCGGAGGTCTTAATTATCAGGCGGAATCAGGAGCATTAAATGAATCTTTTGCCGATATGTTCGGAACTGCAATTGAATTTTACGGAGCGCCTTCAATGGCAAACTGGACGATGGGAGAAGGAATTCTTAATACCTCTGTGAATTATATCCGTAATATGAGCAACCCGAATGCCGGGCTTCAGTCGCTTGGTAAACAACCGGATACCTATCAGGGAACCTTTTGGGTAAATACGGCCAATACCTCTGCCGATAATGATTACGGCGGTGTACACGCTAATAGCGGAGTAGGAAACTATTGGTTCTATTTGCTTTCACAAGGCGGATCCGGAACAAACGATATCGGAAATGCTTATAATGTTACAGGAATTACCCTTGCAAAGGCTGAAAAAATTGCTTACAAAACATTAACGACTTATTTAACGCCTAACAGTACTTTTCTTGATGCTTATAATGCATCAAAACAAGCGGTTACAGATTTGTATGGTGCAGGAGGAACAGAACAGCTTCAGAATGTGAATGCCTGGTATGCAGTAGGTATCGGAAGCGGTGTATTGGCAACTAATGAAGTTTCCAAACTGGAAAGCCAGTTCAGTGTTTATCCGAACCCTGCTAAAAACGGTGTATTTACGATAGATAATAACAAGAATAACGCAACATTTGAAATCTATGATGTTTCAGGAAAACTTGTTAAACAAACTGAGAAATTAAATAAAGGAGCAAATAAAATTAATATAAACGGAACTCTAAAAGGAGTTTATGTATTAAAAATTAATGCAGACGGCAATACTGTTTCCAAAAAAATAGTAGTTGAGTAAAATTAAAAAACAAAAAAACACACAATGGAGCCCGGCAGAAATTTTTCTGTCGGGTTTTTTTATTATTTTTTATAAATGGTTTGTAACATATTTTTCAAACGCAAACTAACTCTGTAGAGTAAAAAACCATGACCTCATTAGAACAAGAATTTTTAGATAAAATTGAAAAACATAAAGGAATCATTTTCAAGATTTCTAAAATGTACATGGATGAAAAAGATGACCGTGATGATCTTTTTCAGGAAATCACCTATCAGGTCTGGAAAGCATATCCGGGCTTCAAAGGGCAGAGTGAGTTTTCTACCTGGCTGTACAGGATTGCTTTGAACACCGCTATCATTTTCTTAAAATCCGAAAAAAGAAGAAGCTTTATAGCCAACGAAGATTTTTCCCATTACAAAATTGAACAGGATGAATATGATCATGGGAAAGAAGAAAAACTATCAAAAATGTATCATGCCATTCATCAGCTCAATCCGATAGACAAAGCTTTTATTTTCTATTACCTGGAGAATTTCTCCGGAAAGGAAATCGCCGATCAGATGGGAATTTCTGAGGGAAATGTAAGAGTGAAAATGAACCGCGCCAAAAATAAATTAAAAGATATCTTAAATTCAAATACCTACTAATTTTTAAATCAATACCAAATGAATATAGATGAACTAAAAAATGCCTGGAATGAAGATGTTTTTGAAGAAACACCGGAAATCAGCATTGAACAAAATAAAAAGATCAGTCTTCCCCTGGAAAAAATGCGTAAAAATATGCGCATGGAATTCTGGTCGACCGTAGGAATATTTATTTTCGGATTTACCATCGTCTGGCTGTGTGGTGCTCCTTTTAAATTTAAATTTTATCTCACCATACTGCTGGCTTCCATGGGACTGGTTACCTTTTTCTTTTTCAGCAAGTTTTTCAAGCTTTATAAAGATATTGGCAATCCGATGATGAGAACGTATGATGCCTTACGAGATCTGCTGCATCAGCTCAATCTGAATAAACAATATTATCTTTCGTTTTATCTTGCCTTTATTCCGTTTCTGGTTTGTGAGCTGATTATTGTCATGGAATTTATCCCACGTCCGGTACCTATAAGTGATTTTACAATAGCAACCACAATTCTTACCTCTGTAGTTGGTGGCTTGTTTCTTCTTTATCTTCTCGGGAAGTTCTGGTTTAAAACCTTCTATGGGAAGTATATCATTCAGATTGAAAATCTTTTAAAAGAATTGAAAAAATAAGGTTTCGGCGGGCAGAATGCCCGCCGAAACCTTATTTTCATAACAAGAATACACGAAATTTTTTTAACAATTATTTCGGAGTATTCTTTTTCTCTTTTTCAATCTGATTTCTTACCCAGTTCAGCTGCACATCATTTTTGCGGATGATATCTTTAAGGGTCTCCCGGATTTCAACATCCGGAATAACACCTCTCCGGGAATGGGAAAGGGTAATATTCGGACTTACCTGAAGTATACCGATAGGAAGGGTGATTTTAGAATTGGGAAGTACCTGGTATGAATAAAATCCGGCAACCGTACCATCATTGGCTCCGCCGCTTTCTTCCCCAACCAGAACAGCCCGGCGGTCAAATTTAAGTTTAGAGCTGAAAATAGAAGAAGCTGAAAAACTTCCGCCGTTAATGAGAACATACACTTTTCCATGGAAGGCATCTTTGCTGGGTTGGGTAATATTATCGGCTTTTATTTTGTAATACGATTTACCGTCCTTTCCTTTATAGGTATTAAGCGTTTTAAGGAAGAAAAAAGTAGGATAGGTGATACCCTTCAAAGCATATTCCCATGTGCTGCTTTTCCTGAAATAATTGGTTTTTAAAGGAGAAAACTCCGATTTGATCCTTGAGGGTTTTATAAGCGTAAAAGGCTCGGAAACCAGATACGAATACAGATTGTTGATTTCCTGTAGCGAACCCCCATAATTATTTCTGATATCAATAATAAGATAAGAGGATTTCGCTTCCTTTATCCTTTCAAAAGCCTCTTTATAAAACTTATCGGAATCATAATGTGAAAACCTTTTTATGCTCATATAAGCAACAGAATTATCAGGAGTTAAAAACTTAAGATCCCTGTTGGTGGTACAATTCGCAGGGCCAGCCTGTTTATGGGGTTCATTAGCCTGTAGCAGGTCTTTTTCATTAATCTTTTCCCTTTCAATAGTATAAACCTGTGTTTTATGCTTATATAAAATTTCAAGTTGTGCATGATCTGAAAACCCGTTTTCCAGGACATAAAAAAAGAAAAACGTATCCCTTAAATAATACGGCAGAAAAGTGGAATTAAAACCATCGCTGCTGATCATTTTTTTGTATTTTCCAATATATTGCGAAACAGGAACATTGTTGATTTTCAGGATCTCGGAGCCGGGTTGTATAGGATACACGGAATCTTTATTTTCTGCGATATACAGATGATTACCATGGATGTAATAACCAAAATGACCGAATAAGCGGTTTCTGTAACCGAGAAATTTGTTTTTATCCCTAGCCGGTCTGTTGACAGGCGCCTGAAGAGAAAGATGCCCTTCATGAATACTGGCAATGACAGGCTGTAATTTGAAATAAAACTGAACCGGATTCAGGGGTTTATTAATAGTCTGTTTCAGGCTGTCCATTTTATAATCCAGATCCCTTTTTGAAATATACAGGTACAGCTGGGGGTGGATTTGCTTAAGTTTTGTATAGGCATAATCAACATCATTTTTAAGCTTATCCGGAGCTATACATACGTCCTGTTGCTGCTGAACGACAGCAGAAGAGCAGGAGGTAAGGATGATCAGTCCAAAAAATAATATAATTTTCAATGGTGTTTTTTGTGTGTTTTTTTGAAAGGGCAAATTTAACGGTTTAAATTAAATCCGGATAATGGAAACGGATATTTTTTGTTAATGATTGATTTTAGCTAAAAGAGATTAAGTTTCTTTCTTTTATAGATCAAAAGTTAATACATTTGAAGGTTTATTTTATTAGAATGATTTACATAATTATAGCAATATTAATCTTAATCGTACTGGCTTATTATATGATCACCGGTATGGAAGCTTTCGGAACGGAACCCAAAGGAAAAAGGCTGGAAAGAATGAAGCAGTCCCGGCTTTACAAAAACAAACAGTTTCATAATCTTAGTCATACTCCCTCACTTGCCGAAGGTTACAGCATGTCTAAAGTGCTGTATGATTTTTTTATTGCTAAAAAAGATCCGCTTTTAAAACCGCTGAAAAGTATTCCTGCTATTCATACCGACCTGAAGATGCTTCCCAAAGAAGAAGATGTTTTTATATGGATGGGGCATTCGTCCTATTATATTCAGACCGATGGGGTTTCTTTTTTAATTGATCCCGTTTTAAGCTCTTATGGTTCGCCGTTTAAGTTTTTTAATAAAGCTTTTACAGGCTCGGATATATTTAAACCGGAAGATATTCCGGCTATCGATTATCTTATCATCACCCATGATCATTTTGATCACTTGGATTATCCTACGGTAAAAGCGATCAGGGAAAGAGTAGGAAAAGTAATTCTGCCTTTAGGAGTAGGTGCACACCTTGAAAAATGGGGCTATCAGGAGAATCAGCTGATTGAAGACGAATGGGGCGGAATGTCAGATTTAAAGAATAATATTAAAATTACCTTTACTCCGGCAAGGCATTTTTCCGGAAGAAAAACAAAAAGAAACAACACCTTATGGACTTCTTATGTACTGGGAACTCCAACCAAAAAAATATTCCTGGGTGGTGACAGCGGCTACGACAGCCATTTTAAAATGATTGGTGAAAAATATGGGCCGTTTGATTTTGCCATCATAGAAAACGGACAGTACAATGCAGCATGGAAATATATACATGCCCTTCCGGAAGAAGTAATACAGGCCAGTATTGACGTTAACGCCAGAAATATTATTCCCGTGCATTCTTCAAAATTTGCACTGGCTCTTCACGCCTGGAATGAACCTCTGAAAAAGGTAGCAAGCCTCGGAAAAGAAAAAAATCTGAATATACTCACTCCAATGATTGGTGAAAAAGTTGATCTGAATACTTCTGAGAACAGGTTTAAAGCCTGGTGGGAAGATTAATCAGGCATGCCAGATATCCTTGTATCGTTTCGGATGATTTTCAAACTGTTGTCTTACGAAATCGCATTCAGGATCTACCAGCAGGTTTTTTTCTTCGGCATAGCGTACCAGCTCATCCAGAAGCATCTTGGCGTATCCTTTGCCTTCAAGCTCTTCGTTGAGTTTGGTGTAGTAAACAATCAACAGCCTTCCGTCAATCTCAATAGACATGTAGCCTGCTTTTTTTTCATCAATTAATATCTGCAATTCATCTTGATATGGAGATATTTCAAATTTTATATTTTCCATAATTTTTGAGATTGGATTGAATTTAAAATGGTTATAAAAGCTTTTCTCTCTTAAAATTACAAATTAAATTGATATGACGACTGAGTTTTCAGGAATATTTAACGTAATTTATAATAAGATTAAAAGATTAAAAGATTAAAAGATTAAAAGATTAAAAGATTAAAAGATTAAAAGATTAAAAGATTAAAAGATT